>NZ_JAGE01000001.1:0-677500 GCF_000526495.1 Ruminiclostridium josui JCM 17888 | reverse complement strand
TACTAAGAGCATAGGGTGAATGCCTTGGCACCAGAAGGCGAAGAAGGACGTGACAAGCTGCGAAAAGCTACGGAGAGGCGCAAATAGCCATTGACCCGTAGATATCCGAATGGGGAAACCCGGCCGAGTTAAGCACTCGGTCATCGTAACATGAATCCATAGTGTTACGAGGGCAGACGTTGGGAACTGAAACATCTAAGTACCAACAGGAAAAGAAATCAAAAGAGATTCCGTAAGTAGTGGCGAGCGAAAGCGGAAGAGCCCAAACCAAAAGATAGCAATATCTTTTGGGGTTGAGGACTAGCATAATGATCCTTGAGATATAGCAGAATGAGCAGCTGGAAAGCTGAGACCATAGAGGGTAAAAGTCCCGTAAGCGAAATGTTGAGAGGCAGGCTAGAATCCAGAGTACCACGAGGCACGTGAAACCTCGTGGGAAGCAGGGTGGACCACCATCCAAGGCTAAATACTAACTGGTGACCGATAGTGAAGCAGTACCGTGAGGGAAAGGTGAAAAGAACCCCGGGAGGGGAGTGAAAGAGAACCTGAAACTCTATGTTTACAAGCAGTTGAAGAGCGTTAAAGCTCGACAGCGTACTTTTTGTAGAACGGTCCGGCGAGTTATTGTATGCAGCAAGGTTAAGTACTAGAAGGTACGGAGCCGAAGGGAAACCGAGTGTTAAAAGCGCGAGAAGTTGCATGCTATAGACCCGAAACCGGGTGACCTACCCATGGACAGGTTGAAGCGGGAGTAAAATCTCGTGGAGGACCGAACCACATGACCGTTGAAAAGGTCTGGGATGAGCTGTGGGTGGCGGAGAAATTCCAATCGAACTCGGAGATAGCTGGTTCTCCCCGAAATAGCTTTAGGGCTAGCCTCAAGGGAAAATCAAACGGAGGTAGAGCACTGAATGGGCTAGGGGCCTTACCGGGTTACCGAACCCTATCAAACTCCGAATGCCGTAATGATGTTACTTGGGAGTCAGACTATGAGAGATAAGTCCCATGGTCAAAAGGGAAACAGCCCAGACCATCAGCTAAGGTCCCAAAATCACAGTTAAGTGGAAAAGGATGTGGGTTTGCTAAGACAACTAGGATGTTGGCTTAGAAGCAGCCACTCATTCAAAGAGTGCGTAATAGCTCACTAGTCGAGTGAGCCTGCGCCGAAAATTACCGGGGCTAAACTGTGTACCGAAGCTATGGATCAGCGTACATCCAATAGTATTGCTAAATGAAATAAGAAGCGAAGAGGTAATTTCACGAAATGTAACAAATGAAAAATAAATCAAAACATTTCGTCAAATTACATACAGCTAAACTTGTACCGTTAGCAGTAGTATTGGATGTACGAGGGTGGTAGGGGAGCTTACTGTAGTAGGTTGAAGCAAGATCGAAAGGACTTGTGGACGAGACAGTAGTGAGAATGCCGGAATAAGTAGCGAGAGTAAAGTGAGAATCTTTACCGTCGAAAGCCTAAGGTTTCCTGGGGAAGGTTCGTCCGCCCAGGGTAAGTCTGGACCTAAGCTGAGGCCGAAAGGCGTAGGTGATGGACAACAGGTTGAAATTCCTGTACTACCGTTAATCGTTATGAGAGAGGTGGTGACGCAGGAGGATAAGTCAAGCGATCAGCTGGAAAAGATCGTGCAAGCGGGGTAGATAGTCCGGTAGGCAAATCCGCCGGATGTTTCGAAGACGTGATGCGGAGGGAAAACAAGTACCGAAGTGACAGATTCCACACTGACGAGAAAAACCACTATCCAGATTAAAGGTACCAGTACCGCAAACCGACACAGGTAGGTGAGGAGAGAATCCTAAGACGAGCGGGAGAAGCGTTGTTAAGGAACTCGGCAAATTGACCCCGTAAGTTAGCGAAAAGGGGTGCCTCAAGAGATTGAGGCCGCAGAGAATAGGCCCAAGCAACTGTTTATCAAAAACACAGGTCTCTGCTAAATCGAAAGATGAAGTATAGGGGCTGACGCCTGCCCGGTGCTGGAAGGTTACGGGAATTGCTTAGGGGAAACCCGAAGGCATGAACTTAAGCCCCAGTAAACGGCGGCCGTAACTATAACGGTCCTAAGGTAGCGAAATTCCTTGTCAGGTAAGTTCTGACCCGCACGAATGGCGTAATGACTTGGGCACTGTCTCAACAACGTACCCGGCGAAATTGTAGTACTTGTGAAGATGCAAGTTACCCGCGACTAGACGGAAAGACCCCATGGAGCTTCACTGTAGCTTGATATTGGGTTTCGGTATTTTTTGTACAGGATAGGTGGGAGACTGAGAAGTGGTGGCGCCAGCCATCATGGAGTCGACGTTGGGATACCACTCTAAAAGTACTGGAACTCTAACCTGAGACCATAAGCTGGTCTAGGGACACTGTCAGGTGGGCAGTTTGACTGGGGCGGTCGCCTCCCAAAGAGTAACGGAGGCGTCCAAAGGTTACCTCAGTGCGGTTGGAAATCGCACAGCGAGTGCAAAGGCATAAGGTAGCCTGACTGCGAGAGAGACACCTCGAGCAGGTACGAAAGTAGGGCTTAGTGATCCGGTGGTATGAAAGTGGAATTGCCATCGCTCAACGGATAAAAGCTACCCTGGGGATAACAGGCTTATCTCCCCCAAGAGTCCACATCGACGGGGAGGTTTGGCACCTCGATGTCGGCTCATCGCATCCTGGAGCTGTAGCAGGTTCCAAGGGTTTGGCTGTTCGCCAATTAAAGCGGTACGCGAGCTGGGTTCAGAACGTCGTGAGACAGTTCGGTCCCTATCTGTCGCGGGCGCAGGATATTTGAGAGGATCTGTCCTTAGTACGAGAGGACCGGGATGGACGAACCTCTAGTGCACCAGTTGTCATACCAATGGCACAGCTGGGTAGCCAAGTTCGGCAGGGATAAACGCTGAAGGCATCTAAGCGTGAAACCCACCTCAAGATGAGATATCCCACTAGCAATAGGTAAGACCCCATGTAGACTACATGGTTGATAGGTCAGGAGTGTAAGCATAGTAATGTGTTAAGCTGACTGATACTAATAGGTCGAGGGTTTGACCCAAAAGAAACAGGTATCAAAAAAGTAGAAGGTCTTAAAACTAGACAATGAGAGAGCTTCACATCTTCTTAGAAGAATAACATTAGTCAGTTCTGAAGGTACAAAGTACCTGAGCAAAAATTAATAAGTCAGAATCAGATTTTCAGATGCAAGCAATACAAGGCACCGGCGAAGCGAGGAACGGAGTTTATGTGGATAAATGAGTACCGGAGCTAGGAAGGTAACGAAGTAGTGCGACGCATATTAAAATCTGTGAATTTTCTGGTGGAAATGACGAGATGGACACACCCGTTCCCATACCGAACACGGCAGTTAAGCATCTCAGTGCCGATAATACTTGGCTGGAGACGGCCCGGGAAAGTAGGTCTCTGCCAGATTTATATTCCTCAATAGCTCAGTCGGTAGAGCATGCGGCTGTTAACCGCAGGGTCGTAGGTTCAAGTCCTACTTGAGGAGCCAAAAAATAGATCCTTTAGGGTCTATTTTTTTTATGAAAAAATTTCATCAACAGATTCTTTTAGGGTCTTTTTTTTATAAATTTTTTAATATTGGTTGTTAATGGTCGATTAATTTTTATTAATATAGTGAAGCTAACAACTAAGAGCATGTTTAAATAATATCTATTAATTTTTTTTGGGAAATATATAATTTTTGATAAAATAAAAGGATTTTAAGTAACAATATGGAATATATACATTATACCAGAAAAATATACATAAATAGATAGTAGAAGTTTTAAACTTTATTTGGATGTGATTGCTAATGCTCAACAAGACACGAAAGCGGCTTGGAGATTTATTGTTGGAAGTTGAAATGGTAACACCAAATCAGCTTGAATCCGCTATTGAAGTGCAGAAAAAAACCGGTGAGAAACTGGGTTCTATATTAACAAAATTAGGTTATGTTACTGAAGATGACATAATTCAAGTTCTTGAATTTCAGCTTGGTATTCCACATGTTAAACTTGAAAAATATAATATTGATAAATCAGCTTATTTAGCAATACCTGAGAGTATTGCTAAGAGGTATGGTCTTATTCCTATTAAAAAGGAAAAAGGAATTTTGACTGTTGCAATGAGTGATCCTTTGAATGTTTTTGCGATTGATGACTTAAACATTTATTCAGGTATGGAGATACAGCCTGTTATTGCAAGTCTAGATGATATTTCCAAAGCAATAGATAAATATTACAGTGCACAAAAAGCTATGAAGGCTGTTGAGGAATTTAAAAAAGAACAAGTCTCTACAATAAAGATAAATTCAGATACATCAGAAGAGCAAATTGAAGAAATTAATAACGCACCTGCCGTTAAGGTTATTAATTCAATTATAGAGCAAGCTGTGAGAAACAGAGCCAGTGATATACATATAGAGCCTTTTGAAGAATACATAAAAATCAGATTTAGAACAGATGGTCAGCTTTGTGAAATTATGAGGCCAGAAATTGACATAATGCCTGCAATTTCTGCACGTATAAAGATAATTGGTGGTATGAATATTGCGGAGAAAAGGCTGCCACAGGACGGTAGGATAAGTATAGAGGTTGACGGAAAGGAATATGATCTTAGAGTTTCAATTCTTCCAACAATTTTTGGGGAAAAAATTGTTATAAGAATTGCAGATAAAAAGGCATTTGTTTTGAGTAGAAGTCAACTAGGGTTTAATGAACTAGAGGAGAAGCAGTTTCACAAAATGCTTCTCAACCCCCACGGTATTATTTTGGTAACGGGGCCCACAGGAAGTGGAAAGACTACTACTCTTTACAGTGCAATAAGTGAAATCAACAGCCCTGACATCAATATCGTAACAGTTGAGGACCCTGTAGAGTGTGTTATTGATGGAGTAAATCATGTTCAGGTTAATACAAAAACAGGTATGACTTTTGCGGCAGGACTCAGGTCTATATTAAGACAGGATCCTGATGTAATAATGATTGGTGAAATACGTGACAGAGAAACTGCGGAAATAGCTGTCAGAGCAGCAATAACCGGACATCTGGTGCTTAGTACACTTCATACAAACGATGCACCAAGCTCGGTTTTAAGGCTTATAGACATGGGAATCGAACCTTATATGGTTTCATCGTCTATTGTAGGTGTTATTGCTCAGCGATTATACAAAAAAATTTGCAATAATTGTAAAATAGAATATTTAGCAAATGAGGATGAGAAGAGAGTATTGGGTATCACAGATAAAGAGACTGTTTTATACAAGGGGAGAGGTTGTCCCATGTGCAATCATACCGGGTACAGAGGACGACATGGAGTTTATGAGTTGATATCAATTACAAAGAAGCACAAAGAATTGATTAATAAAAAATGCTCGGAAGAAGAATTCAGGAATTATTCCATACAAAATGGAATGGTTACACTAAGAGATAATTTAGCGAAAAAAGTGCTGGCAGGATACACAACTATTGATGAATTAATCCGTATTGCATATTCAAATGATTAAATTTATAGATAAGATAATTAATAATTTGATATTGTTTTGATAAGAAAGGCTTTGGAATTTATTATGCTTTCATTAGAGGATTTGCTAAAAAAGACTTTAGAATTTGGTGCTTCAGATTTACATTTAACAGTGGGGGTTCCTCCAACTATCAGAAAAAACGGAAGACTTTCTACCATAGGTGAAGAAAAGCTCATGCCCTCAGATACTGAAGCTTTCGTCAGAAGTATGCTCAACGAAGAACAGTGGAGAAAATATCAGGAGATTGGTGAACTGGATCTTTCTTTTTCACTTAAAGGTATGGGAAGATTCAGAGTTAATGTTTACAAACAAAGGGGTACCTGCTGTGCCGCCATCAGAATGGTAAACTTGCTTATTCCTTCTATCGAGGAACTTGGCCTACCTAATATTGTTACGGACATGAGCAAGAAAACTAAGGGAATGATTTTAGTTACCGGCCCCACCGGAAGTGGAAAGTCAACTACTTTAGCTTTAATTATTGATTTGATAAATAAAAATAGAGACTGCCATATACTTACATTGGAAGACCCTATAGAGTATCTTCACAAACACAATAAATCCATTGTAAATCAGAGGGAAATAGGGAATGATTCACAATCCTATGCTGCTGCACTTAGAGCTGCATTAAGAGAAGATCCTGATGTAATTCTAGTAGGAGAGATGCGAGATACTGAAACCATAGCTATAGCTGTTACTGCGGCAGAGACAGGACACTTAGTTTTGTCTACGTTACACACTATTGGAGCTGCTAATACAATTGACAGAATAATAGATGTATTTCCTCCTTATCAGCAGCAGCAGATAAAGGTTCAGCTTTCTACTGTCATTCAGTCAGTTATTTCCCAACAGCTTCTTCCGAGAAAAGATAAGCCTGGAAGAGTTCCGGCTATTGAAATTATGGTAGCTACTCCTGCTATAAGGAATTTAATACGTGAGGGGAAAACATATCAGATTAATTCCCAGATTCAGACAGGTGCAAAATACGGTATGCAAGCAATGGACTTAAGTTTGGCAAGCCTATATAAAAGAGGAATTATAAGCCAAGAGGATGCAATGACTTATGCCATGGATCCGGATAATATTATCAGATATATGGGATAAATCGAGTAATATTTATTGACTATTAATTAGGTTATGATATATTAAATATATAAACATTTCCATATCAATACATTTGTGGTTCACAATAATATATTTTTAAATAATATACTTTTTAGGTGATTTTTGTTGGCTAATTATATTTATAATGCTAAAACCAAGTCAGGTGAAACAGTATCCGGCAATGTGGAAGCATCCGACGTCAACATGGCAATAGCTTTTGTCAAAGACAAAGGGTATTTTCCTATGGCAGTGTATGAAAATACCGGACACGGTAAGGAATTTGAGTTTAAAGTACATAAAAATGTAAAGGTTAAAGACCTGTCAATTTTGTGTCGGCAATTTCATACTATGCTAAATGCGGGAGTTTCTGTTATCGGATGTCTTGATTTGTTGCGTAGCCAAACACAGAATCCTACCCTGCGTGATGCAATGTCACAACTTTATGATGATGTACAGAAGGGAAAAACACTTTCCGAATCAATGAAATCACTTTCTAAAGTTTTTCCGGTTCTAATGGTCAGCATGGTAGAAGTGGGTGAGGTAAGCGGAACCCTTGAACTAGTTCTGGAGAGACTATCAATACAGTTTGAAAAAGACACCAAAGTTAAGTCAAAAGTTTCAACTGCTATGATGTATCCTGCGGTTATAGGGTGTATTGCCTTAGTAATGGTTACATTTATGATTGTCTTCATAGTACCTAAATTTGTAAGTATGGTTAACAGTGTTGGAGGGTCACTTCCAATGCCAACCAGAATAATATTATATATAAGTGGACTTTTTACCAATCCTTTATTTTTGATAGGATTTGCTCTTTTTATAGCAGCTGTGGTGTTTGGATTTAGAAGGTTTAAACGTACGGAATACGGTAAATTTTTAATTGACAGTTTTATTTTTAAACTGCCAATGGTTGGTGTAAATGTTCAGAAGATTTTGGCCTCACGTTTTACAAGAACCTTGAGTACTTTGTTAAAATCAGGTGTTTCTCTGATTCATGCCCTTGAGGTTGTAGACGGTGTAGTAAACAACCAGATTGTTTCCAGAGGTCTTATAAAGGTTAAGGAAAGTATTAAAATGGGTTCAAATTTGGCAGCACCTCTTGAGAAAATGGGAATTTTTCCGCTGATGGTAACTCATATGATCAGTGTTGGAGAAGAAGCAGGTTCTCTTGATTCCATCATGGAAAAGGTGGCGGATTTCTATGATGAGGAAGTGGAGACATCTATAAGCAAACTGGTTGCTATGATGGAACCAATTCTGATGATGGTACTTGCGGTTATAATAGGCTTTATTGTTGTAGCAATGATATTGCCCATATTCAGCATGTATCAGGGTGTGGGCCAATAAAATAAATATATATATAACTAATAAGGGGGAGTTCTGATGTTCAAGTTTATTAAGAAAGTAAAGAAGAATCAAAAGGGTTATACCCTTACAGAGTTGATTGTGGTTGTAGCAATTCTGGGTATACTGGCTGCGGTAGCAACACCTATGGTATTAAATCAAGTGCAAAAGGCAAGAAATAGTGCGGATGCAGCTAACTTAAAGGCAATTCAAAATGCATATTTAGTAGGTATGGCTGGCGATTCAAATGCATCGGTTCCGTCTGATTTTACAGGCGTAAAGAATAAAATAGGAGATGCACTGGCATCTATTCCGAAACCTCACGATAGTAACAAGAAGTTTTATATTAATCCCAAAACAGGTGAAGTCACTGCTGCCACTGCAACACCAAGTCCTACAGCAGATTGGATTAATATGAATCCTTAATCAAAATGCAAACATTAATCATAATTTACATAATAATATTCGGGCTTGTAATAGGCTGTTTTCTTAATGTATGTATTTCTCGCATACCACAAAAGCAGTCTATTATAAGCCCCCCATCCCGTTGTACCAGTTGTGGGACAACACTTAGGCCACTGGATCTTGTGCCTGTATTCAGTTTTGTATTTTTGAGAGGCAAATGCCGCTACTGTGGGGAGAAAGTATCCGCCGTGAATCCCATAGTAGAAATCATTACAGCAGCTGTTTTTGTTGTAATTTATCTAAAATACTCATTAACAGTTGAGTTTGCTGCCATGACATTGCTATCCTGCATACTTATTTGCATTGCTTTCATAGATGCAGAGTACAGAATAATTCCAAATGGGTTTATTATTACAGGTTTAATAAGCGGTTCAGCTTTATTTTTATACAATTTATTTTATCCGGTGTATATCTTTGGAGACAGAGTATGGTTTAACCCTATATTGGGTTTTGCTGTGGGTACAAGCTTTCTGTTAATTGTTTCCCTTGTGGGAATGCTTGTTTACAAGAGTGATGATGCTATGGGAATGGGTGATATAAAGCTTTTTGCGGTTATTGGCCTTTTCCTTGGGTGGCGTATGACAATTATCAGTTTAATGCTTTCTGTCTTTGCAGCGGCTATCGGATGTGTTTTACTCATTATACTAAAAAAGAATAACAGAAAGTCCACTATTGCATTTGGGCCATATATAGCAATTGGGACTTTTATAACAATTCTATACGGATGGAATTTACTGGAACAATACATGACCTTACTCAAATAGATATATAAATCGAAATATTGAGGCGAAAGATATGATTGGAAAAAATCTTTTGGCGTTGGATATAGGGAATGACACTATTAAAATTGTCTGCGGCTCCGCAAGTAAGAAAAATATATTAATAAATGAATATGCTATCATTAATACACCCGTTGAGTGCATTAATGACGGTATGATATTTGATGCGGATACGGTGGCTGCGGCTATTTCTGATGCTATTAAAACTCACAAAATACGAGGCGGGGCTCTTGTAATGACTGTTACTGGAACGGGAGTTATTACAAGAGATATAATACTGCCAAAATCAACGGAACAGGAAATTGAGAAGATGCTTGAATTTGAGGCCCAGCAGTATTTTCCTGTGGATTTAAAGGATTATACCGTTGATTTTAAGGTTATGGAGAATATAGGAGAGCAGATTCGTGTGTTGGTTGTAGCTGCTCCTAATAAGCAAATTGAGACTTATATTAATCTGGCAAAGCTTTTAAAACAGCAATTAGCAGCTATAGATATTCCATCTAATTGTGTTCTGAAGCTTTTATCTTTTTTACCCCTGTCTAATGACGAAGCTGCAGAAGAATATGCTGTGGTTGATATAGGAAGGGATACTTCTAGAGTATGTTTTTTCAGAAATAACATTTTAAAATTCAGCAGGATTTTATTAAATGGTGTATCAGAGGTTGACAGCATTATTGCAAATAAATACAATCTGGAATTTAAAGCTGCTGAGGAACTTAAAAAGTCTTTTAAAGGGTTTAACAGTCAGTCTGATTCGGAAGATAGATTTAATGATTTAGGCGAGGTTATTAAAGGGGCACTTGACGGCATAATATCTGATTTAAACAGGTTTTTTGAATTCTATAATTCCAGAGATAATTCAAACAATGTAGAAAAAATTTACATTTATGGCGGTGGCAGTAAACTGACAGGTATTACAGAGTACTTTTCAAGTACTTTCAATATGCCGGTTTTACCCTTTCCTTTATTAAAAGAAATTGATTATAAAGGGCATAAAGGAAAAGAAGCTTTTGACAAGGACTATCCTATTTTGATTAACGCCGTAGGGTGTTTGAACAGGACATTTAAATAGACCTTCTCGTATTAAGGGACATGGTGAGGAGGGGCATTATTGAATATTAAAAGTGAAAAGGGTGTTACCTTAACAGAGGTAATCGGGGCAGTAACGATTTTGCTTATACTAATGGTACCACTATCATTTATTTTTACTACTACTTATACCAAATGTGTGGTAGAGGCTGACAAAGCGGCTGCTCAGCAAGTAGCAAGAGAAGTTCTGTATGGCGATGGAATAAACTTCAATGGCATAATAGGTGATTTGGGAAAGTCAAATTCAAAATGCAGTGAAGTAGTTATTAAAGATATACTTCCAGATGGATGCAGTATAAGTATTCCTTCTGGTAATGGAATCACAGAGTACTTGTATGAAACGGATAGTAGCGGAGGTGTGATTAAATATAACGGTAAGAGGATTAATGAAAAATCTTCTTCAGGAAAAGAAATTAAAATAATAGATTTTTATCTTCAAAAAATTATAAAAAATAATTTTAACGATAATGACCAATTAAGAGTTCAAGTCAGGGTATCTTGCGGCAAAAGCGGAATTGTAGAGGTTGAAAGCAGCTACAGATTCCCCAATATAGAAGAGTAGATAAAATATACATGCAAGGGTGGGATAGTATTTGAAAGACTTAAATCTTATTCCTAAAAGTTTGATTGTTGACAAAAAGAATAAAGTTAAAAAGACATATCTCTCTATCCTTATAATTTGTATAGGCATTATAGTTGCCGCTGCATATATAGTTCCTACAATTTATGAAAACAATTTGCGTAATAATAAACAAGAACTTGAAAAGAAGGTAAATAGTACGAATAGCTATGTTGAAACCGTGAATGAGTTCAATTCTCTAAAAAAAGCAGTAGAAGTAAGGGAAGCTGAAGGAAAGAGACTATCCTCTAATCGTCTTGATATTTTGGGTATTGTTAATGCAATCGAAAATGCATGCCCTGAGAAGCTTTTTATCCAGAATTTTGCATCAACGGGAAATAACGAATCAGATGCAAAAGTTGTTTTAAAGGGCGTTTCAACGGATGAGAACACCTTGGCTTCTTTTTTAAGAAATCTTATGGATGATGATTATTTTAATAGTGTTGTTTTATCAAATATTTCAAATAATCAAGTAAATAACGGTACTACTTTTGAAGTTACCTTAAATGGTATAAAGAAAAGCGACCTTATTATATATAATAGCTGGAATAACGGGTTCAGGATTTGTTATGAGCCTGACTGGAGTAAAAAAGCAGATAAAAATGATAATGTTTTGTTTACAGCAAATAATAGATTGACTTCTAGAGATGCAGATTCTCTTGAAATCACTGTCATTTCTACTGAACTTACATCAAAGAAATTTACTGATAAGAGAATTAATAAATTAAAAAATGAGCTGGAAGGATTTGATGAAATATATACTTCCAAGACTAAAAGCTCAGGAGAGGAAGCTTACAAAGTAATGTATCTGGGAGATGAAAAGGGAACCAGATATAAATATTTAGAGCTTTGCCTAGTCAAGGACAACAAGGGCTTCATAGTTAAATATAAAAGCGAGCCTAATAGTTTTGATGTTAAGGCAAGAACAATTGACCGTATACTTAAATCCTTTATTGTAATAGAAAGTTCGTAAATAGTTTTGATTCAGTTTGAGTGATTATTTGATAAACTATGAAAGAAGTGGAGATACATATGACGTTAACTCAACGTGATAAAAAACTACTAATTGCTTTGGGAGTTGTGGTATTTACTGTTGGTTTTCTGAAGTTCTTATTGTTGCCAAAGTTAGCTTCCATCAGCCAACTTAAAACGGACATTGCAACATTAAATGACTCCTATGCCATAAATATGGCTTATAAGGCAAAGGTAAACAGAATTGACGGAGATATCAAGATACTCTCTAAAAAGCTGTGGGACTTGAGAGAAACTTATCCGCCAAGTATTGACAGTGATGAGCTTCTGGTGCTTATGGATAATTTAACAAGTGAGGCCGGACTGGAAGTAAAGTCAATTTCTTTCAGCTCTATAAGTGGGATTGATGGAGGTAAGGCAGATTCAGAGGATGATTCTTCGTCAGAAGACAAGGATACTACTCAAAAAGAAGCCGATAGACATGGGGATAAGGTTAATGATAATGATATTTTAGAAAATGGAGATGGAAGTAAGTTAGGTAATGGAATATTGTCTGATATCAGAAATTACTTTTATCTTTGGGGACTTAAAAGTAAAAAAAGCAGTGCAGATGATTATGCTATGCCGGATGGCAAAAGCTACGGTGTATCTGTTAAACTTGAGGCCACTGGAAGTAATGAGCAAATAAAAGCCTATTTTGATAAGATTTCAAAGCTCAAAAACAAGGCGCTATGTAAAGCGGTTAGTATTTTACCCGGACAGGGCAGCAACCAGAATGATAAAAATAAGCAAAACTTAAAGCTGAGTGCTGATATAGTATTTTACGGAATTTTGGATAAAGGAGCAGGCGAATATTATATGCTTGAAGATGGCAAATGGGCTCCGATTCCCGCTAACGGAAAAAAAGATATTTTTAAAGCATATAATGGATTTAATCCGTTAGGGCAACCCGGATATACAAAAGATAAGAATATTAGCAATACTAACAACAATGTTGAAGATAAAGCTAAAAGTCAGTTGGATGAAAATATTCCCAGTATGTATGATTTTTCTGTAGTAGCATCTCACTTCGGAGGTGGGCTTGCTCCAAGTGTATCAATTAACTGTAAAAACCCGGCGTTACCGGAAAATTCCTACTCGGTAGTTTATGGTGACAACAAGGGTATAGAAAATGCTGAAATATTTATTGAGCAGAAAAACGGTAAATATTTCTGTAAATTTAAAACAGACCATGAAAGTTACCCTGATAAGGAATACAGGCAGACTATGGAATTTGTTCCGGTGGGAGAGGATTTAAAGCTTGTTATTATTTCTTCTGAGAGGCGAGATGAGAACGACAATTCAGGTGTAAAACTAAATATAATTAATAATTCGGATAAGCAACTTGTTTATCAGATTTTCATGGATGATTCCAGTTTGCCCAGAGTTGAAATTGGGAAAACAGTTGGAAATGTTATTAGGCAATAATAGCAGGTGATTTTTATGCTTAAACTCAAAAAGCTGCTTAAAAATGAAAATGGCGAAACCTTTATAGAAGTATTGGCTGCAGTAATTTTACTGGCGGTAATTGCAGGACCTTTGCTGAGTATAACCCTGTCTTCCTATTACTATAACAGGGATTCGGAGCAAAAGATTAAAGCGGCTTCCATAGCACAAATGGTGATGGATGAAGTAAAGTCTAAAAAGAACCTTAGAAGTACCGGGGACAGTTACTTACCGTTTGACATAGAGCCTTTTAAAGAGGCGGTTAGCACAACGCTGCAACCATACTACAAGATTGTAAACGTAGAAAAGGGTCAGTTAACGCCTACAACAGATTATACATATGATTACTCTGAAGCAGATAACCCTGATTTGGAGCTCATTATTGAACAGGGCACTAGTGGGGATAATGAGATACCTATGATTGAATTGAGAGTACTTCATGGAGCCATAGGTCCAAGCAGTATGAAAATTGATTCAGGGTTTAATTGCCGTATTGAGAAACTAATTATGGAGTTTGATAAAAATGGCTCTAGTTTCAAATGTGGTATAGGCAAAAGTTCACCTGTTAGTTTATTAGAATTTACACCGGTCAGTCAGGATTATATAAAGCTTAAGTTAAGTTGCAAAAATGATGATGGTAAGCCCAACTCTGATGAGCAGATTAAGGTTTTTACTTACAGCAATCAGGAGGTTAATCTTAAGGCATATGTAACTGATGGCAAAGAGTTGGAACCAGGAGTTTGCTTTGTTAATAAAAGTAGCAAGATGGAATATGAAATTAATTACATGGAAACAAAGGCTTTTGATTATAGTGGTTGGATGAATGAACTTCTCAAAATAGTAGTTGAAATCAGAAAAAAAGATGGCACAGTTATTTATACAGCCTCATCCTATGTAAAGAAGTAGCAGGTGATTACAATGTGTAAAATAAGGGGTTATTTTAAAAACAGTAATGGTTCTTCTTTGGCTATGGTTTTATTCTTAGTGTTTGTTTTATCTGCTACTGCTTTGGCTGTTATGGCACTTACAGGTTCAGAACTTGTTATGAGTACTGTAACATCTGACAGAAGCAAAGCTTTGTTTGCTGCTCAGGCAGGTGCCGAAAAAGTTGCTCAAAAGCTGGATACGCAAGTAGGAAAAATACAAGATGAAGCAAGGGTAACTTCCAGCCAAGTGATTAAAAAGGCTATTGATGACAGATTGCCTGTTTTCAACGAAATAATTGATACTACTGATTCTAATAATATTAAGGTATTGAAAGAGAAAGAACTAAATGATATTTATGAAGCTGAATATAAATATCAATTTTTTAAATTATTGCTGGATTGGATTGAACAGCAGACAGCTGCCGGAGGAGAATGGGACAGTACTATAACCCATGGTGTCCAACATATTGTTACTAAAGAGGGAAAAGATGTTATAATAAATGATGGAAGCTTTTTTTACAGCTTAATACGTCCCAATAAATCTGAAAAATTTTATTCGTCTATAGTTGATACCACACTTCAGATAAATGAAATTTCCTCAATCACCGTAAAATCAACGGGAGAATACAAGTCAGGCAAGTATACTTACAAAAGAAGCATTTTAGCAGAGTTTAGTCTTTTAACTGAATCAGTAAATGACAATTCTGAAATACCAATTATTTACAGCAAACTTACAAAGGTTAAGGTCAATAAGGACAACAAACCTGAAATACTTAAAAATAAAGCTATTGTGGCACGAAAAAATATTATTTCGGTTAGCGGAACCGTTAACATTGAGAAGGGAAATGCTATTTGCTTTGGATATATCCCAACCACAAACGGTACTGATATTGACTATAATGCTGATGGTTATAAATATGGCGGTTTTATGGCAGGGATGACAAGAGATACTTGGAATGATACCAATTTGGGACATGATAACAAAAGCATTAAAAATAGCATAATAGATGCTATACCCAGTATGTCTGATTTTGATTTCACAAATCTCCCGGGCTCTTTTAATATTCAAGAAGGTAATGCAATTACCGCAGCATATATTCATACTCTGTATAGTAATGCAAACTCACCATCAAAAATAAACATTCAAAAAGGAGATGTTTATGCCAGAAGTGTAAAAGTAGAAAATAAGGCTCATTCAAGTGAAGTTAACTTGAAGAATGTTATCTTAACTGATGATTTACGAATTGATTCAAATAATTCCACTGTAAATATAGGTAAGTGGGATGGAGGAGAAGCCGGGGAGGGTATGATTGTAGGGCTGAATCCAGGGGATTCAGCCTCTGGGTATGATACTTCCAGTGCAGTTATAGTTTCGGGGGACTCAAACCTTAATATAAACGGAAGTCTTTATATTGGAGGAACAACGTACTTTAACGAATATAAAAATATTACTGACAATAAAATGTACTTTTCAGGAATATCAGTACTGAAATCGGGAAGTTTACCGGCAGAAGCATTCCGTATGTGGGATGACATTGAAGTTCCGTCAAAGGAGGAATTCCCCGGAAATATATTTTATTTATTTGACAATACCCGTGATAAAAACGGCGTGCCGGACGCTGATGATTATATATATGTAAATGACCCTATAGAACAGCAAAAACTTATTAGTGCAGGGTTTAATTATAAGTCCAAGAACGAAAGTCAGTCTGATGAGTCTACCACAGTACAAATGATGATGGGAAGTCAAACAAGGCCTTTGTTCAACATACTTGACAGAGCTATGCACTTTAAATGGATATGGGATAACTTTTGGAAGGATGATGTGGGATATTATTCTTACCTAAATTCAGGAGATATCAAAATAGCATATTATGAAAAAGATAGTGATGGCAATGATATTAGAAAAACAGATAAAGTTAAAGGCTGGTGCTTTGGAGCTGTTGCCGCCAACGATACGGTTTATGGACCATATGGTGGATTTACGGAGACGGGTAACGAACAGTACTATATTGAAAAAGGTATGAGGTCTCTTTTATATAGAAATAACATGAATTTATTTGTACAGGAGTTTGAACAGGTAATGGATGTAAAGCCTGCTAAGAGCCTGACGGATAACGGAAGTGCCAGCGAAAAAAAAGGACTTATTAATACAGAAGTAAGGCCGGATGAAATAGTAGTTTCCAAATCAGGAATTTTTTTACTTAACAGCAGCCATAATGTTGTTTTATCAGGAGGGCAGGTAAACAGTGTAGATATTCCAAGAGAGGACGGATATTTGCAAGGGATTATCTATTCTGCAGGTGATATATATGTAGGGGCAGGGACTAAATTCAAAGGGATATTAATTGCAGAGGGTAATATAGTATTTCTTGGAGGAGCAGATATTTCTTATGATGAAAATGTCGTAGATATACTTTTGAGTGAAGAACCCGATGCAGGGAGACTGTTTAATTACAATGCGTCGGAGATTATTTTAAGTAATTCATCTATAAAGACAATTAAAAAACCAAATGTTAAAAATATAAAGATAACTTCATGGAAGGAAGAAAAATAAAATAATTGCATGGAGGTTGATGCTAATGTTCAAGAAAGCACTATGTGTCTTGATGGCTCTTATCATTATGATTGGGCTAATGATTCCACAGACAGTTCTGGCTGAAAGTAATACATACACAGAAGAATCAAATACACTATCTGGCGACCAAAGGTTGACTGTAGAAATTCAAAAGGTTGATTCAATATTTGTCTGGTTTACAGATGTTATATTGAGCCACGGATACGAGGATTGGTTTCCTGATAATAATTCCTGTAGTGATTACAACTATGATAATGGTATTTTCCAGTATATCAAGGTGAAAATCACAAATACCAGTGATTCTGTTATAACTCTTAGTGGAAATAACCAACTTGTGCTTAGGTTTACAAACAAGTCTGGAAAAGAACTGGGTTTGAAAATATATGAGTTTTCTGCCTATAAAAACATTGATAAATCAAACAGAGAGTATTCATTTGGCTCCGGATTGCTATCAAACAGAACTATAAAAAGTCATGGCTCCATGGATATCTACGGTTATGTAAAATGGATGAACTTCTCTGATTTGGGATGCACTATAGTGAGACAGCCTGCAGAAAATAAAATACAGATTAGACTTACTGAAAAAAGTTATCCAACTAATCCTTCTGAGTTTTCGTCTAAGGATAGAATTCATTCGGTGTTAAAGCTGTATAACGAGGGTAGTAATAATATTGATTTAAATAAAGTAAGAATACATTACTACTTTAACATGGATGGTGACTTAAACAAGGTTGCTCCTAAAACTGAAAAAGTAGAGGGAAAAATTTATAATTACCAGTCTAGCCGGTCAAATCCATATGAAGATGTTATACAAACCCTACCATCAGTATTTATTAATATGGGTGAGTATTCAACACCTGAAACCAACTGTTTTATTGAAATCGGTTTTCCGTCAAAAGATAACGTATCAAGTTACACGAATTATTTGTATAAATTTTTACGGTATCATAGCAGTTTATGGAATGACATTTTTATAAAGAGTGATGTAAACTGGCTGGATGATATTTTAGTAAAAAATATTAATATTGGAGGCAGCAATTGTTCTTCTGATAATGAGAAACACAGATGGTGGTGGAACTGGGCCAAGGACTATACTGTCAGTTCAAAGAATTATGAGCTTAGTGGGAAATCAGGCAATAATACTTCACATGCTGATATTGAGCTTGAAATAGTAAAGGAATTTATAGCTCAAACCACTGGAGATACGTCTGAACTGAGAAAATTTAAACAGGCTAATCACTACTCATTTAATCCCGGAGAAGAAGTGGATTGGGAAAGAGTTACAGTATATTATGATGGTGAACTTATATGGGGAAAAGAACCGGGGAAAGAGCTTGTGGCGCCTCAAACCCTTCGGGCAATTGCTAAAAGAGATGGCATATTGGTAAGCTGGGATGAGGTAAATGGTGCGGAAGGTTACAAATTGTGGAGAAAAGGTCCTGGTGATACTGATTTTCTTCCGCTTCCTCAGTTGTTATCTGACAGCTCCATTATTGACAATAACGTTTTGCCTGGAAAAACCTATACATATAAGGTGCAGGCTGTTTCAGAGAATGGAGAGAAGTTGGGACCATTTTCAAATGAAGCTTCTGCCACTGCCTTGATTCTGACGGTTAATGGGTTGTATGCGGAATATAATAACTGGAAAACTATTGATGGTAGTAGTTTAACAAACTATGGCTATGATTTGGAAAGCAATTTTACCACAAATTATATAATGGAAAATACGGAACTTGCAATGTCCAGAATTGACCCTAAAATTGATTTTACAAAAGATAATGCAGAACTTTACTACAGATGGGGCAATAGGGCGCCTGATCCGAAAGTCAATGCTGACCACTATTCAGTGATTTGGTCAGGGTATATTATGCCGGAGTTCGACGAGAACTATACATTCTATACCATAACAGACGACGGAGTGAAACTATGGATTGATTTAAACAGAAATGGCAGATTTGATACAAACGAGCTTTTGATTTCAAACTGGCAAAAGCATTCTGAAACAGAGAATAGTTCAAAGTCAGTACAAATGGAAAAGGGCAAAAAGTACAGAATTAGAATGGAATACTATGAAAATGAGTACGATGCCGTTGCAAAACTTTTATGGAGTAATCCGCGAAAAGCAAAAGAAGTAGTCCCAAACTCTCAGCTGTTTGTTGACGGAAAAATTGATATTCCCAGGACTCCGATAAATCTTAATATAGATTTGAATAATGACAATAGTGTAGTACTTACATGGGACAGTATTCCTGAAGCACAGGGATATAAGATTTATCAAACAGACTGGGAAGGCAATACCACAATAATTAATGTAAAAGATAATTCATACACCGTGCCTAACTTGCAATTTGGTGAATACAAATTCAGTGTAAGTGCTTGGAATGAGGCAGGAGAGAGTGCAAAATCTGAGCCTGTGAAGGTTGTAGTGGGACTGGGTGCACCTCAGAATCTGAAAGGTACTGTAAACAAAAACACAATTAACCTTTCATGGGACCCGGTAGATACTGCCTCGGGATACAGGCTGTATAGAGTGAGCGACGGAATACAGACAACAGTTCTTTCTATAGATAATAAATATACTGACAATAAGGTTGAATACGGAAAGGTATATAAGTATTTTGTTTCGGCCATAAAAGATGGCTATGAGGGTGCAAAATCAAGAGAAATAACTATTGCTGTACCCCCTGCTGCTCCTTCAAACTTAAAGGCGGCTCGGGCGGGAGAAGCTGTTCAGCTGCGGTGGAATCCTGCTCAAGGGGCTCAAACCTATAGCGTATTAAGGTCTAATAGCCCTAATGGGCCATACGAAATCATTAAAGAAGGAATAACAGAAATATCCTTTTTGGATAATTCTATTCCTAAAACCACAAACAACAGAGGAGTAAAATACTATTATAAGGTAGTTGCCGTTGCAAACGGTGTAAAAGGTCCTTACTCTAACATTGCAGATGTTGTAATGTATCCTTTTGTTGAAACAGAACTGGGTTTTGTATCGTATGACATAATAAATAATTCAAGAAACCCAAATCTTGAGTTTGTACTGGGCTCGTATATACCTGTTTCTTTTGAGTTACAGTTCAAAAACAGAACTTCAAATCCAGGAATGGTTATGAATACTGATGTTACAAATAAAAAGAATATCAATGAAAAACCATTTTTCTTGGAATTGGTCAGCAAAAATATAAAGGTTACTGTAAAGAAAAAAGATTCTACTGAGTTTTTAAAGGTTAATGATAATAAAATAACTAAAAAAGTCATTAAAGTAAAAGATAAATATATGATTGACATAGAAGTAAACGGAAGTTATGATGCAGGAGATGTGGTGAAAATTGAGTTTAGCCCCAAAGTATCCACATATAAGGATGATGATGTAGAGGATTACTATGGAGCTATATACCAGCTTAATTTAGGCTTGTACGCAGATGGTTATGGAAGCAGCGAAAAGCCAATAACAACAGATATTAATGGAAATTCTCTTAACCCTCTTGAAGTAAGAATTGTCAATCCAAATAAGCTCAATTAATTTAATTAGTAAATTTTATAAAGACTTGATTTCCTACATGGAGATTAGGTCTTTTTTTATTTTGGCAAATATTTCCGTTATATATATTACAAATATGTTGTAAATAGGTTTGATTTTATTACCCGGATTCTGTATAATCTCAATGTATCTGATTGAAAATATCAATTCATGATTATACTACATAATATCACAAAAAACATGGGGAATGGGGAACTTCTAAATGAAAAACAGGAAAAACATTAAGGTTTTATTTACATCTCTTTTTCTAAGTATGACCGTTGCAGCAGGTTCATTTTTTCTTACAGGATGTAATGAAAACGGGACAAAAGACCCTCAAAGCACAAGCGCAAGTACAAGCACAACTCCTTCATCTGCTGTAAGTACTGAGACAAAGCCTTCAGATTCGACAGCTGCAAATTCTACAGCAGCCTCAGATTCTACAAAAGAAGAGCAAGTACCTCAATCCGAAGGGTTACAATTATCGCCAAGTATTGAAAAAGCAAAAGTTAAGGCCGTATACCTTACAGGGCCTTCTGCTGGTTCTTCGGCAAAAGTTGATAAAATTATAAATATGGCGAAAAATTCTGAGTTGAATACTGTGGTTATTGATGTCAAGGAAGATGGTGCGGTAAATTATAGCACAAACCTTGATTTGGTTAAAAAATATGGCAAGCAAGTAAAATACTATAATCCTAAAGATGTTGTAAAAAAATTCCATGACAATGGAATATATGTAATAGGCAGAATAGTTGTTTTCAAAGACCCTGTTCTGGCCAAAAACAGAGCAGACCTGGGGGTAAAGACTCCAACTGGAAAACTATGGCTGGAAAACGGTTCAACCCCTTGGACAAACCCTTATATGGAAGAGGTTTGGGATTACAATTTAGCAATCGCAAAAGAAGCTATATCATACGGTTTTGATGAAATTCAGTTTGACTATGTAAGATTCCCTACAGGAAGTAAAAAATCCATTAGTTATGGTGCAAATGTTCCTGAAAAGGCCGAAGCAATAAACGAATTCCTTGCAAAATCTGAAAAAGAACTTCATCAGGAGTTGGGAATACCTGTTTCAGCAGACGTGTTTGCAATAATTATTGAAAGTAAATTAGATGGAGAAAGTATTGGACAGAGATTCCAGGAAGTTGGAAAAGATATATACTGCATAAGCCCAATGATTTACCCGTCACACTATGCAAATAATTCACCAAAAGGAATAATGGGTAATGGCGTAGGTCAGAAGATTAATGGGGTTACTTATACCAAACCGGATATGGATCCTTATGGTGTAGTTTACAATTCTTTGTTATCAGCAAAGAAGAAAATATCTGAAACTACGAACTACAAGGCAAAATTAAGACCATATATACAGGCGTTTACTGCGAAATATCTGCCAGCAGGTTATTTCCAGACTTATGGTACGGAACAGATCAGACAGCAAATCAAGGCAATTTACGATGCCGGGTATGAAGAATGGATACTTTGGGATCCAAGTAATAAATATCAGGAATCATATTTTGAAAAAGAAAAATAATTATTTCCCTTGAAAAAAATGCCTTGCTTCATTTAATTAATGGGGCTAGGCGTTTTTTTTATAAATTCAGAAATATTTATCTGTATTGAATATGTGTAATTTAAGTGATACAATATGTAGTGTCTTTTGAAGAGTAAAATACAAAATATAGACAAATGAGAGGGGATTTATTGATGAAGTTATCGGAGAATGCCATCAAAGTATTGGAGAAAAGATATCTTGAGAAAGACGAAAACGGAAATTTACTTGAGGACTGTGAAGGAATGTTTCATCGTGTTGCAAAGGCAATAGCCTCTGCAGATGCTAAGTATACTGATGAAAAAGGATTGGCGGCAATTGAACAGGAATTTTATGATATGATGGCTAATCTTGAATTTTTACCTAATTCACCTACTTTGATGAATGCTGGAAGACCTTTAGGTCAGTTAAGTGCTTGTTTTGTTCTTCCTGTAGAAGACACAATGGAAGGCATTTTTGAATCTATAAAAAATGCTGCATTAATACATAAAAGTGGCGGAGGAACTGGTTTCAGCTTTTCTAGACTCCGTGCAAAAGGATCAACTGTAAATTCAACTGGCGGCGTTGCAAGCGGCCCTATAAGTTTTATGAAGGTTTTTAATGCCGCAACAGAAGCGGTAAAACAAGGGGGAACCAGACGCGGTGCCAACATGGGTATTTTAAGAATTGATCACCCTGATATTATGGAGTTCATTTCCTGCAAAAGTGATAATTCAGAAATAACTAATTTTAATTTAAGTGTTGGAATTACTGAAGATTTCATGAATGCTGTAGAACACAATCTGGAATATGAGCTTTTGGATCCTAAATCAAAGAAGCCTGTTGCAAAACTTAATGCTAAAGAAGTTTTTAATGTAATTGTTGAAATGGCTTGGAAAAACGGAGAGCCTGGTATAATTTTCCTAGACAGACTTAACCGGGATAATGTAACTCCTAAGCTTGGAGAAATAGAAAGTACCAATCCATGCGGTGAGCAGCCATTGCTGCCTTATGAGGCATGTAATCTTGGCTCAATAAACCTATATAATATGATGGATGATTCACATAAAACAATTGATTTTGATAAATTAGAAAAAACGGTTAGAAAAGCTGTTCGTTTTCTGGATAATGTAATAGAGGTTAACAAATATCCTTTGCCTGAAATTGATAAAATGACAAGAGGTACCAGAAAAATAGGCCTTGGTGTTATGGGATGGGCAGATACACTTTGTGCACTGGGAATAGCATACAATTCTCAAACTGCAATTGATTTAGCAGACAAGGTTATGTCATTTATCAGTGACATTGCAAAGAAAGCTTCACAGGATTTGGCTGAATTGAAGGGTGTTTTTCCTTTTTATGAGGACAGTATATATGCCCAAAAAGGTATAAAGATGAGAAATGCCACTACTACCACTATTGCACCAACTGGTACATTGAGTTTAATAGCCGGTGTTTCAAGCGGAATTGAGCCGATTTTTGCAATTTCATATATCAGAAATGTTATGGACAACAGTGAATTGGTGGAGGTTAACCCTGTATTCAAAGCTGCTGCACTTTCAGGGAACTTCTATTCAGACGAACTTATGAAGAAAATTGCCAAGGTTGGAACTGTTAAAAATATGAATGAAGTACCAAAGAATGTTCAGGATATATTTGTTACTGCACATGATGTACTTCCCGAATGGCATGTAAAAATGCAGGCGGCATTCCAGCGTCATACAGACAATGCGGTTTCCAAGACAGTTAATTTAAGTCATGATGCAACTACTGATGATGTTAGAGAGGTATTCACTCTGGCTTACAAGACTCAGTGCAAAGGTGTAACAATTTACAGAGACGGAAGCCGCGACCTGCAGGTTCTCAATATTGGGAAAGTTAAAGGTAAGGAAAAAGCTGCTGACAAGGAGCCAGCCGAAGAGAATATTTACTGTGATGCTTGTGCAGTTAATAATATGCCCGGTAAAATAGAACCAAGGCCAAGACCAGACATTACAACAGGCTTTACAGAAAAAGTGGGAATAGGCTGCGGAAATCTGTACATTACTGTAAACTACGATGAAAATGGTATTTGCGAGGTATTCACAAATACAGGACGTGCAGGAGGCTGTCCTTCGCAATCAGAAGCTACAAGCCGTTTAGTATCGGTAGCATTACGTTCAGGTATGGATGTTAAATCAATTGTTGAACAGCTAAAAGGTATAAGGTGTCCGTCTACTATACGCCAGAAGGGCTTGAAGGTTTTGTCCTGTCCGGATGCAATAGGCAGGCTTATTGAGAAAGTTGCCAAAATCCAGAGCAACAAAGACGAGGACGTAGCAGGCGAAATATGTGCAACAACAGAATACAGTTTACTACAAAAGCCTTCTGCCAGAACTGCTCATACTGAAGCAAGTGATTGCGACTCACAATGCAGCAGCTGTACAATGAATGCAGTATGCTCAAACCCAGAAAATGATGTAGATTTTGTAAGTGCTGAATGCCCGGAGTGTGGTAAGGCACTGGAGCATGAAGGCGGTTGTGTTATTTGCAGGAGCTGCGGGTATAGTAAGTGTGGGTAATATCTTGGGGTGGTGTAAGGTCCTAGAAAAACTAGCATAGACTGGATTAGGTTCTTTTACACAGAAAACGTTTTTGAATTTTAATTAAATGAACTTGATTTATTTTTATAGTGAATAGAAAAAGGCTTCTTCTAAAAAGGAAGCCTTTTTCCTATTTATATGACGTCAACTAAATAAATATATTATGTTGTTCATTACTTTGATATGTTTGTTAAAGAAAGTCGCTAATATTATGTAATTATATTTTACCTAAAATGTAAATATAAACGTGGTATTGAATAATTTTACAAAATATTATAAAATATACAGATAGCTTGGTAGTATGGTAGCATGGTAGAAAAGTCATTTAAGTTAAGCTTTATGTTTTTAGCAAATTATGTTCATATGAATTGCAGTTAATTTTACTTCGCTGTTATTTTAGTTGTACAAATTGAAATAAAGAAAACTTTTCTTTGAAATATCCTATATATAGAGTATTTCCTTTCAAATGATTTATTTTTTACTTCTGCTTTATAAATCAAGCTAAAAAGATTTATAAAAAAATAAACAGGAGTGATTAGTGAATGTCTAATGTAAAGTTTTATTACGGTGAAAATGTACCTCTAGAAATGCATAAGGTACGAATTGTACAAAAATTGAATCTTGTGTCTATTGAACGTCGATTGGAAGCTATTAAAGAAGCAGGAAATAATACGTTCTTATTAAAAAACCGTGATGTTTTTATGGACATGCTTACTGACAGCGGTGTAAATGCAATGAGTGATAAGCAGTTGGCTGCTATGATGGAGGCCGATGACAGTTACGCTGGTTCTGAGACTTTTTCAAAACTGGAAAGCAAAATCACAGAAATTTTTGGAAAAAAGTATTTTCTTCCTGCACATCAGGGAAGAGCCTGTGAAAATATTCTTTCTCAGGGATTTGTGAAGCAAGGCTCAATAATTCCTATGAATTATCACTTTACGACTTCAAAAGCTCATGTTTATTTAAATGGTGGTACAGTAGAAGAAATAATTATTGATGAAGGTTTAAATGTTACCAGCGAATATCCTTTTAAGGGCAATATGGATGTTAATAAGCTAAAAGCAATAATTGCAAAGCATGGCCCTGATAAAATTGCTTATGTTCGTTTGGAAGCAGGAACAAATCTTATAGGCGGACAGCCTTTCTCACTTCAAAATATGAAAGAAGTTCATACTGTTTGTAAAGATTTTGACATTATGTTAGTACTGGATGCAAGTCTATTAGCAGATAATCTGTATTTTATTAAAACCCGTGAAGAAGCTTGTAAAAATATGAGCATAAGAGAAATAACCCGTGCTATGGCCGATTTATCCGACGTAATTTATTTTTCTGCACGTAAGCTTGGATGTGCTCGTGGGGGCGGAATTTGCACAAATAATAAGGATGTATATTTAAAACTTCGTGAGCTAGTAACGCTTTATGAAGGTTTTTTAACATATGGAGGTATGTCTGTTCGTGAAATGGAAGCAATAACAGTAGGTCTTGATGAAACTATGGATGAGAATATGATTAATCAAGGACCTCAGTTTATTGAATACATGGTGAATGAATTAAAAAAGCATGGTGTACCCGTCGTAACTCCGGCAGGTGGTTTGGGATGTCATATAAATGCTATGGAATTTCTTTCACATGTACCTCAAAGCCAATATCCTGCAGGTGCACTTGCTTCGGCACTTTACTTAGTAAGTGGTGTGCGTGGAATGGAAAGAGGTACAATTTCTGAGCAGAGAGATGAAAATGGAAATGAAACATTCTCTAACATGGAACTTTTAAGATTGGCAATGCCCAGACGCGTATTTACTCTTTCACAAGTCAATTATGCTATTGATCGTGTTCGCTGGCTATATGAAAACCGTAAATTGGTTGGTGGGCTAACCTTTGTGGAAGAGCCCCCAATATTACGTTTCTTCTTTGGAAAACTGTCAACAGTTTCAGATTGGCAGACTGAATTAGTTTCAAAGTTTAAAGCGGATTTTGGAGATAATTTATAGAGGTTATATACCTGAATTATTGAAATAATAGAAAATCCAGAAATGCCATTGTTAACTGGTGTTTCTGGATTTTTATACTATTTCTTCATCTTCATCTTTAATAAATGTTCTACATACTCTTTATCGAACGTTTCTACGAGCTGATATCTTGATTTTACATTGAGTAGTTTATAAATACGAGTCAAATTCTTTTTTACAGTACTTAGTTCAATATTTAACTCACTAGAAATCTGAGAACGACATTTGTTATCAAATATTAACTTTACATGCATTAATTGATGGCTAGTTAAAGAGTGTAGAAGACTATTGGTTTTTTCTTTTCTATAAGCATCAGCAAGAATATAATTAGGACTAACATCTGATAGTTGTTTGATTTTTGTAGAAATGTTTTCATTAATCGTAGTAGTAACTGGGGAAAGGACAGATTCTTTCGTAGTATAAACACCCGTGAGCATAATGGTTTTTGAGTTTATGTGTTTTATAAACAGTTCCTTCTTTAAATAAATACCATCCCAATCGTCGTTGGTCAAATTAATATCCAGAAAGATTATGTATGGATTATTTTTTATTGAAGGAAATGAAGTGTCTGTATCATTGTTTGAGATTGGCAATTTTATGCTGCTCATTGTTTGATCACCTCTTTTGAATTATATGTTTGCTAAAGTAAAAAGGAACTTGGTTTTATTTAAAAGTATTTTACATGTTTTATGGATTAGGACCAGCCATACTTATTGATATATATATGAAATAGTTAGAATGATTAATGAAAAATTAAGTACTATTAGGGAATATAAAAGCGATAGGTGCATAACCTTGTACTGAATTTGGAAAATATGGTAAAATAAGTACGCAAAGTAATTTTTCAAAAGAAAATGAAGACAAAGTTTTGGAGGATGTAATGGCAAACACACTTTTTTCTATAAAACCTTTATTAGAGACAATATTTAAAATCTTGAATAAAAGTACTAACTATTTTGCGGATGCATACTTATTAAAGAATGTTTCTCTAGTTTCTAAATGGAAGACAGGAAAAGTGATACCCAAAAATGAGGATATAAGTAAGATTGTTGAATTTGTAAACAATGAATCTACGGGAATGCAACGACATTTAATACGTAATAAACTAGAAGAATTAATTAATGAATCCTCGCTAGATGTGCATCTAAAAAGTATGTTGCTTAGAATAGAAGACTTTTCAGTGTTTTTGACTGAAGTACTCATTCTTTCCGTATCAGATACAGCTGAAAAAAGTGAATCTGAAACATTAGTGTACAATGAAGTGACGGAAGAACTACCGGAAGAAGAAGTGAATTTGCAGGAGGTACTATCTGATTCACATAGAATTCAAAGATTTTTCAAAGCAGTTTCAAAGAATTTGCACAAAACAAGGATAAAAAAAGTATTTCTTGTTATAGCGTTATGTGTTGCTATATTGATTTTTTTTAAGTTTATAACTAATAAGGATTTGAACAATTCAATATATGTGAGTAATCCAAACTTATCTAATGAATCTACTACAATAGAACTTTCTGATAAGTATTTTATGTCATATACGCGTATTAGTGATTCTGGTGATGAGGTTCAGGTAGACATTAATAGTAGTATTCCTATACAATTTCGTAATGCGTCTCCTCTATTGTTTGATAATGTGTTATACCTGCCTTTTGGAGACGTATTTATGAACATGGGATTTTCATTTGTTGATTTTAATGGCAGTACTAAAGTCTGCAAAGAAATGCGAACAGGACAAACTGTTATAGCAAAGGTAGGTACTAAAGAACTTCAGGTTAATGATAAAATAGTTAAGCTATCAGATTCCATAAGAATGGGAAAATACGATTTGTACATACCTGCATATAGTCTAAAAAATTTTACTTCATATTTAGACAGAATGATTCCTCAGAATATTGATATTAAGATAGATAGTAAAGATGAACCCCAATATAGGAATCCCCCTCGTATAGTTGATGGTGTTCTGTATCTATCCTTTAGATATATATTTGAAAAGTTTAAATATAATGTTATGCCTGATAGAACAACACAAAAGGAAACGGAGAGAGCCATTGCCGTAAATGATATAAAAAAAGTAGAAGTCGAGGAAGGTAAGGATTATGCAATTTTAAATGGAAATCCAATACCGCTTAGCTCAGCTGTATTTGTGTCTGGCAATATTACTTATGTTCCAGTAGATATAATTAAGCAGGTATTAAATATTGATTACAAGTGGGACAAAGATAATAGAATATTGGAAATAACAACAGGCAAGTCAAAATGATGGGGTAGGATTAATAATTATATAATGTGCAAAACAAAAACACTAAGTTTAAAACTTAGTGTTTTTTTGTCAAAAAAATAAATAGCTTCAAGGGGTAGTAAAAAAAAGTCGCCTTCAAAAAAACAATGGATTAGAATATAATAATTTACAACAAAGTAAAAAACAGGTAAATTAATTTTTTGTATGATGAAAGCTTGTGTGAGGCTTAAATATGACTATAGAAAAAGAAACTAAGAAAATAATTTTTGAAATAATAAAATTGTTTAAACCCTATAAATGGAAGGCGGTTATAGTCATTATATGCATAACATTAGCATCTGCTTTAAGTATATTAACTCCTATTATTAATCAAAAATTAATGGATGACGGGCTGATTTTAAAAAACACAAATATTATTATTAAGTATTCAATTTATAGCTTGTTGCTATTAGGGATTATTCAAGGATTAGGCGCTATTGAAACAAAATATCGTACATACATAGAAAATTTTATAGCGTTTACTCTTGAAAAAAAAGCTATCCGACATAGTTTAAGAATGAAAATGAGCTTTTTCAATGATACAAATTATGCAATGGTAATGAGTAATTTAAAAACTGATATAGGAAAAATATCTGGATTGTGTGATAGAAATACTTTTTACATTTTAACAAGCGTATTTAGAATCATAGTGGGAGTTGTAGGACTTATCATTATTAGCTGGAAACTCAGCATTTTAGTGCTGATTGTAACACCAGTTAGATATCTCATAGTAAAAATTTTATCTAAAAAAAGAATAAACTTATTTAGAACCTATATAAAAATAAGTCAGGATTATTCAAGCTGGCAGGGAGACACTTTTGCAGGGATAAAGGAAGTAAAGAACTGGGTTCTGGAAGATTTAAAAATAAATGAATTTATAAAAAAACAGAGAGATATCATTAAGCAAAATATAAAAATAGCTTATTTGGAAAGTGTAAATGGAATTTCAGAAACTTTATTTACTGAAATAATTATAACACTAATGTACATAATTGGCGGATATTTGATTGTAGGGCAAGAACTTACTGTTGGAAAGCTATTTGCATTTATCACATATAGTCATTACGTTACAGGGCCGATATTCGCAATTATGAATATTAAATATATTTTTGCAGGAATATTACCATCAGCCAAAAGGTATTTTGATTTTTTGGATATGGAATATGAAGGGGATTACAGAAAAGGAAAGTTAGAGAGAATAAATTCCGATGAGGTTTTAGGAAGTATTGAATTTAAAAATGTTGTTTTTTCCTATAAGGAAAAAGAGCCAATATTGAAAAACATAAGTTTTAAAATCAATCCCGGAGAAAAAGTTGCAGTAATTGGAAGAAATGGAGTAGGGAAAACAACTATTATAAATTTAATTTTAAGATTTTTAACACAAAATTCAGGGCAGATACTTTTGGATGGTAAGGATATTAATTCCCTTAACTTAAAGGATTATAGAAAACTGATAGCTATCGTAAGCCAAGATATTTATCTATTTAATACAACAATAAAAGAGAATATAATGCTTAATTCCAAAAAGACAGCAGATGAGTTTTGTACAGTTATGGAAAAATGCAGGGCAGATAAATTTATTGAAGAAATGCCTGATAAATATGAAAGCATGGTAGGGGAAAGAGGGAGTAAATTATCTGGTGGTGAAAGACAGAAGGTAGCTATGGCTAGAGCCTTAATAAGGGATTCAAAGATTCTTATATTAGATGAAGCTACAGCCAATTATGACATGCAATCCGAACGTGAGATAAATAATGCTATAAAGGAAAATTATAAAGATAAAACAACAATTATAATAACTCATAAACCTGACATATTGGAGATGGTAGACAAAATTATAGTTATAAATAATGGACAGGTTGAAGACATGGGTAATCACCATGAACTATTTACTAGAAACAAGTTTTACCAGGAAATGATGAGTGTGCCGGAAGGTATAACTGCTTAGCGTTATTAATATCCTTACTTTAGTTCTCGAGAAAAGAAGGATTTTAATATAAATACATAACGAAAGGAAAGATGAATAATGAAAAAATTAGGAAAGAAGAAGGTTGAAGCTGTAAAGACTATAGAGGCGTATGGAGATAGTACTATATGTACTAACAACTCTGACTACTGTGAATGCAATGGATACGTGTCTCATTATGAGCAAAATAATAGAAATTGGAGCGACTCCTATTATTATTGGAATTCGTAATATGAATTAAAAGAAAAGTAGAGTGCATAGGATGATTTTTTATCCTATGCACTACTAAAAAAGGGTGGTGTGTATGGGTAATAAACCGTTGATAAAGCTTTTTAAAACAAGAGAAAAGTTCTATTTTTTTGATACCAATAAGAATACTATAGTGGATATTACTAGCAAGCAATATCAGGCTATTGAAAAGTATATAGATAGTAATTCAGAAAGTAGTATAGCTTTAGAAGCTATTAATAATATGCGTGAAGAGGGCTATTTATCTTCAAATAGAGTAAAAGAAATAGTAAGTTCAGTGGATGAGGTATTTCAGTTCTATTTAGAGAACAATGTAGAGATGATTATTTTACAAGTAACACAACAATGTAATTTCAGATGTGAATATTGTATTTATTCAGGTAGCTATTATAATAGGACACATTCGAGTAAAAGAATGGACTTTGAAACAGCCAAAAGAGCTATTGACTTTCTTATTAGGCATTCAAAAAACCATGACAGAATAGGTATTAATTTTTATGGCGGAGAGCCTCTGATTGAATTTGATTTAGTTAAGAAATGTATAGAGTATGCTGAAGAAAAGTGCGAAGGGAAAATAGTACAATTTTATATGACCACAAATGGATATCTCTTAAATGATGAAGTTGTGGAATTCTTATTCAAGCATCATGTACATATAACTATCAGTCTTGATGGACCAAAGGAGATTCATGATGGACATAGAAAGCTTGCTTTTAATGACGGTGGTACATTTGACAAAGTTTATGAAAATATTGTAAATATACAGAAAAACTTTAATAATTATATGTTTTTTATTTCGTTTAATACAGTTATTGATACAAAAAATAATTTTTTTACTATAGATGAGTTTTTCAAGAACAATGAGGTTATAAGAAACTTAGATAGCAGAATAACATCAATTTCTGAAAGTGGTAGCAAAAAACCTTTAAAGGTATCAGATACCTTTTATATTAATAGGGAATATGAAGTTTTTAGAGAAATGTATTACCTTGTAAGAAAGCATACAAATAAAAGCAGATCTAAAATAACAAAAAATGCATGTGATAGCATAACTGGTTTACATGAACGTTTAAAGCCTGAAAACAGACTGCCTGAAAAATCACATCCAAGAGGTTCATGTATTGTTGGAAGCAAAAGACTTTTTATAAGTGCGGATGGCATGTTTTATCCATGTGAAAAATGTAATGAGGCTTCTGACCTATTAAGAATAGGAGATTTAGATAATGGTTTTGACACGGAGCAAGTTAGAAAACTTATAAATATCGGTAAAATAAGTGAGGATGAATGTAAGAATTGTTGGGCTATAAACCATTGTACTATATGCCCTGCTGTTTTAAATAGTTCAGATAATGAGTTTACAACAGAAGCTAAAATGGAGATGTGTAAAAAAGTTAGAATGGAAGTTGAAGAAAATTTAAAGAATTATTGTGTTCTCAAAGAATTTGGTTATGCTTTTAAAAGCGCTGAAGAAAATATGAATTTAATCAGTAATTAGGGAAGTGGGGTTGCTAGAAATGAAAAGTAAATATAATACAATGATATATCCCTTTGATATAGATAGTGTGTCACTAATCAGGCATAATGATATTGTTGAGGACTATACTTTTGTACATGCAGTTTCTCCAAATGGATGGGGGCTTACAGGCAAGGATGCTGGTTGTGCTGATGATGGCGAACCTACGGGGTTAATTGTTGAGAGCGATTTTAATAAAGCTTTGGAGGATTGTGATACTGTTATATTTGTAACGTCCAGTATAGAGTTAGACTTCATAAACAATGTATATCCTAAAATTATAAAGGCTGCTGAAAGTTCAAAGAATATAGTATGTGCTATAAAATTAGAAGAAGAAACACTGCTTAAAGTTAGTGAAATTTGTAGTAAAAATGATAAGTTTTTCAAGTATTTAATAGATGATCATAAAGCAAGTAAAAATCTATTACTTGAAAAGATTTTCAAAGTCGATGTACCCATAATATTTGTGGCTGGTTTATGTGAACAAACAAATAAATTTGAGGTACAGCTAAATATCAGAAAAAACTTAATGAAGATGGGCTACAAGGTGTCGCAAATAGGTACACGTAATTATTGTGATTTAATGGGATTTCATTCTTTTCCTCAGTTTATGTTTGAAAAGGATTTTTATGAGTGGGAAAAGGTAACCTTATTTAACTATTATGTAAGGAAGATAGAAATTGAGGAAGAGCCAGATGTTATAGTAATAGGTATTCCTGGAACAACGATACCGTTTAATGAAACTTTTCCAAGTAAATTTGGAATTTTAGCTTATATGGTTTCACAGGCGGTGACTCCTGATGTTACTGTATTAACTACTTTATATCAGAAAGGGTTTTCGAAGGAATACTTTGATTTAATGTCTAAGGTACATGAAAACAAATTTGGATATAGCATAGATTGTTATAATATTGCAAATTCAATATTTAATAGCGAATATAGCAGACTTGTTGAAAAAATGCAGTTTGTTACTTTAGATTATAAATTTATTAGCGAAAAGATTAAAAGTTACAGCAATTTACAAACACCTGTCTTTAATATTTTGGATAAGAATGATGGTAAAAGGATGACAGAATTTCTAGTAAATAAGCTGTCAGAATATGCAGTTTAAATAAGCTGGTTAGGAGGATTATATGTGTAACTCGTTAGAAAAAAATTATATAACTGAGAAGCTAAATAAAATATTTAAAAATAGATTTGAGATTGATTTATTTAGCGAGGAATTGGCTGTAAATATTGATGACAATATTCTAGGCAAGAAGTTTAGATTCAGGGCAAGGGATCTTATATACTTGGTATATGATATTGAAAAGGAATTTAACATTATTATAACAGATGAAGATATTGATGATATTAAGCTTAATACCCTAAGAAATATTATAACTGTTATTAACAAAGAATTAGAGCAAGCTAAGAGAAAAATCGTTTAAATGTAATATTTAGAATAACAGATAATGGTATTGAATTTAATGAAGCTGCATGTAATTTAGGAGTAAAGGTATCCGAAAATCAAACTGAAGGTGAATATACATCGAATTATATATCCACTGGAAGAATTTTAAATAAATTACTTCAGTAAATCCAATATAGCATTTCTCCAATATTATCTTATCTTGAATTAAATATTATTCTCAAATAAGAATTTCATAAATGCCAATAATTTTACATAACTACTTCAATGATAAATTTTAATCGAAAGGGGGAAAGGGTGAGCAGATAAGCAAGTTAAGGAGTAGTATTGTAAAATTTAAATAGCTGCAGTTACGTTTAATTTAACTGCACTAAATCAAAATATCTATAAATATAAGGAGAAAGTACTTATGAAAAAGATTACAAAATCAATACTAGGTTTTCTAGCAGCAACAATTTTATTTATTCAAGTAAGTCCCTTAAGTGCAAGTGCAGCAATAAATAGGCATTTTGCGATTAAAAACACAACAAAGGATGTATGGTACGGTGTAACAGCAGACGTAACAATACCGTCCACTATCAGTGGATTAGGTAGGGGAAGTGCAGGATATGCTGACTGGTATATAGGTATGGATCCATCAAGTGGCACTGCAGTTGAAGCAGGAATATCCTATAGTCAAGGGGAGTTTCGCGTGTTTTTAAATACCGGTAATGGTAATGGCGCTGGTGTAGTTGATTCATCAATTAAGCCTGGACAAAAGGTTAATCTAAAAATCAGGTTAAGCTCTGATGGTAAAACTGCATCTCTATATGTAAATGGAGCCTTAAGAAAGTCTGAAAGCACTGTTGGAAAGTTTACTAATGGAAAAGGAAAAGCAAAGATAGTAATCGGAGTACAAGATGAAGGAAATGCTTCTACTAGTGTAGCTACAATTGATAATGTTAAGCTTTGTGCAAACTCGGCAGGTACTACTTACACAACAATGACTTCTTCAATGGGCAGTTATAGTACATATAATGCAGGAACTACTTCTAAAAATCCTTTCACAGTATCTTCTACATTTCCATTAAAGGCTAGTTTAAATTCTGGATACTAATAAAAGATTGGGTCTGTAAATAATTTGAAAAGGCATATCAAGTATCCCTATATTTGGGTCATTGATATGCCTTTATCTACTTAGAACAACTACATGAATATTCAATAATAGTTAATATTATCCATAAATATGACGATAAAGGAATTGACTTTAATAGTTAAAAATTTTTACTAAGCAAATTTGCCTTCCAAATATAATGCGCTGGCAGGTGTAAAGTCAACAATGAATAACATAAAAATAACATTAAAATGGCAATATAATTTACATAATACAGAATACCAATTATTTACAAAGTAATTGATTGAGGTGATTAAAAATGGGGATTAGTACTACATATAGTAATTACTATAATGTAAAAGGCAGATTTACGTCAGAAACACAAGAAATTCCTGAATGGAAAAAGAAGTATGAAGTCACAACTGATAAAATTAAAAGTCAAAATTATAGTCAAAACAGTAATGAATATAAGGCATATTGCAAGTTGGAAGAAACTTATTATTCTTCTTCCATTTCTAACCGTGCAAAATATCAATGTGTTGATGAACTGAGTAATGCATTGGGGCAAAAATATTTGTTTAGTTCTAAATATAAAGATTATACTTATTCCCAAAGGCGAGCTATGTATGAAAATGAATTAGAAATGACATTATATGGGTGTTTGTTAGGAGGCGGTAATTTAAATGATCCCCATATATCAGGAGCTGTTAGTGAACCAACTGAGGAAAATAAGATTAGTTATAACCGTAAAATGGTAAATACACAGTTTAAGAGTATACTCTCTAATGTTGGCATAAAATGGGGGCTGTTAGATAATATTACTTTGACAATCGAACCATTTGATTATAAGCTTGAGGTACTTGGAATAGATAACCAAGAAATTATCCGGCAGTTAGAAGAAGCACTTAATAAGGATAATAATTCTAACCAGCTATTTTTTTATATATTACATAATTGTAGTACAAATATATCAGATGATGTTAGAACAAAGTATCGTGTTTCAAAAGATTTCCAGAATGTAACAGGATTGGATTTAAGAGATTTTGAACAAGTGAATGGTGACTTTATCAATAAGGATGGTAAAAATGCTTTAGACTTATATAAAGAAGCTCTTAAATCTACTACATCAGTACCAAGTGAATTCAAGGGCAATGCTTATTCATATTTTAAAGAGTTATTAGATAAAATAGCAAAAGTTAAGTTTTCAGAAATACCTGATTTAAATTTAAGCATTGGATTTAAAAATGGAATGCTTTATGACCTATCCAATGAATATGTTCAGAAAGATACTTTTAATATGTCAGTATAGATTAGATTTTTTTATTTACCAATATAAAAAAGATTTATATTGATGTGTAAAACATTTACATATTATAATAGAATTGGACGTGTGTAAAAACGTTAGAACAAAAGGAAATAATTGTTGGGAGGGAAAAGAATGTATAGTTTAAGAAAAAGGCTGTTGTCATTAGTGTTGGTATTAAGCATTTGCTTTTGTGGAAGTTTTGTTTTTAATGCCAACCAGGTTGCTACTGCGGCCACAGGACTTATCGGAGACCTGAATGGAGATGGTGCCATCGATGCACTGGATTATTCGTTAATGAAGCAAGTCTTGCTTGGCTCGATTACCGACCTACCTGTTCAGGATGATCTATATGCTGCTGACCTTGACGGTGATGGAAATATAACAGCATTAGATTTATCATTATCAAAGCAGTATCTTTTAGGACTTATTACAAAGTTTCCTAAAAATCCACCTGAAAACGTTACCACTGTTATAATGCCTTTAGGGGATTCAATAACTGATGGTATATTTGTACCAGGAGCGTACCGAATTAAGCTGTGGGAAAATATAACAAATGCTGGGTACAAAGTTGATTTTGTAGGATCTCTGTCAAACGGACCAGCTGAACTTGGTGATAAAGACCATGAAGGTCACTCTGGCTGGCGTATTGATCAGATTGATGCCAATATTAATACTTGGATGACTACATATAAGCCAAAAATTGTTTTATTGCACATTGGTACAAATGATATTTCACAAAATTATGATTTGAATAATGCACCTAACAGATTAAGTTCATTAATTGACAAGATATGCGCTAAATTACCTAGTGGCGGAAAACTCTATGTTGCAAAAGTCATTCCTCTTAGCTATGCAGATGTAAGAAATTATAATAATCAAGTTGCCCAAGTGGTTCAGAACAAGGCTAGTCAAGGCAAACCTGTATATCTTGTTGATATGTACAGTGCAATATCACTATCTGATTTATCAGATGGAGTTCATTGCAACAGAACAGGTTGTGATAAGATGGCGGATGTTTGGTTTAATGCTATTAAAAATGATTTAGGCAAATAATTTACCTTTATACATTTTAAGAGTTCATAAAATAGAATTTAAATTTAGCTCCTTAATTTGTGTTAAATATTTTCAACACAGATTAAGGAGCTGTTTTATTATGCAAAAAATAAAAATGAAGTTAGGATGTTTTGGATGAATTAAATCTTACAAACTTTGCTTTCAAGAGTAAAATGAGCAGTATTCCCACGCCTGCGCAGATAGCCGCAATTACAAATGCAGGGAACATCAATGATATATCATTAGCAGCTATGTTTTTATAATATCCGGCCACATATGAGGAAACAACGGCTCCAATACCGAATCCCATCAACACCAAACCATAATTTGTTGCCATGTGCCGAGCTCCGAACAAATCCGCGGTAAGAGCTGGAAAATTACTTAAGAAACCGCCATAGAAAAAGCCTATAAAGGCGATAACCACATAAATCCAGTACCCATTTGCGGCGTTAACAAGCAGGGACATGCCACCTGTGCCTGCAAGAAGGATAATAAGAGTAAGCTTGCGTCCTATTTTATCCGAAATTATACCCCACAGAAGCCGACCAAAGGAGTTGCATATAGAGATTATAAGAACTCCCACCACCGCAGTTGACTCAAGCCCTTTAGCAACTGCAATAGGTTTGGCGAATCCAATCATCATAAGGCCGCCCATGCAGGCAAGAGCCATTGCAAGGGTAATCAGATAGTAAGAAGGTGTTGCAAGGACTTGCTTTGGCGAAAGTTCAACACCTGTAGGCACGGGAGATTGTTGCTTTGATGCTCCACTTGGAGCTGATTTCATATTTTCATAGTTCTCTGGTGGATTTTTAATCATAAGTCCACCAATTGTACAAACCACAAGAAAGAGTCCGCTGAGAACCATAAAGGTTTTCTGTTCACCCATCTGCTGTCCAGAAATGGTAACATTCCTATGTAAAGCTGTAGGTTTATCACAATCGGATGAAGATACATATATAGATATAAGAGAACATTGGGCAAAAAAATGGATTGCAGCAGCGGTTTCACAGAATATAATTGACGATGGATTAACATTTCGACCGGATGATGCTATAACAAGACAAGAAGCTGTAGAGATGCTGTGCAGAGCGCTGGGTTTATCCCCTGACACATTAAATGAAACACCATTTTGTGACATAACCGCAGATTCAGGATATTCTACTAGAGCCTTTAAAGAATACCTTATGCTTGGCTCAGTCAAGGATAATGAAAGATATTTTTATCCCTTGAGTGTTCTTAAAAGAAGTGAAGCAGCTGCCATAATAGTAAATCTTTTAGATTATAAGTCAGATATAGAAAGCTTTAAAGCACAAAAGAAGGCTATATTGGATAAACAGGAAAAAGAAACTCCTACTACCCAAAAAATACAGCAGAAAGAAGTAATAGTCAGTACGGCAGAGGAGTTGATTAAGCAAATAGGTTCTAACAAAAGAATTTTGCTAAAACCCGGTACATATAATCTGTCATCTATTAAGCAGCTTGACAATGGGGACAAAACCGTTACATGGAAGCAGGTTGATGATGGAAAAGAACTAAACCTTAATAGTATTCATAATCTGACAATTGAAGGTATGAATAATCAAATAGCAGAAATAAAAGTAAATCCTATGCAATGGGAAGGGTAATTGGTCAGGAATACGATAACATAAGGTGCAGGTGCATTGATATTGACAAAACTGTGGATATAGACTCAATCTTTTCTGAGTTGGGTCAAAAGAAGTTTATATTTAATGTTTCATATCGTAATGGAGAAAGGTATATTCAGAGCCTGCAAAGAGAAACCCTGGATAGTAACGGCAGAGATAAGATTCAAATCAGGGAGAAGGGTGTGTACATAGTTGCTGGGGGTTCAGGCGGAATAGGTCTGGAAATATGCAGGTATCTCGCAGCAGAGAAAAAAGTGTCAATGACGTTTCGATTTTGTAATTTTATAGCGTTTAAATTTTGCTGTTTTATGGCAAAAAAATTATTCCTTAGTCTTAAATAATGTATTTACCATTGTGGTACTTCCTGTCATCATCTCCTTTCGTTCCTTTAGACGATAACTTTCACCTTTAATACTTACAACTTGACAATGATGTAGAATTCTGTCAAGAATAGCGGAGGCAATAGTTATATCTGAGAATACTTCATTCCATGCTGAAAAAGCTTTATTTGAAGTAAATATGGTTGTATTTCTTTCATATCGTTTGGCTATTAATTGAAAAAATAAGTTTGCACCTTGAATATCCATTGGAAGATATCCAATTTCATCAATGATTAGTACCTTGTATTTGGCAAAGTTCTTCAATCGTTCCTGAAGTCTATTTTCATAATGGGCTTTGTTCAACTGCGTAATTAAGTTATGGCAGTTAATATAATAAGTGGAATATCTATGCTCTGCAGCAATCATTCCAAGTGCTACAGCAAGATGTGTTTTGCCAACACCAGGAGTACCTAGAAAAACAACATTTTCTTTATTTTCCACAAAGCGCATGGTCGCAAGTTCCATGATCTGCTCTCTGTTAATGCTAGGTTGAAAATCAAAGTCAAACATGTCAAGTGTCTTTTTATATGGAAATCCTGACATTTTAATTTGATTTTCCACAGCTCTTGATTTCTTTGACTTGGCTTCTTCTGTGAAAATATGATCTAAGATATCGACGATATTTCTCTTTTCATGAATGGCTTGCTCTAAGTAATTATCAATAATCGTAAGTGTATTTCTCATTCCTAATGTTTCAAGGTTGTTCTTGATTCTTTCGTAAGCTAGTTCACTCAAAATGTTACTCCTCCCATCAGCTCATCATACTGTTTAAGAGAATGTTTTGGAGATGGAAAATCTACAATATCTGGATTATGTAGAAGTGTGTTTTCTATATCAAAACTCTGTTTAACCAACATTGTTTTATAGTGTTCTTTGTTGACGTTTAAGGTGTTTTTACTGTATGATAATTTATGAATTGATATTTGTTTTCCTTGAAAATATGCAGCTAACATATTTTGAAGGACAATGACTGCCACATCTTTGCCTACATATTCTGCTGGTACAGAATACTTATTACCGGCATAGCTGATAAGGCAGTCTTTTTCAACTCTTCGAAGATTAATTTTGTCTATTATGTATTCTCTTTTTAATGGAGATAACATCTCATCTCTCAATCGATCAATAGGACGTTCATTGGTAGTTCCATGAACCTTGCTGTTAACCTTATTACACCATGCATACGCCTGTCCATTTAAGTCATCGAGAGAAGCGTATTTTATACCTGTCATAAAGTTGTCTCTAACATATGCAACGGTTCGTTCTACTTTTCCTTTTGTCTGTCCGCGATATGGTCTACATAGAACAGGCTTATATCCATAAAATCCTGCAAAATCTTCAAACTGTCTATTGAGTTCACTGTCAGCTTGTTTTAATAATCGCTTTACAACAACTTGTTTCATATTGTCGTATAATATTTCTTCAGGATATCCTCCAAAATATCGAAAAGCATTTACATGACAACGTATTAGTGTTGAAGTACTCATATCTGTTACAAATTCAATATATCTCATTCTAGAATACCCTAAAACCATGAGAAAACAGTAAAGCTTTTTATATTCTCCATTTTCCAGTACCTTATAGTTTTCAAAGAATCCCCAGTCAACCTGTCCCTGAAGTCCAGGCATCGTTTCAAATCGGACAGTGGCTTTTTGATTTAAGTCCTGTTTTTTTGATGAAACATACTCACGGACTATGGTATATTTGCAGTTACAGCCTTGTTCTAGAAGCTTTTCATGAATTCTTACTGCACTAAATGGTGCTTCTTCTAGCCATAAATCGATCTGGTGCTTGTAAGAGTCTAATTTAGAAGGTTTGGGACCAGTAAGCTGATAGACAGGTTTTATATCTGATTCTGCATATTTCTTTGCAGTACGTGGATCCATATGATATTTTCTTGCAATCTCTGTGTAAGATAATCCTTTCTTGCGATCATTTCGTATTTCCATCCAGTAGTTTCCTTTCATTCTTTGTACACCCCAAGTTTTATTTGAAGTGTATCACAAGTTATTTTGTTACCACCATATACATACAAAATTTAACCGCTGTTTTCTTACATTTTATCACCGTCATTGACAGTCGAAACTAAAGTCCGGGCAGCAAGTAGAGGTGGCATTAGTCACTCGCGATACATACAGTGTTAATGAGCATGAGAAAAAAGCCAATCCCGACAATGCTGCGTTATTTGCTCTGGGCAGAGTAATATCTGCGGAATATAGAAGTATAAGGTGCAGAGGTATTGACATTGACTCAGACACAGGTAGCGATATACTTGCAAGAGAGATTTATTCTGAGCAGACTTCGTATTTAGTGGCCATAAGAGATGGAAGAAGATATATTCAAGAGTTAGGAAGATTGGATATGGACGGCGGCAGACATAAAGAGGTAGATATTAAAAGCGAGGGTGTATATATAATCACAGGAGGCCTTGGTGGAATAGGGCTTGAAATTGCGAGGCATATATCCCGGAAAGGGGCTGGAAATGTTGCTCTGATAAACAGAACAGCCATGCCTGACCGTGATAAATGGGCTTCAATTCTTAAAGCCAATGTTGATTCAAAATTATGTAAAAAGATTAGTAAAATAAATAGTATTGAAGCTAATGGAACGGCTGTTTATACATATCAAGCGGATATATCGTTAAGAGATCAGTTGGTGGGTGTTATTGATGAAATAAGGAGCAAATTCAAAAAAATTAACGGAATAATCCATTGCGCAGGAATGGCCGGAGAGGGACTTCTTGCAGTAAAGTCTCAGTCGGATTTCAGTAAAGTGCTGTCCCCTAAAATAGATGGTACATACATGCTGGATAATGTGACAAAGGATGATGAAATTGACTTTTTTGTTACATTTTCATCCATAATGTCCATATTAAACGTACCCGGTCAGGGGGATTACGCAACAGCCAATGCATATATGGACGCATTTGCACAGTGGAGAGGTTTTCAGGGGAAAAGGACGGTATCCATCAGTTGGCCGGCATGGAAGGATACCGGAATGGCTGCGGAATACAAGGCAGATAAAAATAAATCATTATTTAAACCAATTTCGGTTGAGCAGGCATTAAGTGACTTTGAGCTGATTTTAAAATCAGGCTCATCCCATGTAATTGCAGGGGAAATTGATTATGAAATGTTGTCAGGTATATCTGAAGAAGTACAGCTTTTCAAGCTGGAAGATGATATTGCCGCTGAACTGAAAAGTACAGTAAATACTAATAGAGGTACCACTGCAAATATGAGCCCGCTACCCAGGGTTAAACTGAAAGGCGGGGTGTCTGGATGCTATACCAAGCTCGAAAAAATAATCGGGAATATTTGGGGAGCAATTCTGGAAATCGGTGAAATCAGCATTCACGATGATTTCTACGATTTGGGAGGAAATTCGCTGTTATCTATAAATATGGCAAATAAACTTAAAGAGCAATTGAATGTTGAAATTGATATAAATAATTTATTTGAACATTACAGTATTGCCGATTTGGCTGTATATATCAGTGAAAAGTACCCGGAGTCGACACAAGATAAATCCTTTGAGGATGATTTGGATAAAGCGGTGGCAAATCAAGAATGTGTAACAACAAATACTGTTTTACCCGAATCAAACAAAATTGCTATTCAGGATTCCATAATCAATCAGATAAGCGGATTAATGTGGAGACAAATGAATTGCCTTGACAGAGGCTTTGGTGTACTGATAGGGCAGCATAGCAATGAAATGTTAAGACTGTTCAAATTATTTCTTGGTATCAAGCGATGTTTTAATCTAGAGGGATATTTGGGAGGTATATACAGCAAACAGACTTTCTATAACGGTAATCTTGTAGAGAACCAACTTCTTGAAAGCTTTGGATTAAAAGCTTGCGTAATGAAAGTCAATACTTTGGAAAGCTTACATGCAACAATATGCAGCTATATAGATAAAGGAAAGCCGGTTTTAGTTTGTTTTGATGAATATTATACATTCTACTCTTCCTTCTACCTAAGCAAGCACACTAACCACCTGGCTCTGGTTAACGGTTATGACAGTAGCAAGAAGGTATATTCAGTTATTGATTACAACCACTTGATGCAAAATGGATCAAAGATTATAAATTATGGCCAATTTTATACTACTTTTAATGTTATTGAACATATTTACTCCAATATGGAGAGTATGGAAATCCTTGTACTTGAAAAACAGCAGGATGTGGTTATTAGTCAGATTGCAAATAAGTTCACAGGAATACTGGAATACATTGCTGAAAATAAACTGCAAAGTGAAGATTTAGTCTTTATTAGAAATATTATGGAAAGTGAAGATCATTATTTGGATACTGAGAGTCTGAATAAGTTGTACTTCTTTCTTGGAAGTAAGGAATTGCTAATTAACACACTCAAAGAACATTTTAAAGAAAGACATAAAGATATTATAAGTATGTCTAATGATATATTGGAGTTGTCAAATGCACTTATTAATATATGTGCTACTAGTTTGATTAGAGGGAGAAGTATAAGGTTCGATAATACAGTGGTTAACAGTATTGATAATATGTGTAAAACCAGCACGAAGTTTATTAAGGGCATTAAAGAATACATCCATAATACAGTATGGTAAACAGGGTGAGTAGCCCTATAATATGAAAATTTATATACAGAAAGGAAAATGAGGGTTATGTCAGAAATAGTTGAAATGAGATTAAAAAAGGTTATTAAGGAAAATTATAAGGGTTCGGACGTTGCCGATAATATCAGGCTTGATGATACTTTGGCTGTATTTGGATTGAATTCAGTTGAATTTGTCAAATTAGTAGTAATGATTGAAAATGAATTTGGGTTTGAATTTGATAACGAGTACCTCGATTTTTCTAAATTTACCACTATGAGGAATATTGTGGAATACATTGAAAGCAAAATATGATATTTGTAAACATATTCTAAAAAATAACTGCAAGGGGATAAAATGATGAAAAACGATATGATTTGGTTTGATGGTAGGAATTTAAAAAACGAAGAAGCTATTTTAAATATGATTTATATTTTAAACTTTGAAAATTTATTAATTAAAAAGTGTATGTTAGATACCATAACACCACCACATAAAATGAATCTGATTGTTGAAATCAACAGCGAAGTAGATATGGAAGATTTAAACAAGGAGCACATAGTTTTGTCAGCAGATCGGCAGTTATTGCAAAAATCAGTTGAAAAAGGGTTCAAGACTGCTCTTTTGCACCGGATATTTGACAGAAACAGTATGGACGAAGCATGGCAGATCGGTTCAAATTTCGATTATGTTGTAGCTGAATTTTCTGACACAACTAATATACCTTTGGAACTGCTAGTAGCAAAGCTCCAGTCCAAAAAGACTAAGGTATTAAAAATAGTTAACAGCTGTCAGGAGATGGAGCTGGCTTTCGGGGTAATGGAAGTGGGTAGCGATGGTGTTGTATTCAGCAACGAGGATCGTAGTGAAATAATCAAAGTTAATTCTTTTATAGAAAAAATGGGAACATCTAAAATTCAGTTGGTAAAAGGTAAGGTTACTGAGGTATTGCATATTGGAATGGGCTACAGGGCATGCATAGACACCACTGGTCTACTGAAAGAAAATGAAGGAATGCTCATTGGTTCAACTTCGGAAGGAGGCATTTTGGTTAGTTCTGAGACACACTTTCTTCCATATATGGAATTACGTCCCTTTAGAGTTAATGCAGGTGCCGTACATTCCTATGTCTGGGCACCAGATGGTGAAACCTCGTACATTACCGAATTAAAAGGAGGAAGTAAATTATTGTGTGTAGATACTTCAGGAAACACAAGAGAGGTAGTGGTCGGAAGGGTAAAAATAGAAAAAAGGCCATTGTTAAAGATTGAGGTTGAAGTGGACGAAAAGCGTATTAATGCAATGGTACAGGATGATTGGCATATAAGGATTTTTGGAGCCGATGGAGAGGTTAGGAATGCTTCAACAATAAAGGAAGGTGAAGAACTCCTTACTTATGTGTGCCAGGGTGGCAGGCATGTAGGTTTGAAAATTGATGAGTCAATTCAGGAAAAGTAAAGGTTAATTTGCAAATAGTTTATAATAATTTATAAAAGGAGATCGATTTCATTATGGATGGAAAAGCCTTAAGATTAGCACGGCTCATTAAACCTTCATGCAAAAAGACATGTATTGTTCCGATTGATCATGGAGTGACATTGGGGCCCATTGCAGGTCTTGGAGATTACAGAAAACTTATAGACCAAATTATAAGTGGTGGTGCAGATGGGATTGTTCTTCATAAAGGTATATTAAAAAAACTTTGTCAGGATGAAATTTTCCTGGAGGGAAATTACATATTACATTTATCCGCTTCGACAAAATTTAATGATGATTCTAACTGCAAGGTACTGGTAGGCTCTGTTGAGGAAGCAGTGCAATTAGGGGCTGACGCGGTTTCGATTCATGTTAACCTCGGGGATGCAGGTGAAAGCTCTATGCTTAGGGATTTTGGAAAAGTATCCGAGGCCTGTGCAAGATGGGGTATGCCTCTGCTTGCCATGGTATATGCTAAGAGAAGTCAAAGAAAACAGGGGGATATCGCACATACTGCCCGACTTGCAGAAGAGCTTGGGGCTGATCTTGTAAAAATTGAGAGTCCTGAAACCATGGAAGAAATGCGCGAAGTGGTGAAGAATGTTCACATTCCTGTACTAGTAGCAGGTGGTGAAAATATGAACAATCCAGAAAAACTACTTTATATGGTAAACAACTCAATTTTGGCAGGAGCAGCAGGGGTGGCCATAGGAAGGAATATTTTCGCTTCTAAGAATCCGGGTCTGCTTATAAAGCTTATTAGTATGATAACACATAAAGAAAAAGGACTTGATGAGTGTATTGAAATACTTAAAAATGATTGTAAATGTTCATCGGATACAAAGGTGCCTGTTCTTTTCTAATATAACGGTATGAATAAAAGAACCATCCAGGGACTGTAAATAGTTTTGGTGTATGAAGCCTTTCAAACTCAATAATGGCTAAGTATTTACAAAGTATTAACTCTCAAAAATTTAATATTATATTTCAAATTATTGCCATATCGCTCTATTTTTATGCATTATTTAGATTAAATCTGGCAATAATTATTTAATAGTGGTATTTCTGTGCTTATAACTGTATTTTAAGGTCTAGCCCGTTTCCGGTATCGTTGAGTCCATTTTTTTATTACATTCATTGATGCAAAATAAAGCATCTTTCAAGGGAAGTAACAGAAGGAAAAACCGCTTTAGTCTTAGTAACTTCTCTGAACTGTCGGTGCAATCCTTTAATTTTATACGGAAGTACTTTGGTTAAATAGAAAAAGATCTGTTTTGCAACAGACCCTTTTTTATCCTTATTCATTAATATTACTTTACTTTTTTCAATCTTATAACATTCCAGGAAAGATTCTTTAAGGAAGCCTTGATACTTCCATCTTCTGCAATAGCATTTCCATTGTTGCTGGGTATAACGTTATTTGGATTTTCTTTTGTATTAGTAGCTTTCACATCATCATGCTCAAGAACTATATGTTCAACAACCTCAAACTGTCCGAAGCCGTTTAGTTCAACATCAAGAGTAATGCTATCTTCCATATGTCTGTTTACTGCAAAAACGGTAATTTCATCATTGCTGTCACTAATAACTGCTGTTGCGTCTATAGCTGAAACGTCAGTAAAATCCTTAGTATCAAACTTAGGTGCTTTCATAATAGTGTTTAGAACAGTGCCACGTCCAAAAACTGAAGTGTGGAGGTATGGATAGTAAATGGTCTGCTTCCAAGCACTACCGCCGTTCTCAGTCATTATTGGTGCAATAACATTAACAAGCTGTGCAAGACAAGCTATCTTTACCCTGTCGGCATTTTTTAACAGAGTTATCAGCATACTACCAACTAATAGTGCATCCTCAAAATTGTAAATATCTTCAAGTTGGGGTGGTGCTATTGACCATCTGTCAATTTTTTTGTCTGCCTCATTGGAGTGGAACCAGACGTTCCATTCGTCAAAGGAGAGGTTTATTTGCTTCTTACTGCGCTTTTTTGCTTTTACATAATCACAGGTTGCAACAACAGACTTGATAAAGGCATCCATATCTACAGACTTTGCCAGGAAGTTAGCAGTGTCATTGTCTTGGTTTCCATAATACGTATGAAGTGAAATATAATCAACATGTTCATATGTATGTTCAAGCACCGTAGCTTCCCACTGTGCAAATGTAGGCATACCGCTTCCTGAACTTCCGCAGGCTACTAATTCGATTGTAGGATCCACCATTTTCATAACCTTTGCAGTTTCGCAAGCTAGTCTTCCGTATTCTTCTGCAGTTTTTGCACCTATTTGCCAAGAGCCATCCATTTCATTTCCAAGACACCAGGTTTTTATGTTATGAGGCTGGCTGTAACCATGAGACTTTCTCAAATCACTATAGTATGTTCCCTGAGAAAGATTACAGTATTCAATAAGATTTCTTGCTGCCTCAACACCTCTTGTTCCCAAGTTAACGGCCATCATAACTTCTGTACCTACTTCTTTAGCCCATGTCATGAACTCATTGGTTCCAACTTCGTTGGTTTCAATTGTAGACCAAGCTAACTCTGTGCGTCGAGGCCTCTTATCTACAGGACCTACACCATCTTCCCATTTGTAGCCGGAAACAAAATTTCCGCCGGGATATCTTACTATAGGCACCTGTAATTCTTTTATCATTTCTGAAACGTCTTGCCTGAATCCTAATTTGTTAGCTGTAGGGTGTCCTGGCTCATAGATTCCGCCGTAAACAGCCCTTCCCAAATGTTCAATGAAAGAGCCATAAATTCTTTTATCAACGGGTCCTACAACATAGTCTTTGTTAAGTATCATTTTTGCGTTATCCATGCCTACCTCCAATAAAAATATTAATTAGTCAAGATGATTAATAAAAATATTAATCACTTAATAGTAACCTTAATAACAATATAGTATATTCCATTTTTCTATATGTCAATACAAATAATTGACTTGATATTTACAAATTATAACGTGTAATTTATACTTGTATTAATTTAAATGAGGAGCAAGATATAAATGAAGACAGATATATCTGAAAAGTGGCTGCCTGTGTATGAAGCATTAAGCAGCAGTGTAAGAATTAAAATAATTAACTTACTTGCAATGGATGCTTTAAATATTAAACAGCTTGCCCAAGAGCTTGGCTTGAGCAGTGCAATAGTAACAATGCATGTAAAAAAACTTGAAAAAGCCGGCATTGTTCATTCAGAAAGAAAAAGCATTAACGGGGCAGTACAAAAACTATGCTTTCTTGACATAGACTCCTTGGAAGTCCAATTTCCTAGTAGACAGTCAAAAACAAGAAAATACCACGAATTTTCAATGCCAATAGGTCATTATACCAATTTTACAGTTACCCCCACTTGCGGAATAGCAACACCTGAAAAGGTTATAGGTGAGTTTGATGATCCAAGGTATTTTTTGGAGCCGGATAGAGTTAACGCAGGAATACTTTGGTTTACGGAAGGTTATGTAGAATATAAGATTCCAAATTTTTTGCTTTCAGTTCAGCAGCCTGAAGAATTAGAAATATCAATGGAGCTTGGTTCTGAAGCTCCAGGAATAAACAGCAATTGGCCATCAGATATAACTTTTTTTCTTAATGAAAAGAAAGTTGGTCAATGGACCAGTCCAGGTGATTATGGAAACAGCAGGGGAAGATATACTCCTGACTGGTGGAGCCTGCAAGTTGGTCAATATGGGCTGTATAAATCCATACGGATAACACAGGACGGATCTTATATAGATGGCATTAAAGTTTCAGATACATCTCTTTCATCTTTGGATATTCGTCAGAAATATTGGACTTTCAGAATAGCAGTATTGCCAGATTCACAAAATGTTGGTGGGGTAACAATATTCGGCAAAGGTTTTGGCAATTATAGCCGAGATATATTGTTTAAATTATACTATAAATAAATTAAAATTAATAAAAAATTCAACAAAATTCATAAAAAAATATACTTTTCAATAACGCTATTTGAATTAATAATTTACTTAATAAATTATTATAAAAAACTCTTAATATATTCTGTTTCGATAAATAAACAGCTTTGCTAAAATAATCTTGTCGGTGGAAAATACCGGTAGGCAGTAAAGTTTATTATAGGAGGAATAATTAATGAAAAAAAGGTTAATTGCGTTGCTAATGTGCTTTTCGTTAGTAATGGCAGCAGGTTGTGGAGCTGCTGGTACGGATTCGAATGATTCTGACTCGTCTCAGGCTGCCCAATCATCTACAGCTGCTAATGATTCAGACAGCAATAAGTTGATTACTATAGGTTTTTCACAGGTTGGTGCTGAAAGTGACTGGCGTGTAGCTAACACAGCATCCATGAAGTCTGCTTTGTCAGAAAAAAATGGCTTTAAGTTAATTTTTGCAGATGCACAGCAAAAACAGGAAAATCAGATTAAAGCGGTAAGAGATTTTATATCACAGGATGTTGATGTTATTGCAATAGCACCTGTTACAGAAACCGGATGGGAAACTGTATTAGGCGAAGCAAAAGATGCAGGAATACCTGTAATAATAGTTGATAGAATGATAAAGGTTTCAGATGAATCACTCTTTAGCTGCTGGGTTGGTTCAGACTTCCAGAAGGAAGGCGTTGATGCAGCTGAATGGTTGGCAAACTACATAAAAGAACAGGGAAAAACCGATACACAAAATGTTGTAGTTCTTCAGGGAACAATAGGCTCTTCTGCTGAAATAGGCCGTACAAAAGGCTTCGGTGAAACAATAAAGAAATACAGCAATTTTAATATATTAGCACAACAGACTGGGGAATTCACTCAGGCAAAAGGTCAGGAAGTTATGGAATCTTTCCTCAAACAGTACAATGACATTGACGTAGTTGTAGCACAGAACGATAACATGGCCTTTGGAGCAATTGATGCTTTAAAAGCAGCTGGTAAGGTTCCCGGAAAAGATGTAGTAATTGTATCTTTTGATGCAGTTAAAGCAGCATTCAAGTCAATGATAGCCGGAGATATGAACGTATCAGTAGAATGTAATCCGTTACACGGACCAAGAGTAGCTGAATTGGCTAAAAAGCTTATGAATGGCGAAAAAGTTGAAAAAATACAGTATGTTGATGAAAAAGTTTATCCTGCTGAAACAGCTGAACAAGAGCTTCCAAATCGTCAATATTAATTTAATCCTAGGTTGTAATTGAATAAAAAACAGGTGTGAATAAAATACTGTTTCACACCTGTTTTTTTAAAAGATTAACTGCAGCAAGTTATTGGGAAAGGATGGAGAAGGCGTGGGGAATGAAGGTCATGAAGTTCTTAAAATGAGAAACATCTGCAAGACTTTTCCAGGAGTAACAGCATTGTCCAATGTAGATTTTACATTGCGAGCCGGTGAGATTCACGCTCTTATGGGCGAAAATGGTGCTGGAAAAAGTACTTTGATTAAGGTTTTGACAGGTGTTGAAGAATTTGAATCAGGTCAAATACTTATAGACGGTTTAAATCATCCAGTTATTAATAAATCTCCCCAAGAAGCACAAGCAAACGGAATAAGTACCGTATACCAGGAGATAAATTTATGCCCAAACCTTTCGGTAGCTGAAAATATTTTTATAGGAAGAGAGCCAAAAAAGGCGGGGCGTATTGATTGGAGAGCAATAAATAAAAGAGCAAAAGAGATATTATTAAGTTTCAATGTAGATATTGATGTTACAAAATCACTGGATAATTATTCAGTAGCAATGCAGCAGATGGTTGCCATCGCCAGAGCTGTTGACATTACCTCAAAAGTGCTTATTTTGGACGAACCAACATCAAGTTTGGATGAAAATGAGGTTGAAAAACTTTTTGAGGTAATGAGAAAATTAAAGGCCCAGGGAACAGGTATCATATTCGTAACACACTTTCTTGAACAGGTATATGCAGTATGCGATAGGATTACCATTTTGAGAAATGGCAGTCTTGTAGGCGAATATGAGGTTGACAAACTGCCTAGAGTTCAACTGGTTGCAAAGATGATGGGTAAGGAATTTGATGATTTGGCTTTGATAAAAAAAGCAGCAAAGGAAGAGGAAATCAAAGCAACAAGGGAGAACTTTATCTCTGCTAAAAAGTTAGGACATACAGGAACTATCAAGCCTTTTGATTTAGAAATCAAAAAAGGCGAAGTAATAGGGCTTGCAGGTCTTTTAGGCTCTGGGCGTTCTGAATTGGCTAGAGTATTGTATGGCGCTGATAAGCCAGATTCCGGAGAATTGGAAGTAAATGGCCAGAAGTGCAGTTTTAAGGCACCCATTGATTCAATGAAAGCGGGAATGGCTTTTTGTCCTGAAAATAGAAAAGAAGAGGGAATTATAGCAGATTTATCTGTAAGAGAAAATATGATACTTGCTCTGCAGGCTAAGAGAGGTATGTTCAAACTTATAAGCAAAAAGGAGCAGGAGGAGCTTACAGATAAGTTTATTAATATGCTTCAGATAAAAACTTCAAGCCGTGAAACCCCTATAAAACAGCTAAGCGGCGGTAATCAGCAAAAAGTTATACTGGGTAGATGGCTTATGACGGAGCCGGACTTTTTAATTCTTGATGAACCTACAAGAGGTATAGATGTTGGAACAAAAACTGAAATACAAAAACTTGTAGTGGACTTTGCAAGTAAAGGAATGACGGTAATGTTTATTTCTTCCGAAATAGAAGAAATGCTTCGTACTGTTAACAGAATGGCTGTTCTGCGAGACGGCCGAAAAGTGGGAGAACTTGACGAAAGTGAATTGTCTCAGGAACATGTTATGAAGGTTATTGCAGGAGGTGATGCTAATGAGTAGTCAAATTAAGAAAATCACAAAATATCGTTTGTTCTGGCCATTAGTATGCCTTTTTGCGGTATTGGTTGTGAATCTTATCAGAACTCCTGACTTTTTTAATATATCAATTAACAGTAATGGGGTATTATATGGGTATCTCATTGATATAATAAACCGTTCCAGCGAATTAATCATTCTTGCAGCAGGTATGACAGTATGTGTAGCATCCTCGGCAGGAACAGATATTTCAGTAGGATCGGTAATGGCTGTAACAGGAGCAGTGACATGTTTCTTATTGGGAACAGGGGATGCATATAATATGCCTTACGCCCTTGCAGTATTAGCCGGGATTCTGGCTGCAACTGCTTGCGGTGCTTGGAATGGTTTCCTTGTTGCAAAAATGAAAATCCAACCAATGGTAGCAACATTAATTCTGTTTACCGCCGGCCGAGGTATTGCGCAATTGATAACCGGAGGAAATATACTTTACATAAAAGTGAAAAATTTCAAATATTTGGGCTCTGTACTTCCCGGAGTACCTTTACCGACTCCTATTTTTGTAGCTGTAGCAGTAGTAATTCTGACTTCTGTTCTTCTTAAAAAATCGGCGCTTGGAATGTATATTCAGAGTGTGGGTATAAATGCAAAAGCAAGCAGATTAATCGGATTAAATTCAACACTGATAATATTTTTGACCTATGCATTTTGTGGTTTGTGCTCAGGGATTGCAGGGACAATAGCCACCTCAAGAATCTATTCCATTGACGCAAATAATGTTGGACTGAATATGGAAATGGATGCAATTCTTGCAGTTGCACTGGGGGGGAACAGCCTAGCAGGAGGAAAATTCTCATTAGCAGGCAGTGTTATAGGTGCAATTACAATACAGGCATTGTCTACTTCACTTTACTCAATGGGAGTATCGGCAGACCAGTTACCTGTTTATAAAGCAATAGTAGTAATAATAATTGTATCCTTGCAGTCAAAAGAATTTAAAAAGTTCGTAAAAAATATTAGTCTAAAGCTAAAAATAACTGGGGCTGGAGAGAAGGTGACACAATGATAAAGAGTTTACGTAGCAAATTAAGCGGCAATAACTTTTTGCTGTTTGTAACTATTATATTATTTTTTGTGTTATACATATCCGGCATGGTGATATTCCAAGATAAAGGCTTTGGAAAGCCTCAGGTTTTTTTAAACCTGTTTATAAGTAATGCAGGATTAATTATTGCGGCTGTGGGTATGACAATAGTATTGATTACAGCGGGTATAGACATATCAATCGGCTCGGTAATAGCAATGACATGTATGCTCCTTGCCTGGATGATGGAGAAAAAAGGCATGGATGCCTGGTTAAGTATAGTAATTGTTTTGGTTGTGGGTGTTGTGTTTGGCCTTGTACAGGGTTTTCTGGTGTCATATCTCAACATTCAGCCCTTCATAGTAACGCTGGCAGGTCTGTTTTTTGCAAGAGGAATGACTGCAATAATCAGTGCTGAAATGATAACCATTACAAATAAAACATTCCTTAGTATAGCAAACGCTAAAATATATATACCGTTTATTTCCACGGTAACAAAGAAGGGAAAAGTAATACATCCTTACATATACCCCAGTGTAATTCTTGCCATTGCTGTTTTAATAATTGCTTTCGTTATTTTAAAGTACACGAAATTTGGTCGTTCTATATATGCAGTTGGCGGTAATGAGCAATCCGCACTACTTATGGGATTGAATGTCAGGAGGATAAAGCTGAAAGTATATGCACTTAATGGTTTTCTTGCAGCTTTAGCGGGTTTTGCTTTTGCCCTAAATTCCTGCGGAGGCTTTGTTGAACAGGCCAGGGGTTTTGAAATGGATGCTATTGCTTCGGCTGTAATCGGAGGAACTCTTCTTACAGGTGGTGTCGGTAATGTCATAGGTAGTTTGTTTGGCGTCATGATAAAGGGTACAATAGAATCAATAATAACTTTTCAAGGTACGCTGTCTTCATGGTGGACAAAGATTGCAATTGCAGCACTCCTATGCATATTCATTATACTGCAGAGCATATTTGCATCAATTAAGAGAAAGAGTAAATAGCATTTAAAAAAAGTAAATAGAAAGAGACAGTCTTTTATAAAAGACTGTCTCTTTTGGTGCATTCAGGATTGGGATATAAATAAGAGGAGAAATTATTATGAAAATTAAAAAATATTTAGGCATATCATTAAAAACAAAAATGAGAGCTTTGATGGTTAGTGCTATTATTCCCCTTTTGGCATTTGTTTCTTATCTTATTTTCCAAGTGGGAACATATTCGGATTACTACGATGCAATTTATAAAAGCATATCTGTTGCTAATGATTTCTCCCAGAAATTCAAATATGATTATGATTACAGCATGTATCAGATTGTAATTGGGTCAAGCAATTTCAAAAAAGAGGACATATTTGGTAAACTGGAAGATGCATATAATAAAGTGAAATACCTGAGAACATCCGCATTAATGCCTGAAAACAAAAGTACTACTAAATATATGAAAGATTATATTGATAGTCTTAAACGAAGTACTGAAATTATTAAAGAAAATTTAGAAGCTGATGGGCCTAAATACGATAAGAATTTAATGATTCTTGATAATGATATTAGAACTACTACGACCATGATTACTGATGCCATTCAAAAATACGTATATATTGAAACTTTTCAAATGAACAAGGTACATACTAAAATTGAAGCGGAAAGAAAAAGAAATGTTACGTTTACATGTATAATTTTTGCTGCACTATTAATAGTAACTCTTATTTTGGTAGAATTTATTTCTTACAGCATTACAAAGCCTATAAAAAACCTCTGTATATCAGCAAAGTTGGTTGGAAATGGAGATTTTACTACACGAGTCCCGGATTCTGAAAGTGATGAGATAGCCATGCTAACATCAAGTTTTAACACAATGATTGAAAAAATAGGCAGTCTGGTGGAAGATGTAAAACTGGAGCAAATAAATTTGAGAAAGACAGAGCTAAAGCTTATGCAGGCTCAAATAAATCCACATTTCCTTTATAATACATTAGATACTATTATATGGTTGGCTGAAGGCAACAAAACCAAGGATGTTATACAGATGGTAAGTGCATTGTCCAGATTTTTTAGGATTGCATTAAGTAAGGGCTATGACTTTATAAGTATTAGGGAAGAAGAAATGCTTATAAGGAGCTATCTACAGATTCAACAGTACCGGTATCAGGATATTCTAGAATATGAAATAAATATTTCTGAGGAGCTTGAAAATTGTAGTATTCTAAAGCTTACACTTCAGCCTATAGTCGAAAACGCACTTTATCATGGAATAAAAAACAAAAGAGGAATGGGAAAAATAGTTGTAGAGGGCTATTGTCAAGGAGAGAATGTGTTATTAAAAGTAAAGGATAATGGAATTGGAATGAATCAGGAGCAAATTGAAAAAATTAAGAAACTCTTAATCATGCCCAAGGATAAAAATGCTCCGGAGCAAAAAGGATTTGGTTTATTTAATGTAAATGAAAGAATTAAGTTGAATTTTGGGGATGAGTACGGATTAGATGTAAAAAGTGAATACGGTGTCGGAAGTGAATTCACTATTTGTATCCCAAAAATCACCCAAAACCGTCATTATAATATTTAAATTTCAAAAAGAAGGTATTGTAAATCTTAGGATGGAATATTGTACTTAGTACGGTCAGAGAGGTGATACAGGTGTATAAAATATTTCTTGTGGATGATGAAGTTATAGTTCGTCATGGTATCAGGGATTGTATTAATTGGGAGCAAACGGATTTTGTATTTTCAGGTGAAGCACCTGACGGTGAATTTGCACTGCCGCTTATTATGGAAATAAAACCGGACATATTAATTACTGATATAAAAATGCCGTTTATGGACGGATTGGAGTTAAGCCAAGTGGTCAGGAAAAATATGCCTTGGGTCAAAATTATTATTCTTAGCGGACACGACGAATTTGGTTTTGCAAGGGAGGCAATGCGTATAGGTGTAACCGAATACTTGCTAAAGCCAGTGACTGCCCACGAACTCCTTGAATCACTGGAAAAAGTTAAAGAAGTAATAATAACCGAAAAAAAAGAAAGAGAAAACGCGGAAAAAATAAAAAAACAACTTGCGGAAAATGCTCCTTTATTCAGGGATAAATTTTTAAGCGAGCTGTTATTGGGGATGGTTCCTCTGGCCGAAGTTATTGATAACTGCGAAAGATTAAATATAAGTATAATTTCAAAGTTTTACATTGTTGAGATTATAGAACTGGAAATGCCCAAAAAAAGTCCTTCAGAAGGAGAGTATACAGAAGTACTGCAAGCAGAGGCTTTGATAGATAACATAGTTGGCAAAAACAGTGAGATTATTAAATTTAGAAGGACCCTTGGAGAAATTATAGTAATAATAAAAGGGGACAATCCCCAAAGTATGGAAGAAGCAGCTTACAGTTTAGCTCAATCTCTTAAATATGAGGTGGAAAGGAAAACTTCATGCATTCTTGGAATCAGCATTGGTGGTGCGAGAGAAAGAATACAAGGGATTACCCAATCCTATAAGGAAGCGGATGAAATAAAAAACTATCGCTATGTATATGGGAAACGAAAGATTCTTGGTATAAACGATATAAAGTCTGATATGGGTAGTAAAAAGGATTTTATTAAGATTGATATGAACGATACCTACGAATTTCTGAAATGCGGACTGAAATCAGATGTGGGATGTTTTGTAGGTAAGTTCATTGATAATCTCAACGAGATTGATATGAAGTCACCAATATATATACATTATCTGTTCATGGATGTGGTAATAAGTGCGTCAAGGTTCATTGACGAACTTGGAGGTGAAATTGAAACTCTGATACCCTGGGTATCAAATTTAGAGAACTTCGTTGCAGGTATAGATTCTATAGAAAAGTTCGGAGAATTAGCAGAGCGTACTTTAAAAATAGTATTGGAATTCAGGGATACTAGAGTAGAGAGAAAGTACGACAGTATTATAAAAAAAGCAAAGGAGTATATACATAACAATTTTGCCAATTCTAGCATTTCTCTCATTTCAGTTGCATCATATGTCAATGTAAGTCCTAGTCATTTTAGCACTATATTTAGCCAAGAGGCAGGAGAAAATTTTATAGAATACCTGACAAAGGTACGAGTAAAAAAGGCAATGGAGCTTTTGAAAACTACTTCTCTAAAATCATCTGAAATTGCTTATAATGTTGGATATAACGATCCTCATTATTTCTGCTATATTTTTAAGAAAGCTACAGGTGTTACTCCTAAGGAGTATCGAAGTGAAATGTAGTAAGAAAAAATATATTATAACAAAGTTAAAAAAAAATATACAAATGCAATGAGTAAAATAACCAATTTACTATTTTTTCATCATATGGTAAAATAATTACAAAATTTTATACCAATAACAAAAAGATTTTTATTGAGATGGAAACTGTTTACATTCTATAATTAATTAACATAGTTAATATGTACTAAACGTTCTTTTTCATTTTACTCCTATTCTTACATTAGCCAAAGTAAGTCAATACCTCTTATATATAATTAGACAATAGAATATCATTTGTTATTGGTATTGGCTTATCTTTTGGCCAAGTGCTGAAAGATAACAATTAGACAACAATTAAGAAGGGGGGGCTCAGAAAAACACTAAAAAATTGTCTATTTCCCTACCAGTCGTAATAATTTAAAGTAATTAATTCTGACCAAACTTGTATGCAGGAGCATACATCGATAATTTGTATTAGTATACACTTTTCAAAAAGCATTTTAAGAGGTTATCTTGTTCTGCCGGAAATGGTAACCTTGGCTTATCTTGAAGATTTAATACTTCAGTAAAACACTATATACGCATTTATTTGTTGAGATCATTGCCAAATTATTCGTACATAATGGGATGGTTGCGGCTTATGCTGTTCATTTGAACAGTGTTTTATGCTGCTAGTTACCGGGGGTAACTATATCTGTAATTTTCAAAATTTTAGAACGGAGGTTAATAAGAATGATTAAAAAAAGCAACAATTGTAAGTTAAGAATCTTTAGTATTCTACTTTCAGCTCTTTTGTGTGCTTGTATTATCAACAGCAGTCTGCCGCTTACAGCTGATGCTGCAATGGCTACAGGAAAACCAAAATTTGTTGGTAATATATGGTATGATGGTAGTGTACCTAGTAAATTTGGAGACTACTGGAATCAGCTTACACCTGAAAATGCAACTAAATGGGGTTCCTGCGAGCCACAGCAAGGTGTATATAATTTTAGCCAAGCTAAAGCAATGTACAACTACTGTAAAACAAATAAGATTCCTTTTAAGTTCCATACACTTGTATGGGGTTCACAGTATCCAAACTGGTTAAATAATCTTTCTGGAGCAGCAAGGAAAACAGCCATTGAAAACTGGTACAAAGCAGCTGCACAGAATTTCCCGGATCCAGAATTCATAGACGTTGTTAACGAGGCTATGCCTGGACATGCTCCATTTCCATTCAAAAATGATATCGGAGGTGACAATGGCCTCTATGGTACAGGCTGGGATTGGATAGTATGGTCTTTTGAAATGGCTCGTAAGTATTTCCCAAATGCAAAGCTGTTGATTAATGACTATAATGTTTTGAATGAATGGTCATGTCTTGATCAATATATACCTGTTGTAAAAATATTGAAAGCCAGAAACCTCATTGATGGTGTTGGCTGTCAATCACATGGTCTTGAAAAGACAAGTGCTGCTAATCTAAAGTCAAGATTGGACAGGCTTGCTGCAACAGGTGTACCTATATATATTTCTGAATTAGATTTAGATATTGCAGATGACAATGCACAGAAAAGTAAGATGCAGGAGCTTTTCCCTGTAATGTATGAACATTCTGCAGTAAAAGGTATTACTATCTGGGGATATATACAAGGACGTACATGGATTCAAAACTCTCACCTTATACGCAGTAACGGAACCGAAAGACCAGCATTGACTTGGTTAAAGCAATATTTGGCAAACGTTCCTGGTGAAGATATACCTGTAGAGCCCAGAAGCGCATTTGAAAAAATAGAAGCAGAGAGTTATAACGATCAATCCGGAATTCAAACTGAGACATGTAGTGAAGGCGGAGAGAATGTAGGTTACATTGAAGACGGCGATTACATTGTTTATAAAAGCATAGATTTCGGAAACGGTGCTACAAGCTTCAAAGCCAGAGTAGCAAGTGCTACCAACGGAGGAAAGATTGAAATCAGATTGGATAGTGCTAATGGAACATTGATAGGTACTTGTCCAGTTGCAGCAACCGGAGATTGGCAGACTTGGGTTGATGCTACATGTAGCGTTAGCGGAGTAAGCGGAAAGCATGACTTATACCTGAAATTCACAGGTGGAAGCGATTATCTATTTAATATCAACTGGTTCATATTTGGAAATACTCCTGTTTCTACAGACAAAATAGGTGATTTAAATTCAGATGGAGAAATAGATGCCTTGGATTTCCAAATTTTGAAAAAGTGCATTTTAGGAACAGAAACAGTTAAAAATGAAAAACTTGCTGATTTAGATGGCAGCGGTGCAATTGATGCACTTGACTTTGTTCTTATGAAGCAGTATCTGCTTGGACAAATAACAAAATTTCCGGCTGACAAATAATTATTAATTGTGAAGGGAAAGTATTCTACCTTTCATAAAAGTGATTTAAAAATGAGGTATTTAAATGAAAAAAGTATGTAAAATTGCAGCCCTCTTGTCAGCAATTACATTATTTATTCCAACAGTAAGCTATGCTGACAACCCTATAGTACAGACCATATATACTGCTGATCCGGCCCCTATGGTGTATAACGATACTTGCTATCTTTACACTACACATGATGAGGATACATTGGTAAATAATTTCTTTACTATGAATGACTGGAGGTGCTACTCCTCAACTGATATGGTGAACTGGACGGATCATGGCTCACCACTGTCTTACAGTTCATTCAGTTGGGCAAAAGGAGATGCATGGGCAGGCCAATGTATTGAAAGAAACGGAAAGTTTTATTTTTATGTTCCACTAACACCTAAAAATGGTGGTACGGCAATTGGAGTTGCAGTATCGGACAGCCCTATAGGACCGTTTAAAGATGCTCTTGGAAAACCGCTGGTTAGTACGGGCAGTGGTGACATTGACCCAACAGTGTATATCGATGATGACGGGCAGGCCTATCTGTATTGGGGTAATCCAAACCTTTACTATGTAAAATTGAATCAGGATATGGTCTCCTACTCAGGGAGTATTGTAAAGGTACCGTTGACAACTGCAAGCTTTGGAGTCAGAAGTAAAAATGACAGGCCAACTACATACGAAGAGGGACCATGGTTTTACAAACGCAACAGTTTATATTACATGGTATTTGCAGCTGGCCCCATATCTGAACATATAGGTTATTCTACCAGTACAGGACCTACAGGACCTTGGACATATAGGGGCAAAATCATGCCAACCCAAGGCAGCAGCTTTACCAATCATCCAGGGGTAGTTGATTATAAGGGCAATTCGTATTTTTTCTATCACAATGGAGCTTTGCCCAATGGAGGAGGGTATCATCGTTCGGTTTGCGTAGAGCAATTTAACTATAATGCCGACGGTACTTTCCCAACAATAAATATGACTACAACTGGTCCGGCACAAATCGGCAACCTTAATCCATATGTTAGAACCGAAGCCGAAACAATCTGTTGGGAATCTGGTGTTGAAACTGAAACCTGCAGTGAAGGTGGAATGAATGTAGGCTTTATAGAAAACGGAGATTACATAAAGGTAAAAGGGGTTGATTTTGGTACAGGTGCAGAATCCTTCGCTGCAAGAGTTGCCTCGGCTACCAGTGGGGGAAATATAGAGCTGAGACTTGATAGTCCAACAGGAAAACTGGTAGGAACTTGTGAGGTTACAGAAACAGGTGGATGGCAGACATGGGTGGACAAGACCTGTACGGTAAGCGGTGCTGAGGGGATACATGACTTGTACTTGAAATTTACAGGTGGAAGTGGTTATCTGTTCAATTTAAACTGGTGGAAGTTTACCAAAGCGGAGAATACCTCTGCTATTGGAGACCTCAATGGAGACAACAGCGTGGATGCGGCAGATTATGCCATGATGAAAAAATACCTTCTTGGATTAATTGAAGATTTTCCGGCAGAAAACGATATTGAAGCCGGAGACTTAAATAAGGACAGTGTTATTGATGCACTTGATTTTGCAGTTTTTAAAAAATATCTGCTTGGTACAATTCCAAGTTTATAATGATTTTACGTGTTAAAAGAAAGGAGTTAAATAAATGAAAAGAAATATATTAACTAAAAAAACCCTTTGGGGAATGGTGGCATTTGTTTTTGCTTTGACTTTAATCTTTACGGTGCCTGATACTAAGGTACAGGCTGCAACATTGCCAACTACACCGCCGGCAGGATATGACCAGGTTCAGAATAATATTCCACATGGTCAGGTAAGTTACATCAATTATCAGTCAGCGGCAACAAATAGTACAAGAAGAGCTAGAATTTATCTGCCACCAAACTACTCACCTGACAAAAAATACAGTGTAATGTATTTATTGCACGGTATTGGTGGAAATGAAGACGAGTGGTACACTAACGGTGCACCAAATGTTATTCTTGACAATCTAATCGCTGCAGGTAAAATTCAGCCGTTTATATGTGTATTACCAAACGGAAATGCAACAGGAAACGGTGTATCTGACGGTTGGAGTAATTTTACAAAAGATTTAATCGGTAGTCTTATTCCATATATAGAATCACACTACTCTGTTTATACAGACCGTAATCACAGAACTGTTTGCGGACTCTCAATGGGTGGCGGACAATCATTTAATATCGGACTTACAAATTTGAATTTGTTCCCATATGTAGGAGCTTTTTCTCCAGCACCAAACACACTGCCTAATTCACAGTTATTCCCTGATAATGGAGCATCTGCTAGAGAACTATTGAAATTCTTGTTTATTTCTTACGGAACTACCGATAATTTGATTAGTTTTGGTACAGGGGTACATAATTACTGTGATTCTAACAATATTCCAAATACCTATTTCCTTATCCAGGGTGCAGGTCATGATTGGAATGTATGGAAGCAAAGCCTTTGGAACTATTCTCAAATGATATGTGAAAGAGGATTTACAGACTATGCTCCTGCTGAACCTATATCAGCATTTTCAAAAATTGAGGCTGAAAACTACACAAGCCAATCAGGAATTCAAACCGAAACTTGCTCAGAAGGAGGCCTGAATATAGGATTCATCGAGAACGGAGACTATGTTGTTTATAAAGATGTAGACTTTGGTACTGGTGCAACAAGTTTTCAGGCAAGAGTAGCAAGTGCTACTAATGGAGGTAAAATCGAAATCAGACTCGATAGTCTTACAGGTCCTTTGGTAGGAACTTGTGAAGTTAAAGGAACTGGTGATTGGCAAGTCTACACAGATGCAAGCTGCAGCATCAGCGGTGCAAGCGGAAAACATGATTTGTATCTGAAATTTACTGGTGGTAGTGACTATCTTTTAAACGTGAATTGGTTCAAATTTGGTAATACAACTCAGACTCTTACAGGTGACCTTAATGGAGATAGCAGTGTAGATGCAACAGACTATGCATTGCTGAAAAAGTATCTTCTTGGTCAAATTACTACCTTCCCTGCTGGTGATATAAATGCTGCAGATATGAACAATGACGGTGTAGTTGATGCTATAGACTTTGCTGTTTTCAAAAAAATCCTTCTGGGCACAAATTAATCTAAAAGTTAGCAGGTAAATTTTTAATTTACCTGCTAACTTTTAACAACAAAAAGGAGGAAACATGAGATGCTTTTTAAAAAGGTCTTCAGTATTATTTTACTGGTGTGTTTAATAGCTGCTCAGACGACTTTTGTCGGAGCATGGCAGTCAGATAATAATAACGGTACATATACAAATCCGATTTTAAATGCTGATTATCCTGATATTGCTGCTATCAGGGTAGGAAGCGACTACTATATGGTAAGTTCCACATTTGTGTCATTTCCATCAATACCTATCCTACATTCAAAGGATTTGATCAACTGGGAAATTATAGGATATGTCACTTCAGACCTTAATGGTACAGGAAAATCTTATAATCTTTCAAATACTTTTAATGATTACGGACATGGCTGTTGGGCGCCCACCATTGCCTACCGTAACGGGACGTATTATGTGGGTATCTATCAGGCACAAGGGAAATTCATTATGTGTACTGCCACAAATCCTGCAGGACCTTATACAAAAACAGTTTATAATCAGGGGTTCCATGATCCTGGACTTTTCATTGATGATGACGGCACAGGATACATAATTTCTGAAGCAAATGACGTTAGAGTTACTAAACTAAGTGCCGACTATAAGTCGGTAGTAAGTAGCCAGGTAACTACTCGTATTGAAGGTGTAACAGGTAATTATCTGGTGGAAGGCACTCATGTTATGAAAAGGAACGGATATTATTATATATTCCGTAACTCTACACCTCCAGAATCATATACCTACTGCCTAAGGTCTAAAAACATATATGGGCCTTATGAAATGAGGATACTGCTGAATGGACCGAGCATTCCGGGAGGAAGCCAAATACATCAGGGAGGGCCTATAGATACTGTAACTGGTGAATGGTGGTTCTATGTATTCCAGGATGGTCAAGGTCTGGGCCGAAGAGATATTTTGATACCTATGCAGTGGCAGAATGATTGGCCAATACTTGGAGACCCGGCCACAGTAAAAAATGTAACAATAGCAGGAAAAAGCTATCCAATGGGTTCCGTACCTATTACATATAAAAAGCCAGATGTGGGTGCAACATACCCGATTCTTACAATTCCTAATTCTGATGAATTCAATTCAACAACAATGGGATTGCAGTGGCAGTGGAATCATTATCCGGATAATACAAAGTGGTCTTTAAGCGAGAGACCTGGTTATCTGAGACTTCACGCAAAAAATGCAAATAATTTGTGGAGGGCTACCAATACCCTTACACAAAGAGTGGAGGGACCTGATTGCCAAGGCACTATAGAGCTTGACACTACCAATATGTTAGACGGTGACAATGCAGGCCTATGTCTCCTTAATATTCCATATGGAACCATCGGGGTAACTAAATCAGGCGGAGTAAAAAGAATAGTGGCCAATATAAACGCTAACAAGGATACGGCTGGAACCATTACAAATGGTCCTACACTTACGGGAAATATTGTTTATTTAAGGGCTAAAGCAGATCTTAACAGTAATAAGGCTACATTTTACTATAGTACTGACAATATAAACTTTACTCAACTTGGGGGAACATTAAACATGCCTTTTGACTTGGGGTTTTTCCAAGGTGACAAGTTTGGTATATACAATTATACAACTGCTTCCTCGGGAGGTTATGTCGATATTAACTGGTTCCGTTATTATACATCTGCAGGACCAAATACTCCTATACCTGATGTTCAGTTATCAGCCTTTGAAAAAATAGAAGGAGAAAACTTCAATTCACAATATGGAATTCAGAATGTGGATTGTGATGAAGGCGGTCTGGCTGTTGGCTACACAGAAAACGGAGATTACACCGTATATAAAAATGTTGATTTTGGAAATGGAGCAAGTAGCTTTAAGGCTAGAGCATCCAGTGCAACCAACGGAGGTACCATTGAAATAAGGCTTGACAGTCCAACTGGAACTTTAATAGGTTCTTGCAAAGTTGCAGGAACAGGAGGATGGCAAGTATTTACGGATTCTATTTGTGATGTAGAACCTGTTAAAGGAAAGCATGACTTGTATCTGAAATATACGGGAGGAAGCGGATATCTGATTAACCTTAACTGGTTTCAATTTACCGAAGCCGATAGTTCTGTCCTTCTGGGAGATGTTAATTCAGACGGACAAATAGATGCTATTGACTTACAGCTCATGAAAAAACATATTCTGGGTTTAGGGGAAATTGAAAACATAGAATCCGCTGATTTAGATAATAACGGTGATGTTAATGCACTTGACTTTTCTCTAATGAAACAATACCTACTGGGGATAATTAGTGTTTTTCCGGGACAAGGCACATGATTAATGGAAAAACATAGAAGATATATTGAAGTAAATTAGAAAAGAGGTGTTTTTGTGAAGAAAGTATGCAAAGTTTTAGGGCTTTTAATTATTTTTACTACGCTTTTTTCATTTGTATGTTATGCGGATAACCCAATTGTGCAGACATATTATACTGCGGATCCCGCATCAATGATTTATAACGACACTTGTTATCTGTACGTTACACATGATGAAGATACCACAGTAAATGATTTTTATACAATGAACGAATGGAGATGCTATTCATCAACTGATATGGTAAATTGGACAGACTGTGGTTCTCCGCTGTCTTACAAAACATTTAGTTGGGCAAAAGGAGATGCATGGGCGGCACAGTGTATACCTAGAAACGGAAAATTTTACATGTATGTTACACTGACAAACCAATATGGCGCAAGAACAGTAGGTGTTGCAGTGTCAGACAGCCCTACAGGACCTTTTAAAGATGCTCTTGGGAAGCCTTTAATTGCAAATAACGGGGCACAGGATATTGATCCTACCGTGTTTATTGACAATGACGGACAAGCCTACTTGTATTGGGGAAATGGTAATGCATACTATGTGAAATTAAATCAGGATATGATTTCCTATTCAGGAAGCATAACTCAAGTAAACCCAAAGCCGTCAGGCTATATAGAGGGTCCATGGCTTTATAAACGTAATAATTTATATTATCTGGTATATGCAGGTATGGGCTCAAATGGTGAAAATATACAGTATGCTACAAGTAGCAGTCCTACCGGACCATGGACATCTAAAGGTGAAATCATGCCTTCGAAGAACAGCTTTACAATTCATCCAGCAATAACCGACTTTAAGGGAAAATCATACTTTTTCTATCATACAGGGGATTTACCGGGAGGAGGAAGCTACAAACGTTCAGTGTGTGTAGAAGAATTTAATTATAACTCTGACGGTACCATACCAAAGATATCAGCTACTAAAACAGGTCCTTCGAAAATTCAATACCTGAACCCATATGTTAGGAATGAGGCTGAAACAATTTGCTGGGAGTCCGGAGTAGAAACAGAAGCTTGCAGTGAAGGCGGTTTGAATGTTGGGTTTATCGAAAACGGCGATTATATAAAGGTTAAAGGTGTAGATTTTGAATCAGGAGCATCATCATTTGTTGCTAGAGTTGCTTCAGCAACAAGCGGCGGTAATATAGAACTAAGACTAGACAGCCCTACAGGTACACTTGTGGGAACTTGTGCAGTTAGTGAAACAGGGGATTGGCAGACCTATGTTGATAAGTCCTGTACAGTAAGCGGTGCAGAGGGAGTCCATGACTTGTATCTGAAATTCACAGGCGGAAGCGGTTACCTGTTTAATATCAATTGGTGGAAATTTGAAAAAAGCGGAACAACTACAATTGTCGGGGACTTAAATGGAGATGACAGTGTAGATGCAACAGATTATGCATTGCTAAAGAAATATATACTTGGATTAATTACTGAATTCCCGGTAGATAATGGCATTGAAGCAGGAGATTTAAATAAGGACGGAGCTGTTGATGCACTGGATTGCGCCGTTTTCAAAAAAATTCTGTTGGGTATTAATTAAAAACTTAAGGTGCGAATGTGTTGATAGGGCAAATCTACTACCTGATTTGCTGCAGCTTATTAGGTAGTAGATTAGATTTATACAAACTACATAATTGAAGGGGGAGATAATATTATGAATAAAATCCGTGCGGCCAGTACACTTTTTCTTTTTGGTCTTGTGATTACTATTGTAATGACTTTGAATACAGGAGCATGGGATAACGGTCTTGCAAAAACACCACCAATGGGGTGGAACAGCTGGAATATTTTCCATGGAGATATCAATGAAACTAAAATCAAACAAATTGCAGACGCAATGGTAAGCTCTGGTATGAAGGATGCAGGTTATGTGTATCTGAATCTGGATGATAACTGGATGGCAAATCCAGCACGTGATTCCAACGGAAATCTGCGAGCTGATCCTACACGTTTTCCAAACGGTATTAAGGCTTTAGCGGACTATGTACACGCAAAGGGTCTTAAACTGGGAATATATGGATGCCGTGGAACTATGACTTGTATGAATATTCCTCAAAGCGGAAGCAAGGGTTATGAAGATAGAGACGCAAAGACATTTGCTTCTTGGGGTATTGATTATCTTAAATATGATAACTGCAATGTGCCAAACGGAAGTGACATGAAAACCGATTACCAGAAGATGCAGACAGCTCTTGCAAATTGCGGAAGACCAATTGTATTCAGCATATGTGCATGGGGATATCAGAACTGGATGCCTGCAACAGGTAATTTGTGGCGTACTACTGGGGATATTACCGATAAATGGGACAATGGAAACGATTGGTTCAAAGGTATTATAAATGCAATTGATGGTAATGCTCAATACGCAAGTTCAGCTGCTCCAGGGGCATGGAATGACCCTGATATGCTTGAAATAGGAAACGGTGGATGTACAACAGAGGAATACCGTACCCAGATGAGCATGTGGAGTATGATGGCTGCTCCACTTATTGCAGGAAATGATATAAGGAACATGTCACAAGCCACAAAGGATATTCTATTAAATAGAGAAGTAATAGCTATTGATCAGGACCCTGCCGGAGTTCAAGGAAAAAGAGTTAAAAGTGCAAACGGTCTGGAGATTTGGGTAAAGCCACTTGGTACCGATGGAACAACTAAGGCAGTTGCTTTATTGAACAGGAATTCATCAACATCTAATATTACTGTTAATTGGTCAGACATAGGTGTAACCGGAAGTGTAACTGTCAGAGATTTATGGGCTAAAGCAGACAAAGGTAGTTTTACGGGTTCATATACAGCATCAGTTCCTTCACATGGAACAGTATTGCTTAAGATTTCTACTGAACCGCCAGCTCCTATTGATGCAACCAAGCAAATAGAAGCGGAAAATTTCAGCTATCAGTCAGGAATTCAGACAGAAACCTGTTCGGAAGGCGGAGAGGATGTAGGGTACATTGAAAACGGAGACTATACCGTTTACAAAAATGTGGATTTTGGTAACGGTGTAGGAGGTTTTCAGGCCAGAGTAGCAAGTGCAACCAGCGGAGGCAACATTGAAATACGGCTTGATAGTCCTACCGGGACTTTAATTGGAACTTGTCCAGTTGAAGGAACAGGAGATTGGCAGACTTATACTGATGCAAAATGTGTTGTCAGCGGTGTAACGGGAAAACATGACTTGTATCTTGTTTATACAGGGGGAAGTGGATACCTGTTCAACCTTAACTGGTTCACATTCACAGCAGGTAGTGTCAATACCGGAAAATTGGGTGATATAAATAATGACGGCCAAATAGATGCGATAGACTTACAGTTATTGAAAAAGCATCTACTGGGATTAGGAGAAATTGAAGATACAAAGCTGGCCGATTTGGATGCCAACGGAGATATCGACGCAATAGATTTTTCGCTCTTGAAACAATTTTTATTGGGAATAAGTACTAGCTTTCCGGGCCAGGGGGCAGCATAATCAAGAGATTTCCAGTTAGGAGATTGAATATGAAAAGAAAGATTTTATCTATTCTTTTGCTAATCACTATTACTACCACAATGTTGACGGCTTCACCAATGCATGTTGCTTTAGCCGCTGATACGGACTTCGTGCTGGACGGAAATAATATCAAAACTGGTAATGTCAATGGCCTTACATTTAAAGGGTTTGGTGTTCTTAGCGGTAATAGTACAAGTGCGCTGTTGATGGACTACAAGGCAGAGCAACCTGAGAAATACGCTGAGTTGCTACAAATTTTGTTCGGTGGAAAAAATCCGATCATGACACATGTCAAAATTGAGATGGGTAACGACCGTAACAATTCCACCGGACCGGACCCTGCCACAATGCGTTGGGAAAATGAAGCTGCAAATGTCAAAAGGCACCCTGGTTTCCAACTGGCAGCTGATGCCAAAAAGGTGAACCCTGATCTTAAAGTCAGCATATTACGCTGGAATGCCCCTGGTTGGGCAAATACCAATGATAAGATTTATACATGGTATAAGAACACTATACTGGCTGCATATCGTCAATATGGTTATATGGTTGATTACGTAAACCCGGGGGTAAATGAACAAACACCGGACTTAGCATGGACTAAACAATACGCCCAGCGCATAAAAACAGATAGTACTGGCTTTAACAATGCTGAAGAAAGGACACTATACAATAGCATAAAGGTAGTGATTTCAGACGAGGTTTCCATTGGCTCTTTTGGAGATGATATGATGAGTGATGCCACTCTTCGGGATGCCGTATCAGTTGCTGCATATCACTATAATACTGATGATGACAGTTTTGGGAGTTTTAAGAAGTTAGCTGAGGCCTATGATAAAGAGGTGTGGAATAGTGAAGCACAAGCCACATTTAGTAATTCTTCCTTTAGACCAAACAACAATATGAAAGATCCATCAGTACCAGGAACAGGCATAGGAGGTATAAACAGCCCGCTAGAAATGGGAAACACTGTTATCAAGGGGTTTGTGAATTCCAGAAGAACACATTTTATCTATCAGCCTGCCATTGGCTCCTTCTATGAAGGGGGACAGTACTCATTTAAAGAATTGATATCTGCACGAGATCCCTGGTCAGGGTGGATTCATTACGATGCTGGACTTATCATATTACGGCATTTCAGTTGGTTTTCAAAGGCTGGCTGGGAAAATGAGAGTAATACCGCAGGGATTTGGAGGGCTGTACCACAGGCTAGTTTTACAGGTGCCACGGGTACTAATCCGATTAACGGACGTAATGGCACTCCTAGTTATATGACCCTAGCTTCACCGGACAAGAAGAATTTCTCAACCGTTTTTATTAACGATAGTGAATACTCCAGAACTTACACATTTAAGACAATAAATATGGCCTATTCGGGAAGCCCTTCTCTAGAAGTATGGGAAACTCGCGCAGCCGACAAGGGAACAGCATTTAATAATAATTACATGAAGTACTTGGGAACGGTTATAGCAAATAACAGCGGAGTTTATACAGTAAAAGTAAAACCTTATTCAATTGTTACAGTTACAACATTAAACAATAGTGGAAAAGCTGAGTTCAATAAGCCTCTTCCAGTGGAGGGAGAACGCTCAGTGCTGGATACGGACAAGACCGGTTCCATACAGGACACCAGTGATAACATATTATATGCTGATAACTTTGATTATTCCGACAAAACTGCCCCTATTATAGCTGAGGGGGGAGAAATCACAGGAATCCAAAGCTATATAGATTCCCGAGGAGGCTCAAAAGGTGCTATCCCTCGTTATACCAGCGACAGAAACGGTGCATTTGAAGTTTATCTTCCTGACGGCTCTAACAACTACGTCCTTCGTCAACAGGTAGATCAATCCATTATGAAGCTTGGAGGTACATGGAATAATGGTAATCCAATCACTGGAATTGGAGATAACCGATGGATGAACTATAAGGCAAGTGTAGATGTTTCATTTGAACATAACAGTACTGAGGGCGGAAACAATTATGCTGCAATCGGTGCAAGACAACAGGGTGGTGAAAATTCACATTACTTAAATGGTACTCCTTATGTACTAAAATTCTGGTTTGACGGCGGTTGGTCACTACTAGTCAATGGAAGTACTGTGGCAAATGGTAATGTTGTAAGCGGCTCAGGTGGAGTGAAAATCAGCGGTTTTAATACAGCTTATAATGCATGGCACAACATTGCTATTATGGTTGCAGACAACAAGGTGACTGCTTATCTGGACAATACCATCCTTTGCACCTACACAGATTCTAACCCGAGATTGTCAGGGCGTATTGATTTGGCTAGCGGATATTACAATACACGTTTTGACAATTTAAAGGTTGAAACAATTGACGGGTATGCGCCTTACTACTCAGAAGTCCTTGACAATTTGGAAATGTACGATTTGTCTTCTGTTCCTGCTACAAAGCTCGTTTACAGCGGACCTTGGGCACATGAAAACGGCAAATCCATGTACAATTACCAAAGGTCTCTTTCCTCCAGCCAGGGAGCCGGTGCTACAATTCAGTACTCATTCACTGGTACCGGGATTGACATTCTTGGGCCCAACAATGGTTCAGCAAAGTTGGAGGTGACAGTTGATGGGAGAGTTGTTAATTCTTCAGCGCCTACCATGGTTTCAGGAAATTTCTACCAAACAATTGCAATTCATGGCCTTGATTACGGTAACCACACAGTTAGTTTGAAAGTGCTAAGTGGTACTCTGGTTGTAGATGCGGTTGGAGTTGTTGCAAACATTGCTGGTGCTCCAGTGGTTCCTGATGAACAATCTGCGTATTCAAGGATTGAAGCAGAGGGTTACAGCAACCAATCCGGAATTCAGACAGAAGCCTGCTCGGAAGGCGGACTGGATGTAGGATTTATTGAAAGCGGGGACTACACTGTATATAAAAATGTGGATTTTGCCAGCGGTGCAGGAAGCTTTACTGCAAGAGTTGCTAGTGCTACCAACGGAGGTTATATTGAAATCAGGCTTGACAGTCCTAACGGAACTTTAATTGGAACTTGTCCGGTTAAAGGAACAGGGGATTGGCAGACATATATCGACGTAAAATGTGCTGTCAGCGAAGTAAAAGGAAAACACGACTTGTATTTAATGTTCACTGGGGATAGCGGGTATTTATTTAATATTAACTGGTTTACATTTACTGCACTGAGCTTAGCTAAATTGGGTGATTTGAATATGGATGACCAAATAGATGCAATGGATTTCCAGTTGATGAAAAAGTATCTACTGGGATTAGGCGAAATTGAAGATACAAGGCTGGCCGATTTGGATGCAAGTGGTGCTATTGATGTTTTAGATTTAATACTTCTAAAACAGTATCTACTAGGTATAATAAATTCTTTTCCGGGGCAGGGTTCTTAATTGCCTTAAAGGCATGAAATAAATTTAACTAAAAAATAATTCGAAAGTGAGGAAGAAAGATGAAACATTTATTTAAAAAAGGTTTTTCAATGATTTTTTGCTTGTTTTTAATATTTGCAAGCGCTTCTGTGGTTAACGCTGCAGCAAACCCGAATCCATCATGGAGTGTGGACGAAAGGGTTATTTTCCACAACCAGTGCAGCCCATATGATTACTATGCGGCTAAAGACCCTACTATCGTTTATTATAACGGTAAATACCTTGTTTATTACACTGGTGCAAATAAAAGCGGTGGCTGGCAAATGTGTTTTACATCTGCAAGCACAATTGAAGGACTAAAAACAGCTCCACGTACTTATTTAAGTAAAATAGGAGAAAGCTATTTCTGCGCTCCTGAATTGTTCTACTTTGAACCTCAGAAATTGTGGTACCTTGTATACCAGGATGGTACATATGGAGCAGCATATGCAACAACAACAACACCTGATGACCCGAATTCATGGTCCGGACCAAAATCCTTTGGCATATCAGGTAACATGGGATGGGATTATTATGTAATATGCGATGATCAGTACGCTTATATGTACAACACACCAAGTGACGGTTCAGGCAAACTGTACATGAGAAAAACCACTCTTGCAAATTTCCCAAATAAGGGCTGGAGCACACCAACTGTTGCATGTTCAAATGTTTTTGAAGGAGCAGCAGTTTACAAAAGTCTTGCCGACAATCAATACTATCTGCTTGTTGAAGCCATGATAGACGGTAGAAGTTACGAGTTGTTTACATCATCAAGTGCAGGAGGTCCATGGACTCTTGTCAACAATAAATGGGCAACAAGAAGCAATCTTACAAAATACAATGCTGATAAATGGACAACTAACGTATCACACGGTGAACTTATACGTGCAGGATATAATCAGAAGCTTGAAATAAACGATATAAACAAGGTTGATTTCCTTATTCAAGGAACTACTAATATGTCAGGTGAATACCAGCAGATTATATGGGATCTTGGTTTAATCAGAAACTACGATGGAAAACCTGATACCCCAGTTACTCCAAGATCAGCTTTTGAAAGAATAGAGGCAGAAAGCTGGAATACTCAGTCTGGAATCCAGAATGTTACATGTGATGAAGGAACCGAGGCTGTAGGTTATACCGAAAATGGAGATTATTGTGTATACAAGAGCATAGATTTCGGAAGCGGTGCCACCGAATTCCAGGCAAGGGCATCAAGTGCCACTAGCGGAGGTAAAATTGAAATAAGACTTGACAGTGCAAACGGAACCTTGATTGGAACTTGTGAAGTTAACGGAACAGGCGGATGGCAGGTTTTCCAAGATGCAAAATGTACTGTTAGCGGTGTAAGTGGGGAACATGACGTATACCTGAAATATGTTGGAGGCAGCGGATACTTAATCAACCTCAATTGGTTTAAATTTAATAATACACCTGTTAGTACAGGCAAATTGGGAGATATAAATTCTGACGGACAAATAGATGCAATTGACTTACTTGAGTTGAAAAAGTATATTCTTGGCTCTGGAACAATAGAAAATACAAAGCTTGCGGATTTAGATGCTAACGGTGAAATTAACGCAATTGATTTTGCACTTATGAAGCAGTATTTGCTGGGTATTATAATTGAATTCCCAGGAGATGATTCTACTGAACCTGCAACTCCTAAATTCCATTGTTTCTTATTGCTTGGACAGTCCAATATGGCTGGATATGCTGCAGCACAGGCTTCTGATAAGGTAGAAGATCCTAGAGTACTTGTACTTGGTTATGATAACAACGCAGCACTGGGCAGGGTAACAGACCAATGGGATGTGGCATGTCCCCCTCTTCATGCATCATGGCTTGATGCCGTTGGACCTGGAGACTGGTTCGGAAAGACAATGATACAAAAGGTTCCCTCCGGTGATACTATCGGTCTTATACCATGTGCTATAAGCGGTGAAAAGATTGAGACTTTTATGAAATCAGGAGGAACAAAATATAATTGGATTATAAATCGTGCAAAACTTGCTCAGCAAAAAGGTGGAGTAATTGAAGGAATTATTTTCCATCAAGGTGAATCAAATAGTGGTGATAGCAGCTGGCCGGGAAAAGTAAAAACACTGGTTAATGACCTAAGAACAGATTTGAATCTAGGAAATGTTCCATTCATTGCAGGTGAACTGCTTTACAGTGGTCCATGTGCAGGACACAATACACTGGTAAATCAACTTCCTTCCTTGATTTCAAATTGCTATGTAGTTTCAGCTGACGGGTTAGTTGTAGATCCTTCTGATACACAATATCGTCTTCACTTCGGACATGATTCAACAGTTACTTTGGGTAAGCGCTATGCAGAAAAAATGATTCAGGCGCTGAAATGGTAAAGAGCATGGAACCTTTGTTAATAGAGACAAGTTCAAACAGTGAAAATTACATTTAATAACAACTCCTGAATTTATTCTTAAAAATATAAAGCATGGGCTGGAATACATTAATAACCAGCCTGTGTTTTGTATTCTGAGTTATTTTATATGGAGAAAGAAGGCTATAAGGTGTTGTGGAAATGAAAATCATATCGCTATAAAGGAGGGACTTCATGAAGATTAATATGAAAATTATCAGGAGATTCGGTGCTGCTATCTTGGCAGGGGTGTTAATTACAAGTGGAAATTTGCAGTTTTGTGGATATAAATCACTGGCTGCTTCTCAAGACACCGTTGAAACAGAAGAGACTTCTCTTCAGGATAACGACTTAAAATTATTTTACAACACCATGGCGGGAAGTAACTTTTCAGGCAACCCGTACGATAATAATGAATCATTTTACAAGGCATTACCCCTTGGAAACGGGCGTATTGGTGCAATGGTTTACGGGAACTATCCTGATGAGCGAATTGATTTGAACGAGGCTACTTTTTGGAGCAGCGGTCCTGGCAACAATAATAGAGCCGGAGCAGCAAATTCATTAAAAACTGCCCAGGACCAATTGTTTGCTGGCCAATATAAAAATGGTAGTACCACTATTGCTAATAGCATGATAGGTGGCGGGGAAGCAAAGTATCAATCAATCGGGAATTTAAAACTTTCATTTGGACACAATTCTGTTTCTAATTACTCAAGACAGCTAGACATGAATACAGGGGTTGTTTCAAGTGATTATACATATAATGGGAAAAATTATCACAGAGAGTCATTTGTAAGCTATCCTGACCAGGTAATGGTAACAAAAATATCTTGTAGTTCGCCGGGCTCAATATCTCTCACTGCTGAATATGAATCTTCACTTACCGGCCAGTATACCGTTTCTACCTCAGGTAATGACACCTTAGTAATGAATGGGCACGGGGATTCTGACAATGGTATTCCATATGCGGTTTGGTTTTCAACACGTTCCAAAATTATTAATACAAATGGTTCAGTCTCTGCTAATAACAACCAAATATCAGTTACAAATGCAGATTCAGTAGTTATTCTTACCTCTATCCGTACAAATTTTGTTGATTACAAAACTTGTAACGGAGATGAGAAAGGAAAAGCCACTACGGATATTACAAAGGCTTCGGCAAAATCATATGATACCTTATATAACAGTCATGTTGCAGACTATCAGAACTTGTTCAAACGGGTGGACGTTGATTTAGGCGGCAGTGACAGCGAAAACAGTAAACCTATGGGACAACGTATATCTGAATTTAGCAGCACAAATGACCCGAAACTGGTAAAGGTACTTTTCCAATATGGAAGATATTTAATGATATGTGCCTCCCGGGATTCACAGCCAATGAATCTTCAGGGAATATGGAATAAATTCCGTAATCCTGCATGGGGATGTAAGATGACCACTAATATAAACTATGAAATGAATTACTGGCCTGCCTTTACTACAAATCTAGCGGAGTGTTTTGAGCCATTCGTTGAAAAGGCTAAAGAACTTCAGGCTCCCGGCAATGAAACTGCCCGTGTTCATTACAACATATCAAACGGATGGGTATTACACCACAACACCGATTTATGGAACAGAACAGCTCCTATTGATGGTGAATGGGGGTTCTGGCCAACAGGTGCTGGTTGGATTTCTAACATGCTGTATGATGCATACAACTTTAATCAGGATACTGAATATTTAAATGAAATATATCCAGTAATAAGGGGTGCAGCAGATTTTTTGCAAACACTAATGCAGTCCAAAAGTATTAACGGACAAAATTATCAGGTTATCTGTCCGAGTACTTCACCTGAAGTTACACTCCCGGGAAACAGTGGAGGACAAGGTGCATACAACAGCTATGGAGTAACAATGGACAATGGAATCAGCCGGGAACTTTTCAAGGATGTAATTCAGGCATCGAAGATACTTAATGTCGATTCTACATTTCGTTCCACCCTCCAATCAAAGTTTTCACAGATTAAACCTAATACGATTGGAAGTTGGGGACAATTGCAAGAATGGGCTTATGACTGGGATAGCCAGACAGAAAAAAACCGCCATATTTCCTTTGCCTACGACTTATTCCCGGGATTTGAAATAAGCAAACGGAAAACACCTTCTATTGCCAATGCAGTAATTAAATCCTTAAATGCTCGTGGAGATGAAGGGACAGGCTGGTCTGAAGCGTGGAAGTTAAATTGCTGGGCAAGGCTGGAGGACGGAGCCCATGCATACAATCTTGTTAAACTGCTTATTTCACCTGTTAATAAAAACGGGCGACTCTATGATAACTTGTGGGATGCACATCCTCCTTTCCAGATAGACGGAAACTTCGGATTTACTTCAGGAATAGCAGAAATGCTTTTACAAAGTCATAATAATGAAATTCAACTTTTGCCGGCTTTGCCAAGCCAGTGGTCAACGGGACATGCCAATGGCCTTTGTGCCCGTGGAAATTTCACTGTTACAAATATGAATTGGGAAAATGGTGTTTTAAAGAGTGCTACTATTAAATCAAATTCAGGGAATGTATGTAACGTACGTTACGGTAACAAAACCATAAGTTTCCCCACCAAGAAAGGATACTCTTATCAGTTGAATGAATCATTACAATTGGTAGAACCCAATACAGTCCTGACAAATGTAGCTTTGAATAAGACTACCACTGCTTCAGGTGCAAATCCCAGTGAAGAGGGCGGAAAAGCTGTAGATGGTTCAGCTACTTCCAAATGGTGTCATGATAAGGGTATGAGCGGTGAATGGCTGCAAGTTGATCTTGGCGCAAAGTATGACATCAGCCGTTGGGTTGTGAAACATGCCGGCGTCGCTGAAGCAATTAGATATAATACCAGGGATTTTACTCTTCAGAAAAGTGATGACGGGTTTACTTGGTCTGATGTTGATGCTGTTTATGGGAATCAAGAAAATATAACAGATAGAAATGTTCCGACTTTTAGTACAAGATATGTCCGCCTATATATTAATACAGCCACTCAGGATAACTCCGGCGGTGCCAGAATTTATGAACTTGAACTCTGGGGCAAGCCAAGTATTGATATTCCTAAATCTGCATTTTCACAAATAGAAGCAGAAGAGTTCAGCGGCCAATACGGAGTACAAACTGAAACTTGCAGTGAAGGTGGACTGGATGTTGGATTTATTGAAAATGAAGACTTTACTGTTTATAGCAATATTGATTTCGGAGAAGGTGCCCAAAGCTTTCAGGCACGAGTAGCAAGCGCTACTAGCGGGGGAAATATTGAAATCAGACTTGACAGTATTGACGGTCCCCTGGTAGGAACTTGTCCCGTTCAAGGAACAGGTGATTGGCAGACCTGGTCTGATGTAACTTGCAATGTCAGCGGAGCAAGTGGCAAACATGATTTATACCTGAAATTTATCGGGGGCAGCGGATATCTGTTTAACATTAACTGGTTCAAATTCAGCAATGCGCCTATTGTAACTGGGAAACCCGGAGACATAAATAACGACGGACAAATAGATGCAATAGATTTACTATTACTTAAAAAATATCTATTGGGATTAGATACAACAGAAAATATGGAATTGGCTGATTTGGATGGAAATGGAGAGGTTAATGCAATTGATTATTCACTGCTGAAGAAATACCTCTTAGAACAATAACAAAAAAATTAAATAAGGAGATTAGGAATGATGAAAAAGTTTATAAGCGTTTTATTAACAGCCTTATTTCTTATAAATTTCATGAATATTATTACAATTAAAACATCAGCAGCCACACTTCCAACATTGCCACCAACGGGATTTGATACTATACAAAATAATATTCCCCATGGGCAGGTAAGTTATTTTAATTATCAATCTTCAGCTACAAATAGCCAGAGAAGAGCAAGAATTTATCTGCCTCCAGGATATTCAAAAACTAATAAGTACAGTGTTCTTTATTTGTTACACGGATACGGTGGAAATGAAGACGATTGGTACAACAGCGGTTCAGCCAATGTTATCCTTGATAACCTCATTGCAGCTGGTAGCATCAAGCCATTTATTGTAGTAATGCCAAATGCCAATGCAACAGGTGTAGGAATATCTGATGGTTATGCAAATTTCAAAAACGATTTACTCAAAAGCCTTATTCCATATGTTGAGTCAAACTATTCGGTTTATACAGACCGTCTTCACAGAGCACTTGCCGGTCTTTCTCTGGGTGGTGCACAATCTATGAATTTTGGTCTGACAAATCTGGATCAGTTTGCATATATAGGTGGTTTTTCGGCAGGAGGGCCTGCTTCTATAACAAATGTTAATATGTTTCCGGACCCTACAGCAACAAAACAGTTAACGAAGCTTCTGTTTCTCTGTATAGGCACTAATGATAATACATCTTTCAGCGAATCAATTGTTAATAACTGCAAGAAATACAGTATACCTTATACATATTTTCTTATTCAGGGAAGAGGCCACGATTGGAGCGTATGGAAACCAAGTTTATGGAATTTTTCACAAATGGCATCTGCTGTAGGATTTACAGATTATGGTCCTATAAATCCACCGGAGCCTACTTCTGCTTATTCAAAAATAGAAGCAGAAAGCTTTAGTAGCCAGTCTGGTATTCAGACAGAAGACTGTAGTGAAGGCGGACTGAATGTTGGATTTATTGAAAATGAAGACTTTGCTGTTTATAGCAATATTGATTTCGGAGAAGGTGCCCAAAGCTTTCAGGCAAGGGTAGCAAGCGCTACCAGCGGAGGAAACATTGAAATCAGACTTGACAGTATTGACGGTCCCCTGGTAGGAACTTGTCCCGTTCCGGGAACAGGTGATTGGCAGACCTGGTCTGATGTAACCTGTAATGTCAGCGGAGCAAGCGGCAAACACGATTTATACCTGAAATTTATCGGAGGCAGCGGATATCTATTTAACATTAACTGGTTTAAATTTGGCAATGTACCTACCGTAACTGGGACACCTGGAGATATAAATAACGACGGACAAATAGATGCGATAGACTTACTATTACTAAAAAAATATCTATTGGGATTAGAAGCAATAGAAAATACTGAATTAGCTGATTTGGATTCAAATGGAGAGGTTAATGCTATTGATTTTTCAATGTTGAAGAAATATCTTCTTGGGACAATCTAGAAAATTTTTTAGGAGGAGAATAGTATGGTAACAAACATGAAAAAAATACTAAGTGTACTTTTGATTTGTTTAATTGTTTTTTCACTGGTAATAACAGTACCGGTAACAGAGGTTTCAGCCGCAAGTGATGTAACTGTTAATCTGTCAGCAGAGAGGCAGGAAATGCGCGGTTTTGGCGGAATGGTTCACACCGGTTGGCAGTCTGATTTAACTGCAGCTCAAAGAGAAACAGCCTTTGGTAACGGAAATGGACAGCTTGGATTTACTATTTTAAGGCTCCACGTTGACGAAAACAGCAGTAACTGGTCCAAGGGATTAGCAACTGCTAAAAGTGCCATAGCACATGGTGGAATAGTTTTTGCTTCTCCTTGGAACCCTCCTGCATCTATGCAGGAAAAATTCACACGTAATGGAGTTGCTAATCAGACTCGTTTGAGATATGACCAGTATGGTGCATATGCACAGCATCTGAACAATTATGCAAAATACATGAAGGATAACGGAGCTCCACTTTACGCAATATCTGTTCAAAATGAGCCTGATTATGCTGAGACATGGACATGGTGGACACCACAGGAAATGCTCAACTTTATGAAAAATTACGCTGGCTCAATTACCGAGGCAAAAGTAATAGCTCCTGAATCTTTCCAATACTTAAAGAATATGTCAGACCCTATATTGAACGATCCAACAGCACTTGCAAATATGGATATTCTGGGTGCCCATTTCTATGGTACCAGCGTTAGTAATATGTCTTATCCTCTTTTTCAACAGAAAGGAGCGGGAAAAGAGCTGTGGATGACAGAAGTATATGTTCCAAATAGTAATGCTGACTCAGCAGATCGTTTCCCAGAAGCATTAGAGGTTGCATATAACATGCATAATGGTATAGTTGAAGGTAATTTTCAGGCATATGTATGGTGGTACATACGTAGGTCATATGGTCCTATGAAAGAAGACGGAACCATGAGTAAACGTGGTGCCATGATGGCTCAGTACTCCAAATTTGTTCGTCCAGGATACAAAAGAGTTGATGCAACTAAGAATCCAAATACAAATGTATATATATCAGCATATAAAGGCGATGGCAAGGCTGTAATTGTTGCCATTAACAAAGGTACTTCCGCAGTAAGTCAGAAGTTTAATCTGCAGGGTGCAACATCAGTATCTAAAATATCTTCATGGATAACTGATGGCAGCAGAAATGTTGCAGCGTCAACCTCATACACTGGGACATCCTTTACAGCTCAGCTTCCAGCTCAAAGTGTTATAACCTTTGTAGCAGATCTTGGAACCATAACTCCTGTAGAAAAAGATGCTTTTTCACAAATAGAAGGAGAAGGCTATGATGACCAGTCAGGTACCCAGAATGGAAGCTGTAATGAAGGAGGCGAATGTCTCGGATATATAGAAAACGGTGATTATGCAGTTTACAAGAATGTTAATTTCGGAGAAGGTGCCCAAAGCTTTAAAGCAAGAGTATCAAGTGCTACCAACGGAGGAAACATAGAAATCAGACTTGACAGCCCTACCGGTACTTTAGTAGGTACCTGTCCGGTTCCAGGCACAGGAGGTTGGCAGAATTGGGTAGATGTAAGTTGCAATGTCAGCGGAGTAAGTGGTAAACATGATTTATATCTTACTTTTACAGGAGACAGCGGATATCTGTTCAATATTAACTGGTTCAAATTCATTAATGCACCTGTTGTAACAGGAAAAACGGGTGACATAAATAATGACGGTCAAATAGATGCAATAGATTTATTATTATTAAAAAAATACATTTTAGGGTTAGAAACAATAGAAAATACTAAATTGGCTGATTTGGACGCAAATGGTGATATAAATGCTATTGATTTCTCACTGCTCAAGCAATATTTACTGGGATTAATAACTGTTTTACCTACACAGGGAGCAGCATAATAGTACATTTGCCAGGATAGTTATAGTGATATTCCAGTCAGTTAAATTAGCTTAACAAAGGAGCATTGACTGACTGGAATTCATTAATATAGTAAATTTAAACAGGTGGTGGTAGAGTGTGAAAAAATATGTTATTCCTGCGGCGCTTGCTATAGTTGTTCTCATAGTAATTTTAACAGCCTCCTGCTCGGACCGCCGTAAAAATTTAGAGCTTTTGTCCGGGGATGTAATTCCCTCAAAGGCAAAACTAATCCGTGTTTCCGGTGAATCACATAATATAAGCGATGTAAAAAGCAAATATAAAGTTATATTCTACCTTGACAGTACAAATGAAGATTGTATGAAGAGGCTTGACTGCATTTCAAAAACAATTAATCTTCTCAGTTGCAAAGATGTTAGTTATTTAATAGTTTGGGAAGACAAAATACCTGTAGAAGAGATAAAAAAAGCAGGAATTGATGAAGACTATAATTATTCCCTAAAAAGCAAGGTCATACTGAGTGAATCAAAGCCGAATGCTTTTCTTGTGGATGAAAACAGCAAAATTGCAATGGTAACGGGCTACAGCTACATATCCTTAATAAATGAAATAATTAATTTAAACGGAAAAACAGATTTAAGTGCAAAAGCAGGAAAAATGATTGTAAATAATGTATCCAAGTCAGGAGACTTTTCAGGTAACAGCAACGAAAAGACACTTCTAATGTTTATGTCATCAGGATGTAAATCATGTAGAGTCAGTGAAGATATCATAAGTAAAAATATGGATTCCATGAGTAAAAAAATAAATTTAATAACTGTACGTTCGGATTTTGATACAAGACAATCTTATGATAAGAATTTTGAGATTGACCCTCAACAGATATATTTCAATATATTTTGTCAGGAACAGGACATTCAGGCTTCAGACCGAAAATACCCAATGTTTTTAATAATTAACAAAGAATATTCTGTTGAAAAGTTTTTTACAGATGCCAATGAGGTAGTTAAGTACATATTGGGGTTATAAATCCGCAAATGAGGAGTATACAATGAAAAAGTTTCCGATTTTCCTTATAGCTTTGTTATTGATGTTACATGGAAGTGTTTTCAGCTCTTGGGCAGAAGATGAAACTAAAGTCAAGTTAGTATACTTTTATAGCCCTACATGTGCATCTTGCAGGAGTATGTCTGACTTCCTTGAAAATTTTAGTGAAAAGCATAATACTATAGACTTAAGAAAGTATGATATATCTGATTTGAGATACAAAAGTCTGCTGGACAAGTATGATGAAGCATATAATGTTTTACCAGAGGATGAGGGAATTGTTCCCGTTGTATTTATCAGGGACAAATATTATACAGATGAAGAGCTTATTAAAACTAATCTTGAAAAGGTGTTAAATACTCCAGGAGTCAAAACAATTGAGATTAATGATTTGCAAGAAACCCATGAAAAAGATATCAGGAGGTTTAAAGGCTTTACCACTCCAAGCGTATTACTGGCAGGTATTATTAATGGCTTAAATCCATGTTCATTGTCTATGCTGCTATTTTTTCTATCCCTTTTAACTGTGAAAAAAGAGAAAGTACTTAAAATTGGATTATCTTTTATTTCAGGTAAATTTCTTGCGTATGTGCTGCTGGGAACCATTTTATTCCGGTTTTTATCAATCTTTGATTTCAGTTTGTTTAATACAGTGTTTAAGATAATTTTCACAGTTGTGCTGTTAATTTTGATTGTTATGAGTATACAGGATTATTTTGCAGCCAAAGCCGAAAGATATGACAAAATACGTCTGCAGCTGCCTGAAGTACTTAGAAGGTTTAACCATGGGGTAATAAAAAAAGTATCGGGCTTTGCAAACCTGAAAATTATATTGTTATTAGGTTTCCTGATGGGAATAGTTATATCTTTAGGGGAGTTTCTGTGTACAGGGCAAATCTATCTTGCTACTATTATTACAATTTTTCAGACAAATTCCCAGTTAAGCCTTCAAGCATTGATTTCTCTTGTTCTGTATAATTCGGGGGTCATTCTACCGCTTATTATATTGTTATTTCTGGTATACAAGGGAAAAGAAATTTTTGAGGTTTCAGAGGCAATAAGGGAACGGCTTCATATTATAAAGTTAATAAATGCACTAATTTTAGCTTTATTCGTTATAATAATTCTTTTGCTTTTTTAGCTAAATTGGAGGTGTAGGACCATGCAACCAAAAAGAATAATTTTTATTGATAAAAAGGGCTGTACAAATAATGAATATAAATTGAATTCGTTGCCTTTCAAAGAAGAAATAATCATTAAAAAGAGTATCGAATTATTTAATGACCGTGAGCCATGTATTATTCACAGAACATATGTAATGAAAAAGCTCATGCTGGAGATAAACGAATATTTCAACGAAGTGCTTCCTGACGGCAAGGGCCAAATTGAATTGGAGGAGATACCCAAAAATATTAGAGCACTTTTAAATATAAATAATGATGTGGTAAAAGTTCAACTGGATTCTTAAGGAGGTATTAGAAAATGCAAAAAAGTATAAGAATCAAAATTCCAAAGGCATTGTACATAACAATTCTGGTTTCGCTTTTTTCTTTCGCTTTATTGTTTCCCAAACACGCATTTGCTTCAACCCCGGATTGGAAGAGCGTATTTAAAAATTCAGACTCATGGTTTGGCAGTTCCCAAGGAATTGCACTGGCAGACAGTATAGTTCAGTACCAGCTTCCAGATGGAGGTTGGAGAAAGGATATGACAACAAGTACCAGCGGGTCATGGGGCAAATCTACAATAGATAATGATACAACCACTTCTCAGATAAAAGTTTTAGCAAAAACTTATAATCAGACTAAAAACACAAAATATCTGACTGCTTGCCAAAAGGGTATAGACCTTTTATTGAACGGACAATATTCAAACGGTGGATGGCCTCAGGTATTCAACGATGCAGGAACTTATCATGCACACATTACCTATAATGATAATGCTATGATTCATGTTATGAATTTATTAACCGATGTATCAAAAAAGGCAGGGGATTATACTTTTATAGATTCTACCAGAGCCTCAAGAGCAAGTAGTGCTGTTCAAAAAGGTATCCAATGTATTTTAAATACACAAATAATAGTAAACGGTGTAAAAACCGCATGGTGCCAGCAGCACGACGAAGTGACTCTGAAGCCTGCCAGTGGAAGAGCTTATGAATTGCCATCCATTTGCACCAGTGAGAGTGTAGGTATAGTGAATTACTTAAAAGGAATTAGCAACCCCAGTTCAGAGATAACAAACGCAATTAATTCAGCAATTAACTGGTTTGCACAAGTTAAAATACTGGGAATTAAGGTAGTTGACACGGGAGATGACAAAATAGTTGTCAGTGATCCTCAAGCACCACCTATATGGGCACGTTTTTATGAAATGGGTACTAATAGAGCAATATTTGTTGATCGTGACGGTTCCCTACATTATAAATTGTCAGAAATAAGTCAGGAAAGAAGATACGGATATGCTTGGTATGGCGATTGGCCCAAAAACCTTGTTAAAGAAGTTGTTATCCCAACACCTATTCCCGATGGTCAAAATATCAAAACTCTGGTTGTAAATGATGGGGATAATGCTGTGGATTGGTCTATTCAATCTAATTTACAGGTGGGAGATTCAATATACGGAGACAGAACATTCAAATTTGTTCAAATTCCACAAAGCCTTATAGGTTCTGAGTGGATAAGAACAGCATGTGATTCAAAACTATATGCCTCAGATGAAGCCTCCTTTACTGCTAAATCAGATATAACAGTTTATGTAGCCTTGGATACAAGGGTTACCAACATACCAGCTTGGCTTGGAAACTGGACTAAAACCGGCGAATCCTTAAACTCAGATAATGCCCTGACGTACAATATTTACAAAAAGGATTTTACTGCTGGCTCTAGTGTGATACTTGGGACTAACGGGGCGTCCTCCAGTGTAGTTAATTACACAGTGATTGTAAAACCTAAATCCACAATTATAAATGGGGACGTAAACAGAGATGGAGCAGTAGATGCTTTGGATTTTGCACTTGTAAAGAAATACTTACTTAATGGAGTAACTGACGGAATGGATTTACAGGCAGCAGATATGAATAATGATAATTCTATAAATGCAATTGATCTGGCACTTATTAAAGGCTATATATTAGGAATTAGTAAATAGTATGGGATTGGAGGAAGTCATATGGGAAGAAAAATGTTTTCTAAGTTAGCTTTAATTTTTATCTTTGTGCTCCAAACGATGGTTGGCTCACTTTTAACGTATAAAGTAGAAGCGGTGTCCTATGATATTGTTGTAGCAAAGGATGGAAGCGGTAATTATACTACCGTACAGGCAGCAATTAACAGTGTACCGTCTAATAAAGCAACCAGAACAACCATATACATTAAAAACGGCACATATAAAGAAAAAATAAATATTTCTTCATCTAAAATTAATATTTCTTTGATTGGACAAAGTAAAGCAGGCACGATTCTAACCTACAATGATGCAGCAAGCACCCCAAATTCATCAGGGGGAACATTGGGTACCACGGGAAGTGCCAGTGTTACCATTGCAGGCGACGGGTTCCAGGCTGAGAACATAACTTTTGAAAATTCATATGATGAGGTTGCTAACGGCAGAAGTCAGGCAGTGGCTGTCCTTGCTAAAGCAGACAAGATGATATTCAAAAACTGTTCATTCAAAGGTAATCAGGACACTTTGTATGCAAACGGAGATTCGCGCAGGCAGTATTATTACAATTGTTATATTGAGGGAGATGTAGATTTTATATTTGGCTCAGCAAATGCAGTATTTGACAGCTGTGAAATTTTTTCAATCAGCAGAAGCGGAGGATGCATTACGGCTCCTAGTACCAAGGCAAATCAAAAGGGATATCTTATATACAAGTGTAAGCTGACAAGCAATTCAAGTCCTAAATCTTTTTATCTGGGAAGACCTTGGATTCCCAGTTCTGACACTGTTCAGACCACCCCTAAGGTATTATTCCGGGAATGCGAATTAGGCTCACATATTGCTGATGCTGGATGGACAGTCATGTCAGGAAACAATCCTGCAAACTATGAAATGTGGGAGTATCAGAATACAGGTGCAGGTGCAAATGTATCCAGAAAGCAGCTACCTTCCTCAAGGGCAGCGGAGTATACAGTGGAGAAATTCCTTTCAGGCTCAGATGGTTGGAATCCTAATGTCAACGAAAATATTCCTGTACCTATTCCCGATGGACAATACATAAAGTCGCTGGTTGTAAACGATGTTATAAATGCTGCAGATTGGTCTGTACAGTCAAATTTGCAGGTAGGAGACATAATATACGGTGACAGGGCATATAAATTTACACAAATTCCACAGAAGCTTACTGGTTCCGAATGGATAAGGACGGCCTGTGACTCCAAAACATATTCGGCGGATGAAGCTTCCTTTATAGCAAAATCAGATATAACGGTTTATATTGGCTTGGATACCAGAGTGACAAGTTCTCTTAATTGGCTAAACAGTTGGACTCCAACGGGGGAGACCTTGGTGAGCGATAATAATGGGGTTGCTTACAATCTATACAAAAAGGATTTTGCAGCAAACTCCCTTGTTACACTGGGATTTAACGGAGCATCCTCAAGTACTGTAAACTATGTTGTTATTGTAAAGTCAAAGACAGCTGAAGTTCTTCCAGGTGATTTAAATGAGGATGGAACAGTAAGTGCCTTGGATTTTGCATTACTGAGGAAGTACATATTGACTGGGATATCTGACGGTATAAATATAACAGCAGCAGATATGAATAATGACGGAAATGTAAATGCTTTGGATTATGCGCTGCTAAAAAGCTATTTATTAAGTGGTAATTAAAATAAATAAGGAGGGGTTAAATGTGTTAAGAAAGGTGTTTTTGGGCTTCTTAATTAGTGTAATGCTACTAACTTGTTGTAGTTTTCAACAAACAGTATCTGCTGCAACAGCACGCCAAATGGAAAATTTGGATAGAGGTGTGGTCGCGGTTAAAGTTAACGATGGTGTTTTTATAAGTTGGCGTATATTAGGAACTGAATCATCTGATGTAACCTATAATCTTTACAGAGATTCGGTAAAGGTGGCTAACATATCAGGGGCAAGCAACTATATTGACAAGTCAGGGACTGCAAATTCTAAGTACTCTGTAAGTGCTGTAATAAATGGCAACGAACAGGCAATTTCACCATCAGTAAGTGTATGGGGCCGTAACTACCTGCAGATTCCTCTCCAGATTCCCAATGGAGGAACTACACCTGACGGAGTGGCCTATACATATAGTGCAAACGATTGCAGCGTTGGGGATTTGGATGGCGACGGTCAATATGAAATTGTTTTAAAATGGGATCCGTCAAATGCAAAGGATAACTCTCAAAGTGGATATACAGGAAATGTATACATTGATGCATATAAACTGAACGGTAAACGTCTATGGAGAATTGATTTGGGAAAAAATATCCGTGCAGGTGCCCATTATACACAATTCATGGTATACGATCTCAATGGAGACGGCAAAGCTGAAATGGCATGTAAAACATCAGACGGTACCAAAGACGGTGTCGGGAATGTAATCGGAAATGCCGGTGCAGACTATCGTAATTCATCGGGGTACGTACTTACAGGTCCTGAGTACTTGACCATATTTGATGGAAATACTGGTAAGGCTCTATACACAGAAAACTATGAACCAGCCAGAGGTACTGTTTCCAGTTGGGGAGATTCATATGGTAATCGAGTTGACCGTTTTCTGGCGTGTATTGCGTACTTGGATGGGGTGCACCCAAGTCTTGTTATGTGCCGAGGATATTATACACGGACAGTGTTAGTTGCTTACGACTGGAATGGCACAAAATTAACCAAACGTTGGACATTTGACAGTAATAGCAGTGGCAATTCCGGTTATGCCGGACAAGGCAACCACAACCTTAGTGTAGCAGATGTGGATGATGATGGAAAGGACGAGATTGTCTATGGTTCATGTACCATTGATGATTCAGGAAAAGGACTTTATAATACAAATTTGAAGCATGGGGATTCAATGCATCTGGGTGACCTTAATCCAAACAGGCCAGGTCTTGAGGTATGGTCCTGTCATGAGGACTCTGCCGGAAATGGAGGGGTTGGTGCATCTTTTCGAGATGCTAAGACAGGAAGTGTGATTTTTAAGTTTCAGGCATCCAAAGATGTAGGAAGAGCATGTTCAGCAGACTTGACCGCACAATATCCAGGTGAGGAGGTATGGGCATCAGGTTCACCATTATTTAGCTGTACAGGACAAAATATCGGTTCTGCACCTGGACAGACGAATTTTGCAATATGGTGGGACGGCGATGAACTTCGTGAGCTTTTAGACGGTACAAGCATAACTAAATATGGTGGAGGACCATTGCTTTCAGCAGTAGGCTGTGAGTCCAATAACGGCACAAAATCTACTCCCTGCCTACAGGCGGATATTCTGGGCGATTGGCGGGAAGAAGCTATATGGAGAACATCTGATAGCAAATATTTAAATATCTATACTACCACAGATTTGACAAGCAGACGTATTTATACCTTAATGCACGATCCTGTATACAGACTGGGAGTAGCCTGGCAGAATGTAGCGTACAACCAGCCCCCACACACCAGTTTCTTCCTGGGAAGCGGTATGGCAACACCTCCCAAGCCTTCTATATATCTGGCAGGAGGAAATCCTATTACAATTGATGGTAAACTAATAAAGGCTTTAACAGTAAATGATAATGAAAATTCTGTTGACTGGTCAATTCAATCAAATTTACAGGTGGGCGACTTGGTATATGGTGACAGAACATATAAGTTTACACAGGTTCCACAGGAACTTACAGGTTCCGAATGGATAAGGACGGCATGTGATTCAAAAATATATGCCACCGATGAAGCATCCTTTATAGCAAAATCCGATATTTCTGTTTATGTGGGATTGGATACAAGGGCTACAAATATTCCAGCATGGTTAAGCAGTTGGACTGTAACGGGGGAGACCATAGTAAGCGATAATAATTCTGTTGCATACAATATCTATAAAAAAGATTATAAAGAGAATTCTCTTGTAACCCTTGGTACAAACGGTGCCTCAGCAAGTATAGTTAACTATGTTGTTATTGTAAAGCCTCAGACAGCCGATTTTCTTTTAGGTGATGCAAATGGTGACGGAGAGATAAATTCTCTTGACTATGCTATCCTCAAGTCATATCTGCTGGGAAAGATAAGCTTATCACAGGAAGCCATGAAGACTGTAGATTTTAATTATGATAATACAATAGATGCTATTGATTTGGCTTTGTTCAGAAAAGCGCTGTTAGGCGGACCTATAACTACTATAAATTAATAACCTAATCAAATAGGAGCTGTTGCAAAACTATTTCTTATCTTTGTCTACCTTGTACGTGAGTATAAATTATATCTTGGAAGCAAACATTGATATAATTTTATACGGAAGTACCAGTGTTAAAACAGTTAGAATTTTTGTTTTGCGATAGCTCCTATTTTCATATATTAACAATTTCTAAGTGGTACTAAATACTCTTATATTCAAATATTTACATGACAGTTTATATTTGCTATATTATATTTTATATCCTTTTTATTGCTTTCATCTATTGATTCCATTACTTAATATGAAACTTTTATAATAGTTATTTATTAATTTTTGTTAGGGGGATTTATTTGGAAAAGAAACCGAAAGAAGTATCTAATTTAACTTCAATAAAGAATAACATCTTTGCGCTAAAAGTTGCATGGACTATTACTAAAAGCTATGTAATCCATGCATTGATGATGAATATTTTAGGATGTTTTGAATGGGTGTTTTTCAGTACAATTTTTATGAGATACATAATTAATGCATTTGAAAAGAAAATGGGTTTTAACAGTATATTGGTATTTATACTATTTTGCGGGGTTACATTTGCATTAATTGGCCTATACAGGAGCTATGTAAATAACGTTGCATTTCCCCTGAACAGTACTAAAATGTACGAAGGACTGTATCTGAAACTGTATCAAAAAGCTAGAAATGTTGAACTTAACTGTTTTGAAGATGCAGAATTTTATAACAAATACACTATGGCACTTGACAGTGCAGGTGACAAAATAGCTACGGTTGTAAAAAATGTGTGGGGAATACTAACGGGCTCAATTGCAACTATTGTGGTATTTATTTCTATGTATGATATAGACAAGTTAGCTGTGTTATTTGTAATTTTTCCAATAATAGGTAATTTTATTTTTGGCGGTATTTTGAACAAACTGGAGATGAAAAGGTACGAGGAGGGTATACCCAGTGAAAGAGTTTTTCAGTATGTAAACAGGGTTATGTACCTTGCTGAATATGCCAAGGAAATGCGACTATCTAAAGTTTATAGTCTGATAAAGGAAAAATACAATGAAGCTATAAAAAAGACTATCAGTATAGCAGAGAAATATGGGGCTAAATCAATAATAATGGAAGTATTGAAAGTTGTATTTACTTTTTCTATAATCTTTGAGGGTGTTCTTCTGTATGGTGCTTACAGGGCAATTGTTGAAAAGAGTGTTTCTCTTTCAGAACTTGCTGTGCTTTCAAGTACAATGGTGGCAGCCACATGGATCTTAATCGGGTTATTTAATAATATAGTGGAGGCTATGAAGAACGGAATGTTTGTCAATAACCTTCGTACTTTTATTGAATACAAAGAAGTTATTCCCGAAGACTGGGATGGAGATATACCTGAGCCTGTTATTTCATCTATTGAATTCCGAAATGTCAGTTTTGCTTACAAAAAAGGTAAATATGCATTGAAAAATCTGAACTTCTGTATATCGGGAAATAGTGTCGTAGCTGTTGTAGGACATAATGGAGCAGGGAAATCAACTATCATCAAACTATTGTTCCGCCTATATGATCCTACCTCCGGCGAAATTCTTGTAAACGGCAGAAACATAAAAGAATATAATCTTAGGGCTTACAGGCAATTGTTTGCCGCCGCCTTTCAGGACTACAAGGTGTTTGCTCTCTCTGTAAAAGATAATGTTTTGATGGGGTATAAAGTTGAAAATGAGGAAGAAGCCGTTATAGAAGCTTTAAAGAAAGCCGGTGTCTATGAAAAGGTTGAGACTCTGCCAAAAGGAATAAATACCATTTTAACCAAAGAATTTGACGAGGACGGGGCGGTGCTTTCAGGTGGACAGTATCAGAAAATAGTAGTTGCAAGAGCCTTTGTTCAAAATACTCCAATTAAGGTTTTTGACGAACCTTCATCAGCCCTTGACCCAATTGCCGAATATGATTTATATAAAAGCATAATGCGTGAGAGTAAGGACAAAACCATGATTTTTATCTCCCACCGTCTTTCATCAGTACGAAATGCTGACAGAGTATTTATGTTTGAACACGGAGAGCTTATTGAGCAAGGTACTCATGAAGAATTAATGAAACTGAACGGCTCCTATGCGGATATGTATACAAAACAGGCTATGAACTATCTGGCAGTGGATAAAATAGAAGGAGGGGTTGCACTATGAGTGATGTAAAAAAGAAACAGCCCTTTAAACAGGTATGGGATAATAATTTATTTATATTAAAGATCTGTTTTTCAGCTTCACCATTATATATTCTTGCATTTATATTGGACATATTAAGAAATCAGATTTTAATTTTCCTTGAGCATACTTATGGTATCGGTTATGTACTTGAATCAGTGGAATTTGGACGGCCCTTTTATAAGGTAGCTGTATTTATAGCAATACTATTTATATTAATAGCTTTGGGTATGGTATATGGTGCTTTTGTAAATCAGCTTATATCAAAAAAGGCATTGCCAAAGATGAAGCAAAAATTCAAGTTTATGCTTTATGAAAAGGCACAGGAGCTTGATTTGGAATGTTACGATAATCCCGAGTACTATAATGAGTTTGTTTTGGCAGTTTCTGAAGCAGATAATCAAGTAGACAGACTGATGGAATTTCTAAACAAGATATTTACAGGTCTTACTGTTTTTGCTACTGTAGGAACATATTTTCTTATAAAAGACTGGTTTTCCGTAATATTTGTTCTGACTTCCTTTATTTTGTCCTTTATGCTTATGCAGATTTTCAACAAAATAAATTTTAAAATACGTTTGCAAAAAAATCCTGAGGAACGAAAAAGAGCTTACGTTAATCGTGTATTCTACCTTAATGATTATGCTAAGGAACTAAGGCTGAATCCGGATGTGTCAGGGAAACTTCTTGATAAGTTTAAAGAAGCAAATAAGACTATCTACAATATTGACAAAAAAAATGCAAAAAAGAAATTTGTTATAAGTTTTTTTAGAGACTATGTATCCAATGATTTTATAAGCGATGTACTTTACATAACTTATCTGGTATATAAGGCTACAGTTTTACATACAATTTCTTACAGTAGTGTTGTGATTTTATTTAACTCCTTCAACAACCTGAAACAAAGCTTAAGGACTATAACTGAAATTTATCCTTATGCCAGTGAAACAAGCCTATACATTGATAAAATCAGAAACTTCTTAGATTATGAGCCTAAAATTGTAAGTCATAAAAAGCTTGATGTACCTAAGTCGCCAAAAACATTTAATATTAATAATGTATCATTTGCATACAAAGAGGGAGAAAAAAGAATAATAAATAATATAAATATGACAATTAAACCCTATGAAAAAATAGCACTTGTGGGCTACAATGGTGCAGGAAAAACTACTTTAATCAAGCTGCTTATGCGTTTATACGACGTACAGGAAGGTACAATTTCATTGGACGGCATTAATATTAAAGAATATGACGTTACTAGGTACCACGACTATGTGGGAACGGTCTTTCAGGACTATATGATTTATGCTGCTACAGTCAAGGAAAATGTATTGATGGATAATGCGCATGGAATACCGGAGACCCCTGTAATGACAGCACTGGAACAAAGCGGATTTGCACAGCGGCTTCAAAAATTTAAGCTGGGCCTTGATACTCCCCTTACGGCAGAATTTGAGGAAGATGGAGTGAATCTGTCCGGTGGAGAAGCACAAAAAATTGCAATATCCAGAGCTTTTTACAAAGATTCCAGTCTGATAATACTGGATGAACCATCTTCTGCACTTGATCCTATTGCTGAATATCAGCTTAACCAATCAATGTTGGAGGCTGCTGCAAATAAAACAGTGGTGTTTATCTCTCACAGACTTTCTACTACAAGACTGGCAGACAAAATATTTATGCTTGAAAATGGGAGAATTATTGAAGAAGGAAGCCACGATGAACTGCTCCAGCTAAACGGCAAGTATGCTGAGATGTGGCGTGTACAGGCAGGTCAATATATACAGGTATAGTTACACATAGGGGGCTGTCCCCAAAAACGTTGACCTTAATCCAGTTTGATGGACACAAGGAATCCCTATATAATAAAAACATGGAGGGATTCAAATGGCTGAGAGAAAAAAGTTTGATAAAGCATTCAAGGAACAGACCGTTGAAAAAATATTGGCAGGTGAAACAACAGCAAGCTTAATGGCAAAAGAAATTGGAGTGCACTACTCAACAGTAAGAGACTGGTTAATCGCTTATGAAAAGGATGGTTCAAGTGCCTTTCCAGGCAGTGGTAACCTTAAGCCTGACGATGATGAAATAAGAAAATTACGCAGGGAATTAGCTAACCTTAAAGAGGAAAATGAAATATTAAAAAAAGCCGCGGCCTATTTTGCGAAAAATCAGAAATAAACAAGTTTAATTTTATCTATAAACACCGCTTCATATTTCGGATTGCAAAGATGTGTCAGGCCCTTCAAGTATCAAGAAGCGGTTATTATGCATATTTTTCACGTAGCGAAAGTAATCGGAGCAAGTCAAATAGAGAGCTCCTTGAAACTATTAAAGAAATCCATAAAAAGAGTCATGGAATTTATGGTGCTCCTCAGATAACAAAGAATCTTCCGGAAAATCAGAAAGCCAGTAAAGGCCGTGTTGCAAGGTTAATGAAGGCAAATGGTATACGTTCCAAAGTGTCAAAGAAATATAAAGCGACTACGTACTCAAATCATAGTCTTCCTGTGGCAGATAACATTCTTAATAGAGAATTTACTGCCAGTAGACCTAACCAGAAGTGGGTATCAGATATTACGTATATTCCTACAAAAGAAGGTTGGCTTTATCTTGCTGGTGTAATGGACCTCTATGGACGTAGGCTTGTAGGATGGGCTATGGCGAACCATATGAGAACGGAGTTGGTATCTGCTGCTCTGAATCAAGCAATTGGAAGAACCGGTGCTAAAGAAGGATTAATAATTCATTCTGACCGGGGAATTCAATACGCCAGTAATGACTATCAAAATCTGCTAAAAAGATATGGATTTGTATGCAGTATGAGCAGAAAGGGCAATTGTTATGATAATGCCCCTATGGAATCTTTTTGGGGCAAACTTAAAATGGAATGGCTAAATGATTATAATTTTGAGACCAGAGCTGAGGCTAAAAAGGCTGTTTTTGAATACATAGAACTGTTTTATAACCGTAAAAGGACTCATTCAGCAAATGGATATATTCCCCCATTCGTGCTGAAGGAAATATCATAGATATTGTAAGAATTAATGAGATAAATAGTGATTCTTGCTGTCTATTTTATTGAGGCAAGGTCACGTATCTAGAAATTCGTTTTTGGGACAACCCCCTTTTCAGACTATTTTGAATTATAGTATTTGAGAGAGTTTCTCCCAAAATTCACATTCATTTTCTAAACATTTTCTAGTAATAGAACTAAGGATAGTATCTAATGAAAACAAAGCATCAGTACGTCTTGATCTCATCAATTTATTTTTTGCTATTTCCCAGTTACGAATAATATCATTAACAATACTTGAAAGCTCATTATATTTTGATTCACTAATATAGTTTTGAGTATATATTTCCTTTAATAATAACGAATTTGCAATTTGCCTGTTGCAGTTGATATTTAAATCAGCAACTCCTCCATCAACAATTAATTCTATTTGGTCACTAGGAGAGTACTTCCAAAAATCATTACACTTGTTTATATTGGAAACGTCATTAATTATATTTTTTGCATTTCTTTTTACAACTTCTATATTTAATTGGTATGGTTGTATATTCTCTGCAAAACGATATACCAAGCAAGGTGAACTAATTTGTGGCCTAGTTGTGTTGCCCCCATAATCAACAAAATAACCTGAACCAAAGAAACTTTCAATTAATCTGCTTTCAGGTATTTCCCTTATATCCCGACCGCTATTATCATCCTCAATAGTATAAAAAGTCTTTGAATCATCATCGAAGCCAACTATCATTGCAAAATGATTCCAATGATGTTTTTGCCAGGGTAATGAATTTGGTATCCAACTAAATAAATCTACAAATAAAGCCAGCAGATTTTCAGACATTATTAATTCTTTTACTTCATCAATAAAATTGTCATAATTCTTAAAAGTATAAAATTCTTGTTTTATAATATTCTTTGAATAGAATTCTTGATAAGAAAATTGTATTCTAGGATATCTAATGGGTTCTTGATAGAAGTCACGAATATAATAGGTATATGAATTTAAATATGCAGCTGTTTTATAACTAGGATGTAAATAAGTCAATACTTCGAAATAATTATTTAATATGCAATTCATATAAAATTCTTTGAAAGGAACAATACCTAGTAACTTTTTCATAATATTACCGTGTATAATTTCACATTATACATTTTCCTTTTCTTTGAATAAAATACAATAAGTAAATTGCTAATTTGACACGTTATTAAATAATTGCAATGAAATTCACTTTAGTATATATTATCATAATATGTAAAAAAAAGCAATATTTTCGACTTACTAGGTTGAGCTAATTTACTAAAAAACCTGTTTTATTTTTTACATACTGCCTTTTGACTTGTGAGTTGTATAATTATTGCAATAGATGTATAATTATGACAGTGACATTTGAATACAGTAATTGTAACAATTTAACATTTCTCGCTACCTATTCCGAATTCAATCAACGTATTAAATTTTTATACTATTTGTTATATCACATTGAAAAGTAAATAAGGTGCTCAGAGCATGGGATAAACAGCTTATGCTCCGAACATACACTACCTCGAAAACCTTTGTGATTTCGAGAAATTTATTAATTTTAAGGAGGTCAAAAAATGAAAAAGGTAAGTGTACTGGTTGTGCTTGCTGTTTTACTGGTAAGCATTGTTCCACCTGCAGTTTCAGCTAAGGAAAACAACTTTAACTATGTTGATGCATTTGCCAAATCAATTTTGTTTTACGAAGCAAATTGGTGCGGACCTGATGCAGGGAACAACAGAATAAAATGGCGTGGTCCTTGCCATATTGAAGACGGAAAAGATGTAGGACTTGACTTAACTGGAGGCTTCCATGACTGCGGAGACCATGTAAAGTTTGGTTTGCCGCAATGTGCTTCTGCTTCCACCCTTGGATGGGCTTATTATGAGTTCTCAGATGTTTTCATTGAAAAGGGTCAGGATGAGTACATGCTTAATATTTTGAAGCATTTTTGCGATTACTTTATAAAATGCTTCCCTAACAAAACTACTTTTTACTATCAGGTAGGCGATGGAGATGTGGATCACCAATATTGGGGACCACCAGAGCTTCAGACATATGACAGACCTGCATATTATGTTGCAACACCCGAAACTCCTGGCTCGGATGTAGCAGGTGACGCGGCAGCTGCATTAGCACTTATGTATTTGAATTACAATGATAGGGACCCTGAGTATTCACAAAAATGCTTAACTTATGCAAAAGACCTTTATGACTTCGGTATGAAATACAGAGGAAACAGTAAAGGACAAAGCTATTATTTGCCAAGAACATATCTTGATGAACTTATGTGGGGAGCAATTTGGCTTTATGTAGCTACAAATGATAGCAAGTATATGGATGATGTAGATAAGTTAATGGCTGAAAAAGGAATTGCTAATGGTAATTCATTTAATGACAATTGGACACAGTGTTGGGATTATGTTTTGACAGGAGTATTTACAAAGCTTGCAACACTTTCAACTAATCCTTTATACAAATCAATTGCTGATGACCATATTGATTATTGGCAGAACAGATTACAGACTACTCCAGGTGGTTTAAAATACCTAGATAGTTGGGGTGTTTGTAAATATCCTGCTGCAGAGAGTATGGTTCAGCTTGTTTATTACAAATATTTCGGTAATGAAAAGTGCTTAGAATTTGCAAAGAATCAAATAGATTATATTTTAGGAGATAATCCTAACAATATGTCTTATGTAGTTGGTTTTGGGGATAATTATCCTAAACAACCTCATCACAGAGCCTCAAGCGGAGCTCTCGAAGGGCCTCCTGCCGATGAAAAGAAAGAATTGCCACAAAGGCATATTCTTTACGGTGCTCTTGTAGGGGGAGCAGACATGCAGGATGAATATCATGACAATGTAAATGAATATGTTTATTCTGAAACAGGCTTAGATTACAATGCTGGTTTCGTTGGTGCAATGGCAGGTATGTCAAAATACTTCGGTAAAGACCAGCAGCCTGAACCTACTCCTGGTATTGAAGGTGAACCTACACAATACTATACAGAAGCTCAGCTTTATAAATCAAATAATGAGGGTGTCACTGTTGACCTTAATTTATACAATATAGTAACATCACCTCCTCAATATGAGAAAGACTTATCAGTTAAGTTCTTCGTTGATTTATCAGAATTTGCTGCTGATGGAATAAATCCTGCTAAGTTTACTACAAAAGTATATTATTCTCCCGCTGGCGCAGAAATATCTTCAATTCAGCCATATGATAAAGAGAATAATATCTATTATGTAGAAATAACTTTCCCGAAGGATGCATTATACGCAAGAACCTATGTGCAATTCTGTATTTACAATTACGAAAGTAAACTTTGGGATTCATCAAATGACCTTTCTACAGCAGACTTAACAGATAAATATAAAAAAACAGAGAATATTGCAATATATAAAAACGGAGTTAAAGTTTACGGAAATGAACCGTCAGGAGGAGAAGAAGAAATCCTATACGGAGATTTGAATAATGATAAGGAAATAAATGCAATTGACTTTGCATTGTTAAAAAAATATCTCCTGGACGGAAATGCAGGAGGAATCATATTAACTAATGCTGATATGAATAAAGACGGAGCTGTAAACGCTTTGGATTTTGCAAGCCTGAAACTCTATTTGCTGGGTAAATAATAACAACTAACAAAATTTTAAAGAGCCGTACCTTATAATTGCAAGGGTACGGTTCTTTTTTTGCTTGTTATATTTTTTTGGTATATGTTACTATAACGATAAAGAATTTTAATTGACTTTATATACTGAAATAGAGAGGTAGTAAAATAAAATGGTCAAGATAAAAATTAGAAACAGTATTTTCAGCCGCCTTGTAATAACCTTTCTAATAATAATAATTCCTCTTTACGGTTTAGGAATTTATATATATAATAGCGGTTTGCGTACCATAAAAAGCGAAATATCAAAATCAACTATAGCTCAGGCATCATTCTATCTTGAAAGTCTCGAAAAAGAAATAGAAAGAATTAAAATACTCCAATATGATTGTCTAAATGATGAACAACTAAATAAGCTTGCAATAAGATGGGAGATTATGAATGAATATGAAATATCCCAAACCTTACTTCAATTAAAACAAAGACTTGTTGCTATAAAAAACAGCAGTATATATGTAAATGATGTAAAAGTACATATTCTTCCAATTAATAAGACAGTTTCTTCAAATAACGGAGTAGATGATATTCATATAGATGAATACAATGATATATTTGTTCCAACAGGATTAAAGGGAGCACAAATCATTAATTATAACGGTCAGCTATATCTAAGTACTTTTCAGAAATACAGCGGTTCAACAAAGCCTTTATTTACTATTGATATAGAGTTAAATCAGGATGCTTTAAAACATGCCCTTGCACAATTCAATACCTATACGGGAAGCGGTTCCATACTGATAACACGTACAAATATTATTACAAGCAAATCAAAAGAGGATAATTCGCAATTTATTCAGAGTATTTTACTGAGCATGAATGAACAAGAGAAAGACGGAACAATACTCACAAATATTGGGAATGAAAAGTACTATGTAGTTCATACAAATTCTCCATACTTAAATATGACTTTATTAAGGTATTTTCCACAGGAATTTATACTAAAACCCATAGTGAATTTTAAAATCTGGGCATGGGTATTTTCAATTGCGGCCATATTAATAATTATTATATACTCTTTATCCACTTATAAATTTATGCATCAGCCATTGAATGAACTGGTAAAAGCTTTTCGTAAAGTGGAAAATGGCGATTTAAAGGTCACCATAAATCATGATTCCAATAACGAGTTCGGATATCTGTTTAAAAGTTTTAATGACATGGTTAAAAATCTTAATATGCTCATAGACCAGGTATACAACCAGAAAATACTAATGCAGAAAGCTGAATTGAAGCATTTGCAGTCCCAGATTAATCCCCATTTTCTTTATAACAGTTTTTTCATGATTAATACTATGGCTAGAATAGGCGATGAGAATTTAGTACCCTTTACAAAACACCTTGGAGAGTATTTTCGTTTTGTCACAAGAAACTCCATGGACAATATACCACTGGAAGAAGAAATCAATCATGCCAAGGTGTATACGGAAATTCAGCTTATGCGATTTTCAAAAAGACTTCAGATTCATTTTGGAGAATGTCCCCCTATGTACAAGGATTTGAAAGTGCCGAGACTGATACTACAGCCTATAATTGAAAATGCATTTGAACACGGTCTTGAAAAGAAAAAAAATGGTGGATTATTGCTTGTTAATTTTGAAGGAAATGAAAATGAGCTAAGAATTATTGTTGAAGATAACGGGTGTGATATAACAGATAACGAGCTTGAAAAGTTACAGGATTTATTGGAGGACAACGAGAAGGAGATTGAAACAACTGGAACGTTGAATATACACAGACGAATAAGGTTGGTTTTTGGTGAAGAGAGTGGTCTGATTATTTCAAGAAGTGTAATTGGAGGGCTGAAGGCAGTACTGAAAATAGTTTTACAGAAGGAGAGGAAAAATGTATAGGCTATTAATTGTAGACGATGAGGAAATTATTGTAAATGGGTTATATGAAATATTCAGAAGCATGAAGAACCTTGAGCTGGATGTATACAGGGCATATTCAGGAGAAGAAGCTGTTGAATGGTTAAGCAGAACAAGGATGGATATTGTTCTCACAGATATCAGGATGCCGGAAATGGATGGCTTGCAGTTACTGGAAGTCATATATAGAAGATGGCCTCAATGTAAAGTAATATTCCTTACCGGGTATAACGAATTTGAATATGTATATAAAGCAATTCAGCACCAGGGTGTAAGCTATATACTGAAAACAGAGGATAATGACAAAGTAATTAGCGTTGTTGAAAATGCTATAGAGGAAATTAAAAGAGAAGTTAAAACAGAAGACTTAATTCATAAGGCCAAGGAGCAGATTGAACTTGCTTTGGGCCTATTTCAGAAGGATTATTTTATACATATGCTGCATGAAGGAACCTCACTTGATATGAATAAGTCCCAGTTTGAACAGCTATCTATCCCCATGCACCCTGACCATCCTGTAATATTGCTGTTGGGACACATTGATAATATTCCAAGCAACTTATCTTATTGGGATAAAATACAATATATAAATTCCATAAAAGTAATAATTACCCAAAATTTTAGTACAAGTATCAGATTCATAAGTGTTTTAGATGACAGATATAGATTTATATTTTTTATACAGCCAAATGAATTGGTAACTACAGGTTATAGTAAAGCTGAAGAAGAGGCATTTTATACAAAGACCATTTCGTATATAAAAGGCACACTTGAAGTTATACAGACTGCCAGCAGAGAATCCATGAATGCATCAATCAGCTTTGCCCTTGGGAGAGAACCCTGTAGTTGGGAGGATGTATCCAAAAAGTACTTTTCCCTTAATCAACTACTGAATTATAGAATAGGCACCGGTATAGAAATGCTGTTGATTGATAATGAAATGAAAAATAATAATATTTTAACTTCAGGTTCTGAAACAGAAGTACCTGAACTGAATACAAAAGATGAATCATTGGAAATTATTTTGAGAAGAAGAAATATGGATTTGATTCAGCAGTATCTGGAGTCAGGTCAGAAAGAGAAATATTTTGAGGTTTTAGATGAATTATTAAGCCCATTACGATTAATTAAGAGTAAAAACAGTAACTTAGCCATTGAAGCATATTCCATGGTAGCGCTAAGTATTCTTTCGTATATTAATCGGTGGAATATAACCGAAAAACTGGCCTTTCATATAGGCCTTAACAGCCTTATGAGGATTGACAAACATGAGACATGGTCAGATGCAGTGCAATATCTGATAAATATATCTAATGTAATTTTTCAGATTCAGACTGAGGAGCAAAAGAAAAGGGCAGACAATGCAGTTGATTTTATTCAAAATTTTATAAATGAGCATTTAAGTGAGGATCTTTCTTTAGTTAGGCTGGCAGAACAAGTTTACTTAAATCCATCATATTTGTCACGGCTTTATAAACAGGTTACAAATCAGAATCTTTCTGATTTTATTGACAATGCCCGTATAGAGAGAGCAAAGGAGCTGCTGAAAAAAGAAAAGGTAAAGATAAATGAAGTAGCAAAGGCCGTTGGTTATGAAACAGGGGCATCCTTTTCAAGGTTTTTCAGAAAATTAATGTCATGTTCTCCCCAAGAATATCACGATATGATTGTCTCAGGTAAATAGATGATAAGAAAGTAAAAAATGGATTCATTCAATGGTTAACTTTGGTAAAAACAAGTAAACAAAAGATAACAAAAGTAAAAACATGTGAATGGTTTTCCAGAAAGGCAAACTTTATAATATAGGTGAGGCCTCAAATAAATGATAACAGGAGGAACCAAATGAGATTCAATTACTTAAAAAAAGCTGTATCGTTAGCAATGGTTTTATCTTTAACAGCTTCAATTCTTACAGCTTGTGGTAGTGAAAGTAACACATCCGATAGTACGGCATCATCTCAAAGTACTAATTCTTCAGTAGCAAATAAGGATCCATTCGGAAAATATAGTCCTGAGATTGACATATCTTTTGTTCGTGGAATAGATGATGACCTTGCTGCAAACATATTGCCAAAGACACCGGGAGAGACTCTAGAAGACAATCGTTGGACAAAATTATATAAAGATGAATTAGGTATAAATATAAAATATGCTTGGACAGTAAAAGGAAATGAACAATCAGATGCATACATACAGAAAATCAATGTAACATTGGCATCAGGAGAACTTCCTGATGTAGTTCTTGTAAATCCTTCACAGCTCAAACAGTTGGTTGATTCTGACATGATTGAGGATATGACTAAATACTACAACGACTATGCTTCAGAGGATTTTAAGAAAATTATGACAGAAGAAGGAACCGGTAATATCGATTCAGTTATGTTTGACGGTAAAATGATGGCTATTCCGGAACCTGTTTCAACTAATGAAGCTGCACATTATCTGTGGATTAGAAATGACTGGCTTAAAAAATTGAATTTACAGGCACCTAAGACCATGGATGATGTTTTAAAAATATCAGAAGCCTTTACAAATCAAGATCCTGATGGAAATGGAAAAAACGATACTATCGGACTTCCAATCACAAAGGACTTATACAACGGATGTATGGGATTAGAAGGTTTCTTTGCAGGATATCATGCATATCCCAATATGTGGGTAGAGGATAGTTCAGGTAAAATAGCATGGGGTAGTACATTACCTGAAACAAAGGTAGCACTTCAGAAATTGGCTGATATGTACAAAAAAGGCCAGATTGACAAAGAATTTGGTGTTAAGGATACAGCAAAGGTTGCTGAGACTATAGCAGCAGGTAAAGTAGGTATGGACTATGGTGCACAGTGGAACCCAATGTATCCTCTTATAAGCAATTTTAACAATGATAATAACGCAGATTGGACAGCATATCCTATTGTTTCAAATGATGATAAAAAGGCTATGGTACCTTTAAAGTTCAATCAGACAAGAATATTTGCAGTAAGAAAAGGTTATGAACATCCTGAAGCACTTGTAAAACTGTTCAATGAACATGTAGAGAAGAACTGGGGTAAAACAGCAGACTTCAACAAGTATTATATGCCTGTTGAGAACGGTGGTGTAGGAGTTTGGAAATTCTCACCAGTATGCCCTGCTCCTGTATTCAAGAATCTTGAGGCATTCGTGGCAATAGATGAAGCAAGAAAGAGCAATGACTTCAGCAAATTGTCAGATGAGCCTAAGATTATCCAAGGCAATATAGAAGCATATGAAAAAGGCGATACTTCACAATGGGGATGGGAAAGAATTTACGGTAAAAATGGTGCATTCCGTAATATGGTTGAATACAAGAACAATGGACAGTTGTTAAGTGAAAAGTTTGTTGGAGCACCAACTACAACAATGGCTGAAAAGAAAACTACTCTTGAAAAGATGGAAAAAGAGGTATTCATAAAGATTATAATGGGCGCTGCTCCTATCAGCGATTTTGATAAGTTCGTTAGCGATTGGAATAAACTAGGTGGTGCTGATATGACAAAGGAAGTTAACGAATGGTATGATTCCGTTAAATCCAAGTAATTAATCAACTAGTTAACATTAGAAGGGAAGGATACAGCCGTTTCATATCCTTTCCTTCTTGTTTCTAGAGCCTAAATTTAAACTGAGAGTTCGATTTTATTGTTATCTATCACCTTAAAAGGGGAGGAATAAGCTTGAAAAATCTAAATATAAAAAAACAACTACCCTTGCACTTAATGATCCTTCCGGGCTTTATAACTTTGCTGATATTCAGTTATTTGCCTATGGCAGGTATTGTAATTGCTTTTCAAAAATTTATTCCAGCAAAGGGTCTATTTGGTGACCAGAAATGGGTAGGTTTAAAGAACTTCAAATATGTTTTAGATATGCCTAATTTCGATAATATAATGTGGAATACAATATCTATAGCAATGGCGAAGATTATACTGGGACTTATTGTTCCAATAATATTTGCAATATTAATTAATGAAGTAGCAAACAGTGCTTTAAAAAGAGGTATTCAGACACTAATCTATCTTCCTCACTTTTTATCATGGGTTGTACTTGGAGGCATACTGATTGATATACTTTCTCCCTCCGGCGGAATTTTAAATTCTTTGATAAATGCACTTGGCTTTGAGCCTATATTTTTCCTTGGAGACAACAAATGGTTTCCTACCACTATGGTATTGACGGAAACATGGAAGGAATTTGGTTATGGTACCATAATCTATCTGGCAGCCATTACCGGAATAGATCCAAGCCTTTACGAAGCTGCTCATATGGATGGAGCCAACAGATGGAAGCAAACACTACACATAACTCTTCCTGGAATGAGGATGGTTATTGTTCTACTGATGGTATTAAGTCTTGGTAATGTTTTAAATGCTGGCTTTGACCAGATCTTTAATTTATATAGTCCCCCTGTTTATGAAAGCGGAGACATTATTGATACCTTTGTTTATAGAATAGGCTTGCTGGAAGCCCAATACGGAGTTGCTACAGCTGTAGGACTGTTTAAGTCAGTAGTCTCATTTACACTTATTTCAGTATCTTACTTCTTTGCCTATAAATTTGCAGATTACAGAATTTTTTAAGGGGGGTTATTAAATGAAACGTGGAAAACTAAAGAAAGTCAGTGTGTTTACAATAGTAAATAACTGTTTTCTAGTGTTAGCGGCATTACTCTGTATTATACCGCTAATTCATATATTAGCCGTATCATTCAGCTCCAGTTCGGCTGCTGCAGCCGGAAAGGTTGTATTCTGGCCTGTTGAGTTTACACTAAATTCATATACTTATGTTGCAAAAAGAGCTGCATTCTGGCATTCTATGTTGATTTCAGTTGAAAGAATTGCACTGGGTGGTTTTATTAACCTGGTACTTACTATATTATGTGCTTATCCTTTATCAAAGGAAAAGAAAGATTTTCGTTTCCGTACATTTTACGCATGGGTATTTTTTATAACAATGCTGTTTAACGGAGGATTGATTCCCTGGTATATTGTAATCAAGCAAATGGGATTACTTGATAGTCTTTGGGCTTTGGTTCTTCCGGGAGCAGTTCCTGTTTTCAGTGTAATATTGTTATTGAATTTCTTTAGGGAAATACCAAAGGAATTGCATGAAGCAGCGTTTATTGACGGAGCAGGCCACTGGACTACTCTTTGGAGAGTAATAGTACCTGTATCAACTCCTGCATTGGCTACAATAACTCTTTTCTCATTGGTAGGTCACTGGAATAGCTGGTTTGATGGTATGATTCTTATGAATAAGGCAGAAAATTACCCCCTTCAGAGCTATATTCAGACTATTGTTGTGCAGAGGTCATATAGTATGCTCTCAAGGCAGGAAATTTCCGAGTTGGCAACTATTTCAGATAGAACATTAAGAGCATCTCAGATTTTTCTTGGTACATTACCAATAGTCTTGGTATATCCTTTCCTTCAGAAATATTTTGTAAAAGGAATAGTATTGGGTGGAGTAAAAGGGTAATATACTGATATACTTATTAATATTTCTGTTTAAGAAGGGTGAGTAATTTAATGATAAAAATGGTATTAAATGCCGATATAAAGAAAGGCAAAATAAATAAAAACATATACGGGCACTTTTCAGAGCATCTGGGAAGGTGCATATACGAGGGACTGTGGGTTGGAGAGGACTCTGAAATACCAAACATAAACGGATTCCGTACAGATGTTGTGGAAGCACTTAAGAAATTGAAGATACCTGTTCTGAGATGGCCGGGAGGATGCTTTGCAGATGAATATCACTGGATGGACGGAATAGGACCTAGAGAAAACAGACCTTGCATGGTAAACACTCATTGGGGCGGTGTTGTAGAAAATAACCATTTTGGAACCCATGAATTTTTAGAACTTTGCGAAATTCTTGGCGCAGAACCGTATATATGTGGTAATGTTGGAAGCGGTACTGTACATGAAATGCAACAGTGGGTTGAGTATATGACTTTTGACGGAAAATCTCCCATGGCTGATTTAAGAAGGGCAAACGGAAAAGATGAACCATGGAGAGTTAAGTATTTCGGTGTCGGCAATGAAAACTGGGGCTGCGGCGGGAACATGACAGCAGAGTTTTACGCAGACCAATATAAAAGATATGCAACATATGTAAGAAACTTTGGTGAAAATACTATTTACAAAATAGCTGGCGGCGCTTCGGTGGATGACTATCACTGGACCGAGGTACTTATGAGAGAAGCAGGAAAGCAAATGGATGGTTTAAGCATCCACTATTATACAAGAATCTCCAAGGATTGGTCTGAACAGGGGTCAGCAACTGAATTTGATGAAAATCACTGGTTTTCAGTAATGCAGAATGCTTTGTTTACGGAAGAATTGGTGGTACGTCATTCAAAGATTATGGATAAGTATGATCCTGAGAAAAAGGTGGGCTTGATTGTTGATGAATGGGGTACATGGTTTGCTGTTGAACCCGGAACAAATCCAGGGTTCCTTTACCAGCAAAATACAATGAGAGATGCCCTTGTTGCCGGAATTCATCTGAATATCTTCAATAATCACTGTGACAGAGTTCAGATGGCAAACATAGCACAAATGGTAAATGTCCTTCAGGCAGTAATTTTAACAGAGGGTAAAAAGATGCTTCTGACACCTACCTATCATGTATTTGACATGTACAAGGTTCATCAGGATGCAGAACCGCTTTCACTTGATTTTGAAAGCCCTGAATATACCTTTAATGGAGAAAAACTACCTCAGCTGAACGCTTCTGCTTCTATAGACTCAGAAGGCAAGATTCATGTAACCATTTGCAACCTTAATCCGTCAGATGATGCTGAGATAGATCTTGATATTAGAGGTATAACCGTAAAGGGTACTAAGGGTGAAATAATTACCTCCAATGTTATGAATGCAAAAAACACATTTGAAGAAGCAAATAATGTAACTATTAAGAAATTTGAAGGTATACGCCTTGAAAATAACCATATATCAGGTATAATACCTTCAAAAGCAGTTGTAATGATAGAAATTGTATAAGCTAATTACAAACGACAATGGAATATTTAATTAGACTAAAAATGTCCCGGCAGTATATAATTAATGCCGGGATATTTAGCGGTTAAAGGAGGGTAGCGGTGAAGGACAATTGCTTTAAATGTCATAGAAATATTCATATTACTGATAATGATATTGAAATGGAAGTAAATAGGGTAATTCAATCAGGAGTACCGTTGCCCAGTAAAGAGCAATATGAAAAGAGATTGGAAGCCTGTAACAAATGCAAACATTTAACAGATGGAATCACTTGCATGATTTGTGGGTGTATTGTAAAAGCAAGGGCTATGAATGCTTTGCGTATTTGCCCTCACCCTTCAGGAAATAAATGGTAATAGCTTAATCCGCAAATCAAAACATAAATAAAAAAGAGGGCTTAACATGAAAATTCAGAATCCTATTATATGGGCGGATATGCCCGACCCGGATATTATACGTGTAGATGATACTTTTTATATGGTGTCTACAACCATGTTTGTAATGCCTGGAGCTCCTATATTAAAATCAAAGGATTTATACCATTGGGAATTAGTATCCTATGTTTTTAATACCATTGAAGATAATGAAATATATCAGCTGAAAAATGGAAAAAATGCATATGGTAAGGGGCAATGGGCAACTAGTCTAAAATTTTACAATGGTTTATACTATGCGTGCTTTGTGTGCCATGACATGCAAAAGACCTATATTTATTATACGGACAATATAGAAAAAAGCGGATGGGAGCGATATGTCATTAATGACGTTTTCCATGACATGTCTTTTCTGTTTGATGATGGTAGGCCGTACTTAATATATGGTAACGGAGATATTAAAATAGTCGAATTAAAAGATGATTTATCAGGAGTAAAAGAAGGAGGAATCAATCAACTCCTGTTCAGTACTCCTTCTGAAAATATAATGCTTCGTTGTGAGGGTTGCAGAGCCTATAAAATTTACGGTTATTATTATTTACTTTTCATTGAGTGGCCCAATGACGGTAATTGTAGGAGACGTGTTGTGTGCTACAGAGCAAAGGATTTGCTGGGAGAGTATGAGAGAAAAATACTTCTTGATGATGATATGGGGTACCAGAACCAGGGAATTGCTCAGGGTGCTTTAATAGATACACCTGATGGGGAATGGTATTCTATTTTGTTTCAGGATCATGGAGCGGTGGGTAGAATTCCATATTTACTACCTGTTTCATGGAAGGATTGTTGGCCTGAATTGGGGATTAGTGGAAAGGTGCCAGAAGAATTTGAGATTCCTTTAAAAGAGTATGCTGCTAAACCATTAATAACCAGTTACAGTTTTAACCATAAGGAAAATAAGCTGGATTTGAGATGGGAATGGAATCACAATCCCCAGGAGCATTGTTGGTCATTTACAGAAAATCCGGGCTATTTAAGATTGCGTACTCAATCTTTGGCGAAGAATCTTTTAACTGCAAGGAACACTTTAACCCAAAGAACAAGCGGCCCTAAATGTGGATTTTCAGTAGAGCTTAAAACTGAAGGAATGAAAGCAGGAGACTATGCTGGTCTTATGGCGTTACAAGGCAATTATGGAGCTATAGGAATAAGTGTTGACGAGAATAATCTCAAAAGGATTGTTGTTTCTAAAAAGGGCAGTGACGGGAGACAGAAAGAGGAAGAATATAGACCGTTTATGGATAATAGCATATTTTTGAAAATTGAATTTGATTTTCAAAATAGTAGGGATATTGCAGAATTTTATTATTCCCAGGACGGTATTAACTGGGTAAAATTTGGCAGTGATTTGCATATGACATATACTCTAGACCTTTTTATAGGTTATAGAGTAGGTATATTCTGTTATTCATTAAAAACAGCAGGTGGGTTTGCTGATTTCAGAAATTTTATATATGAACAACTATTATAAAGGTATTGTATAAAAGTGCTTTGAAATAATAGAATGTTATAATAAAATAATACAAGAGCAATTTTTTCACGAAAGAGAGCAAGTATTCGTACTCACGTTAGTTTTTAGTACATAATTTAAAGGAGGATTATATGAGCAAAATAAAGATCTCAGATAAAGTAACGGGAACTTTCAGGGATAACTGGAATTTCTGCGTAGGCACAGAACGTATGGGAATCGCTCTTCAGAAGGAATATCAGGATACTCTTGAATTTGTTCAAAAGGCAATAAATTTTAAATATATAAGAGGACATGGTTTATTTCATGATGACACTGCCGTTTATGCAGAATATGAAATAGACGGAGAAATGACACCTTTCTATAACTTTACATATATAGACAAGATATTTGATTCGTTTCTTGAAAAGGGTCTCAAACCATTTGTCGAGCTTGGATTTATGCCATCACAGCTTGCTTCAGGAGATCAAAAAGTGTTTTATTGGAAAGGAAATGTAACACCTCCCAAGGATTATGATAAATGGAAGGATTTAATCCAAGCGTTAATAAAACACTTTATAAGCAGATATGGAATAGAAGAAGTTCTGCAGTGGCCTTTTGAAGTCTGGAACGAGCCAAATTTGAAGGTATTCTGGAAGGATGCCGATGAGGAAGAATACTTTAAACTCTATAAAGTATCGGCTATGGCAATTAAGGAAATTAATAAGGATTTACAGGTTGGTGGCCCGGCTATATGCGGAGGTGCTGATTACTGGATTAAGGATTTTCTTGAGTTTTGTAAAAAGGAAAATGCTCCAGTTGACTTCGTTTCCCGTCATTTATATTCAGCACATATGCCGAAAGTTTATACACATGAACTTTGCTATCAGGATCTCAAGGAACCTGAAGAAATGCTTCAAGAATTGAAGTCAGTCAGGGAAATGATTGATAATTCACCATTTCCACATCTGCCATTCCATATAACAGAATACAATACTTCCTACAATCCTTTGAATCCTGTTCATGATACATGTCTTAATGCGGCGTATTTGGCAAGGATTGTAAGCGAGGCAGGAGATATTGTAGATTCATTTTCATACTGGACTTTCAGCGATGTATTTGAGGAGGCGGGTGTCCCCAGAGCTCAGTTCCACGGAGGGTTTGGTCTTATTGCACTTAACGATATTCCAAAGCCGACTTTCCATATGTTCAGCTTTTTTGAGCAAATGGGAAAGGACATATTGTACAGAGATGAAAATATGCTGGTAACAAGAAAAACTGACGGTACAGTGACAATAACTGCATGGAATCCGGTAATGGAGAAGGGTGACCATTTTGATAAAGATTTTTCAATGGAGTTGAATTTACCAAAAGGTGAATATTTTATTAATAGGACTATTGTAAACGAAAAATACGGTAACCCATGGAAAACATGGATACAAATGGGACGCCCCAGATTTACAACTAAGAAGCAGGTTGAAATACTGAAAAACGCAGCACGTCCTATGGTAATATCGGATAGGGTAAGCTGTACTGAGGATATGCTGCTTCTTGAGTTTACTCAAAGCAAAAACGAAGTATCTTTTTTTGAAATCATTCCTGTAATAGATGAGACAGACACTTACTATAAACTTGATGACAGTATGATTCCGGGGTATTAAAATAATTATGTATATAATTGTAAATTTTTGAAAAGGAGAATTTATTATGGCGATTTTTCAAGTAAACTTTTTTGCTAAAACAATGAAAAGACCTGTATGTTTTAATGCTTTGATACCAAATGATAAATATGAGATACCGGGTCAGGAACCTGAAGGACCAAAAGGTCCTTTAAAATCCATTTACCTTTTACATGGTTATTCAGGTAATCATATGGATTGGTTGACATTCACAAAAATACAGGAAGTGTCTTTGAAATACAATATTGCGGTGTTTATGCCATCCGGTGAAAATCACTTTTATTTAGATGACGAAGATGTTGGGGCATATTATGGGGAGCTAATTGGAAATGAGTTGGTTGAATATACACGGAAGACTTTCCAACTATCAGATAAAAGAGAGGATACATTCATTGGAGGATTATCCATGGGTGGTTACGGTGCAATAAGAAACGGTTTAAAATATTCAGAAAGATTTGGTAGAATAATTGCACTGTCGTCTGCACTTATTACCAATCAGATTGCCGGGATTACTCCTGATTTCAAAGGACCTGTTGCAGACTATCCTTATTATAGAAGAGTGTTTGGGGAGCTTGATAAGCTTTTAGGAAGTGACAAAGACCCAGAAGCACTAATCCGTGGTCTTAAGGAAAGAAAAGCAGATATACCCAAGATATACATGGCTTGTGGAACAGAAGATTTTCTTATAAAAGAAAACAGGGAATTGCATGAATTCCTTGTTTCAGAAAATGTAGAACATACTTATGTTGAAGACGTTGGTGTTCATGATTGGAAGTTCTGGAACGAGTACATAGACAAAGGATTAGCTTGGGCTACTGAAAATGATAAATAAAAGTAACTTATACAGCATTGAAAGTGGGAATAACATTGGATAATATTCGCTCTAAAATAAGATTGCCCAAGATTATCAGCGATGGTATGGTATTGCAAAGAAACACAAACATAAAAGTATGGGGATGGGCTTTGCCGGGAGAAGGTGTTACTGTCAGCTTTATGGGTAAAGTCTACCATACTTCTGCCAATGAGAGTGGAGAGTGGTTTGTAAAACTTGAATCCGCAGAAGCAGGTGGACCCTATGACATGGATATTGAAGCGACAGAAGCCCTTGAAAAGGTAACAGTAAAAAATATCCTTATTGGTGATGTGTGGCTTTGCTCCGGACAATCAAATATGGAATTGAAAATGGATTCATTAAAGGATGTATATCCTGAAGAAATCGCTAGTTGCCGCAATGATTATATACGGCATTTCTGTGTTCCTGTGAAATATGACTTCGAAAAACCTCAAACTGATTTGGAAGTGGGGAATTGGGAAGCAGCCGACCCTGAAAGCATTTTGAACTTTACTGCTGCGGGTTATTTCTTTGCATTAAAGCTGTTTGAAAAGTATCACATTCCTATAGGCTTGATTAATGCAAGTTTGGGAGGTTCACCTGCAGAGGCATGGTTAAGTGAAAATGCATTAAAGGAGTTTCCGGAACATTATAAATCAGCTAAGCAACTCAGCAATCGGGATTATCTGGATAAAGTGTTAAGAGAGGATCAGGCTTCCATTGAAGCATGGTACTCTGAATTAAACCGTAACGATAAGGGAATAGAAGATACTACTATATGGCAAAATATAGAAATACCTTCCTATTGGGAAGACGAGGGCTTGGGCAACTTTAACGGTGTTGTCTGGTTCAGAAAGGAAATTCATATTCCCCACACGCTTGCAGGTTTACCTGCAAGACTTGTACTAGGAAACATTGTTGATGAAGACACTACCTATATCAATGGTGTAGAGGTAGGAACAACGCCAAATCAGTATATCTCTAGAAAATATAGTGTTCAGGAGGGCTTACTCAAGGAAGGTAAAAATACAATCCTGCTCAGAGTAATAAATATCTCAGGTAAAGGAGGATTTTACAAAGGAAAGCCCTATCAACTGGAAGTTGGAGATAGTATTATTGATTTATCTGGTGAATGGCAGTATGTGATTGGAGCAAAAAGCGGCCCTATGCCTGGGCCGGCCTTTGTTCAGTGGCGTCCCTTAGGATTGTACAACGGAATGATTGCTCCTGTTACAAGTTATGCGATAAAAGGCTTTATATGGTATCAAGGGGAAGCTAATACCAAGAATCCTGTAGGGTATGAAAATCTCCTAAAGGCATTGATTTCAGACTGGAGACAGAAATGGGGAATGGGAAATCTGCCGTTTTTGTATGTTCAATTGCCGAATTTCATGGAGGCCTCAGAAATACCTGTGGAAAGCAAGTGGGCAGAGTTGAGGGAAGCCCAGCGAAAGACACTTTCCGTACCGAATACAGGAATGATTGTTACAATTGACCTTGGAGAATGGAATGATATTCATCCATCAAATAAAAAGGATGTAGGGTTTCGCTTGGCACTTGCAGCCATGAAAACCGTATATGGAGACAAAACCATTACTGCATACGGACCAATGTATAAATCATTTAGAATAGAGGGCAACAAAATAATATTATCCTTTACTGATACTGGAAGTGGGTTGATTGTTAACAGTGGAGAACGGCCGGGAGCTTTTGCTATATCAGGGCCAGATAGAATATTTGTTCGTGCTGATACAGAACTTATAGGAAATGATGTGGCAGTCTGGAGTGAAAAGATAGCTCACCCGGCTTACGTTAGGTATGCATGGGCCGATAATCCCACAGATGCAAACCTTTATAACCGTGAGGGGTTACCTGCTTCGCCTTTTACAACGGAATAGCCTTTATTGACTGTTATATATCGAAATTATAAATAAAACCTTTATTGCTAAAACTTTGAAGGTTTTATTTTTTTATCAACTATTATTAACTTTGAAGGTTCATTATAATGTAACTTGAAAAGTAATGAGCAGTTTACAGTAAATTTATGGGCAGTAGATGTAGGCTGCGGTATAATGAATATTGATATGATTAAAAAGGAAAGTTTGTAGTTTCCTAAATGCAGCTGGGACGGCATAACAGCGGCAGTATCAAAAAAAGATTGGAGATGTATATTTTGAGTATTATATCAGCAAGTTTAGACTATAAATCAGCTGCCATTGATATCAGGGAAAGATTCAGCTATACATCCACAAGAATCAGAGAAATACTTAGAAGGATAAAAGCGGCTGACGGTGTTTCAGGAGCTGTACTCCTGTGTACCTGCAACAGAACCGAACTTTATATTTCGGGAGATAATATTGAAAATATGAATCCTGCCCTGCTTTTGTGCCAGTTGTCAGGTGAGGAAGACCATAAATCCTTAATGACTTTATTTAGTATAAGACATGATTCAGAGGCAATATTCCATCTGATGGAAGTAGCTTGCGGGCTTCAGTCTATGGTACTTTTTGAGGATCAGATAATAACACAGGTAAAAAATGCGGCTGCTATTTCCCGAGAGGAGAAAACCATTGATTCAACATTGGAGACACTGTTTAGACTGTGTATTACAGCTGCCAAGAAAGCCAAAACCGAAATTAAGGTAAAGGCAGTCCCTACTTCGGCAGCAGAAAGAGCAATAACGGAATTATCAAAAAAGTATTGTTTTACTGATAAAAGAATTCTTGTAATCGGTAATGGCGAAATAGGACGGCTGTGTTGCAAAAAACTTATTGAACTGGGAGCAGAAATAACAATCACACTCAGAAAGTATAAACATGGAGAAATAATTATTCCTGTAGGCTGCAATACAATTCCCTATGACGAAAGAGAAGAGGTTCTTCCTCTTTCAGATGTGGTTATAAGTGCAACTACAAGTCCTCACTTCACTATAACGTATGATATGATTGAAAAACTTGAAAGAAAGCCTGAGATATTTGTTGATTTGGCACTGCCCAGAGATATTGAGTCGAGCATTTCAAATTTTACGGGAGTAGAATTATATAATTTGGACAGGTTCTACACTGACTATTCAGTACTTAATCAAAAGGAAGTAAGTAAAATAAGAGAGATAATTAATCACTTTATTTTACAGTTTGAAAAATGGAAAGATTATCGTGAAGAAGCAGCATTTACAAAAATTCCCGATTTACATAATGATACTCTATATGGAAGATTTCCTTTGTTTATTGACTTATCAGGGAAAAAAGTTCTCGTTGTGGGAGGCGGAGAGATTGCAACCCGAAGAGTAAAAACACTACTGAGATTCGGGGCAGATATTTATCTGGTAGCTCCACATCTTACATCGGAGCTTCAAGAAATGTTGAATTGTAAGCTGATTAATTACAGAGAAGGATATTATGAATCACAGGATATTCAAAATATGTTTCTGGTGATTGCTGCTACAAATGATAGAGAGACAAACCATAAGGTATATCTGGACGCCAAGGAAAAGGGCATACAAATGAGTATAGCGGATTGCAGAGAAGAGTGTAGCTTTTACTTTCCTGCAATATTCGAATTTGATGGTATAGTCGGTGGGCTGGTTTCCCAAAATGGAGATAATCACAGTCTTGTAAAATCTGTTGCTGAACAGATTCGGAAAATTGGACAGGCTACAGATTGAGAATTTTATCATTTGAAGGAAAGGCTATGGTATTTGACATGAAAAAAATCAGAATAGGCAGCAGGGACAGCAAGCTTGCAATTATACAATCAGAGTTGGTAATGTCTGCAATCAGAAAATATGACCCTGACATAGAGCTGGAATTGATTACAATGAAAACTACAGGAGATAAGATTTTGGACAAAACTCTTGACAAAATAGAAGGAAAGGGACTTTTCGTCAAGGAACTGGATAATGCATTATACAATAATGAGGTGGATATAACCGTACATAGTTATAAGGATATGCCTTTGGAAGAAAATCCGGAGCTGCCTGTTGTAGCCCTGTCAAAGCGTGAAGACCCTAGAGATGCCTTTATTTTGCCTCAAAATGGTGAAAATGGTGAACCAATAGGAAGTTCAAGTCTGAGAAGACAGCTCCAGCTGAAAGAATTATTTCCGGGTTGTAAGACTGCTCCTATCCGGGGAAATGTACAAACCCGACTTAAAAAACTTGACAGCGGTGAGTTTTCGGCCATAGTACTTGCTGCTGCTGGAATTAAAAGGCTTGGTCTTGAAAGTCGTATCGGCAGATATTTTTCAGTTGATGAAATTCTTCCTGCGGCAAGTCAGGGCATTATAGCGGTACAGGGCAGAGTCGGAGAGAACTTTGATTTTCTAAAGCTGTTTCATAGTGAGGAATCCCTTTGTATTTCACTGGCAGAAAGAACTTTCGTACGAGAAATGAATGGGGGCTGCAGCACACCAATAGCGGCTTATGCAACCATTCAGGGAAGTGAAATAATTCTAAAGGGCTTATACTGCAATGAAACCACAGGAGAGTTACGAAAGGAATGTGTTTCGGGAAATAGAAATAATCCTGTGGAATTAGGCTATGAACTGGTAAAAAAGATGAAAAGCAGCAAGAGTATTTAAGCATGGAGGAAAGGTTATGGAGCATGGATTTGTGGCCTTAGTTGGTGCGGGACCGGGAGATAAGGGGCTTATTACAATAAGGGGAGCAGAACTGCTCTCACAGGCTGATGTGGTAGTTTATGACAGACTGGTATCCCAAGAAATTATTAAAATGATTCCAACTACGGCAGAAAAGATAGATGTGGGAAAAGAGAATAAATTCCACCCTGTTAAACAGGAAGAAATTAACCATATACTCCTAGAAAAGTCATTAGAAGGAAAGAAGGTTATAAGGCTTAAAGGAGGAGATCCTTTCGTATTTGGCAGGGGAGGAGAAGAACTTGAGCTGCTGTATGAAAACAATATTCCCTTTGAGGTCGTTCCCGGAGTAACTTCGGCAGTGGCAGCATTATGCTACGGGGGAATACCGGCTACCCACAGGGATTTTTGCTCTTCGCTGCATATTATTACCGGACATGCTAGAGAGGGAGGACAGCTTTCAATCCCATTTCATGAGTTAAAGGAACTAAATGGAACCATTGTTTTTCTTATGGGAGTATCTTCACTATCATATTTGATGAATGGGCTTATAAATGCGGGGATGGAAAAGGACATGCCTGCTGCCATAGTAGAGAACGGAACAAGGCCAAACCAGAGAAAACTGGTAGCCACAGTGGGTACACTGGAGCAAAAGGCTTTGGAGATGGAAATAAAATCTCCTGCCATTATTGCTGTAGGTAAGGTCTGTTCTCTATCTGAAAAGTTCAGTTGGTTTATGAAAAAGCCTCTTTTCGGTACAAAAATACTAGTTACAAGACCCAAAGAATCTTCTGGCACACTTGTAGAAAAGCTTCGCCAACTGGGTGCGGAGCCTGTAGAGTATCCCTGTATAGAGGTAGTACCTATACCACAAAATGAAAAGCTCTACCATGCATGTGAAAATATCAGGGAATATGGCTGGATTTTGCTTACCAGTAAAAACGGTATACAGATATTTTTTGATTACTTAAATTCCAAAGGATTAGATGCAAGAGTTCTTGCAAATACAAAAATCGGCACGGTAGGAAGTCAGACAGCGAAAGCTTTAAAAGAAGTGGGACTGATTTCTGATTTCACCCCTGAAATCTTTGATGGCAGGCATCTTGCACTGGGAATTGCAGAGCGTGTTGGGGAAAATGAAAAGGTTCTAATTTGTGATGCTGCAATAGCAAGTGACGATATTGTTAACATTTTGAGAAGTAATAATATTAAATTTGATAGAGTTCCATTGTACAATACGAATTATATAAATGAAAACAGTAATAAGGTCAAAAAATCGATTGTCCATGGTGAACTCAAGTACATAACCTTTACAAGTGCATCCACAGTTGAAGGATTTATAGCATCTATGAAAGACATTCCTTTGGAAAGTCTGACGGCTGTCTGCATTGGAAACAAGACAGCGGAAGCTGCTAAAAAGTATAACCTGAGATATGTAGTAGCTGAAAAGTCAACAATTGATTCCATGATAGATAAGCTATTAGAAATAGGAGGCGGCAATATTTATGATTAAGAGACCAAGAAGATTGAGAACCAATGAAGTGCTGCGAAAAGCAGTCAGGGAAACCAGACTGTCAACGGATTCACTTATTTGGCCTCTTTTTATAGTAGAGGGTAAAAATATAAAAAAGGAAATCAGCTCCCTTCCCGGACAGTATCATTTTAGTCCGGATATGGTTGGGAAAGCAATTGAAGCTGCATTAAAAGCAGATGTAAAATCCGTATTGCTATTTGGACTTCCTAAGCATAAGGATGAAAAAGGCTCTGAGGCATACAATGAAAACGGAGTATTGCAGCAGGGAATACGTGAAATAAAACAGAGGTATCCGCAGATGCAGGTAATAACAGATATTTGCATGTGCGAATACACATCTCACGGCCATTGCGGAATTTTGGAGGGAGAAAGGGTTGATAATGACAGAACCCTTCCCTATCTGGAAAAAATAGCTTTGTCCCATGTAATGGCAGGAGCGGACATGATTGCTCCGTCGGATATGATGGATGGTAGGATATATGCTCTTAGGTCAACTCTGGACAAAAACGGGTTTACAGACATTCCTATTATGTCATATGCCGTAAAATATGCATCGTCATTTTATGGACCATTCCGTGAGGCTGCAGCCTCAGCACCCGCATTTGGAGATCGTAAAAGCTATCAGATGGATTATCATAACAGACGTGAAGCTGTAAAGGAAGCACTTCTTGATGTCGAGGAAGGTGCGGATATATTGATGGTTAAACCTGCGCTATCCTACCTGGATGTTATAAAGGAAGTAAGGGAAAAAACTCAGCTGCCTTTGGCAGCCTATAGTGTAAGCGGTGAATATGCCATGATAAAGGCTGCTGCTGCTCAAGGACTGATTGATGAATACGGTGTAATGTGTGAAAGTGCAGCCAGCATTTTCAGAGCCGGTGCGGATATGCTTATAACTTACTTTGCCGGAGAAATTTCCCAAGCAATAAAGAAAGGGGACATAGGATGAAATCAAGTTCAGATTTGTTTAAAAGAGCAAAAAAAGTGATTTCGGGTGGTGTTAACAGCCCCGTAAGAGCATTTCGTGCCGTGGACTCAAATCCTTTATTTATAAGCCGTGCAAAAGGCTCAAAAATTTATGATGTGGAGGAAAGAGAGTACATCGATTACGTATGTTCATGGGGGCCCATGATTTTAGGCCACAGCAATGAACTTATACTGAAAAAAGTTGAAAAGGCAATGCATAACGGACTTAGCTTCGGAGCACCTGTTGAAGCCGAGGTACAAATAGCAGAGATGATAGTTTCCATGGTACCTGGAGTTGAAATGGTCAGAATGGTAAACAGCGGAACAGAAGCGGTTATGAGTGCTGTTCGTCTGGCAAGGGGCTTTACAAAGAGGGATAAGATTATAAAGTTTGAGGGCTGCTATCACGGACACAGTGACAGTATGCTTGTAAAGGCAGGTTCAGGTGTACTGACTGCCGGAATCCCTGACAGTTTGGGGGTACCGCGAAATCTAGCGGGAGATACATTAACTGCTGTTTATAATAATATATCAAGTGTCCAACGGTTATTTGAAGAAAATAAAAATCAAATAGCAGCTGTAATTATAGAGCCGGTTGCAGCCAATATGGGAGTTATTCCTCCGGAAGAAGGTTTTTTGAAAGAGTTGTCATGTATTTGCCGTCAAAACTCCTCATTGCTTATTTTTGATGAGGTTATTACCGGATTTCGTCTTGGGGCAGGAGGAGCACAGGAGTATTTCGGAGTTGAAGCTGATATTGTGACCTTCGGAAAAATAATAGGCGGTGGTATGCCCGTGGGTGCCTACGCAGGAAGAAAAGAGATAATGGAATATGTGGCCCCTTGCGGAGGAGTTTATCAGGCAGGAACACTTTCAGGGAATCCCGTAGCAATGGCAGCAGGACTTGCACAGCTTGAGATTTTGAACAGTAGTCCCGGAATATATGAGGATATTAATAAAAAGGCCGAAGTTTTAGGGAGTGGACTGGAAAAAATAGTACAAAAACATAAGGTGCCAGTTACATTGAACAGAGTTGGCTCGTTGCTATGCATGTTTTTCTCTCAAAACCCGGTTACAAACTATCAAGAGGCTAAACAAAGCAATACAAAGTATTATGCTGCCTTTTTTAAGAGTATGTTAAGCAAGGGAATTTATCTTGCACCATCTCAGTTTGAGGCCATGTTCGTAAGCACCGCACATACTTATGAGGATATTGATGCTACTTTAAAAGCTGTTGAGGAGAGTTTGGCTGAAAATATAGCTTTAATGGAGGAACTATAGTGAAAGCAATACTTATTCTTGCTCATGGAAGCCGTGAAAGAAAAACCTTGGAAGTTTTGCATAAAGTAACAGATATGGTTAAAGCACAGCTGCCCGGAGTTATGATTGAGACCGCATACATGGAGTTTTGTGATATAAATTTGGAAAAAGGACTTGATTTACTTATTGAAAAGGGTGCTGATGATATAACCATAGTACCGTATTTTCTTTTTGAAGGAATACATATCAGAGAGAATATACCTGGAGAGATAAAGGAATATCTTAAAAAACATCCTGGAATTAAGGTGACTATAGGAAATACTCTGGGGGCAGACCAAAGACTTGCAGATGTTCTGGCAGATAGAATCAGAGAAGCATTATGAAAAGAAACTGTATATAATCGGCGCATGAACATGCTTGGAGGATTTTCTGACTCAGAGAGCCTTAAAGTTGATGGAAAGGAGATGATTCTATGGCAAAACCAATTATGATTCAAGGAACAATGTCAAATGCGGGCAAAAGCCTTATTACAGCAGGATTGTGTCGTATATTTGCACAGGATGGCTATAGAGTGGCACCTTTTAAATCGCAGAATATGGCTCTGAACTCATATATTACAGCTGACGGCTCAGAAATGGGGCGAGCTCAGGTAGTACAGGCTGAAGCAGCAAGAAAGGCTCCTGACGTAAGAATGAATCCCATTTTGCTAAAGCCTACAAGTGAAAAGGGTTCACAAGTAGTTTTAGATGGACAGCCAATAGGAAATATGACTGCTACAGAGTATTATGCATACAAGCAAAATCTGGTTCCCCATATAAAACGGGCCTATGAAAGCCTATCAGAGGAAAATGATATTATAGTTATTGAAGGTGCAGGCAGTCCTGCGGAGATAAATTTAAAGCGGGATGATTTTGTAAACATGGGACTGGCAAAGATGTTGAAAGCTCCTGTACTAATTACAGGAGATATTGACAGGGGAGGTGTTTTTGCATCTTTGTACAGAACAGTTATGCTGTTTGATGAAGATGAGAGGATACATGTCAAGGGAACAATAATCAATAAATTCAGAGGGGACATAGAAATTTTAAAACCTGGTCTTGACATGCTTAGTAATCTTATACATGTTCCGGTTGTCGGCGTTGTACCATACCTTCAGATAGATATTGACGATGAAGACAGTCTATCTGAAAAATTTTCCAAACAAGAGCGTTTAGGCCTGATTGATATTGCCATAATCAAATTACCAAGAATTTCTAATTTTACTGATTTTAATGCACTTGAACATATTGAATGTGCAAGCATAAGATATGTATCCGGTATTAGTGAGTTGGGAACCCCTGATTTGATAATTATCCCGGGCAGTAAGAATACTATGGGAGATTTGAAATGGATGAGAGAAAACGGACTGGAAGCGTGTATTCTAAAACATGCAGCAAAAAATAAGCCTGTATTTGGAATATGCGGGGGTTATCAGATGCTGTGTGAAACCCTCAAAGACCCCTATGGAGTTGAACACGGTGGAGAAATAAAGGGTATGGGTTTGTTAAAATCCAGCACCGTATTTGAAAAAGAAAAAACACGTACAAGAGTTACAGGAGTCTTTGGTAAGGTTGGAGGAATATTCAAGGGGCTTAGCGGAAAAACATTTGAAGGCTATGAAATTCATATGGGATATACTGCTTCTGAGGAAGAAAACCTAAGGGATTTATCCCTTAGTAATCTTACTGATATCAATGGAAATGAAAAGCCAGACGGTATGCAAAATGGGAACATATACGGTACATATGTTCACGGAGTTTTTGACAGTGATGAAATACTTTCAGAGATTTCAGCAGCATTGATGATGGAAAAAGGTCTTGAATATGAGAAACATACTTCCTTTAATTTAAAAGAATATAAAGAAAAGCAGTATGACCTATTAGCTGACGCTTTAAGGGAATCTCTTGATATGAAATATATTTATAAAGTTATTGAGGAAGGAATTTGATGTGTTAATAATGAAGCAAATCATTCGGAGGCAATATGAAAATACTAATTGAAGTTGTCATTGGCTTTGTACTGGATATGATTTTTGGTGATCCTCCATGGCTGCCTCATCCCATAAGACTGATAGGGTGGTTTATTTCAAAGGGTGAGAAGCTGTTAAGAAAGGCGTTTCCAAAATCACAAAAAGGCGAGTTTATGGCAGGAGCTGTTCTTGCCATAATTATTACGGTGTTTTCATTCATTATACCATTTTTGATATTGAATTTTCTAAACAGATTAAGTACATATGTTGAAGTGGCTGTTGCATCACTGTTCTGCTATCAGATACTTGCAGCAAAAAGCTTGAAGACAGAGAGCATGAGGGTTTTTTATCATCTCAAAAACCAGGATCTGATAAAAGCAAGAAAGTATTTGTCCTGGATAGTTGGACGTGATACTCAAAACCTGACTGAAGAGGGGATAACCAAAGCCGCAGTAGAAACCGTTGCCGAAAATACATCCGACGGAGTAATTGCACCTTTAATATTTCTGATGATTGGTGGAGCGCCTCTCGGGTTCTTATATAAGGCTGTTAATACAATGGATTCAATGATTGGTTATAAAAATGACAGATACCTTTATTTTGGAAGGTTTGCTGCAAGGCTGGATGATATTTTAAATTTTATTCCTGCCATTCTATCTGCATATATGATGATAGCGGCTAGTTTTATATGTGGATTGGATTATAAAAATGCATTCATGATATACAAGAGGGATAAAAGAAATCATTCCAGTCCAAACAGTGCAAAAACAGAAGCTGTATGTGCAGGAGCACTGAATGTACAGTTGGCCGGAGATGCATATTATTTTGGAAAGCTTGTTAAGAAAAAAACTATTGGGGATAACAACAGAAACATAAAAGCAAATGATATTAAAACTGCCAATAAGCTCATGTACACAACAACATTTATAGCATTTGTTATTTTATGGGGAGTCAGATTGGTTGTTTCAGGGGGAATTTAATGAAAAAGCTTGTTCATGGTGGAGATATTTATAGTAAAAGAAATTTACCAGAAAATTTAAAGCTCATTGATTTTTCTGCCAATATCAATCCTTTGGGAATGCCGGAAGGTGTAAAAAAAGCCATTATCAATAGCGTAGATGATTTTTGCAATTATCCTGATCCTTTATGCAGGGAATTGAAAAAGGAAATCTCAGTTTATTTAAAGGTACCGGAAAGTTATTTATTCTGTGGCAATGGAGCAGCTGATGTAATACATAGAATTGCTTCTGCAATAAGGCCGGAGAAAGTACTTCTTACTGCACCTACTTTTTCCGAATATGAGCAGGCGGTAAAACTACTCGGAAGTGATGTTGAGTATTATTATCTGACAAAGGAAAAGAATTTTAAGATTCATATAGATATACTTGATAAAATAACTTCTGATATCAAGGTTATGTTTTTGTGTAACCCCAATAATCCCACAGGTGTTTTAACAGATAAGGAAATGGTCTTGAGAATCGGTGAAAAGTGTAAGTCAACAAAGACTATTTTAGTAGTTGACGAATGTTTTATGGATTTTTTGGATAATCCGCAAATGTATAGTATTATTGACAGACTTGGCACTTATAATAATATAATTGTTCTGAAAGCATTTACAAAAATATATGCTATGGCTGGAATCCGTTTAGGGTACGGTATATGTTCAGATATAAATATCATAGAAGGACTTCACAAGGCCGGTCAGCCTTGGAATGTGTCTGTAGTTGCACAGAAGTGCGGAATTGCTGCACTAAAAGAAATAGATTATGTTAATAAAACAAGAGAGGTAATTAAAAATAACAGAATATTTTTGAAAAATAGCCTTATAAAGCTTGGATTTGAAGTTGTAAATTCACAAGCAAACTATATTTTATTCAGAACAGAATTAAAATCACTTCCCCATGAACTCGAGAAATTTGGCATATTGATACGTTCCTGCAGCAATTATAAGGGACTGGATGAAACATATTTTAGGATTGCTGTTAAATTAAAAGAAGATAATGAGTATCTTGTAAATTGTATAAAGAAAATACTGTCGCCTTTGCACTAATTACTGCAATGTGGTAAAATTTAGTAAGGGCATTACTTTTATCTTACTTTTTTCAAAAAGGAGAAAATTACATATGTCGAAATTTGATAAATATTTCTTAATGACTCCATCAGATGCAATTGATTATGCAAAAGAAAAGCTCAGTATATTTAGCTGTGATTCTGAGCTTGACAGCAAAGAAATAGGTGATGGAAATCTAAATTATGTATTCAGAGTATGGGACAAAAAATCTGATAAATCAGTGATAATAAAACAAGCAGGTTATACCGCAAGAATTTCTGACGATTTCAAGCTTTCCCCAGACCGTAACAGAATTGAGGCAGAAACTCTCAGATTTCAAGGGGATTTAGCACCGGGGCTTGTACCCATAGTATATAAATATGATGATATTATGAGCTGCTGTTCCATGGAGGATTTGTCTGATTACACAATAATGCGACAAGCACTTATTCAACACAAAACTTTTCCAAAGTTTGCTGAACATATCACAACATTTATGGTCAATACTTTACTCTTAACTTCAGATGTCTTTTTAAATCATCAGGAAAAAAAATCACTTGTAAAAAGTTATACAAACCCGGAACTTTGCGAAATAACAGAGGATTTGGTATATACGGAGCCATTTAATGACTATAAGCAACGTAATGATGTATTTCCGCCAAACCTTGATTGGGTAAAAAAAGAGCTTTATAGCGATAATGATTTAAAACTTGAGGTTGCAAAACTAAAGTTTGAATTTCTTACAAACGCACAAGCTTTAATTCATGGTGACTTACACACAGGTTCTATATTTGTAAACGAAAATTCCACAAAGGTAATAGATCCAGAATTTGCATTTTATGGACCCATGGGTTATGACGTTGGTAATATAGTTGCAAATATGTTATTTGCTTGGATAAATGCCGATGCTACTATGGATAATGAAGAAGAGTGTATCAACTTTAAGAATTGGGTTGAGAACACCATTTGTGAAATTATTGATAAATTTAAATCAAAATTCTTGAAAATATGGAAAGAGGAAGCAAAAGAAATTCTGGCAAAAACCCCCGGTTTTGCAGATTGGTATTTAAGTCAAGTAATACACGACACTGCAGCGGTTGCAGGTCTTGAATTATGCAGACGTATCGTTGGTATGGCACATGTTAAGGACATTACTTCCATAGAAAATGAAAGTGCAAGATTACGTGCAGAACGTATTTGCATAACTGTTGCAAAACGATACATAAAGAACCGTAAAAACTATATATACGGAGAACAGTTTGTTAATACCTTAAAAGAGGTGGAAAACGAATTTCCGGGATAGGAGAGGTTAGAAAATGTCAAATACCACGAAGAATGTTTACGATATGGAAACGGTTATGTTGGATGATGCCAACAGTGAGTTGATAATCATAGACCAGACTTTGCTTCCTAATGAAACTGTTTATTTAAAATTAAAAACTCAGGAAGAAATCTGGGAAGCAATATATAAGTTAAGGGTAAGAGGTGCGCCTGCAATCGGAGTTGCAGCGGCATACGGGATTTATCTTGGAGCAAAGGCCATAAGCGCCCAAAAGTATGAAGAATTTTATTCCGAATTTATTAAACTCAAAGAATATCTTGCATCCTCAAGACCCACAGCTGTTAATCTTTTTTGGGCCCTTGATAGGATGGATGAGTATGTTAAAGCAAACAAAGATAAATCTATAGATGATATAAAGAATGAGCTGCTTAAGGAATCTCATAAAATAAAGGAAGAGGACACATGGGTGTGCAGAAGTATTGGTGAGTACGGGCTTACACTGCTAAAGCCGGGTATGGGAATTCTTACACACTGCAATGCGGGGCAGCTTGCAACATCTAAGTATGGAACTGCGCTGGCACCAATATACGTAGGTCAGGAAAAGGGATATAACCTAAAGGTTTTTGCTGATGAAACCAGGCCTTTGCTTCAGGGAGCAAGATTGACCGCTTATGAATTGAATAAGGCTGGTGTGGATGTAACACTTATATGTGATAATATGGCTTCTGCAGTTATGAAAAACGGATGGGTTCAAGCAGTATTTGTGGGCTGTGACAGAGTAGCTGCCAACGGGGATACTGCCAATAAGATAGGAACTTCGGGAGTAGCCATACTGGCAAAAAATTACAACATACCTTTCTATGTTTGTGCTCCGACATCAACAATAGATATGAATTGCGCTTCGGGAGAAGATATATGCATAGAGGAACGTAATCCTGATGAGGTTACTGAAATGTGGTATGAAAAAAGGATGGCACCTAAGGATATAAAGGTTTTTAATCCTGCTTTTGACGTTACAGATGAAAAATTTATTACCGGAATAATAACAGAATACGGTATAGCAAAAGCTCCCTACAATGAATCACTAAAAGAAATATTTAAACGTAAAAGAGGTACCGTATAATGGCAAAGAAAAACATTTCTAAATATCTTACTCATGAAGAAGCCGCACATGCCATAGTTGAAATTGGAAAGAGAATGTATTTAAAAGGCTTTGTAGCTTCCAATGATGGCAACATAAGTATTAAGATTGGCGAAAACGAAATATTGACAACTCCTACATGTGTTTCTAAAGGATATATGACAGAGGAAATGCTGGTGAAAGTGGATTTACAGGGACAGGTTATATCCGGAACCACAAAACCTTCGTCAGAATTAAAAATGCACCTGCGAGTATATAGTGAAAATCCAGATGTAATGGCTGTAACTCATGCACATCCACCGGTGGCCACTTCCTTTGCAATTGCGGGGATTGAACTGGACAGGGCTATATTGCCTGAAGCAGTAGTAAATTTGGGAACTGTTCCCATAGCTCCTTATGCCACCCCTGGCAGTCAGGCTGTCCCTGATTCAATAGCACCCTATTGCCGGGATTACAATGCGGTACTTCTTGCAAATCATGGGGCTGTAACCTGGGGAAAGGATGTATTTGAGGCATATCATCGCCTTGAGTCGCTGGAATACTATGCTACAGTATTAATGTACACAGGAAATATAATCGGAAAAGCCAATGAACTTAGCTCCAAGCAGATTTCAGAGTTGGTTGAAATCCGCCGAAATTTTGGAATCAATACAGGAGGAGTACCGAAGGGTAAGGATTTGGAAAGAAGTACAGATGATAATCCACCTGATGAATTATTAATTCGAGATATAGTTGAAGAGGTAACAAAAACTGTTCTGAAGAAGTATCGAAGCAATTAAAATTAAAGGAGCATAGATTATGGATACTTTGCCGTTAAAATATTTAATTAACTTATGCCGCAAGTTTTGGTAAATCTGAACTGCGGTTTTTTGCTTTGAAGGTAATCGAAAACTTGCTGAAGCAAAAATGGAGACTTAAATGATTATATGACAAGCTCAAGATTACGATATTGCTGACAAAACTATTAGCAGCTAAAGCAGGAACTATTAATATAGAATAGTTTGTTTTCATTATACATAATTATTAAAAACTGGTAAGGAGAAGGGTGGATAAATTGAACAGAGACAGAAATTGGACAGTTTTATTTATAGGTGGTGCTTCAGGTATGGGTAAATCAAGTGCTGCTTATGAACTTGCTCGTTTATATAAAGTGAATGTCATGGAAGCGGATGATATTTGCCAAGCCGTAAAGGCAATGACGACGAAAGAGATTCTTCCGGCAATTCATTGTTGGAGTAGTGGCATAGACTGGATGGATATTGGTGTAAGTGGAAATGTAAAGTGGCTTATTGACGTAAGTAAAGAAATGATTCCCGGAATTAAGGCAATTGTTGAAAACCATATTGAGTCTGGTGTACCGGTCATTATTGAGGGCGATTTTATACACCCTGAACTTACGGCATCTTTTGAAAATTCAAAGGTAAAATCTGTATATATAAATGAACCAGATAAAAACCAAATTTTGCAGAATTATCTTGCCAGAGAGGGCGGCGAATTACAACATTTCAGATCAGATATCAGTATCGAGTATGGAGCTTGGTTAGTGAATACCTGTGAGAAGCTGGGGATAAAAGTGGTTGAATCTAGGCCATGGGATAATGTCATTGATAGGATTATAGAAAGCATATTGTAAAATACTACATGAAATTGTTATGAAGTGAGGATGAGTGCCCCACTTCTTTTTTTGTTTAGTTACCTTAAAGATAGTTGAAATTTGACAACTGGTATATTAAAAATTATTATATATTAATGTGTGTTTGAATTTTAATAAAGGAGATATTGAATCAAAATGGAGATCAAGGTTACTGATGAAATAAAGAAACAAGATGAAGATATTGTTTATCAAGGTTTATTAGAATATAATTCTGCTAGAATAGAAGATAAAAATCCGAAGGATTTAGGTGTTTATCTACAAGATGAAAAAGGTAACACAGTTGCCGGCCTAATAGGAAATACACATGGTAATTGGTTGTTTATTAAATATTTATGGGTAAGTGAAGAATTGAGAAGATGCAATATTGGAAGCAATATTTTAAATAAGGCAGAACAAACAGCAAGAGAGAGAGGTTGCAAGTATTCATTTTTGGATACTTTTAGTTTTCAAGCACCTGAATTTTATAAAAAGCATGGTTACAAGGAAGTATTTACACTTGAGAGCTTCCCTATCACAGGAAGCCGCTATTATTTTACTAAAACTTTATAAACCTCAGGGAAGATATGGCAGCTTTCTATAGATGATTGGAATAAATTATTTTCAGAAGAAAGTATAGATGCTATGTTGGCAGAACATGCATGGGAACACTTAACATATGAAGAAGGAATATTAGCAGCAATAAACTGGTATAAGTATTTAAAACCAGGTGTTTATATCCGGTGTGCTGTCCCTGATATAAACTTTCGTAATGATTGGTATCAAATGTTAAAAATTAATTTACGATATATTACAAGGAGAAAAAATAATGGTAGCACACAATATTGAAACAGAAAGACTTATTATTATGCCTATGACACATTCAATGGTATGTACAGTTTTAAGCGGTAGTACTGAGGAGTATGAAAAGCTAGGTGTTAAATTTAATGGCAAGTGGCCACTTCAAGATACTTTAGATATTTTACATTTCATAAAAGACAGAATGAAGAAAAATGAGACTGACGGGTTTTATGTATGGATGATTGTAAAAAAAGAAGATATGACTGTTATAGGCGATGCCGGTTTTAAAGGCGCGCCGAATGAAAATGGAGAAATTGAAATAGGGTTTGGTTTTATAAAAGAAGAGCAGCAAAAGGGTTATGGGTATGAAGCAGCAAGTTCACTGATAGAGTGGGCTTCACAAAAAAACAAAGTAAAGGTTATTAAGGCTGATTGCTTAATTGATAACATAGGTTCGATTAAATTATTGAAAAAGTGTGGAATGATTGAAATCAATAGAGATAGTGAGCTTATATATTGGGAAAATAGAGTTAAATAATTTATGCATCTATAGTATTTAAGATTTTTACTGAGGTGAAAACATGCGAACAGAGCAGGAAATGTTTGATTTAATATTAGATGTTGCGAAAGCTGACCAGCGTATTCGAGCAGTTTATATGAATGGCTCAAGGGCAAATCCCAATATAAAAAAGGATAAATATCAAGATTATGATATTGTTTATGTTGTAACTGAAACTGAATCGTTTTTGATAGATAAGAGTTGGATTTCGGTTTTTGGGGAAATCGCAATGGTACAGGAACCTGATTCCAACGATTTTGGTTGGGGAGAAAATAGGAATTATAGTCGTTCTTATTGTTGGTTGATGCTATTTAAAGACGGCAATCGTATTGATTTACATATTCAAATCAAAGAAGAAATGTATAAAGAATATACAACAGACAGTTTAACTGTTCCGCTTTTAGATAAGGATAATATTTTACCGCAAATACCTCCGGCAAATGATAAAGGCTATTGGATTCAAAAACCTAACAAATCCAAATATGATGCCTGCTGCAATGAATTTTGGTGGTGCCTTAATAATGTGGCAAAGGGCATTGTACGAGACCAATTTTCTTATGCTATGAGAATGTATAACGAAATAGTTCACAAAGAGCTTGATAGAATGATTGAGTGGTATATCGGCACAAAAACAGAATTTTCAGTTTCTGTAGGAATGTGGGGAAAATATTTTAAAATGTATTTACCGAAAGAGCTTTACCAGTTATATACTAATACCTATTCAAATTATGAAATGCTTTGGACGGCTATTTTCACAGCCTGTGAACTTTTTCGTACTGTTGCTTCTGAGGTCGGAAAACACTTTGGATATGTATATAACCAAAGCGATGATGATAATATGATGAAATATTTGATTAAAATGAAAGCTTGTGAACTAAGGCAGAATTGCTAATATACATATCGAGAATCTTTATGTTACCGCATTATTCGTAAATGAAAGTGCGGTTTTATACTGTCTATTTTGGGTGCAGCTTGATACTCGTAAAAAAATTAAGTCATTATGCAAATGCTGCATTTTTTTGTGGAAGATTATCGAAACGATTTCTAAAAAAGTGATTACAATAGTATACAATAAAAGCTAAATTTAATTATGTTAAGTCTCTTGTAAGGTTTTCTAACTGTTTGCAAGGGCTTTTATTTTTTTAGAACAACGATTATGTAAACAAGTTCAAAATTTATCATAATTTGACAGTATAGGTTTTATATGCTAAACTTATGAAGGGTTTAATAGGTTAAATCATGCGCTGTTTATAAAATGCTTTTCAAAAAGGTATTAAGGTTGTTCGGGCTAAAACCTGGATTAACACTATATACAAAATTTTTTCTATTAGGGGAGGAAAGTAAAATGAAAAAGTTTTTTTCTTGCTTGCTTGTTTTGGCTATGATTGTTTCAATTATACCAATAAATATAGCAAGTGCAGAAACAGGCGGATATTATGCCACCGGAAACTACAGGAACATCTTTGTTGAGACAGGAAGGACAGAGGCTCAGGTAAAAGACAAACTTGATACTATGTTCGATAAGTTTTTCAAAGGAGACACAAACAATCAAAGGCTATTTTATGAAACAGGAAACGGCGAGGCATACATAAGAGATACTGGAAACGGTGACGTACGTTCAGAAGGTATGTCATATGGTATGATGATTTGTGTTCAAATGGACAAACAGAAGGAATTTGATATGCTGTGGAAATGGGCTAGAAACCACATGTATCAAACCTCCGGCCAATTTAAGGGATTTTTTGCATGGCAGTGTAACTATGATGGCGGTATAATAGATAGCACTCCTGCTTCAGACGGAGATGAATACTTTGCTATGGCTCTCCTCTTTGCTGCACGCAGATGGGGGAACGGAACAGGTATATTCAACTACGAAGCAGAAGCACAGACTATATTGGATGCAATGCTTCACCAGTCAGATGACGGTGTTGGATATAATATGATCAATAAAAACGCAAATCAGGTTGTATTCTGCCCAAGCGCAGGAAATTATGATTTTACAGATCCATCCTATCATCTCCCAGCATTTTATGAATTATGGGCAATGTGGGGACCAGAAAGAGATAGAGCTACTTGGAGTAAAGTAGCTGCAACGAGTAGAGAATTCTTTAAAAAGTCTACTCATCCAACAACAGGACTGAATCCTGACTATGCAAACTTTGATGGTTCAGCAAAAGAAGTTTCATGGAGTTCAGGTCATGGAGATTTTAGATTTGATGCATGGAGAGTTATTCAAAATGCTTGTGTAGACTATGCTTGGTGGCAAAAAGACAGCTGGCCAGCAACTACATTCGCGCCTAAAATTCAGAATTTCTTCAAAAACCAAGGGTTGTCATCTTACGGTAACCAATATACATTATCAGGTTCAAAGCTAAGCAGTGACCATTCTCCGGGATTGGTAGCTATGAATGCCGTATCAGCTTTGGCTTCAGATGCAGCGACTGCTAAGCCTTTTGTTGATGAATTATGGAATACTGCTGTTCCATCAGGTCAATATCGTTATTACGATGGAATGCTCTACATGCTTGGAATGCTTCATGTAAGCGGAAACTTCAAGATTTGGGGTGCACCTACAGCCCCTGAAGTAACACGTGGCGATATTAACGAAGATGGCACTATTGATTCTGTTGACTTTGCATTACTTAAGTCTTATCTCCTAGGTAAGACAAGTACATTGCCTAATTTGGAAGCGGCAGATACAAATGGTGACGGTACTGTTGATGCAATGGATTTTGCAGTATTAAAGCAATATCTATTAGGTATAATAAAAACTCTATAATCACCTTACATATTATTTTTATACAGGGCAGACCGCCTAGTTGGTCTGCCCTGTATAATTTTGCTTAATTACCTTATTTGACGCCGAATTACGATTTATAAACACTATTTGGAAAAATGAATATTTTTCTTGACATATACACTTGAATATGACATACTAAATTATTATAAACTAAAAAGGCAGGAGTTAATATGTTGAAGGTTCAGTTTATAAAACTGAATAATGGGTACAATATTTAGCACTTGTAGCTATGAGAAGAAAATCATAGGTGCAAGTGCTAAGACTTGTACCTATGTGATACTGTAATAATAAGAATCACATTGGTAAATTTTGGGATAAATTTACATGTGGTTCTTTTTTTATATAATGAAAGGATGTGATAATATTTGGCATAAAGTCGATGCCTGCATAAAAACACAAGAATTATAATTGAATTAAATGGCGATGACGAAGAGAAGTAACGCAACTTATCGTTCTCAGTGAGTGGGAGATAGTGAGAACCCCATAAAGTGAATTTGCGTGAATAACACTTTATCAGCTGCAATCTGAACATCATACAAAGAAATATTGTGTGATAAGTAGGTGAGCCGTAAGCTGTGCGAAAAACAGCAAGGTTTTTTGAACCGTTGAGTGACTGTTAGTCAGTAATTCAGGTGGTACCGCGGACATTATGTGTTCGTCCTGAACTTTATAGTTTTGGATGAGCATTTTTTTATGCTCAAATATTTATAAAAGGAGAATACTTATGAACACATCAAACATTTATCGTAACAGGACATTGGACAAAATCAGCGAAAGTGATGTTGGCTGTGAATTAAAAATAGCAGGATGGGTTGAGAACATCAGAGATCATGGAGGAGTATCCTTCATAGATTTAAGAGATATGTATGGCGTAATGCAGGTTGTATTACGAGACAAAAACCTTCTAACCGGAATCAACAAGGAAGACTGTATATGCGTTGAGGGCAAAATTGAAATACGCGACGAAGAAACATATAATCCTAAAATACCTACAGGAACAATTGAAATGGAAGCACAATCCGTTGAAATACTTGGTAAGGTGTATAAACAACTACCTTTTGAAGTAATGACTTCAAAAGAAATACGCGAAGATTTACGTCTCAAATACCGTTATCTTGATTTAAGAAATAAGAAAGTCAAAGACAATATAATATTCAGATCAGAAGTTATCAGTTTTTTAAGACAAAAGATGACTGAGATGGGCTTTTTGGAAATCCAGACACCTATTCTCTGTGCTTCATCCCCAGAAGGTGCCAGAGATTATATAGTTCCATCCCGTAAATACAAAGGAAAGTTCTATGCACTACCACAGGCGCCTCAACAATACAAGCAGCTTTTAATGGTATCCGGTTTTGATAAGTATTTTCAGATAGCACCTTGCTTCCGTGATGAGGATGCTCGTGCAGACCGTTCACCAGGGGAATTTTATCAGTTGGATTTTGAAATGAGCTTTGCTACACAGGAAGATGTATTCCGGGTGGGAGAAGAAGTGTTGACAGCTGCATTTAAGAAATTTGCCCCAGAAGGAAGCAAAGTAACAGAGGCACCATATCCGGTAATAAGCTATAAGCAGGCAATGCTTGAATTCGGAACTGATAAACCAGATTTGAGAAATCCTCTAAGAATAGTGGATGTAACTGATTTCTTCCAGAGATGTACCTTTAAACCTTTTCATAACAAAACGGTTCGTGCAATCAAGGTACATGCTGATATGTCAAAGGGATTTCATGAAAAACTGCTAGAATTTGCTGTTTCAATTGGCATGGGTGGCTTGGGTTATCTTGAAGTAAATGACGACATGACCTATAAGGGACCTATTGATAAATTTATTCCCGATGACATGAAGGGAGAGATTGCACAAATTGCAGGGCTGAATCCGGGTGATACAATTTTCTTTATAGCAGATACAGAAGAACGTACAGCACTTTTGGCTGGACAGATTCGCACAGAACTTGGCATCCGTCTTGATATTTGTGAGAAAAATGCATACCGTTTCTGTTTTGTTAATGATTTTCCTATGTTTGAGTATGACAAAGAAGAAGAGAAGATTATATTTACACATAATCCATTCTCAATGCCTCAAGGCGGACTTGAAACCCTGAATAGCAAAAATCCATTAGAAATTCTTGCATATCAGTATGATATAGTTTGTAACGGCATTGAATTGTCCTCTGGTGCAGTTAGAAACCATAGTTTAGATATAATGGTCAGAGCTTTTGAAATTGCAGGTTATACAGAGGAAGACCTACAGCAAAAATTCGGTGCATTGTATAATGCATTTCAGTATGGTGCTCCTCCACATGCCGGAATGGCTCCGGGTGTTGACCGAATGATTATGTTGCTGAGAAACGAGGAAAACATTAGAGAGGTTATACCATTCCCATTAAACGGCAACGCCCAGGATTTGATGTGTGGTGCTCCCAGTGAAGTAACAGAAAAACAGCTTCGTGAAGTCCATATAAAAATTAGATAGCAAAGTTTTAAATTATTGATATTAAGGTAAAGCATTAATAAATGGGTGTATTCTTTTATCCCGTTTATTAATGTTTTTATTTAATTTTCTTAATCTACTTTTATAATAGAGTATATTATGTAGAGAAAAGCTTTAAGTGGTGTATCACAGTCTTTTTTAAACCACATTTTGAAAGCACCCACAAGACCTGAGGTATAGAACTCAAGTACATATATGTTGGTAAAGTCTATAGATTTTGATGAGAAGTTTGTCAGTATATTTTTAATGAAATTCTGCAGTTTTTTTTCAAAACCGGTATTACTGCTGTCACTGAAAAATCTTTTCAGAAAATCATGATACTCTTCCAACAAAGATTCTGCTTTTTCGAGAAAAGCGCTGTTAACAGTATTTTCTGACTCACTAATCAATATATGTAATTTGTATTCAATATCAGACAATATCTTATTTTCCAGACAATCAAGAGCATCGTATATATCCTGAAAGTAATCGTAAAAGGTAATTCTATTATATCCTGCTGTATCAGTAATTTTTTTAATCGTAATTTTTTCTATATCATGATCTTTATATAGTTTCCAAAATGAGTCCAACAAAATTCCCTGGGTAAATTGTCTACTTTTTGACATTTTAATCATGGTTTACCTCAAAAACATACATTTGGTACTTTATTGTATATTGAAAAAGCACGCAACTGTTTTATTCTATTTATATAACATATTATGAGGGATTTGTAAAATGGAAACAAAAAGGTATAAAAATGGAACATACTTAATTTTTGCCGTTTGTCTGCTTTGTGCAGTATTTTTTCTAATGTTTATTGTAGAAAATAACAGTGCACCTGCAAATGGCGGTTTAGGCTATAAGGATTTAACTGCTAACTCTATAAAGTATCCAAGAACACTTTTTGATGATTCTAAAATACACACTATTGATATTCAAGTTGATGAGCGTATCTGGAATAATATGATAGAAAATGCTCTGTATGAAAAATATATTCCTTGTACAATGATTATAGATGGCGTCACAATAAATGAAGTTGGAATAAGGCCAAAGGGAGATACCTCTCTTAAGCAGTTAATAGACATGAATTCTCAAAACTTTAGTTTTAAGGTTGAGTTTGACCACTATAAAAAACAGACATTTGATGGGCTTGATAAAATGGTACTAAATAACTGTTCCAAGGATACGACTTATATGAAGGATTATTTGGCACAGCATATGATGAACTATATGGGAATAGCGGCTCCGTTATCAAGCTATGTAAATATAAAATTAAACGGTAAAGATTTTGGTTTCTATATGGCAACAGAAGCCGTAGAAAAATCTTTTTATGTCAGAAATTACGGAGTCATTGATGGAAAATTGTATAAGCCTGATTCACTTGGTTTGCCCAAGTATGATTATATTAAAATTATGGGCTACGAGATGGAAGATGGTCAATCCGCGGTTGAGTATCTGGCAGATATTATGTCCGGTAATGCCTATAAGAACTATAGCAGTAGCACAAGGGTCGACATGATTGGGGACATGGCCAAAGTACTTATAGACTCAAACGAAATTAACACAGACGTTACTGGTCTGACATATATTGATAATAATCCAAAGAGCTATAAATCTATTTTAAATTCAGCAGTTTTTACTGTAGATGAAACTGACAAAGGACGACTGATTAATTCAATAAAGAAGCTGAGCAGTGGTGAAGATTTGGATAATACATTGGACGTTGATTCTGTGATAAAGTACTTCGTAGTTCATAACTTTGTAGATAATTACGAAGGATATACTAGTATTTTTTCACATAATTATTATCTCTGTGAACGTGGGGGTAAATTATCAATGATCCCTTGGGATTATGACCTGGCTTTTGGTTCCTTTGCGGTTGATCCAGGAGATTCATCTTCTAATCTGTTCGGTAACTATATAAAAACAACAGATGCCCAGTATGGTATGAGTTCTGCTAAAAGTATGGTTAATTATCCTATTGATACGCCTGTATTTAAAGCTGATTTGGAAAAAAGGCCAATGATAAATCAGATACTTAAAAATAGTAAGTACAGAGATAAGTATCATAAGTACTTTGAGGAATTTATTGCCAATTATTTTAACAGCGGTTACTTTGACAAATTCTTTGAAGCAACTGTTAATATGATATCTCCATATATCAAAAATGATAAAAAGGGCTTCTTTACGTACGATCAATTTGTGGAGGGGGTTAATGAACTAAATAAATTCTGCAAGCTTAGAGCAAAAAGTGTTCAGGGACAGTTAAGCAATACTGTGCCGGCAACATTAGAGGGACAAAATGAGAAACCTGAAGCTCTGGTTGATACACAGGGTCTGGATATGAGCAAAACAATTACAATGTACTCAATACTGGGGATTTCCAACAAAGATATGGATGGAGTATTAAAAATTCTTATGGATTATCTCCCTGAAGAATATAAAACAGACGGCAAAATTGATATGTCAAAATTTAATTCATCTGATATTACTTATTTGAAAAAAGTGTTCGGAGTAATGGGGCCAATTGCTTATGAGATTTCAAAGAGTGTCAAAACGTCAGAAAATACAGTCATAAATCACGGAATATCAAGAATAGTATTAGTCTTATCACTAATTGCAATAATTACATTTACCATATTGCTGAGCAAGTATTCACGAGTAAAGTACAAAAAAAGAAGTATGAGGAGGGGGAGATTTGAAATTACGTCACGAATACAAGATATTTCTTAACTATTCAGATTATCTTACTGTTCGGTCACGACTGAGAGCAGTAATACCACATGATAGTCACGTTGGTGAAACAGGTGAATACAAAATAAGAAGTCTGTATTTTGACAACATCTACAACAAGGCACTATATGAAAAAATAAGCGGGGTCAGTATACGTGAGAAATTCAGAATTCGTTGCTACAATAATAATTATGACTTCATAAAACTTGAGAAGAAAAGCAAAATAAACGGAATGTGTAACAAGGTATCAGAGAGGGTCACAAAAGATGAAGTAAGGCGAATAATTCATGGTGATATAGAATGGATGCTTAATTCTGACAGGCAACTTGTTTCTGAGTTGTATGTAAAAATGAAAATAGAACAACTAAGACCTAAAGTTATTGTGGATTATATTCGTGAACCTTTTGTATACTCCGCAGGAAATGTAAGAATTACATTGGATAGGGATGTAAGGACAAGTATAAATAGTATAGATATGCTTAATCCTAACGTTCCTACAGTTTTAGCAGAAGGCAAGACAATAATTTTAGAGGTTAAATATGATAATTACAAACCTGCCATGATTTCAGATATAGTCATGGTTCAGGACAGGCTTGTATCGGCATTTTCAAAATATGTAGCCTGTAGAAAATTTGGGTAAATACTTCTAGGGGGGAAAATAAAGTGGACAGCATTTTAGATTCAAGTTTTATAAAGAATGCAACAGCAGTAAGCGGCTTTGATATGTTTGTAGGAATTATAGTTTCATTCATGATAGGCTTTTTTATTTTTATGGTTTACAAAAAGACTTTTTCAGGAGTAATGTTTTCAGCAAATTTCGGGTTATCATTAATTGGTATGGCAATGATAACCTGTGCGGTTATACTGGCAGTTTCTAGTAACGTAGTACTTTCCCTTGGTATGCTTGGTACACTCTCAATAGTAAGATTCAGGACGGCATTAAAGGATCCCTTTGATATTGTTTTTTTGTTCTGGGCAATTACATCAGGAATAGTGGTTGGTGCAGGGATGATTCCACTTGCAGTTGTAACAAGTATTCTAATGGGTATCGTAATGACTGTTTTTGTAAATAGGAAAAGCAGGGCTACACCATATATAATAGTAATAAATTGTGAGAATTCTGATATTGAAGACAGTGTAATAAATTTAATCGAAGAAAAATCGGCAAAATCGATTGTTAAAGGAAAGACAGTATCAAAAACAGGTATGGAACTTACAGTAGAAGTTCAACTTAAAGATGGATATAGTAAATTTGTTAATGATATAATTAATATAGAAGGTGTTGTAAATGCCGTTATGGTCAGCTATAACGGAGAATATATGGGATAAAAGACTTTTTTAGAGAAAGGGGATTCAATCATTGGAGAATAATATTATGACTGAATCAAATATAAAAAACAAATATAACAAGATTTTTGTAAGTACTGTATTTCTTCTTTTATTGGGTCTTGCATTTACAGGTCTTGTCCTACTAATTAAATCTGGTTCAATAGACGGCTTTGACAGTGCTGTATACGACTTTTTGAGAAGCCTTAAATCACGTACTACAAAACAAATTGTTAAGTTTCTGGGAGTCATAGGTGAGTCGCAAGTAAATTTATACTTGGGTCTAGCAATAGCAGCACTTGGAATTGTAGTTTTTGCTAACAAGGAAGGTTATTCCAAGTATATATCCTACGCTACGGGAGTATTTATTGTATTCTTTTTAAACCCTCTGCTAAAAGATGTTTTCAAACGCCCTCATCCGGATGCAGATGTGGACAAATTCTCCTTTCCAAGCAGGCATGCCGCAATGGCGTTTATATTTTATTTGGTACTTTATCTTGTAGTAAACAAACGTATAAAGATAAAGGCCGGAAGAATTGCACTTGCGATTTTCTGTGTAATAATGCCTCTACTTATTGGCTTTAGCCGGGTTTATCTTAAAAATCACTATGCAAGCGATACTATAGGCGGGTATCTTGAGGCTGGCATTGTATTTACAATTGTAATATTGATAAAAAATCTAATTGAGCATTTTTCAAGGAGAAATTAATTAGTAAAATAAAAAAATCTTCTTAACGTTAAAACGTTAAGAAGATTTTTTATTCATCAATATTACATAAATATGAACTTTTTCTTAATATTTAGCGTCAAAATTGATAATAATTACTAGTGTGTTATAATTGTTTAAGAAAAAATAGGAATAATTATCTAGTTATACTCGGTTGAAAGCGAGGAGAAGTACCAAATGTCAAAGAAATTATTATCAATAGTCGTTCCGGTATACAATGAACAAGAAGTAATAGATGAAACCTTTAAAAGACTTTCTCAAGTGTTTGAAAACTATTTTATGGATGTTGAATACATTTTTATAAATGACGGAAGTAAGGACAATACATATTTTAAACTCAGGGAAATTGCCTTGAAAAATTCATGTGTACGAGTAATAAATTTTGCAAGGAATTTTGGACACCAGATAGCTATTACGGCTGGTATGGATTATGCAAAAGGCGACGCTATAGTAATAATAGATGCAGACCTGCAGGATCCTCCTGAAGTTATTCTCAAAATGGTTGAACAGTGGAATCAGGGATATGATGTAGTATATGGCAAGAGACTTCAAAGAGAAGGAGAAACTTTTTTCAAAAAGTTTACAGCAAAAATGTTTTATCGTTTTCTTGATAGTATGACTGATGTTAAACTACCAGTTGATGTAGGAGATTTCAGGCTTATTGACAGAAAAGTTTGTGATGCCATGAAATGCCTCCCGGAGCGTTCAAGATATGTAAGAGGCTTGGTTAGCTGGGTAGGATTTAAGCAGACAAGTGTAGAGTACAGACGAGAAAAAAGATTTGCAGGAGAAACCAAGTATCCACTAAAAAAAATGCTCAAACTGGCAGGAGACGGAATATTCTCCTTTTCATATAAACCTTTGAAGCTTGCTACTTTTGCAGGTATGATTGTCTCAATAATAAGCTTTATATATCTTATTGTTGTTTTGATACAGAGATTTGTAAAAAACGATATTGCCTCTGGCTGGGCATCATCAATGGCGGTATCCCTGTTCTTTAACGGCGTGATGCTTATAGTTATAGGAATTATGGGGGAATATGTTGGTAGAATATACGAAGAAGTAAAAGCTCGTCCTTTATACATTGTCGGAGAATTATTAGGATTTCAGGAAGAGGCTGAGAGGAAAAACGACATTTAATGAGTACAATAAATAAAGATACATTAAACAAGACATTAATAATTCTACTGACAGCTTTTACGGCATATTTACTGTATCTTAACTTTTTGTATTCCGCATATAATAGTGTATTTATATACGCACTTTTGGTACTCCCTGTAGTATTGATTATTTATCTGGTTTCCTACAAGTTAAATATATCTCCTTTGGTGTTTTTTACGGTAATATTTTTGCTGGCCTTTATATCTAAAGGCTTAGTGGCAATTACCTCCGATACGATACCTATATCAGATTTTAACACATTTTATAATTGTGCCATAAAACTGAATAAGGGAGATAAATCCTTTGGTCATGGATTTTATTTCACATCATTTGCGTATCAGACAGGACCGGTTATCTACTATGCAATGATTATGAAATTATTCGGTACGGGACTTCTGCCTTTAAAGCTTGTAAATTGTTTTTTCATGGCAGGGTCCAATTCCCTTATTTATCTTATAGCAAGAAAAATATCAAATGATTATACAGCAAGGTTTGTTTCTTTATTATATCTTTTATATCCAGCGCCATATTTTCTGACTCCGGTACTTACAAACCAGCATTTTGCAGCATGTATGTTTATGCTTTCCATATACCTGCTCCTTGAAACTCGTATAAATTTTGCAATAAGAAGCGTAGCAGCAGGAATATTTCTTTCTTTTGGGAATGCTGTCAGACCCATTGGTGTGGTTATACTAGGAGGTGTTATGATTTGGGCAGTTGCACAATCTATAATAGAAAAAAAGCTTCTTCGTATTGTTGCTTCAGCGATTATGATTGCAGCATACTTCCTTATGAGTTTTACTTTTTCCACAATAGTAAAAAAGGCGGATATAAACCCCGAAGGCTTGAGTAATAATTATCCCTTATGGAAATTTGTTGTGGGCTTTAATTACGAAAGTAAGGGAACATTTTCTTACTCTGACCAGAACGAAATATTTTATATACAGGATTTTAATGAGAGAAATGAAGTATCAAAGAAGGTAATAAAAGAACGTATATCCATAGGACCGAGGAAAATACTTGATTTGATTAATACAAAACAGAAAATTATGTGGAGCTATTTTGATACTATGAAGTGGGGATTTTATGAAAAAAAGAACAATCACCTTGTTGCTTCTGATATCATGAAAAAATACGAATTCCGTATTCTGAAAATAGAAAAAATGTATTACATCTTTGCCTTTATACTTATGTTAGCAGGGTTATGTTTAACACTCAAACAGAAAAAAATCTATACAGGAGTTGTGTTGATATCATCAATAATCGCATGCTATTTTGCCGCTCATGCTTTGATTGAAATACAAGTCAGGTACCGGTATTTTGCCATAATGCTTGTGTTTGTGCTTGCGGCCAAAGGAAGTGAGCTGTTGATGTCAGGATTTCATGAATACAGGAAAAAATACAAACTGTCAACCTGACAAAAATAGCAATTCATTATATAATAAAATAAAGCATTATAAAAATATGTAATAATAATCGGAAATGGAGATATAACAAATGCAACAGTACCTTGACTTATGCAAACATATACTTAAAAACGGCATTAAAAAAGAAGACAGAACAGGAACGGGAACTATAAGCACTTTTGGTTATCAAATGAGATTTGACCTTCAAAAAGGATTTCCTTTATTAACAACTAAAAAGCTCCATTTAAAGTCAATAATACATGAACTTCTCTGGTTTATAAGCGGAGAAACAAACATAAAGTATTTAAAGGAAAACGGAGTTTCCATATGGGATGAGTGGGCAGATGAAAATGGCAATCTTGGTCCCATATACGGACATCAATGGAGGTCTTGGAGTACCCCGGACGGAAGAAACATTGACCAACTCAAAGAAGTTATTGAACAAATAAAAAACAATCCAGATTCAAGAAGACTCATAGTAAGCTCATGGAATGTGGCAGATATAGAAAAAATGGCTTTGCCGCCGTGCCACTGCTTTTATCAGTTTTATGTGGTTAACGGGACATTGTCCTGTATGCTATACCAGAGAAGTGCAGATGTATTTTTAGGCGTGCCTTTTAATATTGCGTCATATGCATTGTTTACAATGATGATAGCTCAAAGCTGTGGATTGAAAGCCGGTGAGTTTGTCCATACATTGGGAGATGCCCACATTTATCTAAATCACATTGAACAGATAAATCTGCAAATAAGCCGTGAGCCAAGACCATTGCCCAAAATGAATATTAATCCTGATGTAAAGGATTTATTCGAATTTAAATACAGTGATTTTACGTTAACTGATTACGACCCTCATCCGCATATTAAAGGAGTGGTGGCTGTATGATTTCAATGATATGGGCTATGGGTCTGAATAATGCCCTTGGCTGCAAAAATAGAATACCCTGGTATATACCAGCCGATTTTGCATACTTCAAAAAAATTACTATGGGAAAAACGGTCATTATGGGGAGAAAAACTTTTGAATCCATTGGTAAACCCTTGCCAGGCCGAAAAAACATAGTAATTACACGTGATACAGACTATAATCCTGAGGGTTGTACCACAGTTAATTCAATACAAAAAGCCATGAATTTTATAGGAGAAGAGGAAGTCTTTATAATTGGGGGAGCAGAAATATACAAAGAATTTCTTCCTCTTTCAGACAGACTGTATTTGACTCTGATAGAAAAAGAGTTTGAAGCAGATACTTTTTTTCCGGAAATTGACTATAACCAATGGAAACAGGTATCTTGTGAAATTGGAACCAAAGATGAAAAAAATCCATATGAATATAAATGGCTGGTATATGAAAGAATAAAATAATAATAGGGGAAATAAGAATGTATAAAAAATGTTGACAGAGTAAATATATTTTGTTATCATATTTATGCAAAACAAGAAGAAGTTTTTCCACTTCTCACCCGAGCGGACAAGGTTTTGCCGGGTCAATATCGGTTTTAAACATATTTATATGTCATGGCTGAGATTTGAGAGTTGAGATTATTAGTGGATACTTACTTCTATCCACTTTTTTTATTGTTTAAATATTATATGGACTTGAAGAGAATCTTCTTGCCTATTAAATGCGGAGGTGTCAGTTATTAGCAAAAATGAATTAATGATCAATGAGGAGATAAGGGATAAAGAAGTCAGACTTATCGATACTGATGGTACTATGATTGGTATATTACCAATTAAGGAAGCCCAGAAACTTGCAAATTCAAAAAATCTTGATTTGGTAAAGATTGCTCCACAGGGAGTACCGCCTGTCTGTAAAATAATGGACTACGGTAAATATATGTTCGAACTTGCCAAGAAAGAGAAAGAAGCAAGAAAAAATCAGAAGATCATAAATATAAAGGAAGTTAGAGTTTCCCCTTCTATTGAAGACCATGATTTTGAATTCAAAGTTAAGAATGCATATAAGTTCTTAAAAGATGGAGATAAGGTCAAGGTTTCTGTTAAATTTAGAGGGAGGGAAATGCATTACACCTCAATAGGCAACGAAATTCTAGACAAGTTTGCGGAAGCAGTAAAAGATGTTGGAACAGTTGAGAAGAGACCAAAACTTGAAGGCAAAAGTATGATAATGATACTTAATCCAAAGCAGTAGGATAGGAGGAGAATGATATGCCAAAGTTAAAGACACATAGTGCATCTAAAAAGAGATTTAGAGTTACAGCTACAGGTAAGATCAAAAGAGGTCAGGCTTGGAGAAACCATAGACTTGTATCAAAGTCAAAAAAGGCTAGAAAGCATCATAGATTAGGTGCATACGTTTCAGCTGCACAAGAAGCTACTATCAAAAAACTTATTCCATATAAATAAGAAGGAGGACGAAGGTTTATGGCAAGAGTTAAAGGTGCGGTTAGAACCCGTGCAAGACATAAAAAGATACTAAAGCTTGCAAAAGGATATTTTGGTGCAAAGAGCAAGCTCTACAGAATGGCGAACCAAGCTGTAATGAAATCTTTGAATTATGCTTACAATGACAGAAGAGCAAAGAAGAGAGATTTCAGAAAGCTTTGGATAGCAAGAATTAACGCTGCTGCAAGAATAAATGGTTTAACATATAGCAAATTCATCAGTGGTTTGAAGAAGTCAGGAATAGAACTTAACAGAAAAGTTCTTGCTGATTTGGCAGTAAATGATGCGGCTGCATTTGCTAAGCTTGCTGAAACTGCAAAAGCTGCTAAATAATAAATTTGAAATATGTAATATATTGGAAATTTAAGGAGTCCTTTAAGGGGCTCCTTTATTTGATTTTGAATATTACCGGACAATTACGCTTGAAAGGAGAATAGACAGATGGATAAAGTAGTTTTCCTTGTGGATATGAATGCATTTTTTATAAGCTGCGAAATGTCCAGAAATCCTGAAATAGCTGGCAAACCGGCTGCTGTTGCGGGTAATCCCAAAACAAGAACGGGAATAATTCTTGCTGCAAACTACGAAGCAAGAAAATTTGGAGTAAAAACTACTATGGTTATTCATCAGGCTCTGAAACTTTGTCCTGAAATGTTGCTTGTTCCGCCGGATCACAGGTTTTATGAAAGAAAGTCTATGGAAGTTATGAAGATTCTTGAAAGATTTTCGCCTGTCATAGAACAAAACAGTATAGATGAGGCTTGGTTGGATATGTCGGGAACAGAATCTCTATTTGGAAGCCCTGTGGAAGCAGCGCAACAGATAATGGATGCAATAAATGACGAACTGGGATTATGGTGCTCTATAGGAATTTCCCAAAACAAGCTTCTGTCAAAAATGGCATCTGAAATTAAGAAACCAATGGGGATAACCGAACTATGGCAAAAGGACATTCAAACAAAGTTATGGCCTCTAAAGGTAACAGACCTGTACGGAATAGGGAGACAGACAGGTCTTAGGCTTAACAATTTAGGGATTAATACTATAGGTGATTTAGCAAACTATAATTCACAGGCTTTGGTCAGCTTCCTTGGTAGACAGGGGTTAGAGCTTCAAAGAATGGCAAATGGTATTGATACATCTGAGGTAACGCCTCATGTGTCAGGAGAAATGAAGTCCATTGGACGGTCAACAACACTTGCATCAGACATAACAGATATTGAAGAAGTGAAAACGACATTTATTGAGATGTGTGAAGAAGTTGGTTACGAAGCTCGGAGAAATAATAAAAAGGGTCGTACAATTCAAATAACTATAAAGTACTCTGATTTTAAGACAATAACAAGACAAACAAGCATAGAGCCTACTTATCTCACAAAGGATATTTATGAGACAGGGTTCTCTCTCCTTAAAAAAAATTGGAATAGTTTAATGCCTGTTCGTCTAATAGGAATAAGCATTAGCGGCTTTGGAAATGAAGGCCTTTCTGGGCAAATGTCATTGTTTGATGAAATTGATTTTTGTGACGATTTATCTAAAAAAGAAGAAAAGCTTGAAAAAGCTATTGATTCAATAAGAAGTAAATTAGGGACAAATTCTATTAGCAGAGCTATACAGATTAAGAAACCGAAAAGAAAGTAATTACTTTTTTAATAGGCTGTTGTTTTTCAGCATAAGTCGTTGTTTTTGATAAATAAACTTTGTCAGAGTGCTAGAATCCTGTGAAGAAATATAAGCAAAATTCATACCTACTTCATGTTTATTGTTCTCAAGCTTTGTGGAACGGATTACTTGAGCCAGCACTCGTATTTGGCCCATGCCTTCAAGGTCTATCGAAATATCTGACATCATACCCGAATCAACAGAATTATCCATAATCAGGCATAGACCGCTTCCGCTAATATTTTTGGTGAATGCAGTTTTAAAATCATTTGATGATATTTCTTTAAATTCAGGTTTTCCTTTAGTCAATAGGTGGTCGTCCACAGGAGTGTATTTGCATTCCAGAACTGCATCCAGTCTGTAGTTCATTCTTCTCTGGATTTTGGTAAATTCACTGGTTATTAATGCTTCAAAGGTTTCAAGATGCCCTGTTTTTTTATATTCTTTTACGGTAGCATTAAAATGCATTAGCTCTTGTCTTTGATTTAAAAAGTAGACTATAATATTTAGCCCAGTTGATAGATACTTGTAACGTCCCTCGCTTATTGGTGCAGCAATAGTTATATTTTTTTCATCTGCTACATCCAGAAGTTGGCTAATATAACTGGAAGCCTGGGAAGGGATTTTTTTTAGGTACTCCGGTATTTCGATTTCTAATTTGGTCCCTATAATAATGTCATAAGCATTCATTAGAATTCTCCATAATAAAATTTATATTTGATAATTTATTATATTCTAATTATTATGATTTTAATCTGCTAAATGAATGATTTTCCTTAGAAGTGGACATGGAATTAATTGTGAGATATAATTATCACTGGCATTGTGGGGAATAATTTTATAATAACGGAAGTGATGGATATGAAAAGATATTTTATAGGAAACAGATATGAAACTACAGGTGATAAGAGAAATATATTTGATAAGCTTTTTCTGAATACCAGATGGTATTTTGTTTATGGATATGCCAAGGAAGTTATAAAGGGACGAAACCTTGCTGTAAAAAATAAATTTGATTTGGAAATATGGGTGGCTTCCAGTTATAAAATTGTTGAAAATATTGAAAAAAGCGGTGGTAAGCTGTTTATTGAGGGTTTGGATAATATTTCAAAGGTAGACGGTCCTGTTGTGTTTGTAAGTAACCATATGAGTACTTTGGAAACTTTTGTATTTCCATCTATTATTGTACCCATAAAGGAAATTACCTTTGTTGTAAAGGAGTCTCTTGTATCAATGCCAATATTTGGGGCTATTATGCGAAGCAGAGACCCTATAGTAGTATCTAGAAAGAACTCCAGACAGGATTTACTTAATGTGATAAACAAAGGAAAGGAAATACTGGCTGAAGGAAGGTCTATTGTTTTATTTCCGGAAGGAACAAGACAGGAGCAATTCGACCCGGAAAAGTTTAATTCATTGGGTATAAAGCTAGCAAAAGAGGCTGGTGTACCTGTAATACCTGTTGCAATAAAAACTGATTTCTGGGGAAATGGAAAACTTATAAAGGACATTGGACCAATCCGCAGAAAAGAACCTGTGTGCATGTCTTTTGGCGAGCCCATAACAATAACCGGAAATGGTAAGGCAGAACATAAACAGGTTATAGAATTTATAACAAATAAGGTAAATGAATTCAAAAATATAAAAATATGAAAAAAATCTCATTTTAGTATTGTAAAATAAATTACTTGCTAGTAAAATAATATAATGGGATTCGGGGTGTGGCTCAGTTGGTAGAGCGCGACGTTCGGGACGTTGAGGCCGCTGGTTCAAGTCCAGTCACTCCGACCATAAGAGGATTTGCTAATGTGTTTTGGCAAGTCCTTTTATATTTTATTTACCTTTAATAATAAATTATTGCTCTTAAATAAATACTATAAAAGAATTGTTAAAAATATATTACCATATGTATTATGTTCTGCTATAATATTTTTTGGTACTCGAAAGATTTTTTGTTAAAAATCGGCTTAAAGCTATATAGAATAACCGAGTTCTTTTTTTTTGCTATTTATAAATATTAGATATATCGGAGGAAAAAATGAGTGTTAAACTGTCAGATGCGTTATTGAAGAGTGTTGAGAAACCATCTAGATATACCGGTAATGAATGGAACAGTGTCATAAAGGATCCTAAAAGTGTAGATATACGTTTCGCATTTTGTTTTCCTGACTCTTACGAAGTAGGAATGTCCCATCTAGGTATGAAAATACTATACCATTTACTAAATGAAAGAAATGATTGTTATTGTGAAAGGGTATTTGCTCCATGGACAGATATGGAAGAAAAAATGAGGCAGAACAATATTCCTTTGTATGGACTTGAATCTAAAGATCCAATAAAGGATTTTGATTTTGTAGGCTTTACACTTCAATATGAAATGAGCTTTACCAATATAATAAATATGCTTGATTTGGCAGGCATACCTTTGACCTCGGACAAAAGAAGTGATGGTGATTCATTTGTTTGTGCGGGAGGTCCTTGTGCATATAATCCCGAACCATTAGCTGACATAATTGACTTTTTTATGATGGGCGAAGGCGAAGAAATAATAAACGAAGTAATGGATGCATATGCAAAGTGGAAAGGAACAGGACGTACAAGACAGGAATTCCTAGAAGATATAGTTAAAATAGAAGGTATATATGTACCGGCATTTTATGATGTTTCATACAATGAGGACGGAACTATAAAGAGCTTTGTACCTAAAAAACCAGATTATCCAGTAAAAATCAAAAAGAGAATAATCAAAGATATGGACAAAGTATATTTTCCTGAAAAAGTAATAGTACCATATACTGATATAGTACATGACAGAATAATGCTGGAAGTATTTAGAGGTTGTACAAGAGGGTGCAGATTCTGTCAGGCAGGATTTATATATAGACCTGTACGTGAAAAGAGTCACAAGAGATTGCTTGAGTTGGCCAACAAGCTTGAGGAAAGCTCTGGTTATGAGGAAATTTCACTAACATCACTAAGTACAAGTGATTATACGGAGCTTCACGAGCTGACAACAGGATTGCTTGAGGAAATGGAGGAGAAAAAAGTAAATTTATCTTTGCCTTCATTAAGAATCGACTCATTCTCACTGGATTTAATGGAAAAAGCTCAGAAGGTGAGAAAAAGTGGCCTTACATTTGCACCGGAAGCTGGAACCCAAAGACTAAGGGATGTAATCAACAAGGGCGTAACAGAAGAAGATTTGCTAAATGCTGTATCTCTGGCATTCAATGGTGGATGGAACGGTGTGAAGTTGTATTTTATGCTCGGACTTCCTACAGAGACAATGGAAGATGTTGAGGGAATTGCGGACTTGGCTTACAAGGTAGTAAATGCTTATAAAAATGTTCCAAGAGAAAAGAAAGGAAAAGGCCTCAATGTTACTGTGAGTACATCTTCCTTTGTACCCAAAGCCTTTACTCCATTCCAATGGGAACCCCAGGATAGCAGAGAAGTTCTCAATGAAAAGCAGATGTTTTTAAAAAGTAAGATTCGTTCAAAACAGGTAACTTATAATTATCATGAAAACCGTTTAAGCCTTTTAGAAGCAGTGTTTGCCAGAGGAGACAGAAAGACATGCAAGGTGCTTCTAAAAGCTTGGGAAATGGGATGCAAATTTGACAGCTGGGGAGAACACTTCAAGTTTGATGTATGGATGAAGGCTTTTGAAGATTGCGGGGTAGACCCATATTTCTATGCTACACGCAAAAGAGACTACGAGGAACTTCTGCCTTGGGATCATATTGATATAGGCGTTTCAAAGAAATACCTTATTAGCGAATCAAAAAAGGCATTGGAAGGAAAAGTTACACCCAATTGTCGTGTAAACTGCGGCGGCTGCGGTGCTACAATATTTGATAGCGGTATTTGTGGAGGTAATTAAATTGACTATTATACGTGTAAAGTTCAGACGTGGCGATGAAGTCAAATTCATTTCTCACCTTGACCTCATGAAGGTATTTGAAAGAGCTATAAGAAGGGCAAGACTTCCTATAGCCTATTCTCAGGGCTTTAATCCTCACCCAGGTATGGTTTTTGGTCTGCCTTTAGGGGTGGGAGTTACAAGTGAAGCAGAGTACGGTGATTTTGAAATTACCGATGATGGGATGTCACCGCAGGAATTTGCAGATAGACTGAATTTACAACTGCCTAAAGGAATAGAGGTTTTATCTGCGAAAAAGAAGATGTCCAAGCAAAATATTATGGCTACTATTGCTGCATCTGAGTATGTTGTAATTGTAGGAACTCCGGCAGAATGCAGCCAAAAGGCTTTAAAGACGGCTATTGACAAATACTTGTCTCAAGAAGAGATAGTTGTCAAGAAAAAAACCAAGAACGGCGTAAAGGATACTGATATAAGAGGTATGATATTTGATTTGAATTTTGAGCTTCAGCCTTGTGAAAACTTCAACATTATCAGATTTACGGCTCTTGTCAGTGCCGGAAGCAAAGCGAATTTAAAGCCTGACCTTCTGATTGAGTCTTTGTGTGGATATCTTGGATTTGAATATGAGATTGACAGGATTCATAGAACAAAGCTTTTTGTAAGGTCACAGGATCAGCTTCTGGACCCTATGGAAGAAGTAGTTTGAGGTGATTAGATGGTTAATGAAATTATAGTGGATGTTAGTCCAGGTGAAATAAGAGTTGGTATTCTGGAAGATAAGGAACTGGCTGAGATTCATATAGAAAGGACAAATCATCAGGGGCTTGTAGGCAACATATACAGGGGAAAAGTAAGTAGTGTGCTGCCGGGTATGCAGGCTGCATTTATTGATATAGGATATGAAAAGAACGCATTTTTGTATGTAGGTGATGCAATTCCTAAAAAAGAATACTCAGATGATGAATCAGAAGTTTCCAGTAACTACGAAGAATACAATATTACAGATATACTTAAGGTAGGACAGGAAATAACAGTACAGGTTATAAAAGAACCTATAGGCACAAAAGGCCCCAGAGTATCAACGCACATAACTTTACCAGGAAGAAACCTAGTTTTGCTGCCAAATGCAGATTATATAGGGATATCAAGAAGAATTGAAAACGATACGGAAAGGCAGAAGCTAAAGAAAATAGCTGAAAAACTAAAGCCTCAACACATGGGGTTAATTGTTAGAACTGTGTCTGAGGGAAAAGAAGAATCTGACTTTGTAGAGGATGTTTCTTTTCTCTTAAAGCTTTGGACAAAAATAAAGGAAAGCGAAAATAAAGGCCCTGTACCAAGGTGTATTCATAAAGACATAAATCTTATATACAGGTCAGTCAGAGATTTATTTACATGGGATGTAAACAAATTTATTATAAACAATGAGAAAGAGTACTTAAAAGTACTTGAACTTGTTGAAATGATATCTCCACTGCTCAAAAACAGAGTAGAGCTGTTCCAAAAGGATTATAAGATTTTTGATTACTACCAGATAGAAACAAAAATCGAGCGTGCACTATCCAGAAAGGTATGGCTAAAATGCGGTGGGTATATAATCATAGACAAAACCGAGGCTCTTACAGTAATTGATGTTAATACAGGTAAGTTTGTAGGAGAGAGTAATCTCGAGGAAACAGTACTTAAAACCAATATTGAAGCAACAAGAGAAATAGCAAAACAACTTCGATTAAGAGACATAGGCGGCATTGTAATAATAGATTTCATTGACATGAATAACTCCGAACATCAGCAATTGGTATTGGATTCCCTAAAACAAAGTTTAAAAAGTGATAGAACAAAGACAATAGTGCTGGGTATGACAGAGCTTGGTTTGGTTGAAATGACCAGAAAGAAGATAAGGCAAGAGTTGTCAACTGTTATGAGCTGCGATTGTCCTGTATGTGATGGTACGGGAAAGGTTTATACGGGAGAAACTAATGCAATGAATATACTCCGGGAAGTAAAGGAGCATATGAATTGTAAACCTGCAAAAAAATTCAAGCTAGAAGTACACCCTACTGTGGCTCCTGCCATAGAAGATAATATTGAAGAACTCTTAAATAATTTTGTTGAGAATAAAGATAAGAAAATAAAAGTTACAGCCGCCAATGATATAAGACCCGCAAGCTATAGAATTAAAGACATTGACATGGATTAGTCCTTGTGATAAAATATATCGGTAGCCGCACGGCCAAGGCTCCCTAAATATAATTCATTTGAATTATTGCCTGTGATGAATACTCCTGTTGATGTAGTATATACGTCATAAAGCCGGCGAGATTTGTATTAGGAGGTGTATATATGTACGCAATTATAATGACTGGTGGAAAGCAGTACAAAGTTCAGGAAGGCGATGTAGTTTTCATAGAAAAACTCGCTGCTGAAGAAGGATCTTCAGTTACTTTTGATAAGGTGTTAGCTGTATCAAAGGACGGAAATGTAACCTTTGGTGCTCCTGTTCTTGAATCAGCTTCTGTAAGTGGAAAGGTTCTTAACCACGGAAAAGGTGAAAAGATTATCGTTTTCAAATACAAAGCAAAGAAGAACATCAGAAATAAAAAGGGACACAGACAACCATATACAAAGGTTCAAATCGAAAAGATCAATGCTTAATTAAGGATAATGGTTAGATGATTAAAATTAATATAGGCAAGGATGCAGCAGGAACTATTAAGACGTTTGTTGTAAAAGGACATGCAGGGTTTGCTGAAGAAGGCAGCGATATTGTATGTTCAGCCATTTCTGCAATCGCTTATACTGCGGTTGGAGCTATTGAAGAGTTGATTGGACTAAAAAGCTTTTTTAAACAGAAGCACGGGTTTATGTCTTGTAAACTTGACATGGAGTTGTCTCCTGAAAAAAGGCATGATGCCAATGTAATAATGGCTACTGCGGAAATTGGATTCAAACAGATAGAATTTGCTTATCCTGACTATGTGAAGGTATTGGATGAGGAGGTGTAATCTCATGATAAAGGTTAATTTACAGCTTTTTGCTCATAAAAAAGGTGTTGGTAGTTCAAGAAACGGACGTGACAGTGAAGCTAAAAGACTGGGTGTTAAAAGAGCTGATGGTCAATTCGTTCTCGCAGGAAACATTCTTGTTCGTCAAAGAGGTACAAAGATTCATCCTGGTGTAAACGTAGGAAAAGGTAAAGATGATACTTTGTTTGCATTAAAGGATGGAAAGGTTAAGTTTGCAAGACTTGGCAGAGATAAGAAACAAGTTATGATAGTGACTGCTGAGTAATTAAAAAATTATCGCATTAAAAAAGGTAGAGAATGTGATACGCATTTTCTACCTTTTTAGCGTATAATAAAAGTTATTTTTCACATAAATTATTTGTTTCAGGTTAAAATAAACAGAGTTCTGGATTTGGTTAAAAAGAATATTTGTTTTATGGAGAGAAGATAAATGTTTACAGATAGCGCTAAAATATATGTCAAGGCCGGTAATGGAGGAAACGGAATGGTTTCATTCCACCGTGAAAAGTACATAGCGGCCGGAGGCCCGGACGGGGGAGACGGTGGAAAAGGCGGAGATGTAATATTTGTAGTTGATGAAGGCCTTAACACCTTGATTGACTTCAGATACAAAAAGAACTTCAAGGCTGAGTCAGGACATGATGGAGGACCGTCAAACTGTTCCGGGAAAAACGGGGAAGATTTAATAATAAAGGTTCCTCGTGGCACTATGGTAAAGGACGAAGCGACAGGTATGGTACTTGTTGATTTGATAAAGCCCGGTCAAACATGTGTTATAGCAAAAGGCGGAAAGGGTGGAAAAGGTAATCAGCACTTTGCCACTCCTACAAGGCAGGTACCTAATTTTGCGAAAAGCGGAGATCTCGGAGAAGAATTCAACTTGATTCTTGAATTAAAGATGATAGCTGATGTTGGACTTTTAGGATATCCCAATGTGGGTAAGTCCACAATACTCTCAATGGTTTCTGCTGCCAAGCCCAAAATTGCAAACTACCACTTTACAACGTTGGTTCCTAACCTTGGAGTTGTCCAAATAGAACAGGGTAAAAGCTTTGTAATTGCTGATATCCCAGGTCTTATAGAAGGGGCACATGAAGGTGTTGGACTTGGTCATGAATTTTTGAGGCATGTTGAGAGGACAAAACTCCTTATACATGTTGTAGATGTATCCGGGGTTGAGGGCAGAGATGCAATAGAGGATTTTGACACCATTAATTCGGAATTAAAAAAATATAATGAAGTTTTATCTACAAGACCACAGATAGTTGCTGCTAATAAAATGGATATACCAGGTGCAGAAGAAAACTACAAGGCTGTTAAGGAAGAACTTGAAAAAAGAGGATACAGAGTATTTGGAATATCTGCAGCAACAAATAAAGGGCTGAAAGAACTCATGTATGCTGTTTCAGAAACATTAAAAACACTTCCAGACACCATTCTTCTTGATGAAACAAAGAATGAAGAGGTTGTATACAAAGCTCAAGAGGAAAAGCCTTTTGAAATACACATTGAAGACGGTGTATATGTAGTTGAGGGTAAATGGCTGAGAAAGGTCCTCGGTTCTACTAATATTACAAATTATGAGTCACTACAATATTTCCAGAGAGCTCTTAAGAAAAAAGGTGTTATTGCGGCACTTGAAGAGATGGGAATAGAGGAAGGTGACACGGTCAGAATATATGATACCGAGTTTGATTATACCAGATAGTAAGATTATGCATGGGTATTTTCTATGCAGATATGGAGGGTTCAATGCTTACAGGTAAACAAAGAAGCTATTTGAGGTCGCTTGCAAATAATCTTCAGCCCATTTTTCAGGTTGGAAAAGGCGGAGTAAGCGATAATATGATAAAGCAGTTTTCAGATGCACTGGAGGCTAGAGAACTGGTAAAAGCCACTGTCCTGAAAAATGCAGAATGTGATACTAAAACCATATGTGAAGAAATTGCAGAACAGACAAATTCCGAAGTAGTTCAGGTTATCGGAAGTAAGTTTGTTTTGTACAAGCCATCTGAAAAGAATTCCGTAATAGAGCTGCCGTAGGGCGGCTTTTTATTGTATTAAAAAAATATGTAATAAATTTATACTATCCTGAATAATATAATAGGTATTTCGTTGATAAAACTTAGTAAAAATTTCAGGAGGGTATATGAAAGAAAACTACGCTACACAAAACCACACTTATGAATGTCTTGACAAATCTTCAATAAAAAAACTCAGTGATAAGACACTGCTTGAAAAGGTTAAAGATACATATAAATTTCTAAAGTTAAACGAGATATACTTAAAAAACATAAGAGACGATTATGGAAAACAAAAAATAGCCCAGCTTAGAGTTCAGTTTATTCGTCATCAGCTGAATTTACTTATAAGCGAGTGCTTTTCCAGAGGATTGAAGCACGGACTAAATAGTTATTACTAAAAAGTCAGATGTTATTTTCCTAATTATCGTCAACTGTATTGGTAAGTACTGATAAAATTTTACTATACAATTTCTCTGAATTCTGAGCCCAGTTGTCGCAGATTTTCTTTGCGTCATTACGGCTTCCAACAGACATTTTTAAATCAATATAGGTAAAGTTTCCTTCACAAATCTTTAAACTAACGATATACTCATTTTCTTTTACGGCAACAAAGTCTGACTGTATGTTTATTTCATTTTTTTTGCTTTTTTTATATTTGTTTAAAGCCTCATCAATTCTGGCTTTTATGCCGGCAGGAATTAATGAAGTAAAATACTCCAGACTTTGTTTTCCGGCAGAAGAAATACTATATGACAGCTTTTCGTCAGAATCTATTTTTGTAAGAAATTTTCCTTCACAAAGTTCATCAAGATATTGTTGAAGAAAAATATAATTCATCAGCTTATTTTCTAATATAATTTTTGTAATAAGCAAATTGGTTACCGGTGATTCAAGATTATGAATAATATATAATAATATCAGCTTATTTTCGGCAAGTTCTCTGCTGCTTTCAATAGAACCCATAAATACCTCCGCTCTTAGCTGTAATTTAGCTTGAAATTACATTAAAATTATACCATAAAGACTTATGGTTTACTATATTACCTTAAAAAGACTTTTTATATGGTTAAATTTTAGCTTTATTTCCCGTGCACTACCTTTATAGTTAATGATATAATATTTAAATCAGAATTAAACACAAAAGGAGATATACGTGTCAGACAATTTATATAAAGAACTGGAAACAATAGTATACGGTATGGGAGGAACTTTCTTTGGAACCTCGGATGTAGAGGATCATTTACCTGAACCCTTAAAAAGGTATCCTATTGCCATAACTTTCGGTGTCAGACTTTCAGATGCAATAATTGACGAGATAGACGATAAACCTACCTTTACTTATTTTAACCATTACCGGTCTGTAAATGCCTTAATAGACCAAATATCCCTTAGACTGGTTCTGTCTATTCAGGCACACGGCAAAAGGGCATATTCCATTGCTGCATCACAAAGCATACCTTCCTCACCAATACCTTACAGTGGTGTGTTTCCTCATAAAACAGGCGCTGTTTTAGCAGGCCTGGGCTGGATAGGCAAAAACGGATTATTTATCCATAAGGATTACGGCCCCAGAGTGAGGCTTGGGACTGTTCTTACAGATATGGAGCTTCCTTGTGAAAATATAATACTACAAAATAATTGTTCATCATGTAACAGGTGTGTAAAAGCATGTCCTGCCCTTGCTCTTACCGGGAATAAGTGGGAGTTTGGGAAACCTCGTGAAAATGTAGTAGATGCAAGAGCTTGTTCTGAATATATGAACAGGAATTTTAAGCATATAGGCAGGGGCTCAGTATGTGGAATTTGTATAAAAGTATGCCCAAGCGGGAGTAGTATAATATGACAATAATGTAAGGGAAATTAAGGAAAAATGTCGTTATGAGGTGTTCTTAAACGTTGACTGTGGAAAATACGTGTGCTATTCTTTTTAGGATAGAAGGTATTCATATTTAATGGTTTATTTGAAATATAATCCCTAGAGTACACTACTTTCAGGGATTTTACTTTTTATAAGATACATAAGAAAACATATATAAGGTGAGTTACATGTCTATAGATAGGAAAAAAGTTGAAGAGCATATCAGAGGTTTACTGATTGCCATAGGAGAGGACCCTGATAGAGAGGGGCTTAAAGAGACGCCCTCACGTGTGGCTCGTATGTACGAGGAGATTTTTGAAGGGATAAGCTATACCAATGACCAGATTGCTGAAATGTATAACAAGACCTTTGAAGATGATTTGGTGATACCTAAAGATAACAAAGAAATGATATTGGTTAAAGATATAGACATTTTTAGTTATTGTGAGCATCATATGGCCCTTATGTACAATATGAAGGTTGCAGTTGCTTACGTGCCAAATGGCAAGATACTGGGTCTTAGCAAAATAGCCAGAATTGCCGACATGGTGGGAAAACGCCTTCAACTGCAGGAGAGAATAGGTTCTGATATAGCTGAAATTATGCAAAAGATTACTGATTCAGAGGATGTTGCAGTAATTATTGAAGGACAGCACGCATGTATGACTGCTCGAGGTATTAAAAATACAGGATCTCTAACTACAACTACTACTTTTCGTGGAAAATTCAACACAGATGATAATCTTACAAAAAGATTGATGATATTATATAAGTAATAATACAGGGGACAGTATGGAAAGAGTACAAATGATATTAAACCATCCACAATTTAAAAAGTATATGGAGTTGAATTCTCAGGCAGAAAGAGACCGTAAATTTTGCCACCATGATATTCAACATTCATTAGATGTGGCAAGGGTTGCATATATTATTGCACTTGAAAACAAATACGACCTTAAAAAAGAAATAATATATATAACTGCACTTCTCCATGATATTGCTAAATGGAAGCAATATAGTCAAAAGGCGGACCATGCTGCTGAAGGGGCAGTTTTAGCACGTGAGATTCTTTTAGATTTAAATATGGAAAAAGACGACATAGAAATGGTTTTAGATGCAATTGAAAAACATCGTAAAAAGGAAGGACACAGTACGCCACTAAGTAAGGTTTTATATGCAGGTGATAAGTCTTGCCGACAGTGTGTCAAATGCGCTATGGTTGGGGAATGCAACTGGTTTATCAACGGCGGCACACCTGTACTAAATTACTAAAAGGATGAAGGATAACAAAATATGAAAGCTGAATCTTTTAAAATTCGGAACAGTACATGGGAATGGGGGAAAAAGACTTATGTAATGGGAATTCTTAATGTAACACCGGATTCATTTTCGGACGGGGGTAGTTATGTAAATCCGGAAATGGCGCTTAATCAGGCATTAAGGATGCAAGAAGAAGGTGCAGATATAATTGATGTTGGTGGAGAAACCACAAAACCCGGTGCGGTACCTGTATCTTCTGAAATTGAACAGCAAAGAATTTTACCTGTTATTCGTGCTTTATCCAAAGAGATTACATTGCCTATTTCTGTGGATACCTACAGGGCAGATACCGCAGAACTTGCCATAAAGGCAGGGGCAGACATGATTAATGATATCTGGGGGCTTAAATACGATTCCCGCATGGCTCAAACAATAGCAAAGTATGGTGTACCTGTATGTATAATGCACAACAGAACTACCGGAACAGATTACGGAGAAGATCTTATAGGACAAATATTGAGAGAACTTGAAGAAAGTATATTAATAGCAAAAAATGCAGGTATAAGGGATGATAAAATAATCATAGACCCTGGTATAGGCTTTGCAAAAACCTGGGAGCAAAACCTAGAGGTAATGCGTAAGCTTGAGGCATTTAAAATTCTTGGCTATCCAGTGCTTTTGGGTACTTCCCGGAAATCATTTATAGGTAAGCTTCTGGAACTTGAAGTATTTGACAGGCTTGAAGGCACGCTGGCGACAACGGCAACAGGCATTTCAAAAGGAGTTGATATTGTAAGAGTTCATGACGTTTTACAAAATGTAAGAGTGGCAAAAATGACGGATAGTATGGTGAGATAAATGGATAAAATAATTATAGAAGATTTAGAAGTGTATGCTTATCACGGGGTAGCAGAAGAAGAGAAGAAATTGGGGCAAATGTTTCTTGTTTCATTGGAAATATCAGCTGACTTAACTACTGCTGCTAAAAACCATGACTTAAGCTGCACTTTAAATTACGCAGAGGTATGTAGAGTTGTTGGAGATATTGTAAGCTCAGACAAATATGATTTAATTGAAACGGTTGCATATAAAATTCTTGAGGGCATATTTATTAACTTTCAAAAGGCTGAATCAGTAAAAATACTGCTAAAAAAACCTTGGGCTCCCATGGGATATCATCTTAAATACGCAGGAGTCCAGCTTGAGCGTACCAGGGGCGAATTCAATGTGTGAGAATGTAATTACTGCATTTATAGGGTTAGGTTCAAATATTGGAGATAGGGAATACCAGCTGAACAGCGCGATTGAACTTCTGAAACAGATTGAAAAGATTCAAGTTACGGCGGTGTCTTCTTACTATAATACTGCTCCGGTTGGGTATGAACAGCAGCCGGATTTTTTAAATGCGGTGGTTGAAATAAGGACATCACTGTCGGCTAGAGAGCTTTTGAATGTGTGTTCAGGAATAGAAAAGGAACTCAAAAGAGAGAGAATAATACACTGGGGACCAAGGACTATTGACCTCGATATACTCCTATACGGAAGTGATATTATCTATGACACAGATTTGGTAATTCCTCATCCAAGAATGCATGAACGCAGATTTGTACTGGAGCCTTTAAACGAAATAGCACCTTTTGTATTGCATCCGGTATTTAATAAAAATATAAATGAAATATATCATGAAAACTTTCTGTAATATAAATGGAGGATTTCTATGAGTAAAAAAGGTTTAGTACACATTTATACTGGTGATGGCAAAGGTAAGACTACAGCTGCAATAGGACTTGGAATAAGGGCCTGCGGAGACAGTATGAAGGTTCTAATGGTTCAGTTTCTCAAAAGCAGAGATACCTGTGAGCTTAATTCTCTAAAGAAAATGGAACCGGAGTTTACTGTAATAAGAGGTTTCAGCTGTAAAAAGTTTGTATGGAATATGACTGAGGAAGAAAAGGAAGAAGCACGAAAAGAGGCTTCTGAAATTTTCCTTAATGTAAAAAATCTTATCATACAAAACAAATACGGTTTGGTTATTTTGGACGAATTGATAGGGGTTCTGAATAATGGGTTTATCAGTGAGGATGATGTTATTGCTATGATAAAAGATAAACCCCAAGAAACAGAACTTGTATTAACCGGGAGAAATGCCGGAAAACGTCTGATAGAAGCTGCCGACTACGTATCTGAAATAAAAGCAGTAAAGCATCCGTATCAAGAAGGAGTTCCGGCCAGAAAGGGAATAGAATTTTAGTTATTGCTATTTTGCAGTGTTTTATGATACATATTCATGTATTCCTGTGCTGATTTCTCCCAACTGAAATCTGATCTCATGCCTCTTTGAACAAGAAGGCTCCAGATATCTTTTTTATTATAATAAAAATGGACTGCACGCCTGATTGTATTAAGCATATCATGTGCATTGTAGTTTGTAAAAGTAAAACCGTTCCCTTCACCGTTAGCTTCGTTGTATGATAAAACGGTATCATTAAGGCCGCCTGTTTCGCGGACAATGGGAACAGCTCCATACCGGAAGCTGAAAATCTGACCTAGTCCGCATGGCTCAAACAAGGAAGGCATAAGAAACATGTCTGATGCCGCATAAATTCGTTGAGCAAGAGTATCACTAAAGGTTATGTTTGCTGAAACCTTGTCTTTATGCCAATATGCCGCATTTTCAAAAATATATTTGTAATGCTCGTCTCCTTTGCCAAGTATGATAAGCTGAATATCCATTTGCAGGATTTCTTCAAGTACGCATTCTATAAGGTCAAAGCCTTTTTGAGAAGTGAGCCTTGAAATAATACTGATTATAGGTACATCTGCTCTTACGGGAAGACCTAAATCCTGCTGTAACCTTCGTTTATTTTCATACTTTTGAGATATATTGTCAGCCGAGTACGGAGCATACAATCTGGTATCAGTTTCAGGATTATTTTTTTCATAGTCAATACCGTTCAATATTCCGTACAAATCTGCTGAACGTTTGATTAATACGCCATTTAAACCTTCACCGAAAAAATCATTTTTTATTTCATTGGCATAAGTAGGACTTACAGTACTTATTGTGTCCGAATATACTAAGCCAGCTTTTAAAAAGTTTACATTTCCGTTAAATTCAATTCCTTCAGGGGTGAAGTATCTCCAATCCAATCCAAGCAAATCCGAAAGTACTTCTTTGGGGAAGATACCCTGATATTTTAGATTGTGTATAGTAAATATGGTTTTAATGTTTTTGTAAAAAGGATTGCTTTTGTACACTGCTTTTAATAAAAGACTTACAACTCCTGTCTGCCAATCATTGCAATGTATTATATTAGCCTTGAAACCTATGAAAGGAAGCAATTCTAAAAGGGCTTTACTGAAAAAAGTAAATTGTTCGGCCTGGTCATAATCGCCATATAGTTCAGGCCTGTTAAAGTAATATTCATTATCAAGAAAATAGTATGTTATTCCGTCATAGTTTAATCTAAAAATACCACAATACTGATGTCTCCATGACACATCCACATAAATAAAGCCGAGATATTCCATTTGGGACTTGTACTGTTGGGGGATTACATTGTACTTTGGCATAACTACACGAATATCACAACCCAGCTTTGACAGAGCTTTTGGAAGGGAACCGGCAACATCACCAAGACCTCCGGTTTTTGCAAAAGGGAATACTTCTGAAGAAGCAAACAAAATATTTAAATTATTCACCTTATTACCTCCTAAAATACTAGCGAATCAAATTTTCCAGATAATTAAAGTCTATCAGAAATTGTTTCAACCTACAACAAACAGGGAATAAAGTAAGAATAAAAATCTTGGTTGACACATTAAGATGGTTGAATTATTCTTGTATTAAATATTTGACAGAAAGATGATTGGAGGGTAATTATAATGCAATTCAAAACAAGAGGTACCTGCTCAAGCCAGATAAGTTTTGAGATTGAAGACGGAAAATTAAAAAATGTTCGCTTCAGCAAAGGGTGTTCAGGAAATCTTCAGGGTATCAGCTCTCTTGTTGAGGGTATGCCGGCATATGAAGTAGTTACAAGGTTAAAAGGTATTGACTGCCAGGGAAGAGGTACTTCATGTCCTGATCAGTTGGCTTGTGCTATTGAATCAGTTTTAAAAACACAGCAGGCAGGGTAAAAAAATTAAATTAAACCCATCTATCAATTTCAAAGGTAAAGTCGTATAATGTTAATAATAGGTATATTATTATCCATTATTTATAATCACAATACTATAATAAAGGAGGCGTTTAACAATGGATTTAAAGGATTTACTTAAAAAGAATAAAAAGAAATCAACTAAAAAGCAGGCTGCTAAAAATGTTGCAATTGGTGCCGGAATAGGAACAGCTGTTGGTGTAGCAGCCGGAGTGCTTTTAGCTCCTAAATCAGGAAAGGAAACAAGGGAAGATATAGCTAAAGTAACAAAGGATACGCTGGAAAATGTTAAAGATGGCTTGAATACAGCAAAAGAAAAGATTGAAGATATTATAAAAAAAGAAAAGGACTGCAGCAGCACCGAAAACGAAGCCGTTGAGGAATGTGTTTGTACAGAGGAAGAAAAGGCTGAATAAAAGCTTTTTTACACGAAAGGGTGTTTACATATGTCTATTACTTTAGACCTGAGTGTTGTGGCATGGTTCATAATATTTTGTATAGCTGTTATTATAGGAGTGCTTTTAATAATTGTATTAAGAAATTGTTTAAAGATTACCGATAAGCTTAACAAAATTTTAGATGACAATGCTGACTCAGTGGGAAAGACACTGGAGGCTTTACCTGGAGCCGTGACAAATATAGATGAACTTGCAAAAAGTGCAAAAGGTACTTTGGATAAGGCTACTTCGGTAGTAACAACAGTTGAAGATTCTGTTTCTGATACTATAGATTCATTTTCATTTAATGCTGAGAACATATTAAGTATTATTAATATTGCAAGTTCTGTAGTTAAATCTATTATCAGTTCATTTTCTTCAAAGAATTAGTTCTTGCTGTATAGCTTTTTTCAGGCACTCAAAGAAATCTCTTTGAGTGCCTTTTTATATAATATCAAATAACTAATTTTATTGTAAAAGAAAGTATTGTATGATATTATTTACTTACAAATTCCTACCAAATAGTTGTATATTTTTACTAAAGAATTTAAAATACGTTACGGGGTGAAATACTGTGGATGGAAACATAAGGCTAAGTGCTACAGTAATAAGTTATATGGGCAGCAGCTCAAACAAAGACGATTTCTATTTTAATGGAAACTTTTCAAATTGCCATAATACACAGAGTATTCAGTGTTCTTTTGAAAAATCCTCAAGTAACTTCGTTTTTGCTGTTTCGGATTCTCTGGGAATTGATGACGGTGAAACGGATAACATATCTGCTGTAAGAGAAATAAAAAGATACCATGAAGCTGCTAAAAAGCAGCATTTTTCGCTTGAAGCTATTACAGAAAAAATATATGATGCAGTTCAGCTTTCCAGCAATTTAATATATAGTAAATCAGTTATATCCAGTCAGAACAACCCAATACTAACCGGTTTTTCATCACTAATTATTGAAAATAACAGAGCTGTGATAATGAACCTTGGAAATAATGGTGCTTTTCTGTTCAGGCATGGACTTCAAAAAGATATTTTTTCATATGGAGAAAGTAGAAAAAATGAAAAGCTTAAATCACTTGGAATAACCCCAAACACAGCGGAGCTGTATACAGATACCGACAAAATACTAAAAATAGCAGAACAAGAATCAAAAACAAAAATAAAACTTTCTTCCAGTATAACCATTGAAGAAGGAGATATTATTCTTCTATGTAGTGATGGAGTATTAAACAGCTTAAACAGGAGCAGAATTGAAGCGGTTATTGATTCAGGTTTGGAGCCTCAAAAAATGGCCAGTGTTCTTTTTCAGGAAGCATCAAAGAATGATATGGAAGAAAGTTTAACACTTATGGTTATAAAAGTCGAAGAGGTAAGAAATATATCATATATTCCCATCCAAAGAAGAATGGAAAAGTTTGATATGGATGAAGACGATGACGAATTTGAATTACCTGATGAGCCTGAAAAAAGCCACAGTGTTGTTAATTACATATTAGGATTCATATGTGTACTTATAATTTCAGGAGTTTTATTTATGGGGTATCTCATAATAAGCAATAAAGGATTGTTTGCTTCTGATAGAGATCCAGGGAATCCTACTCAATCAACTCAGACGGCATCCAATACAACTGATTTACCTTCTGTATCTACAAATACAGAGGGTGCTTCAACAGCTTCAGACTCCCAAGCAGTATCATCGGATAATAGCGATGATAATAATGATGATGATACTAACGTTGGTGATGTCAAGGATTCGAATAATGATAATTCAAATAAACAGGAACCTGCAAAAACTTCTGAACCTTCGGATTCAAATGAGGGAACTGAGGAATATACGGTTCATGTGGTTAAACAAGGAGACACCCTTAGCTCCATTAGTACGAAATACTATGGAACACCTTCAAAGTATACTGAAATATTGAAATACAACAATTTGAAGAATGCTGACAGTATTAACATAGGCGATGAGTTGAAAATACCAAAATCAAAATAATTCAATTAAAATGGGGAGCAACCTGAGAATTCAGGCTGTTTCCTTTTTTTATTTAAAAAGGTTACAAAGCTGTTGGTTGTAAAAAGATTCATACAAAAATAAAATAGTTATAAAAGTATGGAACTTCATAATTTTTAATTCGTCTAAGGTTTTGGTAGGATTTACATGCATTAAATCAAATAAAAAACGAGAGGTGATTGTATTGAAAAGATTTATTTCAATGTTGCTGGTGGTTGCTGTTTTATCAGTATTTATGATTCCTGCAATGGCAGCCGAAAATACAGTACAGGTGGATAAAGAGCTTCAAAACGCTATAAAATTTGTTAAATCAAAGATTGACATTCCAAAAGAATGTACTAAATTCAGTTACAATATTTACAACAGAAATGATAGAATTGTATGGAGCCTTCTTTGGAATGATGAAGATTCACAAAAGAATATAAATGTACAAATAGACGAAGACAATCTTATATCATCATACAATTCTTATGATTACATGGAAAATGTAAATAAAAAGATACCAAAGTACTCAAAGGATCAGGCGAAAAAAATTGCAGAACAGTTTGTAAACCACTTGAATCCTAAACTTTTGGATAAGTTTAAACTGAATGAAAGCAATGCATACGGATATAGTGGAGGGTATAACTTCGGTTATGTACGACAAGAAAACGGTATAAATTTTGAAAACGACTTTATAAATGTCTCCATTAATTCTTACACCGGAAAAGTTGTCACTTATACATGTAATTATTCAAAGGACACAAAGTTTGAAGATCCTTCAAATATAATAAGCCTAAATCAGGCTCAAAAGGCATATGCTGAAAAACTTGGACTTAAGTTGGTTTACAATGTTAAATTAGAAAATGAAAAGCCCGTAACATATCTAGCATATGTTCCTAAAACAACAAATAAGTATATAGACGCTGTTACTGGAGAGGTTGTAACAGTAAAAAATTACAGAATGCTTGAAAATGGAGCAACAGAATATGAAAAATATGCATTGATGGATACTGCAGCAACAGGATCAATTTCAAATATTGCACTGACTCCTGATGAACTGGAGGCGGTGAATGGCATATCCAACCTTATTACAAAGGAGGCTGCTGACAAGAAGTTACGTTCTATAAGCACCTTCAATCTTGACAGTTCATATAAATTGACAAATTCTTACTTGGGTAAGGATTGGAGATACAGCAATTCACTTGCATGGACATTGACTTATACAAAGGTACTGGATGAAAGTAAGAAACTGATAAGACAAATTCATATTACTGTAGATGCAAAAACAGGGTTATTGATAGAATTCTGGGCAGATTATATACCGGATTCAAATGCGGTTCCTCAAAAGTCTATGGAGCAGGCAAAAGCAATATGTGATGAGACATTAAAAGCACTTATGCCTGATATTTATGCAAAAGTAAAATATGACGATACGTATATAACATATGAGTCAAAGCCTGAAAGCAGATATTCCTTCAGGTATATACGAGTTGAAAACGGAATTGAGTGTCGTGATAACTATATATCTATAAATTATGATAATCTGTCAGGAAATATCGACAGTCTTTATACCAATTGGTCAAATGAATTAAAGTTTGATGCTCCTAAAAATATAATCACTGTTGAAGAAGCAAACAAGGTACTGTTTAATAAAATAGGGTATGGAATAAAGTACATACCAGATGATTCTGAAGAAACAGATATATCCATTGAAGATTATAAGTATGGCACAATATATTCTAAAAATGCCGTTCTGGGATATCTAGTAGATACCTCAAAACCATGCAATATCAGTGCAGTTAACGGGGATATTCTGGATAGCTCTGGAGTGGTATACAAAGAGGATAAAGTTGAAGACTATCGAGATGTAAATGGAATAAAAGCCGAAGACAAGGTAAAAATATTAACACAGATGGGTATTAGATATATTCAGGATGAACTTAGACCCGCAGATGCGTTGCTCCAAAAGGATTATTTTGTTCTGCTTTCCAAATTGAATGATTTTTACTACATAGATAGGGTGGCTGACAATGATAAGGCAATTGAAAATATGTACAGTCAACTGATTGCTCAGGGTATAATAACAAAGGCAGAAAAAGCTCCTCTTTCTGTAATTACCCGAGAGGAGGCAGCGAAGTATTTTATTAAATTCAAGGGATTAAGTGAAGTTGCTGAAATAAAGGGTATATATAAAAGCAGTTTTAAAGATGCCAGTAAAATAAATCCAGATCTTCTGGGCTATGTGTGTCTTACTGCAGGATTTAAAGCAATGAACGGAAGTAATGGAAACTTTATGCCAAAAAACAAAATGACAAGATTGGATGGACTCATGACTATTTACAATTTTCTGGCTGCTAAATAAATAAAAATACAAAAAAAAGAGGGACTGGTAAAATTACCAGTCCTTTAAAATAATAGGGATTTATCAAAAATATAGAAATAAGCATTAAAATGACATGAATTAATACTCATGTACATGTATAATTATACAACGACTAAAACCAAAATTCAAGTAAAATTTTAATAATTTACCACAATAAATCATTAAAATGTAATTTACCAAACAATGTAATAGATACTTTGCTATTTTTGTTTGACTATATCCTTTATCAAAGTTAAAATTAAGGAAAATACATAAAATAAATACGCGGAGGTATTAATAAAAAAATGCTTACACACATTGTTTTATTTAAATTAAAAGACAAGAGTGAAGACACTATTCAAAAAACAAAAGACCTATTGCTTGGATTAAAGGATCAAATACCTTGTTTGAAATTTATAGAAGTTGGGGTAGATATTGTTCATTCAGAAAGATCATATGACATAGGACTTTACACAAAGTTTGATTCAATGGCTGATATGGAGGCGTATCAGGTTCATCCTGCACACTTAAAAGTTCTTGAGCATATAAAGCTTGTTAAAGAGTCATCAATTGCAGTAGATTATGAAAGTTAATCAAACACAGTATAATAACGGGAGAAATCAAATGAAAAGATACATAGCAGCAATTGTAGCATTGGCAATTACTTCAACAGTTACTGTAGGATGTGGGGTAAATGAATATTACTCAGGAAATAAGAATGAAAAATCCGCAAACAGCACTTCAGCAGTTACATCTGCTCCATCAAAGTCAGCTGTAGATACACAATCTCAAACTGACATTACTAAGGAAGCCGATGATTCCCAAAAACCAGAACCTATAAAAATTGACTATGATAAGATTAAGCCAAACGAAGCAGGACAGATAATGGTTGTTATGTTTCATAACTTTGTTGAAACATACCCAAAGGGGAAAAATGAGTACACAACAACTTTTGCGGAATTCGAAAGCTTGTTAGAGGAGCTATATCAAAAAAATTATAGGCTTATAAACCTTGAAGACATGTTAAACAACAATATTGATGTTCCGGCAGGGTGCATACCTATGGTTTTCACTTTTGATGATGGAACAGCTGGTCAGTTTAATCTTGTGGAGCAGGATGGACAGCTTAAAGCAAATCCCAAATCAGCTGTTGGGATTATGGAAGCTTTTAACAGTAAGCATCCTGATTTTGGACTTAAGGGTACTTTTTATGTAAACCTTGGAGTAGAAACTTTTAACGGTGCTGGGACAGTCCAGGATAGACTAAAATATTTGATTGATAAAGGCTTTGAAATAGGAAATCATACAAAGACACATGTATCTTTGCCTGATGTAAAAACTTCCTCCAAAATGCTTGAGGAAGTCGGCGGAAATCAGAAATTAATGGAAGAGTTCGTACCCGGATACAAGTTTAAGGCATTTTCATTACCCTTTGGGAATGCATCAAAGAGTCTACAGAACTATGTTATTCAGGGTAATTACCAGGGTATAGAGTACAAACATACCTCAATAGTACTAGTAGGTGCAAATCCATCACCGTCACCAGTTTCGCCAAAGTTCAATCCCTATGCTGTACCGAGGGTAAGATCAACGGGACAGGAAAAGGTGGAATGTGACCTTGCATGGTGGCTGGATACCATGGCAAAAGGCAGCTCACAGTACATCAGCGACGGTAATAAGGATACTGTGGTAGTACCTGAATCAAAAAAGCAAAATGTTGATACGGCAAAATTAAATGGCAAGCAGTTGATTACCTATTAAAGAAAATTAAATATTTCATATTATAAAAAGCTGTTGGATATTATGTCCGACAGCTTTTTTAAATGGAAAATGGAATAAAAAATGACTTTCAAAACCATACTTAATATAAACGCTTATTGTTTTATTTCCCACGTTATATAAACGATTAATAGGGCAAATACCTCCGATTTCATTAGCCGGTGCATCTAAACCAACCATGGCGAGATTTACAATAAAATACCAAATGTAGTATAATTAATGTAAATATATGGAACTTCTGCTGCTTTGTATCAAAAAGATAAGGAGTGAATTTTTTATGAGTCAAAAACAGGCAAAAAAGATACAAACAGATGTAGACGTAAAAAGAAAAGCTGTAAAACAAGTAGTACTTCATATAAAGAAGAAAATTACCTCTGAATATTTAGGAAGTGAGTATATAAAGGAATGGCTTTTAAAAATAGATGAAATACTTGCAAAGGAAGATTTTGATATAAAGGAATATATTAAAGCAAGAAAGGAGCTGAATGATATAATTGAAAGAACTATGGACGAACAGATGAGGTTTAAACTAAGGGATTCATGGTTTAGTTTTGGTAGAGCTTTGGAAAAAAAGGTAAAAGTTAACTAAACACAATAGTCACTTATATACAACTCGGAGGGTAAAATGTTTAAAAGAAGACACAAATTAATTGCCCGTAAGGAAGAAGAAGTAATAGACAAAATAAAAAGAGATATAGAAAAGGAACTATCAAAAAAAGGAGTACGTGTATCATGCATGAATTTAAACATAAATTCTGAAAGCATATCATTTAATATCTTACTTAGTGGCAGCAGAAGGCCAGCATAGCATATTTTTAAAATGAAATTAAAGAAGATATTTGTATGGAAGTGCAACATTTAATGTGAGGCACCCATACAAATATCTTAATAAAAAATTCCCTTTATACTAAAGAATTTATAAACGATTTTGCATTTTCAATGGCTTTTTCTTCAGTTTCACGTGCAGGGCCGCCAACCAGCTTTCTGCCAGAAACACATTTCTCAAGACTTATTTCAGTGTATACATCTTCTTGAATTTTATCTGAAAAACTCTTGAATTCGTCCATTGTCATATCATCAATAGACTTATTGTTTTCAATGCAATAAAGAACCATTTTGCCTATTATTTCATGTGCACTTCTAAAAGGAATACCTTTTTTTACCAAATAATCCGCAATGTCTGTGGCATTTGTAAAACCGCCCTGAGCAGCTTTATACATATTTTCCTTACGTACTTTCATGGTAGCAATCATGTTTGAGAAAACAGGCAGACACATTTTTACGGTATCTACTGCATCAAATATTGCTTCCTTATCCTCCTGCATATCCTTGTTGTATGCTAAAGGAAGGGACTTCATTACTGTGAGCAAAGTCATAAGACTTCCGTAAACGCGGCCTGTTTTGCCCCTTGCAAGCTCTGCAACATCCGGATTTTTCTTCTGAGGCATAATGCTTGACCCTGTACTGTAAGCGTCGTCCAATTCAACAAAACCGAATTCATGGGATGACCAGAGAATAATTTCTTCGCTTAATCTGCTTAGGTGCATCATAAGTATTGATAAACAGGAAGCTAGTTCAATTGCAAAGTCTCTGTCACTGACACCGTCGAGACTGTTTTGTGTTACATCGTCAAAGCCCAGTTCTTGTGCAACCATGTATCTGTCCAGAGGATAAGTAGTTCCTGCAAGAGCACCTGAACCAAGGGGTAGAATATTCATTCTTGAATAACAATCACAAAGCCTTTGATAATCCCTCTTGAACATTTCAAAATAAGCCATCATATGATGTGCTAGTGTAATTGGCTGAGCTCTTTGCAGATGTGTGTAACCGGGCATAATCGTATCAAGGTTTGCTTCTGATATTTTTACAAGAGTACTTAATAAAAGGGCAATCATTTCTTTTATTGAAATAATTTCATCTCTCAGATACATACGGATATCGAGAGCAACCTGATCATTTCTGCTTCTTCCTGTGTGAAGTTTCTTTCCGGTATCACCGATTCTTGATATGAGAATTTTTTCAACATTCATATGAATATCTTCTGCATCAATCTCGAAATCAATTTTTCCGTCTTCTATATCATTTAAAATGTCTTTAAGAGTATTTTGAATCAGACTGCTTTCATTAGCTGATATAATACCGCATTTTCCAAGCATGTTTGCATGGGCGATACTCCCCAGAATATCGTGCTTGTACATTCTGCTGTCAAACCGTATGGAAGAATTGAAATCATCCACAAGTTTGTCTGTTCCTTTTGCAAATCTACCGCCCCAAAGTTTCATAATATACACCTCAATTAAAGTAGGATTTAAAATCTATTATATCAAACAAGGGCATACCTGCATAATCAAGAGGTTATTTAAAACCTATGGTCTACCGGTATGCCTTGTTTTATGTAAATATTCTTTTTAGGTTTTCGTAATTTCTATTTGATATCCTTGTTTTGCAGCATTTGAGCTCTAACCTTCATTGGGAGACCAAAGAGGTTGATAAATCCTTCTGCATCCTTCTGATTGTAAACTTCGTCTTTGCTGAAGGTAGCAATTGCTTCATTATACAATGAGTATTCAGATTTTGCACCTGCAGGCATGCAGTTACCTTTGTACAACTTCAATCTTACAGTTCCAGTAACTGTTTCTTGTGTCTTATCAACAAAAGCTGATAAAGATTCACGAAGAGGAGTGTACCACTGTCCGAAATAAACAAGTTCCGCAAACCTTTGTGCAATTATATCTTTATAGTGGAGTGTATCTCTGTCAAGGCAAAGTAGTTCAAGCTCTCTGTGAGCAGCATATAAAACTGTTCCTGCAGGAGTTTCATATACACCTCTTGACTTCATACCCACAAGTCTGTTTTCAACCATGTCAACAATACCTACACCGTTTTCACCTGCAAGCTTATTAAGAACATCCATCATTTCAATTGGGCTGTATTCAACACCGTTAACTTTCTTTGGAATACCTTTTTCAAAATATATTTCAACATATGTAGGAACATCTGGTGCTTTTTCTGGTGAAACCATCAGCTTTAAAAGCTTATCATACTGAGGTTCATTCCAAGGATCTTCCAAATCGGAGCCCTCATGGCTCAAATGCCAAAGGTTTCTGTCCATACTGTAGTTATCTTTTTTTGTTACGGGAATAGGAATATTTCTTGCTTCAGCATAATCTATTGCATCTTCTCTTGATTTTATATCCCAAATTCTCCAAGGTGCTATTATTTTAAGATGTGGAGCCAAAGCCTTAACTGTCAGCTCGAATCTTACCTGGTCGTTACCCTTACCAGTAGCTCCGTGGCAGATAGCTGTACAGCCTTCTTTAATAGCAATTTCAACCATTCTTTTCGCTATAATAGGTCTTGCAAAAGATGTTCCCAGAAGATACTTTCCTTCGTATACAGCACCTGCTTTCAAAGTAGGATATATAAAATCAGTAATGAATTCTTCTTTCAAATCCTCTATGTAAAGTTTTGATGCACCGGTTTTAATTGCTTTCTCATTTAATGGTTCAAGTTCTTCACCTTGTCCCACATCTCCAGCCATGGCAATAACTTCATAACCGTAGTTTTCTTTTAACCATGGAATAATTATTGAGGTGTCAAGTCCACCCGAATACGCCAGTAAAACCTTTTCCTTACTCATTTCAACCACCCTTTCCGCTGATTCTCCAGCAATAAAAACGAATATAAATACAAGATTTATTTCCCTTAAACAACATATAAAAAGTATGCTAAAATATATATGATTTGAATTAGTCGGCAAAAAGCAACGTCCTAATGAAGTGCTTTCATTGCTGACCTATAGCTTGGGTTTATTATACAACAGATTGTATAAATATGCAATACTCATCTATAATTATGCAAAAATTTATTACAATATTAGTTTTCGGAGGAATTTTACGGTGATAATAATGGGGATTGACCCTGGATTTGCAATTACGGGCTATGGTGTTGTAAAATATGAAAGGAACAAATTTTCGGTTTTGGATTACAGTGCTATTACTACAGGAGCATCAATGAAATTTTCGGACAGGCTTCTGGTACTGTATAACGAGCTTGAAAGACTTATAAATGAGTTCAGGCCTGATGCGATATCCATTGAAGAACTGTTTTTCAATAAGAATATTAAGACTGCACTTACCGTGGGACATGGAAGAGGGGTAGCCGTACTTGCTGCTGCCAAATCAGGCATAGATATATTTGAATATACTCCTCTGCAGGTAAAACAATCGGTGGTTGGCTACGGCAGGGCGGAAAAGGCTCAGATACAGCAGATGGTAAAGGCTATATTGAATCTTCCGGCAATCCCAAAGCCTGACGATGTAGCGGATGCTCTGGCTGTGGCAATATGCCATGGAAATTCACATAGAATGGGTACAGTACTGGGGAACGGAAGGTTTTAAAATTTATTATTATTTGGAGAATAAATAATGTTTGCATACATAAAAGGCACAGTGGAAGTAAAAAACAACGACAGTATAATAGTAGAAGCCGGTGGAATTGGATATAGGATATTTACCGCACTTTCTACAATAAATAATATGGGACAGCCCGGAACACCTGTAAAGATTTATACGCATTATTATGTTAGAGAGGATATTGCTGCTCTTTACGGTTTTGGTACAGTTGAAGAACTGTCTATGTTTGAGATGCTTCTGGCGGTTTCGGGAGTTGGGCCAAAGGCCGCAATATCTCTGATTTCAACGCTGTCGCCATCAAGATTTGCATTGGCTGTTGTTTCCCAGGATACAAAGTCACTGACAAAGGCTCCGGGTATAGGAATGAAAATGGCTCAGCGAATTATCCTTGAGCTAAAGGACAAAATATCAAAGGAACAGCTCACAGCTTCTATTCCAGAGGTTGCTTCTGATAACATCGGAACTTCCGGAGACTCTGTTTTGTCTGAGGCTGTTAGCGCTTTGATGGTTTTGGGATACGGCTCAGTAGAAGCATCAAGCATTATAAACGGTATTTATGAAGAAGGAATGAGTGTAGAAGATTTAATAAAGAAAGCACTCAAGTCCCTTTCAAAATAGCCTTCCTTATTCATGACTGTGGATAAGGAGAAGAATTTTCTAAATTTATTATGGCAGCCGTAGCTAACGGCTCATGGAGGCTTAAATGACGGATTTAACTGATGAGAGGCTTGTTGAGGCCGGTACACGTCCTGATGACTTTGATGAGGTGAGTTTAAGACCAAAAAGGTTTGACGAGTACATAGGACAGTCAAAGGCCAAGGATAACCTGACAGTTTTTATAGAGGCGGCAAAGAGAAGGAAAGAAGCCCTGGATCATGTATTGCTTTATGGCCCTCCGGGACTTGGAAAGACTACTCTTGCAAGTATAATTTCATCTGAGATGGGCGTAAACCTGAGGATTACATCAGGTCCGGCAATAGAAAAAGCCGGTGACCTGGCTGCAATACTTACAAACCTGGGTACACATGACGTATTGTTTATAGATGAAATACACAGGCTGAACAGAAGCGTGGAAGAAATTCTTTATCCTGCCATGGAGGATTATGCTCTGGATATAATAATTGGCAAGGGGCCAAGCGCCAGATCAATAAGATTGGATCTTCCAAAGTTTACCTTGATAGGTGCTACTACAAGGGCTGGCCTTTTGACTGCACCTCTAAGAGATAGGTTTGGAGTAATAAATAAATTGGAAATGTATACTCCCGAAGAACTAAAAGAAATTGTAATACGTTCGGCAGGGATCCTTAATATCGGACTTGACCAAGAAGGTGCTTACGAGATTGCAAGAAGATCACGAGGAACCCCAAGAATTGCAAACAGACTATTAAAAAGAGTACGTGATTTTGCACAGGTAAAGGGAAGCGGTGTTATAAATCTTGAACTGGCAAAACATGCCCTTGATGCACTAGAGGTTGACGAGATAGGTTTGGATGGAGTTGACAGAAATATGCTCCTTAGCATAATAAATAAGTTTGGAGGCGGTCCGGTAGGACTGGATACACTGGCAGCATCAATAGGAGAAGAACCAGGTACTATTGAGGATGTATACGAGCCATATCTTATACAATTAGGATTTATAAATAAAACTCCAAGGGGAAGAATGGCAACAAAAAATGCTTATGCACATTTCGGGTTGGAGTATGACGGTTAAGCAAGGTTGGAGTATATAATATAGAAAAGAGTGATATCAAAATGAAAGTACTATTGCATATGTGCTGCGGACCATGTTCCACGTATCCCGTACAGGAACTTATGAGTGAGGGTATTGATATACAGGGGTATTTTTACAATCCCAATATACATCCTATTGAAGAACATACAAGACGCAGGGAAAATGTTGAAAAGTTCAGCAAAATAAAAAACATTCCCGTAATATATGATGATGAATTCAGGCAGGCTGAATGGGAAGGTATGAAAAATATAGGGGATGCTAGGTGCATTCATTGCTACAGTCTGCGCCTTGAAAATGCGGCAAAACTCGCTGTCCAAAATGGTTGTGACGCATTTACAACAACACTGTTGGTAAGCCCGTATCAGAAACATGATTTAATAAAAGAACTTGGGGATAAATATGCAGCCCAATACGGAACTACATTTTTATACAGGGATTTCAGACCTGGGTTCAGACAGGGACAGCAGATGGCAAGAGAAATGGAATTGTATCGTCAAAAATACTGCGGATGTATTCTTTCCCTTCCTGTTAAGTAATTTATGCAATTTTACCCATCATACTGCCAGGATTTTTACATTTAGGTTACATTTGTTTTAAAATGTCTTATTTTTTACCCTTAATTGCCAATACAAAGATATAATAGTTGTAGACAAAATAATGGTAAATTATGAGGTGACAGAAGACAAATGAAGAAAAAAATCGATTTTAAGAAACTGCTGGTATGTATTTTGGGATGTTTATTAGTAATAATACCTCAATTTTCTGTGTTTGCGGCACAGGCTCTGACTATGAGTTATGACGGAAAGAAAGTAAAATACTCCGGCACCATCTACAAAGTTACAATAGATGGTAAGGAAGTTAAGACCGACTTTCCCGGAATTGTATTTAACAATACAGCCATGCTGCCTGTCAGTGCAGTGTTTACAGAGCTGGGAGGGAAAGTCTCATGGGACAGTAAACTACAGCTTGTGAACGTTGCATATAACGGCTTAAAGCTACAGTTCAAGAACAACGATGCAAATTGCAACATGGACGGGAAAAGCTATAAGCTTATAGCTCAAGCAAAAACTATTAATGGTAGGCTTATAATACCTGTTGACTTTATAAAGAATATAAAAAGTCTTTCAGTAGTTGTAGACAGTAAGGGCAAATCTATAAATATCAAAAAAATAAAAGCTGCTCCTCCTAAAAATGATAATCAGAGTGATAAACCTGAAAAGCCAAGTGAACCGATAAAGGAAAAGCCTGATGATGAACCGGAAAAAGTACCTGTAAAGCAAGTATTAAGTTCCTACCTTACATATGTAAGCAATCAGGACAGGGTATACTTTGCTTTTAAAGGAATTGCACTAACTAGTACCGGCTCAACTATAAAAAAATATTTTACAGAAAATTACGACAAAGAAAGCGGAAAATATACTATTACAATACCTGAAACAGCAAATATAGATCTTGAAGAAAATACATATAAAATTGATGACGATTATGTTGAAACCATAGCTATTTTACATAACATGGAAACTTTGGAAACTAATTTTATTATTAGTGTGAAAAAAGAGTTTGCATTTTATACTTCATATAATGAAGATTTAAAACAAACCGAAGTAAATCTTCTCACACCTGCCAAAGAAGGGGAAAGACTGGTTGTTATAGATGCGGGGCATGGAGGTATTGACCCGGGTGCTTCAGGAGGTTCTATCCTCGAGAAGAATGTAAATCTGGATATTGCATTAAAGCTGGAAAAATTATTAAAGGCTAAAAATATAAATACTTTTATGATTAGACAGGATGATACATTTGTTGGCCTTTATGATAGGCCTTATATAGCAAATGCGTTAAATGCTACATTGTTTTTAAGTATACATAATAATGCATTTGATAAAAGTTCCGCGAAAGGTACAGAAACCCTGTATTACCCTGAAAAGGCTGGAGATAAATCTTTTACAGGACAAAAATTTGCTCAATTAATACAGAATTCTCTAATGAGCAAGCTTGATACATATAATAGAAAAACCATATCAAGACCCGGTTTAGTTGTTCTGAAGTATACACGTATGCCTTCAAGCCTTGCGGAAATTGGATTTTTAACTAATCCTGACGATTTGAAAAGGCTAATTAATCCGGATTTCCAGTTAAAGACTGCTGAGGCATTATGTGATGCCATAGTTAAAGGACTGGATCAAATCAATAAAGAACAAGAAAGTAAAAAAGAAGAAATCAAAAAAGAAGAAAATAAAAAAGAAGAAAATAAGCAAGAACAAATAATTGAAAAATAAACTATAAAGTTACCAACACTTACGGGAAATAATAATTTATACGTATATAGTCTATAATTACCATATGCTTCAAATTACTCTAAGGAGGACTATATATGAAAAAAATTATTAGTATTGTGTTGGTAATTATGCTTTTATCGACAGGATGCTCTTTTATTGGTCACAAAGAAGAACAGGAGCCTAACGTTCAGGCCGCAAATCAAACCCTTAATTCCTCTGCAGCAAATACGGCTCAAGATTCTAAAGCAGCAGCTTCCGCCACAGACAGCAGTTCAAAGGGATTGGCTATGGCTTCGGGGACAGCAGCTCCCACAACAACCAGCTCCATGGTTAGCAGCAATTATACAGACAACCAGCTAAACGGTATTGTTATAGATAACGGAGCAGGTAAAGGTATAGCTCCTGCATCGGATAAATCAAATCTTCTTATAACTTTATACTACAAAAACAAAAAAGGATTACTTGTACCTGTTACAAGAACAGTAAAAAAACAGGAAGGTGTGGCAAAGGCAGCAATCCTCGGGTTAGTAGATGAAGCTGTAACAAAAGAACAGCTGGACTACTACGGGCTTTATCCTGTATTGCCAAGAGGTACAAAGATAAAAGGAATAAATATAAAAGATAAGGTTGCTGTAATTGACTTTTCCAAGGAATTTTTAAATTTATCTACTAAGCAGGAAGAGCAACTGGCAGTAGCTTCGGTTGTGTATACACTGACTGGTTTCTCAACAATATCAGACGTTAAAATAAGGGTTGAAGGAAGGGAAATAACAACTCTTGAAAATGGATTGGACTTATCAAGTCTCTTAAATAGAAGCAATACTTTAATTAATTCCAGTGATACACAAATTAAGGATGGTTGTGTGAAGTGCGACTTGTATTACATTTCAGATGACAGCAACAACCATCATTATCTTGTTCCTGTTTCTGTGCAAATCCCTCAGACAGACTCTAGCGGCATACCAGAGCTTATATTTAACGAATTGAGTAAAAAGCCAAATGACGCAACATATTTTACGTCCATTCCGGAAGGTACAAAGCTCAATTCTTTTGACAAACAGGGAAGTACTGCTGTTCTTGACTTTTCAAGTCAGCTTACAAATTATGGAGGCTCAGAAAAAGAGGATAGTCTTCTAAACCAAATATATTATACAATTACTCAAATGAAAGGAATACAAAAAATTAAGCTCCTTATAGACGGCAAGGAAAAGCCTCTGCCAGAGGGGACTGAAGTTGCTTCAGCTAAAAGTGTTCCTGTGACATTTAACAAGGTAATAGATAACTAAATTTATGTAAAGTATACAAAACATATAACATTATTGATGATTATTTATCTAAATATACGGATGATTTTTTAGAATATTTAGGTTATTATTATTTTGTTTTAAGATATGGAGGGAATATGTTGAGGCATGACGGAAGAAGCAATACACAATTGAGGCCTGTAAGGATTCTGAGAAATTACATTAAACATGCGGAAGGGTCAGTTCTCATAGAAGTTGGGGATACAAAAGTAATATGCACGGCTTCTGTTGAGGAGAGGATTCCTCCTTTCAAAAAGGATTCAGGAGAAGGTTGGATAACTGCTGAGTATTCTATGCTTCCCAGAGCAACTGCTGTAAGGAATCAAAGAGATATTTCAAAATTAAAGCTTAATGGAAGAAGTTCTGAAATCCAGAGACTTATAGGAAGGTCACTGAGAACCATAGTTGACCTGAAACTCTTGGGTGAGAGAACTATAACCATTGACTGTGATGTAATTCAAGCCGACGGAGGAACCAGAACTGCTTCCATTACAGGAGGATATGTGGCATTGGTAGATGCGTGTAATACGCTGGCTAAAAACGGCTTGATTTCAAAAACGCCGATTATCGGAACTGTGGCTGCAACTAGTGTAGGAATTGTTAATGGTGAGGAGCTTTTAGACCTCTGTTACATTGAAGATAGCAATGCAGAGGTTGATATGAACGTTATAATGACGGATAAAGGTGAATTCATCGAAATACAGGCTACCGGTGAAAAGTCAAGCTTTAGTAAAAAACAGCTGGATAAACTTTTTAATTTAGCCGAATCTGGAATACATGAGTTGATAAAGGCTCAGAATGAGGTTTTATGGAAAGATTAATTGTTGCTACAAAAAATAAGGGAAAAATAGTTGAAATCAAGCAGGTATTATCAGGACTGCCACTTGATGTTATATCAATGAATGAAGCAGGTATTGATATTGATATAGTTGAGGATGGAGAAACTTTTGAAGAGAACTCTCTGAAAAAGGCTCTTGAAATAAGTAAAGTATCAAAAAGCATGGTGCTAGCGGATGATTCAGGATTGGAAGTTGATTATCTTGACGGAGCTCCGGGAATTTACTCTGCCAGATTTGCAGGGCCTGAAGCAAGTGATGATGATAAAAATAAAAAGTTATTGGAAATGTTAAAGGACGTACCCTTTGAGAAAAGAACTGCAAGGTTTGTATGTGCAATAGCAGTGGCATTTCCTGATGGCAGGCACTTTGTAGTTAGAGGAACATGTGAGGGGTTTATAGATTTTCAATGTAAAGGCAGTAATGGCTTTGGTTACGACCCTCTTTTCTTTGTACAGCAATTTGATAAGACTATGGCTGAAATAGATTCGGATTTGAAGAATAAAATAAGCCATCGCGCTAAGGCATTGGCATTAGTGCAGGAAAAATTACAGAAATATTTATACTAATCGTTGTAGCAGGTTTTGCTGTATGGGGGAATGTAGGTAATGAAAGTACTTGTTATGAGTGATACCCACGGGTATCTTACTAATGCAATGAAAGCAATAGAGAAAAACCCGGATGTTGAAATGATTATTCATCTGGGTGACTATTGTAGGGATGTAGCAGATCTTGAACAGCTATATCCAGATAAAAAGTTTGAGTATGTTTACGGAAATAGTGACTTTGGCGTTGGCACCGTTGAGGTGGAAAAGACTTTGGAAATTGAGGGCAGAAGAGTTTTTTTGACTCATGGTCACAAATATTCGGTAAAGTGGGATCTGGAGCGTATTATTGCCAAGGCAGAGTCAGAAAATGCGCATATTGCACTTTATGGTCATACACATATAGCGTTGATTGAGCAAGTTTCTGAATGCATGCTTTTAAATCCGGGAAGCATAAGTGAATCCAGAAGTAATTTATCGGAGTCCTATGCAATATTGGATATAACACCTGAAAAAGTAGATGCTGAGTTTTTTTATATTTAGCAAAAAGTAAGCATATAAAACATAAAAAAAAATGAAAATAAAATGTTGACAAACGATAATGTACCTTGTATAATAGTAAAAGTCAGCTGGGGGACACGTCCTAAAGGCTGAGAAAACAAGGTATTGCGGGTGTAGTTCAATGGTAGAACATCAGCCTTCCAAGCTGATTGCGTGGGTTCGATTCCCATCACCCGCTCCACTAAAAAATTAATATGTGCCCATAGCTCAGCTGGATAGAGCAACGGCCTTCTAAGCCGTAGGTCTTGGGTTCGAATCCCCATGGGCACGCCATTTTCAAAGACATTAGATTACTACAGCCCATCTGTAGCCCATCTAATGTCTTTTGTTATATATTTTTAATCTTAGTATCTATTTCTTTTCTCTTATCAAGTCTTAGATGTTGATATACAGATTTCATTGTTTTAATATCATCGCCTAATCTTTCTGCTGCATATTGGTCTGGAATTTCATTCTCATACATTACAGTTACATGATAATGTCTCAGATCGTGAAACCTAAAATTCTTTAATTTTTTATTTTGCAAATTAAGATTTTTACGGATACTTTTTTTGGTGTGAGGTTTTAATGAATTATCCAAACCAGCTTGACCAAACTTTTTGCGTATATCAAACATTTCATTATGAAACTTGATTATGTCTGAGAATCTTGAAGAATAACTGTCCGGCCTCATACTAAATAATGGTATAGGCTTTTTATTTAGCTCAATTACTTTATCAACTTCATATTCAGCTAGTCGTTCATGTTTTAGTTTCTTAAGCAATTGCATAAGGTAATCTTTTACGACTAGTGTTCTGAAACCTCGTTTAGATTTAGGGCCTTTGGACTGATAAATAAGTTTTGGTTCTTTTTTATTTATAGCTTGTTTTTCAACAGTTTGTTCATTACTTAATTTCTTTTCTTTTATATTTTTATTCTCTGAAATAGCTTTACTTTCATCTATTCTCACGGTGCCGTTAATTTCGTCTATATCATCGGTATTTAAGCAGAATATCTCACCTTCTCTAAGCCCACACCATCCCGCCAATAAAACAATAGGTTCGTCAAATGTACCTTTTACAGCGTAATGCAATAACTTAAATTCTTCATCGGTTGGAACCTGGGGGATATATTCAGCTTCTTCAGGTGGGGTGATATCTCTACATGGATTTTTTAGTTTTAATGCATCATAAAGCATTTTATTAAGAGTGTAAAAGTGTTTACGTACTGTTGTAGGAGATAGTGTTTTCAATTTAAGGTTAATATATTCTTTTACTTGAAATTCAGTAATATCTTTGAGTTTAAATCTGCCAAAGAACGGGATAAAATGTTTATCTACATACATTTTATAATTTTTTACAAAGGTAGTTGGTGAGACAAGATTTTCATTTATTTCTAGCCATTTTTTTGAGTAGATTGAAAAAAGGCAATTTTGCATATTTGAATAAGTCTTGTCAGCAATATCTTTTTCTAAATTTCGTGCAGCTTCTTTTATTTCCTTAAAGCCTTCCATAGTTATATATTCATAAAGTTTTTTAGGTTTTCCGGTCTTTGGATCTATCTCAGTACTTAAGCCAACGTAAACAGCTGCTTGGTAAGAGCCATTCTTACGTTTACGTATATATGCCATAAAAATCCTCCTTATAAACTAAATTTTACGCTTATAACTTTACCTATTATTGAAACCTGCTTAAAATCTTTTTTACTAAAAATAGCGGGGGTACATACCTGGTTCTCAGGCTTTAGCATTATATATTTATCTTCTTCAAAAAACCTATAGAACAATGGGCTACCATCAATTAAAAAAAGTCCAACGTCACCATTATTTAAACTGTGCTGAACATGGATAAATGCTAAAGATCCTAATTTCATACCAATAGCAGCCATATTATCATCTGTTACTTTAAAACAAAAATCACAATCTTCATTTGAATATTCATATGAAGCGATATTATCAGTGTTAACAATTTGCCCATTACTATTTACTGTTCTAACTAAAGGGATTTTTTTTACTTGTAAGTTATCAGAATAGTATTTATTGTCTGACCGGCCCATAAGCCAGTCAATAGTAACACCAAAATAATCAGCAGTGTAATCAATAAAAGTGAATCCTGGTTCATGAATGCCCTTTTCATATCTTGATATCATTGATTTGTTAGTTTCAAGATTATATTTTTCTTTAAGAATATCGCACAGACCTTCCTGAGTTAATTTATTTTCTGTCCTTAAGTAGAATAGTCTATCAGCAAACTTACTCATTATATAATTCTCCTTTGTTAATTAACTTATATTTATTATTATATTTAAAAGTTACAAAAATGCAACAAAAATTTATAAATAATATTAAAAAGTGGTTGACAACGAAACTTGTCGATTGTAGAATAAAATCACAAAGTTGTACAAAACGTAACTTTTTATGAAAGGGGTATTAAAATGCCAAGAAAAAAGACTGTAAAACAATACCATCCGCCATATTATAAATTTATGGCATACCTAAAGGAAAATAGGATAAAACTCAAGGATATTGCAGATATATTTGGGCATACAGTTCAAACTATAAGCATGAAAAACCATGGTAAAGCCGACTATACAATGACGGAAATAAATACTATGTGTGACCATTTTGGAATAAGCCCTGAAATTTTTCGCACCAAAAAAGTTTCGTAAACGTAACAAAATAATGTTTATGCTGATAGAAACGGTTCAAATCATAAATTGAGGTAACAGCGTGGAGGCCAGAAAGTATGAAACATGACCGGAGACTGACTGTCAAGCAAAAAGAGATATTGGAGGAACTAGGAATTAATCCTGGTCAATATTTTAGGGTTAAAGCTCTACCAAATGAGCTTTATATAGTACATAAGAAAGTTAGAAAAACTAGAATTTTAAAAAAAGGAAAGGATGGGAAATGGTATGAAAGCTACAGGTGTTGTTAGAAAAGTTGATGATTTAGGGAGGGTATGTCTTCCGGTCGAACTCAGGAGGACATTAGACATTGCGGAGAAAGATTCATTAGAAATCTTTGTTGACGAAGAAATGGTTATTTTAAAGAAGTATCAGCTGGTATGTATTTTCTGTGGAGAGGCAAAGAATGTGACGGATTACAAGGGCAAGAATATTTGTCCGGCATGTAAGAAAGATTTGAAAGAAGGGACGAATATATGATTAACAACAAGTGTGTAAATTGCAGAATGTTCATTGAAAAAAAATGTAAGGGCAAGCTAATCGTTACTAAAAGGCCATGCGAAAAATTAAAGAATTGAGCTCCCATACAGGAGCCCATGTTTACAAAACATTAAGAGAATGGACAAGATTACCTGAAGAATTATACAAACAAGCTGTATCGCCGGTATTATTCCATACAAACCAATCTTTATTCCAGTAAAAATGAAACTGTGGAGGTTTATCATCTTTTTCAGGAATAAACACATTTGTTCCTTTACCAGTCATTAAGAAGATGTATTCCCCAGGGTCAAGTGTCCAAGTAGATGAATCAATGAATGGAGGAAATGTATATGTATGAATGTGCTTTTGTTCTGGTCTCCAATCAGTTACCTGCCAATTGTCCATACTTACAGAAACATCTCCTGTGTTCTTAATAACAATATATTCATCATTAAGTTTCTCTTTAGTATCTTTTCCAACAGGGTTGTTATGAATTGCTGTGATTTTAACTTCTAAAGACATATTATCACCTCCCTCTATGGAAGATTATACCATAATATTACATGAAAGGAGAAATTAACAAATAAATATAACAAAACATATGCCAGAGAAAAGAAAAGTGATTCAACTATGCCCTGAATGCTTAAAGAAGTTAGGAGCAGCAGGGGCAACGGTACAATGTCCGAAGCATGGTAATACACCTATTTGTATGGCTCACTGCTATAACAAATGTGACTACCTCGACAAATCAATGAGCTTGGCACGCTGTACATATAACCAAAGAATAAAAAAAGAAAGGGAGGTAATTGGACATAAAAAAATCGGTTTACATTAACTTAGACCTTAATGTAAACCGACCACGAAAAGTCGCATTAAATTTAAAATTTACACTTCTATTATATACCAAATGCGACAATTCGTCAAATTAGCATAGTTAAAAAATAAATATAGAAGCCCTTTATATCACTGGTTTATGTACCAGTTTTGGGGCTTGTATGGGGTAATAACATTCCTGCGAAAGTAGGACCCTAAATATTATGTACACTATTATGCACTACAAAGGTATATAAAAATCAGAAGGAGTGTGCCGGGTGTTTATCAGAGAAAAGAAAATTGATTGCACCGACTACAGAGAAGTGGACATAATACCAAGAACAGATAATGCAGAAAGGGCAGTAAGGGGGAAAAGAAAAAAACGGGAGAAGGAAACTGAACCCAAACAAAAAGACCTCAATGATAAAAATGCAAGGCGTTATCTGGTACAACTTGGGAATGGAAACTTTAAGATAGGAGACTTACACATATCATGTACCTATGATGATAAGAATTATCCTAAAACAGTCGAAGAGGCAGAGAAAATAGTTACCAATTATATACGCCGTATCGCATACCGCCAGAGCAAACTACAACTAGAAGAACCTATGAAGTACATACTTGTAACAGAATATGAATTTGACAAAGACGGGAATACACTCACACGAATACATCATCACATTATCATGAACGGTGGAATAAAAAGAGAAGAAATAGAAGTAATGTGGACAAAGGAGCGTATTAACTGGAAAAGGTACGAAAGTGACAAGGAATATAGGGAATGGTTATACAGCAGACTTATAGGATGGGTAAATGCGGACAGATTACAAATGAATGAAAATGGCATCGAAGGACTATGCAAGTATATAACAAAAAACCCGAAGGGTAAAAAAAGGTGGTCAAGTAGCAGGAACCTTGTAAGACCCCTTCCCCGTAATCCGGCAGACCATAAATATAGTAGAGCACAGGTAGAAAAGTTGGCTAAGTCACCAGATGCAGGAAGAGAATTTTTTGAAAGAAAGTTCCCGGACTACAACATTACATCTATTAAACCAGAATACTACAAAGATACAGGATGGCATATTTACTTAAAAATGTGGAGGAAGCAACCAAAAACAGTACCAAAGCGAAAACAGAACCAAAAGAAAAAGAGTAACGGAGTAATACCAAAACGAGAGTAGAAGGAAGGGGCGAAACCATGAAAGTAAACTATTCAAATTTAGCAATGGATTTAAGGATTTCTAGGGTAGCAGCATTTAAAGAAGCAGTTGGAGAGGACACAGGGAACATTAATCTTGATACGCTTGCAATCATTATACCGAAAGCGAACAAAAATAAAATAATGGAAGCAGTAAAGATAGCTGGACTTACTGCTACTGGCCCGCATGAATACATGGGCAAAAGATATTTTATCAGTCCTCCCAAATGTGGACAAAGAAGCTCCCGGCAAAGAGCAGTTCAAGCAATGTATAGGATAATGCTTAAATGCGGATGGGAAGTAACAATACATAGTGAACCAGAGCCACAGTTGGAGAGGTGAGGTATCAATGAATAAAGTAGTATTAATGGGCCGTTTAACCAAAGACCCTGATTTAAGGTATACAAGCGGAAACACTACAGCGGTTGCAAGCTTTACATTAGCAGTAAACAGGCGTTTTGCCAAAGAAGGTCAGCAACAAGCAGATTTTATCAATGTAGTTGCATGGGACAAGTCTGCTGAGTTTTGTGGCAAATACTTTACCAAAGGTATGCAGATAGTTGTGGTAGGTAGGATTCAGAGTAGAACATGGGATGATAACGAAGGGAAAAGACATTATCTAACCGAGGTTGTGGCAGAAGAAACATATTTTGCAGAAGCCAAGAGAGACCAAAAAGGCGAAGCATATGAAGATTATCCAGAGGGTTACACACCTTTACCAGATGATGATAGAAAGACATGGAGGTAAAAAAATTATGAAAGCACAGGAATATAAAATGCCAAAACATGCCCATGAAGATGTAGAGCAAGGATATCTATTTCAATGGGCAGCACGGCAGGAATGTATTCTCCCGGAACTGTGGTTGCTGCATCATATTCCGAATGAAGGGAAACGAAGCCTTGCAGCAGGAGCAAAGCAAAAAAGACAAGGTTTGAAAGCAGGTGTACCAGACTTATGCCTTCCAGTTCCCAAAGGTCATTTTCACGGCTTATACATTGAACTTAAAGTTAACAAAAATAAAACTACTGATGATCAGGACAAATGGTTGAAGAGGTTAGGAGAACAGGGTTATTGTACACATATTTGCTATGGTTGGGAAGAGGCAGCAAAAGTGATAGAAAACTACTTAAAGTTAAAAGGAGCGTAGATTATGCAGGTAATATCAATAATGAGCTTTAAAGGTGGAGTGGCAAAAACCATAACAGCCATATGTTTGGCATATATCCTTTCAGTAGTATTTAAATTCAGAGTTTTAATAATTGACAATGATAAACAGGGCAATGCAACAAAAAGCTTCGAATTACATAGTGAAGAACGAAAAAGCATATCCGACTTACTCATAGAAAGAAACATCAATATTCATGATGTCATATTACCAACGAAATATGAAAATCTTCATTTGATACCGGCAAATATGAAATTAGTTGAGGCTAATATGAAAATGTTGCTCAATATGACCGGTAACAGGGATAAGAGACTAGCGACTGCATTAGATGAAATTCAGGATGAATATGATTTCTGCATAATAGATAATGCCCCGGATTTAAACATGTCGACACAAAATGCACTTGTGGCTACAGATGAAGTTATCATACCAGTAAAAATGGATAAATACTCCTTTGACGGAATTAATGAATTGACAGAGCAAATTGAGTTTACAAAAGAAGATTCAAACCCAAAGCTCAGAATCGGAGGCTACCTCATAACTCAGTTCTATAATTCTGAATACACCAAAAATAAGGAAGAGGAATTAAGAAACAGTTACAAATACCCTGTTTATAAAACTCGTATCAGGCGTACTCCCAAAGTAGATGAAAGTACAGATCATGATATGCCTATCTTAGAGTATTCAAGAACTTGTTCAGCATCTAGGGATTATTTAGACTTTGCAAAAGAATTATTGAGTTAAAAATGTGACCAAATTGGTCACAAATGGAGGTAGAGTAATGTCCAGATTAAGTTTGAGTAATATTCTCGCTCAGGTAAATCAGGAAAACATAGCTGAAAAAGCCGAAGAGGAATTGAAAAATACAATTTCAAACTTTAAGTACATAAGCATACATGATCTGGTACCGTCAGAGGGCAATTTCTATTCAATGGAGCAAATACAGGAATTGAAAACAACAATAGAGCTTGCTGGTCGTGTGTTGCAAAACCTTAATGTTTTTCCTCTCGGCAATGGTAAATATAGAGTTGTAGCAGGACACCGCCGCTGTATGGCATCGTGGCAATTAGTTGAAGAGGGTAAGAAGGAATTTGAAATGTTACCCTGCTGTGTAGAGGAAACGGAAGAGGATGCGAAAGCACAGGCATTGAGGGAAGAACTTCTGCTGATCCTAACAAACAGTCAAAGAGAAAAAACGGATTACGACAAAATTCAGGAAGTTGAAAGGCTAACAGCTGTACTAAAGGAATACAAGAAAAGAGAAAACATACCTGGTCGTATGCGTGAGCTTATAGCTAAAATATTAGACACATCAACAACACAGGTTCAGAGGCGGGATAGTGTATCAAAGAACCTTTCAAACGAATTCAAGCAAGAACTAAAAGAACAAAACATAAACATGTCAACTGCGATTGAACTGGCAAAATTACCACCAGAAGAACAGCAGACAGCGTATCAGGCATATACCGACAAAGGCAGCATATCTGCAGATGAGGTCAAAAGCAAGAAGACCAAGCAGAAATCACAATCCAACCCAACCCCAAACCCGTCAACAACAGTAATTACCAAAACAACAATCACGGAAGAGGTCACACAAAAAGAGCCGGAACAGTTAACACCTGACAGGTTACTTAATGTATATGTATGTAGTGCTTATAGCGGAGAAGATGAAGACTATCTTAAAGCAGTTAGGTACTGCAAGCATGTAGTTGCACAAGGGCATATTCCTTTTTCAAGTGCTGTCATGTTGCATGGGATATTAGATGGTGGGCATTACGAACGAATGCTTAACATGCTACAGGTAGGGTTTGAAATGATAAGGATTGTCGATGAAGTTTGGGTGTTTGAAGAGGATGGAGAAATTACACAGGATATGTTGCATCAGAAAGAACTTGCAAAGCAGCTAGGAAAGAAAATCTTACAGTTAGGAGGTATCTGTGAGGATGGCTGAGAGGAAATTGAGTGTGGAAGAGGTTAAAACACTAATCTTGAAAAAGCAAAAACAGCGTAAACGAATAAAGGCAATCAATAATCTAATAAAGGCGAATGAAGAGGGTAAAACCGAGTACTTTGCAAAAGGGAACTACGGAACATGGTAGTAGACAATAGCAAAATATTGCGAACTAAATAAAATCGGAGTAATACTAGTTAATTAGCACGGCCGTGCCTCCAGACGTGGAGGTTAAATTGAAAAAGATATTAATTGGCGGTAGTCCATGTACACATTGGAGTATCGCACAGAAAAATAACAGAGAAACAACAGCCGAGGGAATCGGATGGGAACTCTTTAAGAATTACCTGATAGCCAAAGAAAAGTTTCAGCCAGACTATTTCCTTTACGAAAACAACAAATCCGCAGCACAGCCCATTAAAGACCAAATAAGCATTGAATTAGGGGTGCCGCTACAGTATATAAACAGTGCTTTGGTATCCGCTCAAAACAGGCAAAGGTTTTATGCTCATAATATACAAGGCGTACCACAGCCGGAGGACAGAGGAATATTGTTAAGAGATATTCTGGAAACTGGTGAAGCGTGGAAAGAAAAATCATATACACTTGATGCAAATTATTATAAAACTGCCGGGACATATAACCCTAAAAGCCAACATTCATACTCGCGGCATATGGCTGCGGAACCCGTTGGGATAACCGCTGATGGGAAGGCATATTGCTTGACAAGCACATATTACAAAGGGCCTATGCTTGAAAATACACTTGAACGCGGGCAAAGGAGTATGATAGCTGAACCGGTTGCCGGGCGAATAGTTGGGCGAAGAATTAATGAACAAGGCCACAGGGATGATTACAATGAAAACATTGAACATATTCAGCGGTACGAAGTAAATGAAAATCCGCAAAAGACGAATGCAGTTACTACAGTTACCAAAGATAATATGATAGCCGAACCAATACGAATAGGGACTATTGGCAGCGAGGCACAATCAAATAGGATTTATTCTCCGAATGGTAAATCAGTCTCAATATGTGGTCAAGGTGGTGGAGCAGGAGCAAAAACAGGACTGTATGCTTGCCTTGTAGATAGAAACGGGAAACAACAACCGGTATATGAAGTTAGAAACGGACTTATTACAATCAAAGATAAACAGTATCCTATAAAACTTGCTGATGGCTACTACATAATACGCAAATTGACAGTAACAGAATGTTGCAGACTGCAAACTTTGCCTGATGATTATTGTAGGGCGGTGTCAAATTTACAGGCTTATAAGGGCCTCGGCAACGGCTGGACAGCAGAAGTAATTATCCATATCCTGCGACACATGAACATACCGAGGGATGAAGAAATTATAGTATTATCCATGTATGACGGTATCGCAACCGGGCGGTATTGCTTTGATAAGCTTGGTTACAGGAATATCAGGTATTATGCCTACGAAATAGACAAATACGCAATGCAAGTGGCAAACAGCAATTATCCGGCAAGTATTATACAGCGTGGTGATGCATTCCAGGTCAGGGATGAAAACTGGGCAGTGGGATAGGGAGAAGGTGAAGAATGAACACAGTATTAAAGTATCCGGGGAGTAAGTGGAGCATGGCAGACTGGATAATTTCAAACTTTCCAAAACATCATTCGTATGTTGAACCATACTTCGGTAGCGGTGCGGTTTTCTTCTCCAAGGTACCCAGCAATATAGAAACTATAAACGACTTGGACGATGATGTTATAAACCTTTTCACTTGCATTCGGGATAATGCTACGGAATTGTCCAGAGTTATAACAATGACACCATATGGCCGGAAAACATATGATATAAGTTTTGACACGGTACCTACAGAACAAGTTGAAAAAGCAAGGCAGTTTTTAATCAGGTGTTGGCAGGGACACGGATTCAGGACAAATGGTTATAAAGTTGGATGGAAGAATGATGTGCAAGGCCGTGAAAATATGTATGCGGTAAGTAACTGGTACCGATTGCCGGAATGGATTTTAAATATTGTTGATAGGCTCAAACAGGTTCAAATTGAAAACCGTTCGGCCATAGAAGTTATAAAAAGGTTCAACTTTTCAAACGTACTTATCTACGCAGACCCTCCATATTTACTTAATACCCGGACAGCAAAGCAATACAAGCATGAAATGACGGAACAGGATCATGTTGAACTACTTGAAACATTCATGCAGCACAAAGGGAAAGTTATTTTGTCCGGGTACCCAAGTGAATTATACGACAAAACTTTAAAAGGCTGGTACCAAATGAGTATTGCAGGACGTGCGGAATATTACGGTACTGACAGGAAAGAAGTTATCTGGATGAACTATGAACCACCACAGCAACAACTAAGTTTGTTAGGGGGGAGGATGTAGTGAAGGTTAGACTTGTTGATGTTGACGGGATAATGCCAATAATACCTCTGATGCAAGTATCTAAATATCACAAAAAGTTAGGTGATGATGTTGATTGGCATAATCCAATGATGGATGAAGAAGAAAAGCCTGATCTGGTTTATGCAAGCAAACTGTTTGACTTCTCGGATGACTACCTATACTTCCCGGACTGCAAAATAATTAAAGGTGGAACAGGATATGATATATACTCCAAACTACCGCCGGAGATTGAAAGAATCACCAAACTTGACTACTCTATTTATCCTAAATGTGATTATTCAATACAGTTTTTCAGCCGGGGCTGTATCAAAGAGCGGAAATGCCCTTTCTGTGTTGTAAAACGTAAAGAAGGTTTAATCCATCCAGTGGAGCCATACAAACTGAATCCAAGGGGTAAGCATATAGAGGTATTTGACAATAGCTTTTTCGGGAATCCAGAGTGGAAATCAGCAGCAGAACAACTCATAGCATGGGAACAGCCTGTAAACCTTCATGGTGTAGATGCCAGGATAATGACTGAGGAACATGCCTGGTATCTAAACAAAATGAAGCATTACAAACAAATACATATAGCGTGGGATGATCCAAGAGTTGATTTGACAGAAACGTTGCAGCAGATTACCAAATACATAAAACCATATAAATTAATGTGCTATGTGCTAATTGGGTTTTGGAGTACTCCAGAAGAAGATTTATACAGAGTAGAAAAACTAAGGGAGTTAGGAATTGACCCGTTTGTAATGCCATTTGATAAAAAGAATAAGTATCAAAAAAAGTTTGCAAGATGGGTTAATCACAAGGCTATTTTTAAAACAGTTAAGTGGCAGGATTATAGAGCAAGTTAGTTCGGAATATAGAGGTAATCCGCACAAGAAAGGGTGAAAGAAATGGTTTGTCCAAAATGTAGCAGCCCTGTGATTGAAACAGATGCAGACGAAGATTATGAGGGTAGAGAAATCAAACGGTATGAATGTATAGAATGTGATTGGTACACATGGGAGTGATAGGCCAGAGGCCGGAAAGGGTGGATTTATGAAAGACAATATGAAGAAAATAGCTTTTGGAAAACAACTTAGTTTTGAAGAAGTTAAAAGTTTAGAAAATGAAACATTCATTTGGGTTGAAAGTGTTTATCCAGTAGAAAATACATTTTTAGGAATCAAGAAGGACAATGTTATAACTGACACTAAAGGTAAAACAATATGGGCATTAGCTGCTGATTTTAGAGAGCTTTGCAAGGCTTATGAGTGGAAAGATAAATCTAAAATGAGTAGACTTTCAAGGTTATTATACAACATACAGATTTTGCAAGAGGTCGGATTGCTTGAAGAAGAATTTAATATATTTGACCAAGAAGAGCCAGACATAACTAGTATAGATGAGCTAAACGAAATAATAGAAACTGAAATGTCGTATTGGGAAGAGTAGGAGGTCTAAAATGAGAGATAAAATCCAAGTTATCGTTATATCTGTATTGGCTTCTGCAGTAACATCAATTGCGGTTTCAGCTTTATTTGAAGTTGTATTTTAGGAAAGGGTGAGGATGAATGAATAATAAAAATAAATTTGATAGACATAAACAATTATGCGAAGAACTGAACGAAGTTTACAAGGATAAAAACATAGCTTACGGTGACAGCTTCGGCAAAACATTTCAGGAACTCGGTGTGATATCAGCAGTAACCCGTATGTACGACAAATTTAATCGAATCAAGGCACTATCCACCGGGGCTGAAAACAAAGTCATGGATGAAAGCCTGAAAGACACGTTTAAAGACATGGCAAATTACTGCATTATGACGTTGATAGAGTTAGAAATACAGGAGCAGAGAGGGAGTGAGGACGTTGAGGGAGATTAAATTTAGGGCTTGGGATAAAGAATTTGGACGACTTGTTAAATGGAATGATAGAGCTTTTATAAAAATGGGAGACTATAGAGAATTAAGTGAAATCACCATGAATTATTTTAGTGACCAAAGATTTATTTTTATGCAATACACAGGCCTGCACGACAAGAACGGCAAGGAGATTTATGAGGGGGATATATTAAAAGCTCGTATCAGGTGCGGGTTCGACATGGCAAAAGGTGATTATGAGCATAAATTTAAAAATTATGTTGTTGAGTATTGGCAGAGCTTTACTCAAATAGGCTATAGGCTTCGCAATAAAAGTAGTAATTTTATGATAAAACCATCTGCATTACATACGATGCAAGTCGAAGTCATCGGCAACATACACGACAACCCCGAACTGATGAAGGAGAGTGAAGATAATGAGAAATTATAGAGGTAAAAGTCTTGGTTCTTGGGTTTATGGTGATTTAGTTAGCCGTAAAGGCAGCTTGCCACCGTACATACATTTTTATGATTCAGACGGATGCGAATACATGTGTGATATTGAAATTAATACTCTTGGCGAATCTACAGGTGAAAAAGATATAAACGGCACTACAATATATACGGGCGATATCGTTAAAAGGACATCTGGACTATTAGGAGATGAATACGATGGATTTACAGGGGTTGTGAAGTTTTTAATGGCTGCTTTTGTAATTGAAAGCCTTGATAGGAAAGACGGGACTTCATTAGGAGACGATGTTGCCGAACTTGAAGTACTGGGTAACATATACGATAACCCTGAACTACTAGAGGGGGTGGTGTGAATGAAAAAAGAAATCAGGCAGGCTGTACACCGTAAATATGACGGTCATTGTGCCTATTGTGGTAAAGAGATAGCAATAAAAGACATGCAAGTAGACCACATCGAACCTCAAAGGAATTGGGATAAGTCAAAAACCCGTGAAGAAATTAATAGCTTTGAAAATCTTAACCCATCCTGTAGAAGGTGCAACCATTACAAACGAGCAGATAATTTAGAGGCATTCAGGGAAACAATGCTGACCCTTCATAAACGAATTTCTGACATTTACATAGTAAAGGTAGCCATTGACCACGGGATTGTAAATATAAAGCCTTTTGACGGGAAGTTTTATTTTGAAAGGGTCGTGTAAAGGATGAAGAAACTGAAAATAGTCTTTAAGGATAAATCACAGATTACATACACAATAAAGGATTATGTTCCATGGGAACCGTACTTCGAGAGACATTCGAAGTCAGATATGGAAAGTGCTATATTGCAGCAGTACCCAATTAAAAATAATGAACCAGTAGTGTTAGTTTGAAAAGATAGAGTAAAGTATGAGAAAGCTAAAAAGATACATCAGAATGAAGTACAAAAGAATTAGGTTTAAAGTTTAAAGTCATAATCCACAGGAGAATTAGTCTCTGCAGGAACGAACCTATCTATAGTAATAACTATGTTAATTGTTGTAGGTGTCGGTATACACAACGCTGTTACCGGAAGTACCTAAAGAGGGTTAAGTGGATTATATAAGTCTATTACGCATCAAGTAGGTGCAGAAAGTTGAGGTATAGATATGAGTTTAATCGAAAAAATTAATGTTTTGAAAGAGAAAGAACGCCAGAAGTTATCAAAACAATTAAAAGATGCAAAAGCTAATTATGCCGACACAGGTAGAGATAGCTATTATAAGAAAATCTGTCGTATTGAAAAACAGATTGACGAAATAGATGGTTCACAGCCTGTGACGGTAGCTGAAATTAATAACATAAAAAAACTTCACGAAAAGCACATGCGAGAAATTAAAAATCGTGTAAATGAATTTATCGAAGAAGAGCCATTAAATATTGAATTTAAGCATTTTGCAAAGTGGTTAGATAATTATATTATCTATGCAGAAAAAGAAATTTATTAATTCACATAATGAATAGAAAGTGAGGTTTGAAATATGAAAAACTATGAAAATATAAAGCAAATGACCTTTGATGAAATGCTAGAGTTACTTGCTAAATCAGAAGATTTATGTGAAATATGTGCAGTTGGAAATAGCCATAGATGCAGCGGACATTGTTTTGGAACCAGAGAAGAAATAATTAAGGAATGGCTTGAAACAGACATTAAGGACTAAGACGTAATTTGAATATAATCCGCATAAAGAAGAGGACTAAGTGGTATAAGGATGGATAGGGCAACCAAGCTCCAAAAAATATATGCGACACATACAGAACAGTATAAAAGTACTTACAGAAAGTGTGGGCCGAAGTAAATGAAAGTAAAGGAAGAGGAAACGGAGGGATTAAATTGAGCCAAACTGCAACAGGAGTAAAAGAATCTACAATTGATATGAAGCAAGTATTAAAGGAAGCAGCACTTGAAGCTATAAGGGAGTACAGGAAAGAAGAAATGGAAACAACAATAAAAGCTATACAGGATAACAAACACCAGGAAGAGGGTAAGAACTACTTTAAGGAAACGGAAATCCTATTATATAATTACCCTGCATTAAAACTGAAAGTAGCACAGGATGAGGAATTTTTATATAATCCTGACGCTGAAGCAACTCCTGATAAACGGAAATCTAAAGATATAGTTAGATTTTCTTCATCGTCTAGGGGACACGGGTTAGATATAGATAGATATACTCAGGGTGTAAAATCATCAATGATGCGTACAAAACAGGAAGTGTTGCGAATAGAAAGGGCACTGGAAACTATAAAAGAAGATGCATACTACTGCATAATTGAGTATAAGTACTTTGATGAAATGAACTTTCAGGATATAGCGGAACAATTGGATAAAGATGAATCAACATGCAGAAGAAATAAAAACAGACTGATAAACAAATTAAAAATTATGTTGTTTGGAGCAGATGCGCTGAATAATTAAAATGCACATTTCGTGCCTAAATCATGCACTAGACTATCAGTTTTACATATGATAATATTTTTATAATGAAACTTAAGACTTAATAATGAGTAGTTGGCCAAGGCTAGCTACTTTTTTTGTAATTAAATGAGAAGTGGCCACGTTGAACAACACATTAAAGCAAATGCTATAGGGAAATGGTCAAATCTATTAACACAGAAAATTTACTATAGACACGAAAGCAGCCATGTAGTGTGGAATAGGGTGTGGGTTGGTAGACGAATGTTACACATCTTCTACGTGCAATAAATGTGATGGGATAATTTGACAACAAAGTATTCTTATGGTAATATTTACTAAAATAATTATTTAGGAGGTCCTTATATGAAAAGAACATTAAGGGTTTTGTCAGTTGTATGTATCTTACTCATTGCATTTTCAACAACTGCTTTTGCAGCACCTGCACCACCAGTATCAAGTGCACAATTTTACGATGCTTACATTGGCGATGATGGAAACGTGTATATCGCCGTAGAAGTAACGGGTTATGGCAGTACACGTCGTGCTACTTGGGACGGTAATACTGTTAATGATTATGATATTGAATACATAGGGTCATCACCTGTTACCGGTTTTATTTATACGTATAATTGTGGACCGGCCACAATAGGTAGCCATCCTTTTACGTTCAGTATTACATCTTCTAATTATCCATGGAATACAGTTAATCTATCAGCTACATTTACTATAAGTTAACTAAATATTTTGATTTCAAAAGGGAGATAGACGGATACTATCTCCCTTTTAGCTGTCTAAATTGTAGGGAATTTCCTGTGATGACCTTAACGGCACAGAAGCACAATTAAAAGCAGCAGTTGCTGCAGTTGGAACATCTGCCGCAGTAGTAAGAAAACATTTAGGTAAGTAATTATTAAAACATAAGAGAGCCTTTGGGCTCTTTTTTGTTGTTAAAATACTGAACAAAGGGTAAAAAGGTACTTCCGGGAAGTCAAAAAAGCCTGCGGTGCTGGCGAACCCCAAAAAAACGCTAGGTAAAAAGTTTTTTTTGGATTTCCTTCCACACGGCACTTTGTACTTTAATTTATGCAAGGGAAATTTTATGGAAATCAGGTGATGGAATATGATGAGGGTTAATGCAAAAACAATGGCAAAAATAATGGATCTTAGTGAGCGGCGTATTAATCAGCTTGTATCCGAGGGCGTGATCGGAAAGGAACCTGATGGCCAGTATAATGTTATGCAAGTCATAGTTGATTATTATAAAAATAAAAGCGGAGTTGAAGCAGGGATTAATTATGAGCAGGAACATGCTATGCTCGAAAAGATTAAAAGAGAAACTGCTGAAATTGAGCTTGCAGAACTTAAAGGTGAGGTTCATCGGGCAGAGGATGTGAAGCTTGCTCTGTGTGGAATGATTATAACCTGCAGGAACAAACTTCTTGCTATGCCTGCAATGGTAGCCAAGAAGCTTGTGAATCAAAGCAATCAAAACGTTATTATGGATATTCTGACAAAGGAAGTGAAATTCGCTCTAAACGAACTGGCCGAGTATGATGCGAAATTGTTTGTGAGGGATAATAGTGGATGATAAAACAGTAGCTTTATTTCAAGATACTTTGAAATCCTTTGCCCCGGCACCCGACATAAAAGTAAGCCAGTGGGCGGAAGAAAATCGGGTACTTAGTAAAGAATCATCCTCGGCTCCCGGTAAATGGAGAAATGACACAGCTCCATACCAAATAGAAATAATGGATGCTGTCAATGATCCTGAGATTGAAGACATTGTTGTCATGTCCTGCAGCCAGATTGGTAAGAACGAGATTATAAATAACATTATCGGATACTATGTTGACATTGATCCTTGCCCAATTCTTTTGATTGAACCTACTTTAGAGCTTGCAGAGGATTATTCGAAAAGACGGCTAGCTCCATTGATAAGGGATACAAAGGCTCTAGCAGAAAAAATATCCGATGCAAAAAGCAGGGATAGCAACAACACCATATTATCAAAGAGCTTCCCGGGAGGATTGCTTGTTCTTGTAGGTGCTAATAGTCCAAGGGGGTTGGCCTCCAAACCAATCCAAGTAGTGATTGCTGATGAAATTGACGGGTTCCCGGCCAGTGCCGGCAAGGAAGGTGACCCACTTGCATTATCGGAAAAAAGAACAATTACATTTTCTAATAGGAAAAAAATAAAGGTATCCACTCCAACTATCAAGGGAGCCTCAAGAATTGAAGAGGAGTACCTGAAAGGTACCCGGGAAAAATGGAAAAAAGAATGCCCCCACTGTGGGGCATTTGTATATATAAATATCCAAGGTGTTAAGTACCAATATGAGAAAGATGAGCATGGAAATTACACTGTATGGGACATTACTTTTCAGTGTCCATGTTGCTTTGAATCCTTTAATGAATATACTTGGGGAAATCAGCCGGGGGCATGGATTGCCGATAATCCACTGGCTAAAGGAACAAGAAGCTTTCACCTTAATGCTTTTGTTTCTCCATGGTGGACCTGGGAAGAAATAATAATTAATTATCTGCAGTCCAAACATGATGCTGATTTGTATAAAGTTTTTACAAATACAGTATTAGGTATTTCTTTTGAGGATAAGGGTGAGATAGAAACCGAGGATATTCTGCTGAAACGCCGTGAAACATATGAGGCAGATATCCCTCATGGAGTACTGATATTGACCTGCGGAGTCGATGTCCAGGGAGACCGTCTTGAATATGAAATTGTCGGCTGGGGAAAAGGAGAGGAAAGCTGGGGGATACTCAGAGGGTTTATTCTTTCGGATCCGGAGCTTGATGTAACTTGGAATAAGCTTGATGAAGTGCTGGAGAGACAGTTCAGTTTTTCAAATGACTTGTCAAGGCATATTGCCTGTACCTTTATTGATTCAGGTGGACACAGTACCTCGGCGGTATATAAGTACTGCAAGAAGAAGCAGTCACAAGGGAAATTTATATTTGCAATAAAAGGTATGGGTGGTCCCGGATATCCTTTGGTATATAAAGTTACAAGGACAAAGCCTGACAGTAGTAAAAATAAGAAAAAGGCAAAGACAGTAAACAGAGATAAAGAAAATTGTGTCCTGATTATTCTCGGTGTAGATTCCGGAAAATCAAAAATAATGTCAAGCCTGAAAATAAAGGATAAGGGAGACGGTTACTGCCATTTTCCTGATAACGATGACAAAGGCTATGATCAAGTTTACTTTAAGGGCCTTATATCTGAAAAGATTGTATATATCAAACAAAAAGGCAGGACGGTACCTCAATGGCAAAAGATAAATGAAAATGCCCGGAACGAGCCTCTTGATATGAGGAATTATGCTTATGCTGCATTAAAGCTCCTGAATGTGGACTTTAATCTACTTGAGGCAAAACATAACGAGACCTTAAATGTCCAGACAGATAAGCCTAAGAAAACAGCTACTGGAACCAAAAAGCGGAAGGCGGGCTGTGTTAAAAAGGGAATAGATATTTAATAAAAGGAGGGGTACTCAATGCCGGCTTGGACTTTAGAGGAAGCAAGGGCAAGGTTGAAGATGTGGCTTGATGCTGAAGCCGCTGTTGCTACAGGTCAGTCATATCAAATAAACGGTAGGAGGCTTGACAGAGCAAACTTGTACCAGATCAGAGAAGAAATACAGATGTGGAAAAGAGAGGTTGAGGAGCTGGAGGCCCTCCGTAAAATCAGGGGGAGGAGAAAAGCCTTCCGGATTACTCTGAGAGATTTATAAGATAGGGGGTGAACACATACTTGAATACAGTTGACAAAATAATAAATTATTTCAGTCCACATTCAGGATTAAAAAGGTCTATGGCTAGGCTTCAAGAGGATGCAGTCAGAACATTTGCTAATTCAGGATACTCGGAAAGTGGTGCAAGCCGGACTAAAAAGTCTATGAAGGGATGGACTGCAAAAAGTAAGAGCCCCCAGGAGGATATAGATAAAAATCTTGATACTTTAAGACAGCGATCCAGAGACTTATATATGTCTGCTCCACTTGCCACTTCTGCTATTAAAACCAACAGGACAAATGTTGTCGGCTCCGGATTAAAGCTAAAGGCTAGGATTGATTTTGAATACTTGGGAATAACCAGAGAGCAAGCTGATAAGTGGGAAATGAATACCGAACGGGAATTTGGACTTTGGGCAGAGTCTGTATGGTGTGATACCCTTAGGCTTAACAATTTCTATGAACTTCAGCAACTTGCATTAATGAGCTGGCTCATGAACGGTGACGGGTTTGGTTTAATAAAGCAAGATGCCCCAAGCAACTGGATGCCATATAGTTTGAGAATACATTTGATTGAGTCTGACCGTGTTTGTACTCCCAATGCTGTATATAGGGCTGCAAGCTTTTTACCGTCAAGAGTTAATGTACTTGGGGTAAATACTAACAACAAAAATCCGATTTACAACGGGGTTGAAGTTGATAAGGCTTCAGGAGCAGTTGTTGCTTATTGGGTATGTAATCAATATCCAAATAGCAATTTTAAGGGAATAACAAAAGACTGGACCCGAGTAGAAGCCTTTGGGGAGAAAACGGGAAATCCTAACATCTTGCACCTGATGGAGCAGGAACGATGTGAACAGTATAGAGGAGTTCCATATTTGGCACCGGTTATTGAGTGCCTCAAGCAAATAACTAGATATACGGAAGCGACATTAACGGCTGCGGTTGTGCAGTCGTTTTTTACTGCATTCATTAAATCTGAAGTACCCGGGGGAGATGGTCTCTTTGGTAGTACTGTACCAAGGGAGGAACAGGTCGAGGATGATTCTGACAATGAAGTAAGCTATGAACTTGGTGCAGGTACGATAAACGTTTTGAGACCTGGAGAGGATGTTGAGTTCGGGGAACCCAAACAGCCAACGGCACAATTTGATGCTTTTGTTTCTGCTATGGCTAAATACACTGGTGCAGCACTTGAAATACCGTATGAATTACTTATCAAATCATTTATGGCCAGTTATTCTGCATCAAGGGCAGCGTTACTTGAGGCATGGAAAGCTTTCAGGATGAGGAGAACATGGTTTGCTAATGATTTTTGCCAGCCGGTTTATGAATTGTGGTTATCTGAAGCAGTTGCAAGAGGGAGGATTAATGCTCCAGGCTTTTTCAATGATCCCGCAAAGAAAAAGGCTTGGTGTAAAGCTGATTGGAATGGTCCATCACCGGGGCAGATTGATCCTGTAAAAGAGGTACAGGCAGCAACTCTCAGGGTACAAGAGGGTTACTCTACTCGCGAAAGGGAGACTATAGAACTTACAGGCGGTGACTGGGACAAGAATATTGTACAAGTTGCCAGGGAAAATGAACTGAAGCAAAAAGCATTTCCGGCAAATAACCAAATGAATAAAACAAATTCTGAGGGAGCTGATACAAATGGCTAGATTTTGGAACTTTATTGTAAATACGAATGGTGAAACCAATACAGAGGATATTGAGCTGAGGATTGAAGGTGAAATCATTGACAATGATTATGCTTGGTTGTATGAATGGTTTCAGATTCCGGCAACATCACCAAATGCATTTAAAGAAGAACTCAATCAATATAAAGGCAAAAACATAACAGTGTGGATTGATAGCTATGGAGGAAGTGTGTTCGCCGCTGCCGGTATATATAACTCATTGATGGAGCATAAAAAGACAGGTGCAAAAGTTACAACAAAGGCTGACAGCAAGGTTATGAGTGCAGCAACCGTTATTTTTGCAGCGGGTGATGAACGGTTAATGTCACCGGTGGCAATACATATGATGCACAATCCACTCACTGAAGTATATGGATATGCTTCTGATTTGAGAAAAACGGCAGACGTGCTTGACGAAGTAAAGGAAACAATAATAAATGCATATCAGCTTAGTACAAAGAGGTCAAGAGCGAAGATATCACAAATGATGGATGATGAAACCTATATGAGTGCAAAGACAGCGGTAAAAGAAGGATTCGCAACCGGCATGCTTTATTCCGATGATAGTCCCGATGTTACGGAAGTCGACAATCTCCTTAATCTTAGATTCAGTCAGGTAATGGCTATACAAAATGCTGCAAATGCATCATTTAAAGAATTTTTTGAACTGAATAAAATGGATCTGGCAAACAGAAAGTCAAGTGCACAACAGGCCCAAGCTTCGCAGCAGCCTGATGCAAATAAAGAAATTAACAACAAGGGGGATGATTTCATGATTCCAAAAACAGTTGAGGAACTGAGAAATACCTGTCCTGATTTGGTCAAACAAATTGAGGATGCAGCCAGAGCTGCAGGAGCAGAGGCAGAAAGGCAAAGGATTCAGGATATTGAAAAAATATCTGCAAATATCGATCCGGAGCTGGTCGATAAGGCAAAGTTTACTGAGCCTGTGGATGCAAAGGAACTAGCATTTAAAGCACTACAGTCTGATGGTCAGAAAGGACAGCAGTACCTTGAAAATGCAAAAAAAGATGCACAGGCTTCAGGAACCGGAGAAGTACCTGCAGCTTCCGCTGAAGGTAGTGATCCGAAGCCTAAGACAACAAAAGACAAATTAATGAATATTGCGGCTAATTTTGATGCTCGTAGGAGAGGAGTGAATACATAATGGGTTATGAAGTTTTAGGATCAGTAACTTATGATAATCTCATTGCAGGAACTGAGATTGAATTATTAACAACCGGTGTTACTCTGGCTGCAGGCCAGGGAGTTGTCAAAAGAGGAACTGTTATCGGAAAAGTTTCTACTACTGGTAAAGGGAAGGTAACAGACAAGGCTAATACCGATGGGAGCCAGGTTGCAAAATATGTTGTTATTCAGGATGTGGATACAACAGATTCTGACGTTATGGCTGTTTGCTACAAGACAGGCCTGTTTAACAGGGGAGCACTCAAATTCGGGGGACTAAGCACAGCTGAAGACCACGAAGATGAGTTAAGGAATGCCGGAATATTTCTGAAAGATGAATTATAAAAGGAGATGATCAGTAATGGCTTTAATAGACAATAATACACCAAGAAGCATGTCACCGTCATTTGAAAAAAATATGCCGGTGACTACTTTTTTCAGAGACACTTTTTTCCCTACGGTTAATACTTATCCAACAGATAAGATTGATATGGACTTTAGAAAAGGAAGCTATATGGTAGCTCCCTTCGTTGCACAAAGGGTTGGCGGTATCAATATGGGGAGAAAAGGTTTTGAAACAAAGACATACAGTCCGCCAAGAATTGCGCCTGAGAGGGTGCTAAGCCCGGAAGTTTTAGAACCACGTTCCATGGGAGAAACTGTGCATTCGGCAATGACCCCTGAAGAAAGACAGGACCACTTTATAGAGCAAGACGTCAGAGAGCTTGATGATTCTATAACAAGAAGAGAGGAGGTTATGTGTGCTGAACTAATAGCAAATGGGGAAATAAGAGTAAGGGGATACATAGACGATAATTTGAATAATTACGTTGATGATGATATCAATTACCAGCTACCAGCCGAAAATCTTATTTATCTTTCCGGAGAGGATAAATGGGATCAAACTACAGCAAAATCCAAGTATGAGACACTTGAGGGAGCAACAGAGATAGTTTTAAAATCAGGATATAATCCAGCTTACGGAATATTAGGACAAAGTGCCTGGGCTCAATTGAGAAAAGATGATAAGTTTATGAAGATGCTTGATAACAGGATGCTTGATATTGGAATGTTCAAGCCTGAGTTGAGGACACAAAACGGAAATGGATTAAAATACATCGGAAACTTGCCAGAAATGGGACTTGAACTATGGGTATATTACGCATGGTTTCTCGATTATGACAATACAGTAAAACCAATCTTTCCTGTTGATAGGATATCCATTCTGCCTTCAAGTCTTGGTTCCATGGAGTATGCAGCTATAACCCAATTGGAAAAGGATGAGAGATACCATACGTATGAAGGTACCAGAATACCAAAAATTATAGCCAACATTGGTAACGATACTATGAAGTACAGACTTGCATCAAGGCCGATACCAAAGCCTTATGATGTATCATCTTGGGTAACTATGAAGGTGCTATAAGGAGGACCATATATGATAAAAGTTATTAAAGGTACCGTAAAAGTAAATGGGAAAAGTTTTAAGCCTGGTCAAATCATTAGCAGCCTCTCTGAAGAAGATGAGGCTGCTCTTTTATCCTTAAAGGTTGCTGAGCCTTGGGGAATGGTGAAAGCTCATCAGGAAGATGAGAAAGTGGAAACGGATCCTGACGATATCAACCAAGATAAAGAGGATCCTTGTGATAAAGTATCCGATATTGTTTCCAGCGTTCCCACAAATGATGAACTCGTAGGCAATAAACCGGAGATTGATACTGAGGAAGAACAGAAAGATGAAGAACCAGAACTACAGCCTGAAGCACAGCCCGAATTGGAGCCGGTTAAGAATGAAGGAACTGTGTCAATTAAGTTTGATGCTGAAGCGTATGTCGGAGGTTCTGACACTAAAAAACAAAAGGGAGTAAAAAAGTAAGCTATGCCGGGATTTAAGGATTATCTGGAATCAGACATGAATACTTTTTATAACCCCGCCGAGCTGGGGGAAGAACATTTAATCAATGGCCGGACAATAGCTATTGTACCCTTGGACGGTGAAGAACTAAAGAAGCATATAAAGTATCTGGGGTTAGCCTCGGATACTATTGCTTATTCGGTGCCTGCATCAGTTTATGGTAATCCTCCAAGAATAAATGAGTACCAAGAGTATGACAATACTGTGATGATTGTTATTGATATTAAGAATGATGGCGGGGAGTATCTGATTACTCTATCAGGAAATGAGGGTTGAGAAAATGAAAAATGTTGATATAACCGTGAACACAAAGGAGTTAAAAAGGCTTGTTATTGGAACAAAACATTTTGAAAAGGAAATTGCAGGTGCTGTTGCATCAGCTCTTAACAGAACATTGGATCATGTGAATACAAGGCTTGGAAAGCTCGTTACAAGTGTTTATGCAATAAAAACAGGTGATGTCAAAAAGACTATAAAAAAATACAAGGCTAAAAAGGGAGATTTATCTGCAGGATTAAAGTCTGTAGGGCATACCCTGTCCTTGGTGCATTTCCCTCATAAACCGGAGACAACAGTAATAGCCAGATCACTTGGCGTAAAACATGCAAAGGCTCAGGTAAAGGTTAAGATTAAAAAGGGTTCGATGCGGCAAATGAACGTTTCGCCAAAAGCTTTTTTACAAAAATCAAATGGTGCAACAAACATCTTTATGCGTGTAGGCCAGGAGAGAACACCCATTGTAGTCTTGCGTACCCTGTCAGTGCCTCAAATGATTACAAGTCAAAGCGTAGGAGAAAACATACAAAAGATAGCTCAGGACAAAATGGATGAGCGTATAAAGCATGAGGTTGACTTCAGGCTTTCCAAGCTTCAAAAATCGGTGAGAGGTTAACTGTATGACAGAAAATATTATTCTTGAGGTACTTCAGAAATTTCTTCAGGAAAACGTTGCATCAAAAATCAAGCTGCAGAAGCCTACTGAAGATAAATCATATGTGCTGGTTAATCCGTCTGTTCATGTGGGATGGATTCCTCCAAAGCTTCCGGAAAACATGAGACCGGAGGAACAGATAAAGGATGTGCCGGCGATACCTTGTATTGTTGTTGGAACAGATAATGGCGAGGATGACGGGAAAAGTGCAAGTATGGATATTCGGTTGACTTTCGTAACGTATAACCCCGGACTTGTTTCAAAGGGTAAGCTTATTCCCAATTTTGAGGGGTACAAAGATATAAACAATTTAAGAACGTTAACCCGGGAACAACTTGCAAAGGCTGCTGTAATTGGTGGGAAAGCTACCGTACAACAGCCTTTTACATGGGGAATGTATGAGGAACAGCCTTATCCGCATTGGATGGGATGGCTGAAATTTAAAATATCATGTGCCTCGATGACTTATGTACCCGGGTTATTAGACCAATATATTTAAAAAGGATGTGAAGAATATGCCATATTATCATGGCGTGTATGGCAAACAGCTGCCGACTCAGGATGATATACCGTTATCTGGAGCCGGAACTCTACCGGTATACATAGGAACGGCACCTGTAGAACAGCTGACTGACCATGCAAATGCGATTAATACACCTGTATTATTAAGCAGTTACGAGGATGCAAAAGCAAAAATAGGCTATAGTGATGATTGGGATAAATACACTCTTTGTGAGTCTGTGTATGCACATTTTAAAAACAAAATAGGAAGTATAGGGCCTATTATTGTTATTAATGTATTCGATCCTATTGTCCACACGGAGGAGAATCCGCTGGATGAAACAGATATAATCGGTGGTATCGACGAAAACGGCAAGAGAACAGGCCTTGCATGTGTTGACCTTATTTATCAGATGTACAACATGATTCCCGTTTTGCTTGCTGCCCCCGGATGGAGTCATAAGCCTTCTGTAGAGGCTGCATTGTTGGAGAAATGTCAGAAAATTAATGGCCATTGGGATGCGGTATGTGCAGTTGACGTAGATTCAGCTGCAGCAAAAACAATTTTAGCCGCAAAGAACTGGAAACAGACTAATTCATATATCTCAAAACTTGAAAAAGTATGCTGGCCAAGGGTGGTAAGCGGTGATAAAAAGTTCTGGCTGTCAACATTGACTGTAGTCAGGATGTGCCAGACTGATTATGCCAATGAGGGTATACCTTACGAAAGTCCCTCCAACAAGCCTATCGATATAACCGGAACCATCCTGGGGGATGGAGCTTTAATTAACTTTGATGAAATACAGGCGAATGACCTTAATAGTGAGGGTATAACAACAGTAATATATCGTGCCGGGAGTTGGGTGCTTTGGGGACCGCACAACGGTAACTATAAATATACTGCGGAGATAGACCCACGGGACAGGTTCGACTGCAATATCAGGATGATGATATACCTGACAAATTCATTTCAGGTGCAGTACATGAATAGTGTTGATCAGCCGCTTAATCGGGCAAGAGTAGACTCAATTTTGAATGATGCTCAAGTATGGCTTAACAGTCTGGTGAGTGACGGAAGAATGCTTTTTGCAGAAATCAAATTTAATGAATCAAGCAATCCGGTAAGCAGCATAGTCGAAGGTGACTTTGAGTTTGATATAAGGACCACCACTACACCGCCGGGTAAGAGCCTCACATTTAAGGTCCAGTACACTACTGAAGGACTTAATTCAATAACGGGAGGTGAAGGATAATGCCAAAAATCAGTAATAAAACAATAGATTACAAGATGAAGGCAACAGACACAAAAGATAAAATGACTCTTATTGATGATGCAGCAGATATTCAATTGCCCTCAATTGAAAAAATAACGGACACCATAAAGGGTTCCGGAATAATGGGTGAGATTGATTTGCCTGTTTATGGCCAAATAGGAAGTATGACATTTACTATAAACAATAGAGCTGATAATCCAAGGTATTCCATGTTATCAAGACCAGGGACAATAAAGTTTGAAGTAGTGTGGACTAATGACAATATTGATTCAAGTAATATGAGTGCAAGTGTTCAGGTCAATAAGGTGTTTATGACAGGCATGAATAAAAAGTATGACCCCGGTAAGGTCGAGGTTGGTGCTGCATCGGATGGCTCAAGTGAGTTTGAAATATTCTACTATCGGAAGCTTGTAAACGGAGTGGAAGTACTCCTGATTGACAAGCTCAATTGTAAATATGTCGTGAACGGCATAGATTACATGGAAAAAACAAGGGCGGCTCTATCATAGAGTTGCTTTTTATTTTCCCAATTTTCATATAAATGGAGGATTAATATGGACAGCTTAAAACTAAAAAAACCAATTATGATTAACGGTTCTGAAGTAAATGAAATAAAGTATGACTTTGATAACATGACAGCACAGGACAAAATCAACGCCGGTAAGGCATATAAGAAAACCGGAAATGTAATCTCTGTAGAGGAGCTGGACAGTGATTATCATTTATATATTTTTGCAGAGGCAGTTGCAAAAGCGGATTCTGAAATTGATCAGAATGAAGTTATTACATTGTTAAGTGCCAGGGATGCTGCCAGAGCGGAGAAGTTGGTGAGGAATTTTTTCTTCTTCGGTTCGGAGGATATGTAAGCGAAGAGTACCTTCGACAGGCAGTAGCACAAATAACTATGAATACGTCAACAACAAGGGGTGAATGCATGAGCATGCCCCTTGTTGATTTCATTCAATTTTATGAAGATCTGGCAGATGTAGTCGAGCAATCACGAAAGCAAATGAAAAAGGATGGTGGTTAACATTGGCAGCAGGCAAAAGAGAACTACAGGCATTAATTACCCTTGCCGGTAAGATTGATCCATCACTTCGAAAAGCTTTAAGGATGGCTCAAGGTGAAACCACAAAACTATCAAAAAGTGCTGAGAAGTCAGGCTCAAGCCTGTCAAATACAGGGAGCATAATCAAGGGAGTTTTTGCAGGAAACCTTATTTCCGGTGCTGTAAGCAAAATTGGAACAAAGATATTGGAACTTGGAAAAGAAGGTATACAACTGGCTTCAGACCTTTCCGAAGTACAGAATGTCGTAGATACAACCTTCGGTGGCAGTGCAAAAGAAATTAACAAATTCGCTCAAACAGCATTGAATTCCTTTGGACTTTCGGAGTTGCAGGCAAAACAGTTCAACGGTACCCTGGGTGCAATGCTAAAAAGCAGTGGCATTACAGGTGATTCACTTGTTACCATGTCAGAGAAACTTACAGGCCTATCCGGAGACATATCATCTTTTTATAATGTATCCCAAGAAGATGCTTTTGAAAAAATTCGTGCTGGTATTTCGGGAGAGACAGAGCCATTGAAGCAATTAGGTATCAACATGTCAGTTGCCAACATGGAAGCCTTCGCATTGTCCAAAGGTATAAAGGCTTCTTATAGCAAAATGGATCAGGCATCACAAACCGCATTAAGGTATGCATATCTGATGAACGTATCAAAGGATGCACAGGGGGATTTTGCAAAAACACAAGGCGGCTATGCAAATCAAATGAGGCTTTTACAAACGAATATCAAGCAGCTCACAGCAAGAATGGCTTCAGGATTAATTCCATATCTGGCTAAAGGAGCTCAGTATGCAAATAACTTTGTAAGTAAATTAGGTAAGATGAATATATCATTTGCCGGCGTTGGTTCTATAACCAAAAAGGTTTTTCCGGAAATTAAAAAACAAATGAATTTCTTTAAGTCCGAGGGAGTTAAAATATTTGACGGCTTGGGACCGTCTGCAATGAAATTGGGACAGTCTGTTTTGCCTTTTGTAAGTAAGAGTTTTAATACTTATACAGGCAAGGTACTGCCGATTGTAAAAAGAATCGTATCCGGTTTTGTAGACATTATGGTACCTAATATATCTAAAGCTTTTGACTTTATCAGAACAGCAGTACTTCCACCTGCAATGAAAGTAATATCGTTCTTTGCTGATACCATAATACCCAAGGTCGGGAACATTGTGAGTATGTGGATGCCAAAGATTCAGGCAGTAATCGGAAGTGCTTTTAATTTAGCTATTTTGTTGGCGGGAAAAGTAATGGCAGCTTTTAATACCTATTGGCCATACATCAGTCAGCTGGTTACTATTGCGGTAGACACTATAGGCGGTGTAGTAAGCGGGTTACTAACAACACTAAGTGGAGTAATTGATTTTATTACAGGAGTATTTTCTGGTAATTGGAGTCTGGCATGGCAGGGAGTAAAGGATATTTTTGTAGGTATATTCAGTTCAATTGGTTCTGTTCTAAAGGGTGTAATTAATGTAATTATAGCAATGATTAATAATGGGATACGGGGTGTCAATAAGCTTATAAATGTAAAGGCTCCTGACTGGGTTCCGGGTATCGGAGGTAAATCATTAGGATTTACTATTCCGGAGATAGACACATTTGCCCAAGGTGGTTTTGCAAACCAACCGTCAATATTCGGTGAGGCAGGTCTTGAAGCTGCCATCCCTATAAAATATAAAAATCCTCGAAGTCTGTCACTTTTAAATAAAACTGCCAGAGCTTTAGGTGCAGATCAAGGCGGAGGACAACAAATAAGTTTGACATATGCACCAGTTATTAACGGGGGGAATAAGGCTGAAATTCAAGCCCTTCTGGATACTGACAAAGAAAAATTCTTTGCATGGCTTAATGAATACTTTGAGGATAGGGAGCGTGTGTCCTTTGCTTAACAATGAATATTATGAGTACACAACACTCCAGGGCGATACATTCGACATGATCGCCCTGGACTTTTACGATGATGAAGCCTATGCATCAAAAATAATAGAAGCTAATCCTGAATACTGTAAGGTAATAATTTTTGAATCAGGAGTGGTCCTCAAGATACCTATTGTAGAGGAATCTTCTCCTGAAACATTACCTCCTTGGAAGGTGAAATGATGAATATAATTTATGAAGGTGTGGACATTACAGATAGTATTGAAGTAAGTAAGGCAGACATTATAGATAATGCCGGAGGTATTGCGGATAGCATTGATTTAAGGTTTGCTGACACAGAAGGCCTATGGAGTAAGTGGAAACCGCTGAAGGGACATAAAATAAATGTCCTGGAAGGCGGTTTTTCTTCCGGAACAATGTTTACTGACTATATTAGTCAGAGTAGGGGGAGCATAAGGCTCAAAGGCCTGTCAATTCCACTTGAGGCAAAGACAACAAAAACTAAGGCATGGGAAAGTATTCGACTACTCGGTATGGCAAAAGAAATTGCCGGTAGATATGGATTTGTTCTTGAAACATATGGTGGCGTTAATGATTATCTGTATGAAAGAATAGATCAGATCAACCAGGCTGATTTTGAGTTTCTGTCTTATCGGTGCATGCTGGAGGGATATGTCTTAAAGATATGGGATGGCAAGGTTATTATTTATGATGAACAAACATACGAAAGAAAAGAACCGGTAAAAGAAATAATTTTGGAGCAGCTGGACGGTGACTATGAATTCAAAACAGTTTCATCAGGGTTATTCAGTTCCTGCAGCATAACCTCCGTTACTGTTTCCGAAACCATAACAAAAGAGTTTAAGCCCTCCACAGCTCCGGTCGGCCCAATATTGAAACAGAAAATGTTCGTCAGCAATTTGGCAGAAGCAGAACGATACTGCAGGGGCTTGTTAAGGTATTCAAACAAAACTGAAAACATAGGCCGAATTAAGCTAGAATTGGATCCGGAGCTTGCAGCAGGAAGTTGTGTGGATATATCCGGAATTGGTTTGGCAGATGGTAAATATTTTATTGACTGGGCAGTACATAGTCTTAAAGAAAAGAAGACAATTCTCAGCTTGAGAAAACCTCTGGAGGGATATTAATGGTACTGAAAGGACAGGTTTCAACTGTAAACAACGAAAACAGGAAAGCAAGAATAATACTCGTTGACAGAGACAACAACATAACTCCTGAAATCCCTGTTGCTCCGCATGTTGGTAATCTTGCAGTAAACGATATGGTTGTTGTAGCTGTATTTTCAGATAATTTCTCAGACAGCCTGGTCATAGCAAAATTCTGAGGGGGTGTGAGAGATGGCCATTGCAGCATTTGCAAATAAAACGTTCCAAGTAAGTAGCAAAAAAATATATACCTTTGATGAATTTTCTACAGGTACCGCCCTGCAGACAGAAAAGCAAGACGTTGCCGGCAAAAAGCCAAGCACATATATAAAAGGCCCTGACCTTGATACCATGAGCTTCACGATTCCTCTTAGTATAACCTTCGGCAATAACGTCCTGTACGAATATGACAGTTGGAAGGCTATAATGGCGGCACAAAAGGCCTATAGGTTTATATTAGGAAACAAGCCTGTAGGTGGCAAATGGTTACTTACCAGTGTAGCCCTTAGTGACACGATAATTGATAAAAAAGGGACTATGACAAAGGCAAAATTACAGCTCCAATTTGAGGAATATGTCCGGGCAGGAGCAGCTTCAGCCTCCAAAAGTAGTACTTCGACAAAAAGTAAATCTAAAAAGAGTACTTCAAAGGGAGTTTCTCAAAGCGATAAAAATATTCTTAATTCACTTATATCTGGAGAGAAGGCATCTCAAAAGAGAAATAATACAAATGCTTCAGCTGCAGTTTCGAAGGGTGCTAAGAAGTAAAGGAGATTATGCCATGGAAGTAATAATTGACACGTCAAAGGGTATTAGTTGGGCATCCAAAGGTAACGACCGAATAGTACAAAACATTATTAACCTGCTTAATACACACAAATATGAGGTTGCATATGACAGGACATTAGGCCTGTCAGGAGATTTTATTGATAAGCCGTCCGATGAAGCAATTGCAATAATAACAGCAGAAATTTCTGATTTAATATCAACTCGAGAACCAAGGGCTGAACTGATAGAAGTATTGTATGCCGGTACAGATGAAAACGGAAACATGCAATTCAAGGTGGTGGTAGATATATGAACAATATTAATTTTGTTGAGATTGATAGTACCCGGTTAATTGACAGCTTGATAAGCTTATTTGAAGAATCTACAGGCGAAGTCTTTTACCCCGGGGATGAAAGAAGGCAATTTTTAAGTAATATGGCTCCCGCTATTGTTGCAATATATAGCTCCATTAACAACACCGGTAGGCAGAATCTTTTAAGATATGCCACAGGTGAACTCCTGGATGCATTAGGAGAGAGAACGGATACCCCAAGGCTTCAGCCACAGAAGGCCAGTGTAATAATGCGTTTTACCTTATCAGCAGCTCAGACAAACAATATAACGATTGCCGCAGGTACCCGGGTAACTCCGGACGGTAAAATATATTTTGCAACTAAGGACACACTTGTTATACCTGCAGGTAGCTTGACAGGTGATGTAGCTTCATTGAGTGTGGAAGCTGGAGCCTCATATAACGGGTTCACTCCCGGGCAGATAAGTAAACTTGTTGATCCGGTTGCTTATGTGTCCACAGTAGTAAATATTGATACAAGCTCCGGCGGTGCGGATTTAGAGCCTGATGATGATGGAATAAATACATGGTCCGGGTACCGGGAAAGGATCCGTCAGTCACCGGCAAAAATGTCCACGGCAGGCCCGGAAGATGCTTATATGTATTGGGCAAAAACTGCTGACCAGAATATATCTGATATTTCAATAACATCTCCTTCAGCCGGTCAAGTTAAAATAACAGTACTTATGCAAGATGGCGAAATCCCGTCACAGGCTGTGTTGGACAAGGTATATGAGACCTGTAATAACAAAAAGGTTAGGCCGCTCACTGATCAGGTTATTACTGCAGCTCCGGAGACTGTTACATATAACATAGACCTAACCTATTATGTCAGCCGAGACAGGGCAGCAGAAGTAAATTCAATTCGTGCTGCAATAGAGAATTCCGGGGGAGTTGTTGAACAGTATAAGATATGGCAGAGCGGGAAGCTCGGACGTGCAATAAATCCGGATAGTTTAAAGCAGCTTTTGTTAAATGTCGGTGCATTCAGAGCTGACATAACAAGCCCTGTATATACTGAAATCGGAGCAGATGCAGTTGCCGCTTGCGGAACTATGACTATTAATTATGGGGGATTGATATAATGCAGCTTGGAAATATAGACCTCCTAAAGCTTCAGACTAAATTCATGCTGGGTGATAAAACCACCCAGGGATTTTGTGCAGCCTTAACTCCACAACTACAAGGTATTGCCGGAATCATAAAAAACTGTATGTTGCTTGCAAGGGTACAGGAGTTACCGGAGGCAGTCCTGGATGCATTGGCACATGAATTACTTGTGGACTGGTATGATGCCACAGCGGACATTAGTATAAAGCGGGAACTTATAAAAAACAGTGATAAGGTTCATATGTATATGGGAACACCGTACTCAGTGGAGCAGGTGGTTCAGGATTATTTCGGAGACGGGTATGTTGAGGAATGGTTCCAGTATGATGGAGAACCATTTCATTTCCGGGTAGTAACCAGTAACTCATCGGCTACGTCAGAGTTGGCAGAACGTTTTACAAAGGCAATTGAAAAGGTTAAAAGAAAAAGTACCGTACTGGATCAGGTAATAGTGGAAATGGCTGCAGAGTTACCTATTTATTATGGTAATGTCCTACATATAGGTGATGTATATACAGTAGAACAGGTGGTGTAATAAATGAGCTTTGGAATGATAGCATTTACAAACAGGGGAAGGGTATTACAGGTAAAGGCTGCAATCGGAACACAATTAAAATTTACCCGAATTGCGGTCGGAGACGGCCAGCTTTCCGGACAGGTAACAGAGGAATTAGTTGGGCTTATCCATGAAGTAAAAAGCCTGAACATTAATGAATTAGAAAAAATATCTGGATACCAAGCAAAGGTGGGAGGAGTCCTGACCAATCAAGGATTAGCAACTGGTTTTTATTGGCGTGAATTGGGAGTGTTTGCACAGGATCCGGACGTTGGTGAAATTTTATATTGTTATGGAAATGCCGGAGCTTTAGCCGAGTACATACCCGCTCAGGGCGGTACTGGGATACTTGAGAGGAAGATAAATGTAATAACATTGGTGGGTAATGCTTCAAATATCACAGCTGTAATAGATCAGTCTTTAATATATGCAAACCAATCAGACATCGTGGATTTACAAAATCAAATAGACGGATTGGAAACAGTTGCAAAAGACTACACAGATAGCAAAATTGAATTGTTACAGGGAAGTATTGAACAATTGTCAGCTGAACTTGATTCACATCTTTCGGATACATCTCATGTTGCCGCTGATCTTTACGCTTATCAAAATATAGGGGGTGCATTATAATGCCAGCAAATACAAAGCCGATTTATCCAGTAAATCCTAATCTTTCAGGGAAAATCATTCAGGTGGCGGATACGAATTTAAAGGCTCCCGTAACGAATGGTGTCATTTTAGCCACGGCAGGAGAAAACGGGACAAGAATAGATGCAATTACTGTAAGGTCCCTTGGAGCAAATGTGGCTACTGTACTAAGAATATTTTGGAATGACGGAACAGGAATAGGTGAATCAAATTTTCAACTTATACATGAGGTTCTATTACCGGCAACTACCGCACAAACAGCAAACGTAACCGGGAGCGATATTATTCTTTTACCTATAAATTTCGCCAATGATGGGCGAGGAGTTTTACCTCCGGCTTTAAAATCAGGACAGAAACTGTATATTTCGTTGGGAACAACGGTTGCATCCGGCTACTCTGTTTTATTCATGGGAGGAGACTTCTAATGCGTAGAAATTTTGATATTGGATTTCCCCGTCCACAGCCCTTGCAGAATAAGGGAACCAGTTCAGTAAGTGTATCCTACTCAGGTTCCTGTAAAATTGTATATGAAACAGCTTCAAGGGGGTACATTGAATGCTATACATCAGGATTGATTATATTTGAAAAAGGTAAAAATGATATTTTCCCGCCCTACATAGATGTTTTCCTTGTCGGAGCCGGTGGAGGCGGAAGCAGTTTAGGTAGTACATATACAGGTGGCGGTGGTGGTGCAGGAGGATACACAAAAACATATACAAAAGTGTCTACTCCTGAAACCGCAAATATTTACATTGGTTCGGGAGGAACTGCAGGTCAGGCCGGAGGCTCAACCTCGTTTCCCGGACTTACTCCAGCTTCCGGCGGTAATGGTGCAAATAGCAGTAATGGAGCAAATGGTGGCAGTGCTGGTGGAGGTGGCATGATTTTATCATCTAGTACATGGTCTGCGGGTGGTGTAGCAGGTTCTAATGGTGGCAATGGTACTCCCGCATATTATATTAATGGTTCTTCTGGAGCAGGTTCCAATGGTACGGGACAAGGTACACCTACTACAGATTTTTGGGGTAGGATACATGCCGGAGGTGGAGCTGGTGGTGCAGGAGGTAATACTTCAACTGGTGTAGGAGCGTCTGGAGACCCCGGAACATCATCTTTTACAGCTGGGTCTGGAAATGCTGGTCAAACGGGTAGTGTAGGAGTTATGGGATGTTCTGGAGGTAATGGAGGAGGTGGCTACGGCGGCGGTGGAGGAGGCGGTGGCTATGGAAGTAGTACTAGAGGAACTGGTGGAACTGGTGGTTCAGGTATAGTTATCGTAAGATGGGGTTATTAGAGGAGGGTATCATGGAAAATTTAAGATGTGCGATACTAGCACAGGATGGAATAACTGTAGAAAATATAATAATAGCTGATCAATCTTTTGCTTACAGCATTGGTGCAATTATGTGCGGGAATACACCGGTTGGAATTGGTGATACATATCAAGACGGTTATTTCTATAGAGATGGAGTAAAACTTATTGCAGAGAAAACAGAAATTGAAAAGCTACAGAAAATGGTTGATACATTAATCTTGGATAATCTTAATATGCAGGCACAAATTGACACTCTCATCACATCAAATTTACAGGAGGGATAAAGTATGTTTGAAAGGTTGAGGTACTTATATAAGGAAAATGAACTAACTGAAAAGCAGCTGGATATTGCAGTAAGTAAAGGATGGATAACTGAAGGACAGAAGGCGAAGATTATAGGATAAATATGTAAAACTCTTCAACTACATGGAAATTAATGTTAAAATAGGGAGATAGAATATATATACGTTCTCTAGGTAGGAGGTCAATGGAGGAGAAATGAATCTTGTAAAGATATTCGGAAAAATAGCAAAAAGGTTTTTTGTGCATATAAAAAGCCTAGGACTGGTTACCTCAATACTTATTTTGTTTATATCTATACCACTTGTTATATGGAGGATACATAGTAGCAATGCTGATAATTATTTAGCTGAATTTTTAGGTGTTCTGGTTACAATATATTTTATAGATTTTTTGGCTTCAGAAAGATATAGAAGACAAGAAAGTAAAGTTAAAGATATAGCAATACAGTATATGGAAATGTACTGTGAGAATATGGAAGGACTATTAGAAAGGTTATTAGCAAAGGGTAATATAAGCAAGCCTAATGGAAGAATTAATATTTTAAGTATGAAAAATGGTGAAATAGGTAAAATCATAACTAAAGAGGGCTTTTGGGAATCAGACGTTGAAATTTCAGTAAGTGATATTACCTATACAATCAAGAGAAAAGAATTGTTTGATAAGATTATATATTATGCTAACGAAGGAAGTAATAAAATAATATCACACTATAACAATCAAATAGATGTGGAAATACGGGATCTACTACACCTAATAGAAAGCTCGCCGGAATATTATATATTAATTAATAATTTTGAAACAGCTAATATACCTTTATTAACAGCACACTATATTTGTTCGTTAATAGATATGGTAAAGGGGTTGAGAGTTATTAATGAAAAGAATCACGCTGAACTATAAGGCCTTTTTGTATTCTTAGTTAATACGATTGAGAAATATTAGATAGAATTAGGCGAACTGCTATAAAAATTTAAATGTAAAGTTATCATTTTTTTGTTACCTTGAACCAAATTTATATGGATGTATTAGCATGTTAATATGTACAAAGAGGATTACTCAGAAATGGGTAGTCCTTTTACTTTACTCAAAACATCTTTAAGGAGGACATAAAATGAAAGATTTTATTATCAAATATTGGATGCAAGTGCTGTTTGGAATTGCATCGGGAGGGTTGGGAGCGGCGTATAAAATATTGTCAAAACGTATACATAGGCAATCATGTGATCAAAAGGCTCTTAAAGAAGGTACACAATCACTTTTAAGAAGTGAAATAATAAGGTGCTATGACATGTATATTGACCGTGGACATATCTCTATACACGGTCTGGAAAGCGTTTTAGCAATGTATGATGCGTACCACAAGCTAGGGGGTAACGGAACAGTTACAAAGCTTGTAGATGAATTAAAAGAATTACCAGTGAAGACTAAAAGACAGATCGTTAAAGGAGATGAGAACTATGCCCCAAGTAAAATTTAAGTATCTTGATGAAACCTCGGTTTATCCAAAATTAATTGTAGCAGTCAACACGCTGTGTGTAGCAAAAGGCAGGGATTGTCTCTGTACATCAGGATTCAGGAGTGTGGAGAAGCAAAAGATTATAGCAAGGCAGGTACTTGCTGACAATCCAGGGAGCAAACAGCGGGCTGACGGCTCTGTGTACAGTAAAAACGGAGAGTGCCTTGCTGCAGCTTATGGTAAAAGTAATCATTGTTACTGCATTGCAATGGATATAGGAGACAGCTGGTTCAAGTCACTTGGAAACGATGAACTGAAGAAATATGGACTTGTTAAGCCGATGAGCTATGAGCCATGGCATGTGCAGTTGATTGAACATAACGGTATAAGTCTGTCCCAAAAGGAAGCAATCAGAAACAGTGTATTGAGAGGAGTGAATATAGGAATGAATATAAAAACATTTCAGAGCATGACAGGACTAAAAGCAGACGGCATTGCTGGCCCTATAACAAAGGCAAAAGCAATGGAAGTATTGATGTGTTGTCAGGATATCTTGGGAAACAATTTTAATACTGCTGAAGAAGTTATAAAGGCTACCCAAACTAAGCCTGAAGAGTGGACACCAAAACTTAAATCAGAGAAGTACTTTGCGGCCTTTGTGATGAACATAGTAAAAAGATTGGGAGGGATGGCATAATGCGAGAGTTTCTATTAAACAATTGGTTTATTATTGTGGTTGGCATTTGTCTAGTTGAATACATAGTCTATTTGGCTGTAAAACGCCGTTGGATAAAATTAAGGGAATTAGCATATAATTTAATTCTTCAAGCTGAAAAAGCCATCACAGGTACAAAAATGGGGCAAGAACGGTTTGGTTTTGTGTTATCTCAATTATACAGTATGATCCCGACTTGGCTTAGATTTTTTATACCTAGAAGTCTACTTGAGCGAAAGCTTCAGGAATGGTTTGACCTGATAAAAGACAGCTTGGATGATGGCAAAGTAAATGGTACAGGGCATTAATTCATTAAACCTTCAGGGTTAACTCCTGGGGGTGACTTTTTATAATAGGGTGTTAACAACTATAGTACTACGATAAATTTCCACGGCATCCCTAACAATAACTTTGGAGGGATTTTATTTTATGAATAGTTTTATTGGATGGATAGGCGGTAAGAAACTTTTAAGGAAGGAGATTGTAAAACGGTTTCCGGATAATTTTGATAGGTATATAGAGGTGTTCGGAGGAGCTGCCTGGGTGTTATTCTACAGCGACAAGCATGCTGAAATGGAAGTATATAATGACTACAACAGTGACCTGGTTAATTTATATCGGTGTATTAAATACCACTGTCAGGAGCTGCAGCGGGAGCTTTCCTGTATGCTTAATTCCAGGGAGCTCTTTGAGGATTTCAAGGCCCAGTATAATATCAGAGGCATGACGGATATACAAAGGGCAGCAAGATTTTTTATGCTTATAAAAACGAGCTATGGTTGTAACGTGAGCTCCTATGGATGTATAAAAAGAGATACTTCAACGTCTGTAGAGTATTTAAACCGGATTCAGGAACGACTGTCTAGGGTAGTTGTCGAAAACAAGGACTTCGAATCATTGATAAAGGTTTATGATAAGCCTTCAGCTCTTTTTTACTTGGACCCGCCTTACTACGGCACCGAAAAGTATTATCAGGCACAGTTTGCCCAGGAGGATCATGAGCGACTCTGTAAAGTACTTAAGAACCTGAAAGGCAAGTTCATATTATCATATAATGATTGTGGATTTGTCCGGGAGCTATACAAGGACTTTATAATAGAAGGTGTTGAAAGGAACCACAACCTTACTTCAAGGTATTCAGATGGAGATAGGCGGTATGGGGAAGTTATAATTAGGAATTATTAATTAGTTGAACTGCCCTCAGTATTTGAGGGCAGTTCAACTAATATCAAAACATATTTAGTTTTGTGATTATAAACATCATTGGCAGTTCATAAAATAGTTCGAACTGCTGAGTTTGCTTTTACTAAACTTGTCCATTGCCTACAACGTCCGGCGGCACTTCCTTTCAAGCGAGCTATAAACTCTCAATTTCAAACTACCTTTTCTGCAGGGTTAGTGCAGCCGTTATGCCAAACCGCTCGTTATCGGCAGTGCTATTCATCCATAGAGTTTGATTTTTTATATCGTTTATGTAGTAACCAATTCCGCTATTTTAGCCGCAACATCTACCATTGATTCTTCAATAGTACTTAAGCCACTTCGCGAGCCAAGTAACGGACTAACTTCACGTAAATTCTCAAAAGTCGTATTATGTACAATAGGGATAAGCAAATCACGAGCTAGCAAAGCTGAAAGTTCTTTATCTGCTATTCCTTCTCCCTCAATACGTTTAAGAAACGAAGGTGTAACCAATACAATACCGACACGAGATTTTGCCAACCCTTTATCAATTTCACGAAGTAAAGATGAACCTAAAGGAACATCCTTTTCACTAAACCAAATAGTTACACCTTTTGATTCAAGTAAATCGTGTAATTCTTTAGCTGCGCCTTTACGGTCATCCCAAGCGTGACAAAGAAAAACATCTCGTAAATCTGGTAATTTCGAACGCTTCTCAACATTTTCACGCACAGGGGTAAGTGTTCGAATTTCCGCAGGAGTATATAAAATAGTAGAACCAACTGAAGACCAACGTGCTTTAGTCTTAGTTTGTCCGCCATAACTACTACGACTTGTAGAAATGTTTGATGATGAAGAATACGGTGATGATGAAGAATACGGTCCAGAATATGATGGATAAGGGTTGTAACCTCCATAACGACCTCCCCCTCCACATACTGGGCAGTTTGCCCTTCCACTTGCTGTGCGATGACCGTTAACTGGTGCTGTACATCTTGACATAGTTTTATTCCCCCTATATTTTTTTATTGAAATAATTAATCTATAATAACTGATATAATCCAAAATAAGCACATAGAGCCACACATCCCACGTTTCAAAATATAAATAAACGGTACTCCGGTTCACAGTTGGTAACTTTCAGGTAATGCTCATTGCACAATTTAAAAAGCTTATTTAACCCCTTAAAAAGCTTATTTAACCCCTAGGCTTTTTATAGCTGGGTCTTTCTGAAATATGAGATCAAGTAATCGATTACTCAAAATAAATACATTGCTTTCTCATTGACCAAGATAATTACACGTTATGCAAATTTCGACAATTCCTATTCTACATAAAAATACGAGATTTCTTGTAGTGTAACCCCTAAATCAATTCTTTATATTATGCATCCGTTCTTATTTGCCATTTTTCCCTGAAATGGTTCAAAAGATATATTTGTTTATCAAATTACAAAATTTTTGCGTGGCTACAGTATTTTACGCCATCTATTTCAAGGGGAGTAAATTCAATTTGTTTACCGATTTTTAATCCCTTTTCAATATTTAATATATTATCTTTTAATAATAGATATTTTTCACCGTTTTCACATATAACATATGTTTTATCTTCAAGCAAAAAGTTTATAGTGCCTATTAATATTACGTCGGCCTCGAAAATATCATCTTTATTATCCTTTATTGTAACAAGTCTTGAAATCCACTCACCAGTTAAATAGCTTCTTTCTCGATCAATCTTTTGAGAATTCTTTTCGTAATGTGTAGCTATATTTTGTGAAACACAATATGCATAATCGAGAGAATATACTGTACCCTTTTTTTTAGAAGATGAGTCGACAGTTCTTATTATGCTCTGATTATTATTTTTATCAATGAATTTTTGTAGCTGAAGAGATTTATACAGATATCTAAATTTAAATGTTCCTTTATTTGCACGAAGTCTTTTTTCAATATTGTCTAAAAATTCTTGATCCCTATCGCCATAACGTCCTTTCGTTTCATTACCTGCTTCTGTTAAAGCAGCTATAGCATCTTGTTTATCAATTTTACTTTTATTTTTTGAGTCACATATTTTCATAGCTATATCTGCATAATAAACAAAGTATCTCATAACGCCATTGGATCCAAAGATTAATTGTTCAATAGAATCACCAAACTCATTCGATTCATGCATTTCAAAAATGTTGTTTGCATGTAACTTACAATTTATGGAATAATTCTCCAAATATCGGTCTACTAATTCTATTACTTTATTTCTAAACTTTTTGTAACCATCAATATTATATATGTTTTCTTTTAGAACTATAGGTTGTCCAAACTTAACATTTTTCAACTTATCAGAAGCAGTATGAGGGTAAACAGCAATTTTAATTTCGGATTCTTTTAAAGTTCTAAGTTGGTTCATTAAAATTTCAAAGTACGAATCCCCCTCTTCATTAAAAAACTTTGTAGACAAAGAACCAGCTTCATCAAACAGAAATAATATCCTATCTGTCCCTTCTCTTAAAATCCATTCGTATGCTTTTTCCAGATCAGCAAAACTAACATCTTTGCGTTCAGTAATTTCAACTAATTTTTCATTATGGTAAGAAGCAGATGCTTTAATAAGCTGATGCTCCAATCCACATTTAGTATCCAACTGTTTTAATATTTTCTCCTTATACTGCTCAACATCTAACTTCCGAACTTTTTCTTCAATTTTTGATAGAACACCATAATTAAAGTAGGTACTTGGCAAATTTACTATACCTTTATGTATATTCGCAAAATTCTCTTTATCCGCAAATTTCTTATACATTTTTGAGAGTTCTGAAATAAGCTTTTTAATTATATTTTGATATATTGTACGAGGGTCTTTGCTATCAGAAAAATCACTCAATTTAATATATATAGGAATGATTAAAGGTTCTCCATTTATCATTGATTGCAATAACTGATAATCATAAATAGCATGATTCGCACGTAAATACATTGTCTTGCCAGTTCCCATCTCACCTTTTATGATACTGCTTTCAAAACTAAATGGATCACCTAGTGCATCTAATGGATTAACAAACATTTTTATTACTTCTTCTAAATCAAACTTATCTGCATTTATAGTTTTAAAAGGCCTTTTATTAAATATATCCATTTTTACTCCTTAAATTATCAATAGTTCTAATTTACGTATTATTTCTAACATCCCATTATATGTCCATAATAAATATTTGTAATATTCTTAATATTCTACTATATTTTGTAAAAACCTTCTAATTTATATATTTATTCTAAGAATATTTACCAAAAAATTAGATCGCAATAGTCTAATATAAGTCATTTATATTCCATTTTTTAGCATTATATTATAAAATAAGTAGTAGTAAATAACAGTTTGAAATCTCGGTGCAATGTTAAATAGGAATTTATTGTTCTAAATAAACTGTTGGGGAGATAAATATGCAAAGTATATTAAATAAATTTCGTAGGAACATACGGAGAATGCAAGTTAAGTTGCACTATATTCGTTCTAAATTCGATGTGGTGATACAAGACAAAATGCCACATATAAAAGTAAACGAGAAGAATGAAAAAAGCGTAAAGTGGATATTGAGATTATTAACAATAATCGGTATCGCATCGTCTGTCATTGCTTTTTCAACTTGGTATCATTCAATGCTTTTCTCGATAGCTCTATTTTTTATAGATCAAATTTTTGAACAAATAATCTTTATACATACGATAATGTTGGTTCAGCCTTTGCCCCAAAATTGGGATGGTAACAAATGGACAGGGATGATAATGGCAACTAATGAGCGAGATTTATTTCTTGGGTTTGGTTTTTCTGATAAGTTGGTAGGAAACGATTTTTTTAATACCCTTTTTGCTTGGAATGAAAACGAAAATACAAATGATGATAATATTCAACTAAGTTTAGTACAAGAGGATAAAGAGAACTATTCAGTATATATATATCCAACTGTTCAACGAACATTTATAGAAAGAAACTATAAAGTATACGAAAGAAGTTTTGACAAAAGGAAGAATGCAGGTAAGGAATTAAATGTATTGGTGGCACAAATGTGCTTTTGCAAGGTGTTTCCTATGTCACCTACTTGTGCTTATAATTGCTTAAAAGGGAATAGTCAAAATATCTATGTACAATTGTTCGATACATCGCGTGTAAAGGAAGCTGATCCATTAACATATCATAATGTAATACTTGGAGACCAAAGATCAATTCTATTTAAGAACATATTGGTTTGTAGCCGTAGTAAGTTAGATAAAGAAAAAAATCCAATGGAATATTACTTTGTTCCTAAATACTAAATTCCAATTTTAGTTAAGATTATTTATATAAAACAACTTAAATTAGCTGCATATTTAAAAAGTATGCAGTATTTGTTTACTCGCAAATGTTAGTTCGCATAAGCCTGAAATAGCATGCAAACAAAAAACGAGCCGAAGCCCGTCTTTTGTGTAATCAAGAAATTTTCAAATTTTTGATGTGAATCAAGAAATGATAATAAAATTATACAATATATTACAAAATAATACAATACATATAACTTTATTGAATTTATCAATAGCCAATATATTAGTTGAATATTGTATTTAATTACATTTAATGTTAAATTATATATAAATATATATACGAGGATGATTTTATGATATGTAAAAAATGTGGGAGCCAAAATATTCAAGCTATTGCCAATACTCATGGTAAGATTAAAAAGAGAGGTTGCTTAATGACTCTAGTACATATTTTTCTTACAATTATGACACTTGGTTTATGGATAATAGTTCCACTGATCCGGGGAGGTTCAAAAGGGAAAATTACAACTACTACAGATTTTATATGCATGAATTGCGGGACTAAGCAGTAAGATTTTCTGATATTCCCCTGGCAGATTGTCAGGGGAGGTTGATGTTGAACATTGGTTGGAAAATGATTAACAAAATACAAAATAATGTTTTAAAAAACAATAATCGACAAATAATCCCTTATGGTATAAAATAATATAGGGTGATTTTAATGTTAGAAAGTATTACAAAAAGTATTACTAATGAAATTGTTCAAAGTTTACCTGAATATCAAGATAAGGCCGAACGTATTGAATACGGTCTTTATATGGCTTTGAGTGATACTCCTAAAGTATTAGCCTTGATACTTATCTCTTTGCCCCTTAATCTATTAACACATGTACTGGTAGCCATAGTTACCTTTGGGATGCTTCGAGTTTTTTTAGGAGGAATACATTCAAAAACTCAGATACAATGCATTATTACCTATCCTATTTTCATATATGGTAGCATTTATTTATCTTTAATGTTTAACATTCCGCATATCAATTTGGTAGGCTTTCCTATTGCTATAATTCTATCGTTTATATATGCTCCTGCTGATTTGCCATGCAAACCTGTTCGCTCTAAATATCACAGAAAGAAACTAAGGATTTTCGGACTGACATCATTATTGATACTATTTTCAATATCATTTTTTGTACCTAGTGAATTTAGCAATCTTATTTGTTTGAATTCTTTAATTGTATCCCTGATGTTGACACCAATTGTTTATAAAATAACGGGCAATACGTTGTCTAATCAAGGAGGTGGAAATCATGAAGATAAGACCACATAAAATCAAACTATTCGTTCTTTTAGGGATAACAATGATTAGTTTATTCTTTTCAACTGCTTCAGCAAACGGATGTTGGCTTTGGTCTATGCATCAAAGAAAATGCCCGGAGTCATTAATAAAATAATCAGAAAAAATGCTAAGAATCGGAAAAAGGCTTTATGAGCCTTTTTCAATCTTTAGCATTTGAACGAATTGCATTGCATTTTCATCAAAATTTATATTATTCAATACGTTTTTATATTTTTGAAGGATTTTATCTACTATAGATAGACCATGACCTCTATCAGTACCAGTTTTTGATGAATATCCATCTATTTTTATTTTGTGCATCACAGGAGACTGTTTACAACTATTTTTAATAGTTATGTCTATACTAGTATCAGAACTTATAACCAATACTTCAACCTGTTTCATATCACTTTCGGAGGCAGCTTCGATTGCATTGTCTAGATAAATACCGATAATTTCACACAGGTCGGATATCTTTATATTATCTATTGAGTCAATAACACCAATAGTATTTAATTTAAAATCTACTTCACATTTTTTTGCTCTATCCATCTTTGATGATATTATAGAAAAAAGTCCTGCATTCCTTAAGTTAAATATTGCTGTATTTATATTATTATCACTTGATGACGTTATCTCTTGTAAATAAGAATATGCTTCCTGACTTTTTCCCATCCTCAACATACCCTCGATGACAGACAAATGATTGTTCTGGTCATGCTTGAATCTTCGCAAATCTTGAAGGGAAGTAGACAGTGATTCATTATAAAATGCTTGTTGCTTTTGCTCTTCCATTTTAAGTTCATATTTACTAAACCTAGATATGTATATAAGCGTAGATAAAAAATAAGCAAGCGATGATATCAAAGCAGCAGTAAAAGTAATCGGATTAAAACTTGATACATAGTGGACACCAAAATTTAATGCCATTATTACAAAAGTAAGTAAAAGTAAAAATGCTATTGGATTAAGATTTTTGGCTTTACCAATGTTTTTTATGTAAGGAGTAAAAACTACAATTAGTGTAGTTAACAAGTTTATTAGTATATTAACTAATAAAAAAGTTTTAAAATCCGTTTGGGTATCTTCAACAGTAACTTTAATAATCGTTGGAACCAAAAAGTTTGATATGCCCATGATTAATGATATAAAGCAAAATGATAAAATTACCTGTAACCATTCTGCCTTTAAAAGAAATTTTATAAGCACAACACTTAAGACTAGTAATAAAATTGGTTTTATTAGCTGAATACTCTGTGAGAAGTTAATATATTTAGTCCATAAAGATGATACAGAACCGTTTAAAATACCAAAACTAAAAATAAAACAAATCAATTTTGATTGTGTAATGTTTATAACAAAGGTTGATTTAATAAAATAAAATATTAGCCATGCTGTGACCATAGCGAAAAAAGTATTAACTAATAAAACGCCTACAAACATAAAAAGTCCCTCCAATCTTTTAAATTATTATAGTATTTGGGGCCTATATTACAGTTAACTCCATTAGTTAGTGTCAGAATCTTACTTTTCATATCTAGACAATGAATATATTCGATATTGACAAAAATAGATCTATGACAACGTTTAATTCGGGGATCGTTTATTCTTGCGGCAAGTTCCTCTAACCCTTCATATGTGGAATAAATATCATTTTTAGTATATATATAAGTTTTTGTTTGAATTCGTTCTATATAATAAATATCGTTGATAGAAATAAAAAAAATTTGAGAATTACATTTTATATCTATACACGACCTTAGCCCCTTAGATTGCTCTCTTGATATTTTTACTAGTGTTGTTTCCAATGCTGACCAACCTGGCTTCGTTATAAAATTAAATGCTTTTACGCTAAAAGCCTGTTGCATATATTCCAGGTGACCGGTCATAAATATTATTTCACAATTTATTCCTTCTTCACGTATAAGTTCAGCAATGTGCATTCCAGTTGTGTTTGTTCGAAGATTGATATCAATTATACAGACGTTGACAATACTTTTTTTGACTTTATCAATAAATCTATCTGGTGAATCTGTTACAACAATCAATTCTCCTTCAATATTATTTTTTTCTAAAATACATGGCAGATTCTTTTCATAATCCGAAATAATTTTCGGATCATCTTCTAAAACGGCAATGTTTATCATGTTAACCTCCAGTTACTATCCCCATACAAGGTAATATAAGCACATAAAAAATAGAATTTTATATAATTTTGTAGAAATATATGTATGGAAAAATTTGTACCAATTGTTATAATATTATCGTAACATTTAATTATATACTTTGACAACAATATTTGGTAAATATTTTTATTAAATTACATTACTCTTTCATTAAAACATTCAAAACACAATTTTAATAAAAATTTATTAGGGGAGGTGATAACTTATCAGGAAAATTGCACTGGAAAGGGAGTTAAAAAAAGAGAGTTTACTACACGGCGAAGTATAGGATAAACTCTCTTTTAAGCACACCCCATATCGAGGTATGTGCAAGAAATGTACGAATAGACATACATTTCACATTTAATTTTACTGTAGAATTTTACCTATGTCAAAAACAATTTGGCACATTATTTATGTTATATTTTTGCACATTCCTCCAAATTTAAAATTTAGGAGAGAAAAGTATTATGAATGGCAATCAACAAAATACAGAAGCAATAAAAGCATGGGATGAATATTCATCTGCATATAATGAATTATCCGATAAAATGACAGATAAAGATATCGAAATAATTCATCTTAGAAATGTTGTTAACTCACTAGAAAGATACATGGTTTTATGCCGTGAAATTTGCCCATCCAAACTTTAAAATCGTATTTAATTACTTATTGAGTAATTTAAAAGTTGTCAAATACTCAACAAAATGGGTTAAAACAAATAATTATAAAGTGCAGTAGTATCAAGTGGTTCACAATAAATTGAGTAAAACGCGATTTTACGGCCTTCTAAGCCGTAGGTCTTGGGTTCGAATCCCCATGGGCACGCCACAATTTGTCTAAAAACTCGCTATGTTAGCGAGTTTTTTGGCGTTCTCAGGCTATTTTCAAAGAATATTTTTCGTACTTTTTTTAATTTTAGAAAAATCAAATCACAGGATGTGATTTTGAAAAAAATCATTGGTACAATTTTATACGGGAGTACAGGTATTAAATCAAAAAGCTTTATGTTTTGCAACAACCACTTTTACTTTGAATAATTTAAATTGTCATAAATGTTAGAATGGCGTATTGTGAAGTTCGTGTTATTGTGGCTGTTTATAATATCAAGAAGTCTTTTGATTTCTTTTACCTCGTAATTTTTCATATAGGGCGAAGCCAGTATCTCTAGAATGATTTTAGAAGGATCTACTTTAACTTTTATCCCTTCTGAGGGGAGATTTTCAAGCCCAAAATGAAACCTTTGCCTCACTTTGTCAGCAAGAATGGTTTTATCAGGGTAAGAGGAAACAGAGGTTGAGTCTTTACTTTCCTTATAAAGAATAATTCTGAACTCATTTTCGTAAATAAATTCTTTTCTTTTATTTTTAAAAGGAAGAAGTTCATTATAAATGTAGTCGGTATTGTTTTCCTTGTCAAAATCTATATAGTTTACTTGTGACATAATCATTTTATATCCCTCGGGAATAACCAATGAATTTGCCAGCTTTTCTATAGTAGTATTGACTGCAATTCCAAAGCCAGCTTTTGAATATAATTCCCACATTGCAGCAGATTCGGTATCATTGATATGCCAGCAGCTTATTGCAGCTTTTTTTCTTTTTTCATTGAAAATTTTTTGGAATTCAAGTATTATATCATCTTTGTTTTTGGCAGTGCTGTAATCTTTGAAATTTTCTATCATACTTTGAAAAGTTTGCTTGGGTATTGCACCTTCATATTTATCTTTAAAACTGTCTGCACGTGCAAAATATAACTCGCCGTTAATCAATGTCAGAAATTTTATCAAGTCATAGTATCTCCAGAGTTTTTGATCTTTCACTTTACCCTCCAAAAAACATTTATATATTCATATAATGCCAATAACAGTCATTATAGATACATAAAATATAAGGTACAAATTGAATATTGAGTATGTATTATCAATATACAATTTGTACCTTGCATTATTCTAATCAATGAAGTGGAGTATTTTACTTTAGATTAAAGGTAAAATGTAACAAATTTAATGGTAAAGAAATCACAAACAACGATATCATCGGTTTCAGCCTGCCTTAATACAAGATAGTTAGCACCAACAGCAAGCAATGTGCCGAATTTATCTATAAGCGTTCCTGTTCCGATAAGAAATTCTACCCTAACGGTTTTACCTATCTGTGTTCTTAAGAATCCGTTCATATACTCAATACTTTGAGTTGTCATCGGCTGGGCTTCGGTTGTAGGGGTAATGGGTGCTAATGGATTTAGCTGCTGATTTACAGTTGGAGGTTGTGTCATTGGTTGGTTTTGAGTATTCATAAATGGTATTGTCTGACTAGTCGATGTAGAGCCCATAGCTGTAGAGCCATAAGGGCCGCCTGTAGGTATTCCGGTAGGAAAACTTCCGGGGTTTATCATATTGTTATTCTGCCGGTCGTCAAAATAGCAATCCGGTATGTTGTAATATGGAGTATGTGAGCTTTTCATTTACTTTACTTCCTTTCTTTAAGATTCATTGAAATTTAGGTACGTGCATATTTTTGAGTTGGAATATAGTAACAGTGCTGTTTTATCCTAGTCAAAAACGTTCCGTTTTCACCGGGAGGGAAAAAGGAAGTACAAGAGGGCTTGAACGGATTGAAATACCATAAAGAGTTTACTACAGCACCAAGAGTGTTCCCTGCCATAGCCCAATCGGCTATATCGTAATGTATTTGCAATGGAGTCATATTATATATGTTTTGAGGGTTATATTGACCATTAACGACTTCCATTACACAAGTAAACTGGCGGGGCTGAAAAATAGCAGCTCTGATATTGCCATGAACTAGTCTGTAAAATTCGCCATAAGGGACAGTTACTCGGTTCATAACGACAGAGGCGACCCCTCTCATACCATCGTCTCCTTCGCCTTCAGCTTCACATCGTATTAATCTTGCAAGTAGTTCTCGGTCTGATAATGGCATATTAAATCACCTAAAAATAATTTTCTTAATTCACATTAGTATTATATTAAGATTATGTGATTGGTGTTACATAATATCTAGATATAATTTATTTCAAATCCAGATACTATACTGAAATGTGATATATTTAAAAGAAGTGGTATATATTATGTAAAACAAATACGTTAATTAATTTTATGAAAAAGAGAAAACAAAAGCCGGTTTAATCCGGCTTTAATTTATGCAATTTCTGAAACAAAGTGTTCTATAATTCCTCTGGTAAAATGAGAGGCTGCCTCTTCAATAAATCTGGGGAAGTTAATATTTGCATGCTCATCTGCTTTGTCGGAAATAACACGGAATATAATATAATCTACACCATGTTCGTAACAAACCTGAGCCACAGCTGCACCTTCCATTTCGATGCACTTTAGATTTTCTATTTCTTGTGTAAGGCTTAAAACCTTGCTGCTGTCAGCAATAAATTGGTCGCCACTCGCCACAGTACCTGTTACAATATTTGGAGTAGAGATATTAAACTCTTTTAATATGCTTTCATCTACATCTGTTTTTAAGCAAGTAGATACATAAAACTCAGCAGATTTTTTACCCAGCGACACCATATGAGAGGGAGCAATAAATGTTCCCACACCTAAAAGAGGTATTTCGAATTTGCTGAATCCAGGCAAGGAGCTTGCATCCATGTCATGCTGAACAAGCTTGTCCGCAACAACTATATCGCCAATTTTTAGATTTTTGTCTGCACCTCCGGCAACGCCAGTAAAAAGAACAACATCAACCTTAAAAGTTTCTATAAGTGTAGTAACGGTTGAACCTGCTGCGACCTTGCCGCACTTTGAGAAAACTAGAACAACGTCTTTACCAAATAGTTTACCGATATAATATTCACGCATGGCAATAATTTTTGTTTCGTTTATAAGCATGCTTTCTGCCAACAGCTTTATCTCCTGTTCCATAGCTCCAATTATTCCTATAAGCATAAATAATCCTCCTATTTATAAATTAAAAGGCCTGCAGGCATACAATTTGCCTACAGACCTATTATAATGGAAAAAATATTCAATTTAAACCACCAATTCCACTAATTAACTTTGCAGTACTTCTCCGTTAGTACCTATTGTTACAATACTCCAAGGAAGCATTTTTCCAGAATTAATCAAGGCAGTTTTAACCGCATTTACAATTCCTCCGCAGCAAGGGACTTCCATTCTGAGAACTTTCACACTGTTAATGTTATTATTTGCAATAATTGCTGTAAGTTTCTCGGAATAATCACCTTCGTCCAACTTAGGACATCCTATAAGAGTAATTCTGTTTTTCATAAAATCCTTGTGAATGTTTGCATATGCATATGCTGTACAGTCGGCTGCAATCAGCAGATCACAGTTGTCAAAGTATGGTGCGTTTACCGGAACCAGCTTGATTTGACATGGCCACTGCATAAGCTCTGATACTGCCGGAACTGAAGCTGCGTTTGTTACAGGTTCTGCTGCTGGAGTTTTCTTTATTGCCATGGCTCTTGAACCAGGACATCCCCCATGCATGTGGTGCTGTACCGAGGGAGTTTGTTTAGCAGCTTTCATTGCTATATTCTTTTTGACAAGTTCTTCATCGTAAGCATCTGCTTCACGTTCTTCAATGGTTATTGCATTTGTGGGACACTCGGGCAGGCAATTGCCAAGTCCGTCACAGTAACTGTCGGATATAAGCTTTGCTTTGCCGTTTTCTATAACCAGGGCACCTTCATGACATGCAGTGACACACAGCCCGCATCCGTTGCATTTTTCTTCATCTATCTTTATAATATTTCTCTTCATAATATAATCCTCCATAAATATAGATTTTATTTGATTGCCGTCTAAATGATTATGTAATGATTATAAGGTATAATTATACTATGTTCGGTATCTGGGGATACAAAAGGAGGAAGCTATGATATTAAACAAAGGTGAAATCGAAAATATAACGGAAGTTCTTCTCAATTGTGAGCTGTTTGAGAACTTTAGTAGTGAAAAAATTATATCAATCCTTGAATGCTTCAACCCTAAGATTTATAGCTATAATAAGGGGGATTATATTGTAATGGCAGGGAGTAGATATCATGGGATGGGTATACTTCTTGAGGGTAACGGAGTTGTGACAAAGGAAAATGCGGCAGGGAACCGTGTAATGATGAATCTTATCAAACCGGGAAGTATTTTTGGTGAGGTCATAGCATTTTCCGGTACGGAAAAGTGGCCTTCAAACGTTCAGGCTCAAACCAATTGCCGTGTAATGTTTATAGAAAATGAAATGATATTAAATCAATGCAGTGAAGCTTGTTCTCATCATTCACAGCTTATAAGGAACCTTTTGAAAAGCGTTTCTACAAGAGCAATTATGCTTAACAGAAGAGTAGAATATCTTTCAATGAAAGGAATTAACTCAAAAATTGCAAGCTTTTTACTTGAATACATGGAAAAGGCAGGCAGTAACACTTTTAGACTTCCCGTAAACAGAAATGAAATGGCGGAATTCTTAAATATATCAAGACCTTCCATGTCAAGAGAAATGGGAATAATGAGGGACAAGGGGATTATTGAATTTCATAAGGAAGCAATAAAAATAATTGATGTTGAAAAATTAATACGCATGATTGAAGAATAATTTTTGTATGGAAAATATTGAAATTATAATATTAATATGATATCATTTAGATATCATATTAATATTAATTTACTATTTTTTTAGGGGGTTTGATGATTATGAAAGAGATTGATGGAAAAACTGCTTCGGGAGGTCCCATTCTTCTGTTGTCCATTCTTATTCTTATTTTGAGCGTAGTGACTTTTGGAATAGGAGTAACTAAGACCACTACACTGTTAATTGCACTTAGCGTTGTACTGTTTACGGTATTTATATTTATACTCCCGGGATTTTTTACTATTCAGCCAAATCAAGCCATGGTTTTGATTCTTTTTGGAAAGTATGCGGGAACTATTAAAAAGGAAGGTTGGCACTGGGCTAATCCTTTTTATTCAAAGAAAAAGATTTCATTAAGGTCAAGAAACATAAACGGTGAAAAGATAAAGGTTAACGATGAAATGGGTAATCCTATTGAAATAGCGGCAGTAATCGTGTGGAGAGTTGAAAATACCGCTGAGGCTATATTTGACGTTGATAATTATGTTGACTATGTAAATGTTCAGAGTGAGTCTGCTTTGAGACATTTGGCAGGAATGTATCCATATGACAATACCGAAGATACTCACACAATTTCATTAAGAGGAAGTACTGATGAGGTTGCAGAAGCACTTAAAAACGAACTTCAGCAAAGACTTGGAAAAGCAGGTGTAATTGTAGAAGAAGCAAGGTTGTCTCATTTGGCATATGCACCGGAAATAGCTGCAGCAATGCTTCAAAGACAGCAGGCGGCTGCCATTATTGCAGCAAGACAGAAAATTGTTGAGGGTGCTGTTGGAATGGTTCAGATGGCGCTTAATAAGCTCAGTGAAAATGAAATAGTGGAACTTGACGAAGAAAGAAAAGCTGCAATGGTTAGCAACTTATTAGTGGTATTATGTGGAGAGAAAAATACGCAGCCGGTAATAAACACCGGAACATTGCATAATTAAAAAAGGCGATGGTACTATGGCGGAAAAAAAGACAATTTTGCTTAGGCTCAGTCCTAAAATGTGGGAAGAAATATCGAAGTGGGCTGATGATGAATTTCGCTCTGTAAATGGTCAAATAGAATATATAATCAGTGAAGCACTTCGTAAACGAAATAAATCAGCCTCGAAAAAAGATTCCGACAAGGAAGAAGCTGATGATTGATTAAGTTAAGAAAAGAAAAGGGCTGTTGAATTCTATTTGGTGACAGCTCCTTTTCTTGTGTAATATTTTCTAGATAAACTTTTACATTTGTAATAAACAGTTAAATATTTTATGCTATAATGTAGATTATATTGCAGCAAAATAATAACAATATATATTCTGAAAGGACGTTTAATTTGGATAATGGTAAGAAAATAGGTATTTGCGGAGGCACATTCGATCCTGTGCATGTTGGACATTTGGCAGTTGCTGAGATGGTACGATGCGAATTTGCACTTGATAAGGTATTATTTATACCATCGGGAAAACCGCCTCACAAAGATATTGCTTCAGTAACTGATCCTATTCACAGATTGAATATGGTACAATGTGCAATCAGTACCAATCCAAATTTTGAAGCTGTTTCTATTGAAATAGAACGTCCAGGGTACACGTATACGGTAGATACTCTTAAACAACTGCATGAACTTTATCCTAAGGGGACGGAGTTTTATTATATAATTGGTGCGGATGTTGTAATGGATCTTCTGAAGTGGAAAAGTCCGGAAGAGGTATTTAAACTAACAAGTTTTATAGCACTAATGCGGCCCGGTTTCCATGATGAAGAATTTAAGACCCGATTAAATTATTTAAAGAGTGAATATGGCGTTAATATTATAGGGTATGAAGCGCCCTTGATTGAAATTTCATCAACTTTTATAAGAGATAGAGTAAGAAATGGTAAATCTGTTAAATATTTTATAACCGAGTCCGTTGAGCGCTATATAAAAGAAAATAATTTGTACATTTAAGAGGATGAAAAATGAATTTTAGTGAAATGGATATGCTGCTTAAAAAGTCCCTGAAACCAGGCCGGTACATTCATTCTGTTAATACTATGAAAGTTGCTGTAGAATTGGCTCAACATTATGGTGAGGATGTAGAAAAGGCTAAAGTGGCAGGACTTTTGCATGATTGTGCAAAGAATCTTGAAGATAATGAAATAAAACAGTATTGTATTGAAAATCACATAGAACTTACTCCTATTGAGGAAAAGCAGTTATTCCTCATGCATGGAGCAGTAGGAGCTGTACTGGCAAGGGAAAAGTACGGTGTTGAAGACTCTGATGTATTAAATGCTATTAAGTATCATACTACCGGATTTGCGGAAATGAGTACAATGGATAAAATAATTTTTTTGGCCGATTACATTGAGCCGGGAAGAAATCACAGTGATGTAGAGGAAGCCCGGAATTTGGCATTCATTGATTTGGATCGTGCTTTGATTAGTGCTTTTAACAGTGTAATAAAATACGTTATTAGCCATAATGGCTTAATTCATCCATTTACTATTGAGGCAAGAAACAGTATATTATTATTGAAACAAAAAAACGAGTAAAAATAGTTTTGGAGATAAAAATGGGGAAATTTATTAAATTCGTATTTTATGCAGTAGGAACATTTTTACTACTATTTTCATCAATTATAGTAGGAGTAAATTTTTATAAAGATTCAGGTGTTTTTGATAAAAAGGTTGTTGAAGTAAAAAAGCAACCTGTTAATTCTACACCTGCATCAAAGACACCAGGGAAAATCGTAGTGGATAGTAAGCCTGTTGAGGGTTCTGCTAAAGATTCGGCAGAAACTACAAAGAAGAGCGGAAAAACCAGAGTACAGGTTGTTAACTGTACTGGTAAAAATGGTCTTGCAGGAGAGGTTAAGACTATGCTTGTGGCACAGGGATTTGAGGCAACTGCAGAAACGGGCAATATTCAAAGTACGTCTCAAATAATTGTAAGGAAGAAGGGCATAAAGACTGGTGCAATAAGCAACATGCTAAAAATATCAAAGGTTTCAGAAGAAATACAGGCTGAGCCTTATTTTGATATTACGATTATACTTGGAAATGATTATAATCCCTAATATAAAACAATCAGAAGATGAGGTGCAAAATATTGGATTCAAAAACATTGGTAGACAAAATCGTTGCGGTTATGGAAGATAAGAAGGCAAAGGATATAAGCATAATTGATATTCATGATATTACTATTATTGCCGATTATTTTGTTATATGCAGCGGTACATCCTCCACTCATATAAAGGCTATAGCCGATGAAATAGACTTCAAATTGGCTGAAATTGGGCTGGAGGCACACCACAAGGAAGGATATGATTCTGCAAGATGGATTCTGATGGACTATGCTGATGTTGTAATACATGTTTTCCATCAGGAAGACAGAGAATTTTACAATTTGGAAAGGTTATGGTCTGATGGAGAAATGACCAGCATTAGATATTGAACATTGTAAAAAATTGTGCTTTAATATTATTGGGAAAAGCACTAACTATGCTTTTCTTATTTTATGCTGTTTTTTACAAGTAAAATAAACCATTTAAAATTATTAATATTTATAATAAAAGGATGGGATATTTATTTATCCTGCCTGGAAACGGAGATAAAATGATTAGTGCAAACGGTGTCTCGCTAAGGTATGGGGGACGTGCTTTATTTGAAAATGTAAACATTAAATTCACCCAGGGAAACTGTTACGGATTGATTGGTGCCAATGGTGCAGGAAAATCAACCTTTTTAAAAATACTTTCCGGCGAAATTGAGCCTAATAAAGGTGAGGTTTCAATTACTCCAGGGGAAAGAATGGCTGTTTTAAAACAGGATCACTATGCATATGATGAATTTGAAGTGCTTAAAACAGTTATTATGGGTCACAAGCGGCTAATTGAAATTATGGATGAAAAAGAGGCCCTTTATGCAAAGTCTGATTTTACTGAAGAAGAGGGAATAAGGCTTTCTGAGCTTGAAGCAGAATTTGCTGAACTCAATGGATGGGAAGCAGAATCCGATGCTGCAACGTTATTAAACGGATTAAACATACCAGAAGAGTATCACTACAAACTAATGAAGGATCTTGACGGTAATCAGAAGGTAAGAGTTCTGTTAGCTCAGGCTCTTTTCGGAAATCCTGATATACTATTGCTGGACGAGCCTACAAACCATCTTGATGTAGCTTCAATTACTTGGTTGGAAAATTTTTTGGCTAACTTTGAAAACATAGTTATTGTAGTATCCCATGATAGACACTTTTTAAATCAGGTGTGTACACATATTGCAGATATTGATTTTGGCAAAATTCAGCTTTATGTAGGAAACTATGATTTCTGGTATCAGTCAAGCCAGTTGGCACTTCAGCAGGCAAAGGATGCAAACAAAAAAACTGAAGCAAGAATAAAGGAATTGCAGGAATTTATTCAAAGGTTTAGTGCAAATGCTTCTAAGTCAAAGCAGGCTACTTCACGTAAAAAGCTGTTGGAGAAACTTACTCTAGAAGATATAAAACCTTCATCAAGAAAGTATCCTTTCGTAGATTTCAAGCCGGATAGAGAAGCCGGAAACGATTTGCTTATGGTTAACGGTCTTTCAAAAGAGATTGAAGGGGAAAAGCTTCTTAATGATTTTAACCTTATAGTAAACAAGGGCGATAAGATAGCATTTGTAGGAACATATGGAAATGCAAAAACTGCATTGTTTAAAATTCTTATGGGTGAGATGGAACCGGATAGTGGTGACTTCAAATGGGGAGTTACAACCTCTCAGGCTTATTTTCCAAGGGATAATTCCGAATTTTTTGATGGTGTTGACCTGAATCTTGTGGAGTGGTTGAGACAATTTTCAAAGGATCAGACAGAGACATTCCTTAGAGGATGGCTTGGCAGGATGTTATTCTCGGGTGAAGAGGCTTTGAAAAAGGCTTCAGTTCTCTCAGGAGGAGAGAAAGTTCGGTGTATGCTGGCAAAGATGATGCTTTCTGGTGCAAATGTACTTATTCTTGATGAGCCTACAAACCATCTGGATTTGGAATCTATTACTGCACTGAACAACGGCCTGATTAACTATAAGGGAACAATTCTCTTTGCTTCTCATGACCATGAGTTTGTTCAGACAATAGCAAACAGAATAATTGAGATAACACCAAAAGGAATTATTGACAGACAAATGACATATGATGAATATCTTGAAAATGAAGATATTGCAGCACTAAGAAAAGAAATGTGGTCCTAAAAAATCAATTAGAAAATTCACATAAAAAATGTCCAAGGGTTAACTTAGCCTTTGGACATTTTTGACTCTATATGTATTCTTAAATTGTTCAATAGATAAAATATCCCATTGAAAAATAGTCCATAATTTTCATGAATTAAGTAAGGTAATATTTTGTTGTCAAATATACTTTTAAAAGTCCATAATTTGTTATAAAATAAAATTATTGACTTTAGAAAAAGGAGGATTATATGAAAATAAATAGTAAAAAGACATTGACCATACTTCTTACTGTGGTTACTTTTTGTATCTTTTTATTATCTGCCTGTTCGGAATCTCAGGATGCTAGCTCTTTGAATGACGGAAATAAAGTTGTAAAAGAAATGGCAGGTTCAGAACAGATTAATATCAGATTGTACAAATATGATGTAGGGGTTACAGATGAACCCGCTGAAACAGAGCTGTTAGTTTTTGAAAAGGATAGGTTAGAGAAAGACACGTTAAATGTTTTAAATGAAGTTTTTTCTTCGGATGAGCTGAGCTTGCTCAATGCTACAATTGACAAGGAAAACAAGTGTATAACTGCTGACCTTCCTGAAAAGGTGGCAACTTTGCTTGAATCAAGTAAACAAGTAGCAGATGCTTTAACCTATGAGTTTGTTGTTACTCTTCAAAATATTCCGGATATTGAAAAGGTAGTATTGACTATACAAGGTAAAAAAGATTGTGTAGGTAAATACTATGATTTTAAAGGGACATTTGTTAAAACAGGGGAAATTACTTTTAAAAAGGATACGTGAAAATAAAAATACATAACATAAAAACAGTCTGATGTAAGCTTAATAACTTATATCAGACTGTTTTTGTATAAAATCAGTTTATACAATCCATTTTATTAGTCCGGTATCAAATCTGTTTATTAAATGTTCATGCTTTGGCGTTATACGGAAGGTATAGCCATATTCTCCTCCGTCATCTATTTTAAGACTTATGGAATACCTATAGGTACCGTCACCTGTTTTTTCCTCACAGTGCATTTCTGCAGTTTGAGCATTTACTATTTTCCCATTTGAAAGGGTGCCATAGTATACCTCTAAAGTTACGTTTGATGGGTCTATATAGCCAAGGCAAACAGTTGATGAGAGATATATTTCATGACATGAATCAGTTTTGTAATATTTGAGGTCTCCAGCAGATTTTTCTGCAAAGATCTGTACGTTAGGCCAGTTTGAAGCTAAATGGCTCCTAAAGCCGCACATAGACCTTGCAAGACTATAATCATCCGCACATATTTTTAAACTTCCTGTTATCGCTGGGACATACATTTGTGTGGTATATTCCTTTACCATTCTGTCAGTGCTGTAATTCCATGCAAGTGAGCCTATTGAGTTTTTCATAATGCGTACCCACTCAGTAGGAATACCCTTTTCATTAACATTGTAGAAAAGGGGTATAATTTTCTGCTCAAGTGTATCATAAATAGATTCGCTGTCTGTATTGTCTTGTATGTGTTCATTGTCAAATTCGGATTCATCACCAATTACCCAACCGTTTTCACCGTTGTAGCCTTCACACCACCATCCGTCCAGTATACTAAAGTTTATAACTCCGTTGATACAAACCTTTTGGCCGCTGGTACCGCTGGCTTCAAGAGGCCTTCTGGGATTATTCATCCAAACGTCTACACCTTGCACCAGATTTCTGGCTACTGTCATATTATAGTTTTCAAGTAGGATTACCTTGCCGTAAAAGCCTTCCATTTTAGCAATATCATTTATATTCTTAATAACGTCATGGGCAGGACCGTCAGCAGGGTGAGCCTTTCCTGCAAAAATAATTTGAATTGGCCTTTCTGGGTCGTTTAGTATCTTCTGAATTCTTGCCAGATTTCTAAAAATCAAGTTGGCACGTTTGTATGTTGCAAATCTTCTGGCAAAACCAATGGTAAGTGCCTTTGGATCCAAAAAGTTGTCTACTTGTCTTACTGCTTCCATGGATTCTCCGTTGGCAAGTTTTTGCTTCTTCAATCTGTCCCTTATAAAGTTTATAAGCTTGTTTTTAAGTTCAACATGAGTAGCCCATAATTCTTCGTCAGGTATATTATTGATTCTGGCAAAGGTCTCTTCAGAATAAATTTTCTTTTGCCAGTCTTGCTCTAGATATTTATCATACAGAGCTTTTATTTTTGGAGAAAGCCATGTAAGGGTATGAATTCCATTTGTAACATAGGTTATTGGAACATCATCCTCAGGTACTTCAGGCCATACGTCACCGAATATTTTTCTTGATACTGCGCCATGAAGTCTGCTTACACCATTTTTTCTACCTGCAAGAGTAAGTGCCAGAACAGTCATGTTAAAATTCTGGTCTTCTGGATATTTAAGACCCAGCTCAAGAAAATCATATCTGCTTATACCCAGTTGTCCCCAGAAATCTCCAAAGTATTTATCCATCATAAATAGAGGAAAAACATCATTTCCTGCGGGAACTGGAGTGTGAGTGGTAAATATTGTGGAATTCGCCACTACCTCCTTTGCCTCGTTGAAATTAAGATGTTTTTCATTAATCAATTTTCTTATTAATTCAAGTCCCATAAAGGATGAGTGTCCTTCGTTCATATGATATACATTTGCCTGTATGCCAAGGGCATCAAGTACACGTATACCGCCTATACCAAGAAAAATTTCCTGCTGAATTCTTGTTTCCTGATCTCCGCCGTACAGTCTGGATGTCAATGACCTGTCAGCGGGACTGTTTTCAGCAACATCTGTATCCATAAGATAAAGGTTTATCCTGCCGATTTGTACTTTCCAAACAATCGCATACACAGTGCGGCCTGCAAAAGTTATACTTATGCGAACCTGTTCACCATTGGAGTTCAGGGCAGGCAGCATGGGAAGCTGAGATATATTTAAATCGTTAAAGCAGGTTTCCTGCCAACCGTCTTTATTGATTCTCTGTCTAAAGTAACCTTGTTTGTAAAACAGTCCTATTGCTGTAAATGGTATACCCAAATCGCTTGCCGACTTGCAATGGTCTCCTGACAAAACACCTAAACCGCCGGAATATATGGGAAGGACTTCGCTTAATCCATATTCGGCAGAAAAATATGCTACTTTTTTATCTGTATGTTCTGGATAATTTTGTGAAAACCAGGTATTACTTTCAGACATATAGCTGTCAAAGGAAGCAACTACTTTATCAAGGCGGCTCAAATATTCTTCATCAGAAAGTTTAGATTGAAGTTTTTTCTGACTTACTTCCTGTAAAAAACGGACAGGATTTTTGTCTACCTTTTCCCATAAATCCAAATCAATTTCTCTATAAAGGTCAATAGCCTCCGAATTCCATGTCCACCACAAATTATAAGCGATATCATTCAATCTCTTGAATTTTTCTGGTAGGGTAGATATTACGTTGATTTTACCGACTAGATACATACTCATCCTCCTAACCTAAGTACTGTTTTCCAGAAATGCTTTTTTGTAATCATAACATATTGAAAACCTTAATGGTAGTATTTACAAAAAATTAACCTTCAATTATATGGAAAATAATACATGTGCAAAAGTACCAAAAAGAGTAAATAAAATATCTGTTTGTGAAAATAATAATAGCATGATTAAGAGATTTTTTATTTATGGAATAGTTGGCTGGAGCATGGAAATAGTCTGGACAGGGCTTTATTCCTTAACACATGGCAATGCCAGTCTTGAAGCTTATACCAGCCTATGGATGTTTTTTATATATGGAAGTGCTGTTTTCCTGGAGCCTATACATGATATAATCCAAAGTTGGAATATATTTTTGAGAGGTATCATTTGGGTTGTCATAATATGGGGAATAGAATACTCTACAGGTAAAATATTGCTGAATATACTTCATGTATATCCATGGAGATATTATGGCAGATTTGCTGTAGAAGGACTTGTGCGAATCGACTATGCACCTGCATGGTTTATAGCTGGTCTGCTTTTTGAAAGGGTTCATAAAACCCTTGATAGAATCTTAATTAAGGAAAGAACTAAAAATTAATATTACATTTATATTAAATGTTTGAAAATATTACACTTGCACATTATAATATAAAATTAGTATAACTATAGTATACACAATATGTGTATACTTTTTTGTTGTGAGGGAAATTATTGGGAAAGTGGGGTTCTCAGGCTAGGAACATGATTTTTAGCTTGAGTTTATTCTAGGGGGACTAATGAATTACGATACTATTTCTTTAAATGAAAAGCAGGTAAAGACTATACAAAAAAAGTCTGCCAAAAAGAAGAAAAAGAAAAAAGGCAAGCTTAGAAGCCTTTTGGGTTTTCTAATTTTTGAGTTTATATTTCTGACAATAACAACACCGCTACTCATATTCTACGGACCCTTTGACAATGTAAAAAGAACAGCCACGGGAATGGTCTGGAATTCAATGACAAAACAGTTTATTGCAAAAACCTTTTTGTCCGACAATGCTATTGCAAAAATACTTGGTGACGGATATGCAATCTCAAATGTAAATACTGAAGATATAAAAATGTTGAACTTCGGTATAAAACATAACAATAACCTTGAATATTTTGATGTTGAGAGCAGAAATTTTAAGGGAAAAATGATTATAGTGGATGACCCTACACGAATCAAGGTAGGATATTCAAGTAAAATGCCTCGGGCTGGGGAAACAACCAGTAGTATTGCAAAGCGGAACGGTGCTGTAGCTGCCATTAATGGCGGAGGCTTTATTGATACTGGCTGGGCTGGTACAGGAGGCGTGGCACTTGGATTTGTAATAAGCAATGGTAAATATATAAGCGGAAAGCTGACAAATAACTATACAAAAAGGGATACCATCGCTTTTACTAAAGATGGTATGTTAATTGTAGGAAAACATTCACAAGCAGATTTGGCTAAATATAATGTTAAAGAGGGAATAAGTTTTGGTCCGCCGCTAATTGTAAACGGAAAGCCTACTATCAGTAAAGGTGATGGCGGCTGGGGAATTTCACCAAGAACTGCAATAGGCCAAAGAGAGGATGGCTCTGTAATGCTTCTGGTTATTGACGGAAGAAGCCTCAAGTCCTTTGGAGCAACTTTAAGAGAGGTTCAAGACATCATGCTTGAACATGGAGCTGTTAATGCTGCAAATCTTGATGGAGGTTCGTCAGCTACTATGTACTATGACGGAAAAGTTGTAAATACTCCATCGGATGCTTTAGGAGAAAGAACAGTAGCTACGGCATTTGTTGTAATGCCTTAGAAAAGGAGAAACTTTGTGAAAAATATAATTAAATGGTATAAATGGATACTCCTTGCAGTAATATTCCAGTTTGGAGTATTATTGTATATGAATAATGTTTTTTTAGCCACAGATATAAAAGTAAGTGTATCTGAGAACTCGGCTGTAAAGCAAAAACCTTCCACAGGTGAGTTTAAAGTTCCCGAAGGAGCACAAATGATTAGCTTGTCCTTTAATGCAAAGTTTGGCGCATATTTGGACGACGGGAAACTTCACATAGTCGATGTAGATAAAGGGAAGAGTAAAACTGTAGCAGGAACGGGAAAAGACAAGATTACCTATTTCCGCTGGCTCCCTGACAGAGATATGGTAATTTATTCTTCAGATACAAAAAACGGTCAGAAGGGTACAGTTCAGATTTCCACATATGAAGCTGATTCAGAAACATCGAGAGATTATCCTGAACTGTCAGGACTTCCTGCAAAAAGCCAGGTAAAAGATATTGAACTTTCACCTTACACAAATATGGTTTATGCAAAGATACAGACTTCAGACACCAGAGCAAGGATAATCAGGTTTAATGTAATGGGACAATACGCCCGCATAATGACTGTAGATTCCAGTATCATCATAAAAGAGTGTACCTATACAAATAAGCTTGTTTATCAGGAAAAGGGAAAACAGATAAATATATATGACGGAATAAAGAAAGCAAACAGCAGAGTTCCCATTAACTTAAATAACGTTACAGTTTTGGGAATCGATTTGAATGACACTTTATATATCGGTGCATTGGACGATAATGGTCTGGTAACTCAGATTTATTCACAAAAGATAGAGGACAATAGTGAGCTAACTGAAAACTGGACAAAAATAAGCATGAAGGAAGCCGCATATCCTGAAAATATTATTGTCACAGGAAATGGAAACCTATATATTAATAATAAAGACGAAAACAGGGTTATAAACCTGAAAAATGACCTCAAGGCTTCCTATAGAGGTGAGTTTATTGAGATATTAGAAGGTGTACTTGTATCAAAAGATGAAAATAAAGTAAATATTACTTCATTAAAGGAATACTAAAATAACTATGTTTATTTCCTGAAGAATAGGGTATTATTAAATTAAGTTTTAAGAATTATTTATTGATGGAGGAATAATTTATGTCAGATAAAATTATTAATATTTCCAAGGAATCATTTGAATCAGAAGTTTTAAAATCAGATAAACCGGTAGTTGTTGATTTTTGGGCATCATGGTGCGGCCCTTGCAGAATGGTTGCTCCCATTATGGAAGAACTAGCAAACGAATTTGATGGCAAAGCCCGTATAGCAAAGGTAAATGTTGATGAAGAGGGTGAGCTTGCGGCTCAGTTTAGAATAATGAGTATTCCTACTGTAATGGTATTCAAGGGTGGGGAAGCAGTTGAAAAGATAGTTGGTGCAAGGTCAAAAGACGAATTTGCAGAATTAATTAATAAACACTTATAAAAATTATAAATGCAGTCCATTGAAAACACGCTATTTTATTTTAGGGCGTGTTTTTTTGTTTTATAAAAAAATAGTAGATAATAAAGGATGTTTCATGTTATTATGGAATAAATACCAATATACACAGTATTTTCCATGAAGCAGGAGGGATAAAATCTATGTCAGGAGAAAAAATATTTTCAACTTCATTTTTTGGTTACAACAAAAAAGATGTTAATTCTTATCTTGAAAAAATAAACAAAGAATACGAAGATAAACTAAAGATAAAAGAAAGAGAAATTGTTGATATAAAGACTCAATACAGAGATATAAAGAATAAGTATGATGAAATCAGTACAAGTCTGTCTGAGATAAAAGAAAACCGTGAAAGAGTAGCAAATGCACTGATTACAGCACAGGAGCAGGCTAAAAATATAATTGAAGAAGCCAAGAAAAAAGCTATTAGTGAAAAGAAAAAGCTAGAGCAACAGGTAGAGAAGGAAAAAGAAAAGCTTGTAGATATTAAGAAGGAACTAAAGATTCTAAAAGTTGAGGTTGTTGACACTCTGAAAAAATATGAAGGTCAACTTTCGGATTTTATCAAAGAAGAAAAAGCTTGAATATTGAAATAAACTAAACTATAATTTATCTAATAGCTTTTATAAGAGTAAACTTTTTTAGTTTGATAAATATAATATATTAATAAATTAAAATACTGTGAATGGGAAGAGTAAGTATTCATCAGATTTAAGAGAGCCGGCGGTCGATTACTACGGCAGGTGAGAGTCCGGTACTGATATTACTGAAGGCAGCCCAGGAGTTGCTTTTCCAACGTAGAGTATATAAAATATTCTGTTAGTAGAAAAAGACGTTGAGGCCACGTTACAGGCTTATAGTGTAAGCAATAGATTTTTATGTTGCCGCACTTTATTGAGAGAATGCATTGTTGCATTAATTAGGGTGGTACCGCGGAAACCTTCGTCCCTGTTTATACAAGGACATAGGTTTTTTTTATTGCTAAAAATATTAAGCCGCTGGGCTTCTCAAAAAAAAGAAAAGGGGAGATTTTAATGGAAGAAATTTTAGAAATTTTAGAGCATAATAGTAAGGCTACTGCGGATGAGATAGCAGTTATGCTGGGTCTGCCTGTTGAAGAGGTAGAGGCGGCGATTAAGAAATATGAGACTGACAATGTAATAGTTGGTTACAGTACTTTGATAAATTGGGATAAAACTCAAAAGGAGAAGGTTACGGCTCTTATAGAAGTAAAGGTAACACCTCAGAGGGGACTTGGGTTTGATAAAATCGCCGACCGGATTTACAAGTATCCGGAGGTTACAGCCTGCTACCTGATGTCAGGAGGATTTGACCTTACAGTTATTATTGAGGGACGAACCATGAAAGAAGTGGCTTTGTTTGTATCAGAAAAGCTTGCACCTTTAGAATCAGTTCTTAGTACATCAACACACTTCGTTCTGAAAAAATTCAAGGATAAAGGTACAATTTTTGAGGAAAAGACTGTAGATAGAAGGGAGCAGATATTCCTATGATAATGAAGGACATGATTTTAGATAAAATTAAAAATGTGCCTCCTTCAGGAATCAGAAAATATTTTGATCTGATTAATGAAATGACAGACGTTATATCACTAGGGGTTGGAGAGCCGGATTTTATTACTCCATGGAATATAAGAGAGGCAGGCATATACTCTCTGGAAACAGGACATACACAGTATTCCTCCAATGCGGGCTTTATTGAACTAAGAGAGGAAATCAGTAAATATCTTAGCAGCAAATTTGAGCTCCACTATAACCCGGAAAACGAAATTTTAGTTACAGTAGGAGGAAGCGAAGGGATTGATGCTGCATTAAGGGCCCTTGTAGGCCCCGGTGATGAAGTAATAATTCCTGAGCCGAGTTTTGTAGCATATAAGGGATGTACTGGATTTACCGGAGCTACCCCAATTACCATAGAATTAAAGCAGGAAGATGACTTCAAATTAACAGCAAAACAACTAGAAGCAGCAATAACAGATAAAACAAAAGTTGTTATAATCCCGTTTCCCAATAACCCTACCGGGGCAATAATGGGTAAAGATGACCTTTATGAGCTTGTGCAGGTTCTGAAAGACAAGGATATAGTTGTTTTATCTGATGAAATTTACTGTGAACTAACTTATGAAGGGAAGCACACTTCCATTGCAAGTTTTCCCGAAATGAAAGATAGGACTCTTGTAATAAACGGATTTTCAAAGTCCTTTGCAATGACAGGATGGCGTCTGGGATATGCCTGCGGACATAAGGACTTGATTAATGAAATGAAGAAAATACACCAGTATGCCATTATGTGTGCTCCTACAACAGCTCAGGATGCGGCTATCGAAGCACTTCGGAACAGTGAAGATGATGTAATAATGATGGCAAAGGAATATAATAGGAGAAGAAGAGTTGCAATTGACGGTTTCAGAAAAGCCGGGTTTTCATGTTATGAGCCTAAAGGTGCATTTTACGTTTTTCCATGCATTAAGAAAACCGGACTTAGCTCAGAGGACTTCTGTGAAAAACTTCTTCTTGAGCAAAAAGTACTCGTAGTCCCGGGAACGGCTTTCGGAGAATGTGGAGAAGGCTATGTACGCGCATGTTATGCTTCGTCCATGGAGAATATAATTGAAGCAATGAGAAGAATTAAGGAGTTTGCTGACAAATATTGATTTGTGCAAAGATACAAAAGAGTCGGAGGATGAAATGTACAGGTTGGTGGCAATTGATTTGGACGGAACCTTGTTGAATACAAACAAGGAAATCTCAGAGAGAAATAAAACTGCTATACATATGGCAAAGGAAAGGGATGTAAAGATTGTAATATGTTCAGGAAGAGTATATTCAGGCGCAAGGATTTACGCTAAGCAGCTAGGCATTATGGATCCTATAATAGCATGCAACGGAGCAATTATTAGAGAGAATACAGATGGCAATGTGATTTACTCTGATTTTATGCATACAGAGGACTGCCTTAAAATACTTGATATTTTTCATGAGGACAACATTTATTTTCATGTATATGCCGGAGAAACCATGTTGACAGAGAGGCTGGATTATAATTCTCTAAAGTACTATGAAAAGAACAAAACTCTTCCACCAAAGGACAGGGTGGAAATTGACATAGTTACGGATATGGGGAAAAAGCTTAAAGAACTAGATGGCAAAGTACTTAAATTTGTTGCTGTTTCTGATGACTCTCAACTGTTAGCAACGGTAAGAAAGAAACTTTCTGTTGTTGAATCAGTTGACGTAACAAGTTCTAACTATAACAATTTTGAAGTTGTCAACAAGGGTGTAAACAAAGGAAAGGCTTTGGAACGTTTGGCTGAAGTTTTGAAAATTCCGTCTCAGGAAATGATTGCTATTGGGGATAATGAAAATGATATACCTATGTTTGATTTTGCCGGCCTTGGAATTGCAATGGGAAATGCTGAAGAATGTGCGAAAGAGGCGGCTGATTATATAACTGCATCAAATATCGAGGATGGTGTAGCCAAGGCAATAGAAAAATTCATACTTGGTTAAAAATAATAGCAGAAATTTGATATGTCGGATATAATAGAAGTATTACTTAATTTGAAAGGGATGATTAAATGCTTGAACTGGAAGAATACAAGCTTGAGCTTCAGGGCTTGAAAAGCAATTTAGAGGAAATGAGGGCTTCACTTTGACATCGCTAGAATAAGTGATGAGATAGCGGAGTTGGAGCATAAGGCTTCTGAGCCTGAATTTTGGAATGACATGGAGAATTCCCAAAAGGTACTTCAGAGGACAAAAAGTTTAAAAACTAAGATAGAAAGATTTAACAATATAACAACCCAGTGGGAGGATTTATTTACTCTTGCAGAACTGGGACTGGAAGAGCAGGATGAAAGCGTAATTCCTGAGGTAGGGGAAGGCCTTCAGCAACTAAAACACAATTTGGAATCGCTAAGACTTGAAACACTTCTCACAGGACCATATGACAAAAATAATGCCATACTTACATTGCATGCAGGAGCCGGGGGAACTGAAGCTCAGGACTGGGTGCAAATGCTTTTGAGAATGTTTACAAGATGGGGAGAAGCAAAGGGCTTCGAGGTAAAGATACTTGACTATCTTGACGGTGACGAAGCAGGTATAAAGAGCGTAACCATACACGTAATTGGGGAAAATGCCTATGGATACCTTAAATCTGAAAAAGGAGTCCACCGTTTAGTAAGAATTTCTCCTTTTGATGCATCAGGCAGAAGACATACTTCATTTGCATCTGCAGATGTAATGCCTGAACTGGATGATACCATAGAGATAAATATAAATCCGGATGACTTGAGAATTGATACCTATAGAGCCAGCGGTGCTGGAGGACAGCACATAAACAAGACTGATTCAGCTATAAGAATAACACATATACCTACAGGAGTTGTTGTTTCATGCCAAACAGAGCGTTCACAGTTCCAGAACAAGGATACTGCCATGAAAATGCTGAAAGCAAAGCTGTTTGAATTGAAAGAACGAGAGCAAAAAGAAAAGATAGAGGACTTAAAAGGAGTTCAGATGGAAATAGCATGGGGAAGCCAGATACGTTCCTATGTGTTCTGTCCGTATACTCTTGTAAAAGACCATAGAACCAATTATGAAGAAGGAAATGTTGATGCGGTCATGGATGGTGAACTGGATGGCTTTATCAATGCATATCTTTCAATGGAGAAATCTGATAATGTAGTGCAACCTTGATAGGAGACGTGAAAATATGAATTCAAATGATCTTAAAAAGTTGCTTGAAGATGTTAAAAACGGCTCTATTGATGTAGAACATGCGTATAAGGAAATTAAGAATTTGCCTTATGAGGACTTAGGCTTTGCAAAAGTCGATCACCATAGGGCTATAAGAAATGGATATCCTGAGGTAATTTACTGCGAAGGAAAAACCATTAATCAGATAGTGGAAATTGTTGAAAGGCTTATGGAGAAAAATAATAATATCCTTGCTACTCGTGCCTCTCGTGAGGTTTATGACGCTATCAGCGAAATCACATGTGATGCAGAATATCACAGAGATGCTAGGATTGTTGTTATTAAACGTAAAAAGATTATAGTTTCAGAAAAAGAAATTGCTGTAATCACAGCAGGAACTTCAGATATTCCTGTTGCAGAGGAAGCTGCAATTACAGCAGAAGTCCTTGGAAACAAGGTTAACAGGATTTATGATGTAGGTGTTGCGGGTATTCACAGACTTCTGTCTAAAATGGATGTGATTTCCCGAGCAAATGTAATCATTGTTGTGGCAGGAATGGAAGGTGCATTAGCTAGTGTTGTGGGAGGACTTGTTGACAAACCGGTTATTGCTGTTCCTACCAGCGTTGGTTATGGTGCAAACTTCGGGGGACTGTCAGCACTGCTAACTATGCTCAATAGTTGTGCCAGCGGAATCGGCGTAGTGAATATAGATAATGGATTCGGGGCAGGATATCTTGCAAGTAATATTAACAAACTTTAACTAATAACGGGACATATTCATGTGTCCCGTTTAACATATGATACTATTTATGTAAATTAGGAGGAACTAATGAAGGTTTTATATTTCGACTGCTTTTCAGGCATAAGCGGAGATATGACTTTAGGTGCGCTGCTTGACCTTGGAATTGACAAAACCGCATTTTTAACAGAGCTTAAGAAGCTAAAGGTTGATGGGTATTCTATTGAGATAAATAAGAAAGTTAAAAATGGAATAAGCGGTACTGATGTACATGTAATATTAGATAAAGCAGGGCATTATGAAAGGGATGAGGAGCATCAGTACGGAGAAATACATCATACAGACCACCATCACCACGGAGAGCATGAGCACAACCATGGGCACAACCATGAGCATAACCATGAGCATAACCATGAGCATAACCATAACCACCATTCAGAGAGAAATCTTGAAGACATTGAGCTTATTATAAATAAGAGTGAGCTGAGACCTAGAGTAAAGTCAATGAGTATAAAGATTTTCAGAGAGATAGCAAGGGCGGAAGCAAAGGTTCATGGCAAGGATATAAATGAAGTCCATTTTCATGAGGTTGGAGCTGTTGATTCTATTGTTGACATTGTAGGCTCATGTATATGCCTTGATATGCTGGGAATAGAAAGAATATTTGCCTCGGAGCTTCATGAAGGAAAGGGCTTTGTAAAGTGTGCCCACGGACTCCTGCCTATTCCTGTTCCTGCTGTAATGGAAATGCTGTGCAGTAGTAAAATCCCTCTTATCACAGAAGACATTCCCTTTGAATTGGTTACTCCAACGGGACTTGGTATTATAAAAATCATATCTTCGGGATTTGGTAAAATGCCTCCTATGTCTATTGAAAAAACCGGATATGGTATGGGCAAAAGGGAAACAGGCCGTTTTAATGCTCTGAGAGTAGTTATGGGAAGTCTGTACCAACAAGATATGATACCAAATGATGAAATAAGCATACTTGAAACAAATATAGACAATATGTCTCCCGAAATTATGGGTTATACAATGGAAAAGTTACTTGACAGCGGGGCTCTTGACGTTTATTACACTCCTATTTATATGAAAAAAGGCAGGCCTTCAGCAATGCTGACTGTACTTGTTAAATGCGGAGAAGAAAAAAAGATATCAGATATCATTTTCAGCGAAACTTCTACTCTTGGTATCAGGATAAGCCATTCACAAAGATTTTGTATGGACAGGGAGTTAGTAAAGGTTAATACTCAATATGGGGATGTTCGCGTAAAGGTTGCTAATCTTGGTGACATAATGAAGTTTGCACCTGAATATGAAGATTGCAGGAGCATTGCATTAAAAACAGGTATGCCCATAAAGGAAGTATATGAATTAGTAAGTGAAAAATACAGGCGGGAAGGTTACGACATTGCTGTACAATAAATTCTCTGATTACCTTAAAAAAAGATATGGCAAAAAGGTGTACAAGCTTCCGTTGAATCTTCCTGTTACCTGTCCTAACAGGGATGGAAGCCTCAGCTTATCCGGATGTATTTTCTGCGGTGAAGAGGGTGCTGGTTTCGAAAATCTTTCTAGTACTATGTCTGTATCACAGCAGCTATCACAAAATGCCAGGTACATAGGCAAAAACTATGGAAGTGATATTTTTATTGCATATTTTCAGAATTATTCAAACACATATCTCCCTTTTGAAGAATTCAAGAAAAATATCTCTGAGGCGTGTCAGGAAGGCATAGTAGCAATATATATTTCTACAAGGCCGGACTGTATTAACGATAGATATATGGAGTTTCTTGCAGAAATTAAAAAGGAAAAGGGTATTGATATTGTAATTGAACTGGGTCTTCAAACGGTTAATTACCATTCACTGAAATTTCTCCAAAGGGGGCATACTTTAGCACAATTTATAGATGCGGTTATAAGAATAAAGAAATATGACCTTGAAGCCTGTGCTCATTATATTACTGATTTGCCTACAGATAATATTGATGATGTTATAGAAGGTGCTAAAATTTTATCTGCTCTGGGGATTCAACAGGTGAAGTGCCATTCATTGTACATTTTGAAGGATACTGTTCTTGAAAAAATGTATGATAAAGGAGAAATAACTCCAGTTTCAATGGATGAATTCATTGACAGAACAATAGCTTTTCTTGAACACTTAAATCCTGAAATAGTTGTACAAAGGTTAATGGGACGGGCCCCGGAAGATAGGACTGTATTTTGCAACTGGTCAACAAGCTGGTGGAAAATTCATGATAAAATTGAAGAGAGAATGAAGGAAAACGGTAGTTATCAGGGAAGGTTGTTTAATTATTTGAACGGAAGTGCATTAGAAAGATTTAAGGACTAAATTTATCACTTTATGCTATGCATAAAAGATAAAATTCGATATAATATAAAAATACTGTGCCAAAAAAGTATTTTAATGTATAAAAAAATATTTTAAATAAAGAGGAGCGGTTAGTTTTGAACAATGAAATGGTCTTAGTTCTTGATTTCGGCGGACAGTACAATCAGCTGATTGCACGCCGGGTAAGGGAAGCAAATGTTTATTGCGAGGTAATTCCTTATAACGCATCTTTAGAACGTATAAAATCATACAATCCAAAAGGAATAATTTTTACAGGGGGACCTAATTCTGTTTTAGATGAAGGAGCACCAAAATGTGATCCCGGAGTGTTTGAACTGGGGATACCTGTTCTGGGTATATGTTATGGAATGCAGCTTATGAGCGTAATGCTGGGAGGTAGTGTAACTGCTGCAAATCAGCGTGAATATGGAAAAGTAGAAATTTGTGTAAATAATTCACAGCCATTATTCAAAGATGTGGAGGAAAACACAATTTGCTGGATGAGTCATACTTACTATGTTGATACTCCTCCTCAAGGGTTTGAAGTAATAGCAAAGTCAGCAAATTGTCCTACAGGTGCAATGCAGCATGTTGAGAAGAATCTCTATGCTGTTCAGTTCCATCCAGAGGTAATGCACACTCCTAAGGGAAAGGAAATGCTTAGAAACTTCCTTTACAATATATGTCATTGCAAAGGTGACTGGAAGATGTCTTCCTTTGTTGAAAACTCAATAAAAGCAATACGTGAGAAGGTTGGAGATAAAAAGGTATTGTGTGCATTGTCCGGCGGTGTTGATTCATCCGTTGCAGCAGTTTTGATTAATAAGGCCGTTGGAAAGCAGTTGACTTGTATATTTGTAGACCATGGACTTTTGAGAAAATATGAGGGAGACCAGGTTGAAGAGATATTCAGAAAGCAATATGATATCAATCTTATTCGTGTAAATTGCGAAGACAGATTTTTGCAGAAACTTAAAGGTGTTTCTGATCCTGAAACCAAGAGAAAGATTATTGGTGAGGAATTTATAAGGGTATTTGAAGATGAAGCTAAGAAAATAGGAAAGGTTGATTTCCTTGTTCAGGGAACAATTTATCCTGATGTTATAGAAAGCGGACTTGGTGATGCTGCCGTTATTAAGAGCCACCACAATGTAGGCGGTTTACCGGATCATGTTGATTTCAAGGAAATTATCGAACCTCTGAGAAATCTTTTTAAGGACGAAGTAAGAAAGGCCGGAGAGGAAATGGGAATTCCGGAAGATTTGGTTTGGAGGCAGCCATTCCCAGGCCCGGGACTTGCTATCAGAGTAATTGGTGATTTGACAAAAGAAAAGCTGGATATACTAAGAGATACTGACTACATTTTCCGTGAAGAAATAAAAGCAGCCGGACTGGGCAGAGAAATTAACCAGTATTTCACAGTTTTGACAAATATGAGAAGTGTTGGTGTAATGGGTGATGAAAGAACTTATGATTATACTTTGGCTCTTCGTGCGGTAACAACTACAGACTTTATGACAGCCGATTGGGCAAGAATTCCATATGATATTCTGGAAAAGGTTTCTACTCGTATTGTAAACGAAGTAAAACATATTAACAGAGTTGTGTATGATATAACTTCAAAGCCACCGGCTACTATTGAGTGGGAATAATCGCCGATGTCCAAGGGCAACCCACCTTTCCCTGAAAAGGGCAAAATGGGCTTCCCCCAAAAACAAAAGAAATAAATGAAGATGAGACCTTGAGATAAGTCATTTAGACTTGTTTCAGGGTCTTTTTTATTTATCTGTATGGAGTATCAAACCCTTGATATTAAAGCCGTTACGGCATTTTTGATAAGTGACCTGCCACCCGCCTTCCACAAAATGTGGAGAGCCTCTTGATTTTGGGAGCCTATTTTTGGGAGGGAAAGCGAGTTTGCCTTTTTTGATGGAAAAGAGGGAATGAGGGATTGGAGGGGGACAAAGAAAAAACCCCGAAGCCTTGGAATTACAAGGTTTTCGGGGTTCTTTTTTATTTCGTGATACATGAATGATACAAGTTTTTATTTTTCAGTAGTTTCAACCGTTTCATCTGATACCAATTTTTGAAGTTTATCAGCAACTTCACCATGCTTATTCGGATAAAGGTGCGAATAAGTCTGAAGGGTGGTTTTGTACTGGTCAACCTTTTTGGTAACACTTTGTTCGGAAATTATGCCCATATCGTACCTCCATTGGCGTCATATAATTATTAGCTGAATGAGGTCTTACATAGTTGTACCAGTTGATATATTGCTTAGTCATTTCATCTAATTGTTCAATGCTTTCAAAAGTATATCTATAGTAGAAGCAACTTTTGAAGGTATTATAGAGTCTTTCCATAGGTGCATTGTCATAAGGATAGCCAGCTTTGCTCATACTTTGAGTTACACCGTTATCCTTGCAAAAGTTTACAAACTCCCAAGAAGTATATTGTACCCCTTGGTCGCTGTGGAGAATTATTTCATTGCTAGGCTTTTCCTTTTTTAGAGCTTCTGTGAGTGTATCAATAGCAAGCTCTGTATTTATATAATCGCTATTGATTGATGCAATAGCTGATCTATCATATAAATCTATAATGGTACAGCTGTATCTAAACTTACCGTTAGGTTGGCGCATGTAAGTGAAATCAGTACACCAAATTCTATTCTTTTCATTGACAGTGAAATTTTGTTTTACGAGATTATCAAAGATTTTATGTTTCTTACAACTTTTATAGTCAGGCTTTTTTCTCATAATAATGGCAGACAAATTAAGGTCTTTATTCATATATTTATGGACAGTAGTAGTACTAAGATGTATGCCATATCTTTGCAAAAATATTTTCATAGTCCTGTAGCCGATGGTTCTATTATTGTTGTAATAGATATACTTTATCCTCTCGTTGATAATTGATTTTTGCTCGTAATAATCTCTTTTATTGTCTTTAAGATAGTTGTAGTAGCAATTAAGGCTTAGTTTGAATTGTCTGCATAACCATCTTAAACCAAATATTTCTTTATAATCGTCAATGAATCGATATACCACTAATCGATTTCCTTCGCGAAGAATGCCGCTGCTTTTTTTAAGAAATCTATTTCTTTTTCCTTCTCATGAAGAAGTTGATTAAGTCTTCTGATTTCCTTTGCGGATTCTGATTCTTCCTGTGATTTTTTAGTGGTAGTTTTATATTGGCATTCTTCACCATATTTTTTTATCCACCCGGTGATGGTGCTTTTTGCAATGTTGTAGTCAGCTGATAGTTCACTCATGGAACGATCACTAGCCATATAGGCTTTAACTACTTCAAGTTTAAAATCTTCATTGTAACGTATGGCCATAATTGGTCCTCCTTGTGATAATAGTTATTATATATTATCCGAACAAGGTGTTACAAATTTAGTTTACCACTACAATTGTCAGACTTTTTTCAAGCATGGCAGACAACATTCTTTCAATTATTGAAGGGATTGCATCAGCTATGGACACACTTTTCGGTTCAAACCTTGCTGATGCAGTCAGTGGGTGGCGTGGAACCCTTAAAACCATGACAACTGAATTGGTTGGTGATGCAAAGATCAAGATTGATCGCATGGATCCAAGCGCAGCGCATCTTGATCGCCTTGAATATGGCAAAGCGTTCAGCATGGGAAATGAGTTCGGCAAGAACCTTGAAAGCAAATTGAATTTTGGAAACATGTTCGGCGGCGCATCAGATGCTGTGGATCAACTCAAATATTCAAGTGAAACGGCTTCGAACACTGGTGCAATGAAAGACACCATGAAGTCATCTGAAGAAGATCTGAAATATCTGCGTGACATTGCAGAGCAGGAAGCCAAGTCAAAGAAATCAAGAGCTGTGGAAAATCAAATTAAAATGTCAGGATTTCCATATAAAAAGACACTTGACATGTTTGACTTTGATTTTCAACCTAGCATTAACAGAGAGCAGATCATGGAACTTGCGACCATGCGCTTTGTGGAAAATAAAGAAAATGTTGTTTTTCTAGGTACTCCTGGTGTTGGCAAAACACATCTTGCTGTAGCACTTGGAATGATTGCTGCAGAGCATAGATATTCCACTTATTATATTAACTGCCATAACTTAATTACGCAGTTGAATAAAGCCCATTATGAAAATAGACTTCAGGAACGATTGAAGAACTTTGCCAAATACAAGGTACTAATCATTGATGAAATTGGATATCTTCCAATGGATATTCAAGGTGCAAACTTATTTTTTCAATTAATAGCCAAACGATATGAAAGAAATACAACCATATTTACTTCAAATAAAGCTTTTTCAGCATGGAATGAAGTATTCTCAGATATAACTATTACCTCCGCTATTCTTGACAGAATTCTACATCATTGTCAAGTTGTAAGTATTAAAGGTGAAAGTTATCGTCTAAAGGAACGAAAGGAGATGATGACAGGAAGTACCACAATGGTAAATACATTATTTAAGACTAAGGAATAATTTTTTTGCCATAAAACAGCAAAATTTAAACGCTATAAAATTACAAAATCGAAACGTCATTGACAATCCTAACGCAATGAGAAGCTGGCAGAAAAACTGGGATGCCATCAGCCCTATATTCAAATTTTCTGCAGATGTCCGTAAGGTCATATACACTACAAATGCTATAGAAAGCCTAAATAGTACATATCGTCGTTTGAACAGCCAACGGAGTGTTTTCCCGAGCGGAACAGCCCTGCTGAAATCCCTGTATCTGGCAACCTTTGAGGCCACGAAAAAGTGGACAAATCAGCTCAGAAACTGGGGTAAGGTATATGGAGAACTGTCGATCATGTACGAAGGCAGATTACCAGAATAAACGATAAATGGCATATCAACAACCCAACAGAGGGTGTACTTGACATGCCATTCTTTAATTATTATATTTATTAATAAAGAGAACTCCATTTATATTATGGGTGACTCATCAAAAATTATCATAGAAAGCTGTATTTACAGAAAAACCTTCACACACTCTTTTCCAAAGTATTAACTCTCAAAAATTTAATACTATATTTCAAATTATTGCCAGATTATTCTATTTTTATGCATTATTTAGATTAAATCTGGCAATAATTATTTAATAATGGTATTTCTATGCTTATACCTGTATTTTGAAGGTCTAGCCCGTCCGGCAATGAGGACGAGCCCTTCAGGGCGGTGGGGGCTTTGCTCTATGTTTTAAATATAGTTATCCAGTCTCCCATCGTACATAATCATTAATTGACTCATGACCTGATCCCAATTCCGGTATCGTTGAGTCCATTTTTTTATTACATTCATTGATGCCAAATAAAGCATCTTTTCAAGAGAAGTATCAGAAGAAAAAACGGATTTTGTCTTAGTAACTTTTCTGAACTGCCGATGCAATCCTTCAATTATATTGGTTGTATATATTATTTTTCTTATCTGCTCTGGGAACTTGTAATATGGTGATAAAACTTCCCAATTGTTTTCCCAACTTTTAAATGCATATGGATAATCCTTGCCCCATTTGTTTTTCAGGTCTTCAAACCGGTTTAATGCTATTTCTTCACTGGGGCTTGTGTAGACAGTTTTAAAATCTTTTGAAAAAGCCTTCAAATCCTTATATGAAACATATTTAAATGAGTTTCTTAGTTGATGAATTATACACCCTTGAATTTCTGACTTTGGAAAAGCAGCTGCAATAGCTTCTTTGAGCCCTGTAAGTCCGTCCACACAGAATATGAGTACATCTTCTATACCTCTGTTTTTAAGGTCATTTAACACACCTAACCAGAACTTGGAGGATTCGTTCTCTCCAATCCATATTCCAAGGATATCTTTCTTACCTGAAATATCTACACCCATAACAACATAAGCAGCTCTATTTACTATTTGTCCATCAGTTCTTACCTTGTAATGGATAGCATCCATAAATACAAAAGGATAGATAGCCTCAAGGGGCCTACCTTGCCATTCTTTTATTTCAGGAAGGATTCTTTCAGTTATTTTACTAACCATTTCAGCAGAAATATCTATTCCATAAAGCTCTTTAACCTGATCGTGAATATCTCTGGTAGACATGCCTCGGGCATAAAGAGAAATCACCTTATCCTCAATTCCTGATACATCCCTTTTGTACTTGGGAACTATTTTAGGCTCAAATTCACCTTTTCTGTCCCTTGGAATATCAATCTGTACAGGACCGAATTCACTCTTTAGTTTTTTTGTTGAGTAACCGTTTCTACTGTTGTCGGTAATTTTATGTCTTGACTCATCTCGGGAATACCCAAGAGAAACATCCATTTCGGCTTCAAGCATTTCCTGAAGAACATCTTTAAATGCCTCCTTTAAAAAGGAGATTATTTCTCCGGGATTTTTAAAATCATTCTCCGCAATTATTTCCTGTACTAACTCTTTTGATAATACGCTCATAAAAAATACTCCTTTCTGGTTAATACTTAAATTCTTAACCAGAAAAGAGTATTTCCTATGTTTCATACACAAAATTATTTACAGCGTCCGTTTTATACATATGTTTGAGTTGTAACAGTTTCTTGATTCGCACATTAAGCCAATCTAATGTAATTGGTAAGCTTTTTTGCAAGTGAGCCGTTGCAACTGACGCATGTGTACAAGATGTGAGACTTTACTATTATTTCAAATGCATTTTTATGTCATGTTGCAACTGACGCATGTGTACAAGATGTGAGAAATTCATTTTTAATATCCATCATTTTTTTGAAGTTGCAACTGACGCATGTGTACAAGATGTGAGTTTTCATGTTTTCACGCTTTCCCTTGCCTATGCAGTTGCAACTGACGCATGTGTACAAGATGTGAGAAAGTCAGATTTTAAACATTTATAAATCTCTTTATGTTGCAACTGACGCATACTATGATTGTGTCTTTTACGGTATGTGGAACCTATTATCAGAAGTTATGTATCCTAACGATACTGCAATAGAATATCTGAGAACATTTATACACCAAAGGAGGCGGTTTCATGACCTCCCACATACAATAGGATACAGAGGACTAGATAAAAGGGTAAATAAACTAGCCGATGAAATGGGTGTGGAAATTTTCGGGCGTAAGCAGGCAGACAGCAGCAGTCCGTATTCTGCAATAGACAATAAAGGGAATCTCTTTCCACAGTTTCATTCGAAATCGATGACCCTTCCAGAACTCCAAATCCGGACTGTTCAGATTATTGGAATTGCTCATCAAAAGTTCAAATAGTAAAAAAAAGATTACTTACAAATTATCCGTTTGAAGTCGGAGATATAGGTAATACATATAATATTTCGTTACAGCACGGTTTGTCCGTATTCGGGAAAGGAGATGTATGGCTGACGTCTGTTAACCCGATTGGTGTTACAGGTGGTACTTTTAAAAACGGAGAATTCACTCTCTTGGATTTGGCAATAGTAGCAAGGCATTTGGGAGAAGAGCCTTTATCACTTCAACAGTATAATACGGATATAGTAATGACTCGAGCAATAGATGAAGATGATTTAACCGAAATCGCAAGATATATGCTCCTAAATCCTATTTAGATTCATGGCAGATATTCATGTAAGAAAAGTTTCTTAATTGATTTAAAAAGGAGTGTCTCGGGACTAATAAAAAGTAGTTTTGTGACACTCCTAACAATTACATTATCATATTCAATTAGCAAATGTGACAAATAAAGTTTGGTTCAGCATAAATGACATATGGGTGTTGAGTTAATTTCTTTATAGCATCATACACAGCCTGAACTGAGTTATTTTTCAGATGAAAAAGCCAGATGGATCCAAATGAATACTTTACAGAAGCAACTCCAAGTTCAGCAAGAGTAGCATCATTGATAAGTGTACTCTCATATCCGGTCTTTATTGATACAATTACTTGACCCGGTACTATTTCAGGACTGCTTGCGGTAACAGTACCTCCATAATTAATTGCTGAGGATGTGGTTAATCCACTTATTGCAAAGCAATTTTGACATAAAAGAACTACAAGCATAGTAACTAAAAGAACCATTGTGCAATATCTTCTCAAAGCCATTTACTTACACCTCCTTATGTTGTATTTGTCATAACCAAGTAGTTATTTATGTATCATATTTTAACATTAATACCACTCTATGTAAATTATTACTTTTATTCAAAAAATTAACAATATCAAACGACCCTAGTAATCATAATTGAATGCATCTAAATCCATGCCTTTCTTAAAAAATTAGTCCTAAGGATAATAAAAACAGCAATAACTATAGAAGCAATTACGAGATAAGCATAAATAGAATGATTTCTCGATTCACTGACAAAAAATAATTTTGAAAACAGGTTGTACGAAAAATGCAGCAAGGAAGCCGGCACGATATTGCCATTTGCCTTCTTGGTAATCCAGTAGTAAATATAGCTGTCAGCAAGACAGCCAATTAAAAACCAGTGTATTGGGTAAGTCATACTTCCAATTAGGTAAAAATGGTAATGCCAAAGGGACCAAATAATTCCTATGAATAAAGGAGTTAAAAATGGCGGAAAAAGACCATCTAAACGGGTTTGCATGAATCCACGCCAACCAATTTCTTCGGCGATGAGCGAATAGCCAACAATTAAAAATTGCAAAAAGCTAATTTCCCTAAACAAAGCAAATTGATTACCACTAAAACGTAAAAGAATCTGCATGATGACTATTTCAATGATAGGGATGATGAGTGCAAAAATGCAAAGTCTTCTATTATAATACGTGGTGAAGCAGCGTTTCAGAAATGCAACAAGTGAATCTTCACGCTCAAAAAAGGAAACGGTTAACAGTGCAGCTGATGTTGGAGATATAGCAGAGATGCCAAACAGTATGAAATATCCACTTCCAGAGTGTAAGGGGACAATACTCATGACTGCTAGACATATCAGCGGGATTGCAAAAGCAAAGATAATGTATATGAATATGGATTTATATTTATTCAAAACGCTCCTCCGCTTTCTTAAGTAGTGTTGGTACATGAGGATATTGCACCCTCCGCCTGTTACACATATTTTCACATAATCAACACGAGATAACAAGTTTTTTATGCGGTGTACTTGTTAGGTCATTAAAATTGAATCTCTTTAAGCTCGGAACCAAAATCAATCAATCTCAACTCCATTTACGACAATGCCTGTAGAATCCACTACTACGAATACTTGTCTTGCATCAGGAAGGGCAATTAAGGTTTGACAGTTATCAAAGACTATATCATCCGCATGACGAATAAAATAACCTGATGCTGGCAAAACCCCGAAACAGTTTGATTCTGGATATTGGTTGGCTAATTCATCGGGAATAGGTGGTACTTTTTTAACATTTCCTTGATAAATTACATTTACATTATTAAAGAAGATATTTTTTATAGAGTACCGTATTCCATCTTTTTCAAATCCTCCAAGATAAGTTCCGTAGCTTCGGCGTATATTTTCAGCTTCGATATTTTCAAAATAAATTTCATCAATACTTCCAATTCGGTGCTGACCCCAATCAGGAGTTCTTCCTTTGTCTCCAATTAATACAAAAAAGACACTTTCAACATTTTGGATAGTTATGCGCCTAAACCTCAAGTTTTTTATAAATCCACCATCAACACTTTGAATACAGATTGCACAGGTTCGTGTATCTTTTATAATGCAATCTTCACATAGACAGTTGGTAAATCCGCCATAACTGTAAGTTCCAAATTTGATACCATTTGCCATTGTACTAATGATGAATGTATTACGTACAACTACATTGTCACAACCGCTTTCATTTCCACTTTTAAAGCAAACGGTGTCATCATCTGACTTTAAATTGCAGTTTTCAATCAATACATTGTAACAGTCACAGATGTCAATACCATCACGATTCGGGTACCAACATGAATACACATTCAAATCACGAATATACAGATCATCACACTCGACAACTGGAATTGTCCACATACCGGCATCCGTCACATACAAATCACAAATAACGGCATTATCACATCCTACTAGCAGAATATTGCAGACCCGAAGACTTTCAGAACCATACGGCCCTGGAAAATCGCCACTTCCGTCAATGGTTCCTCCACCCATGATTCTGATATTTTCTTGAGTATCGCCATATATTAATGATTTCTGTGGCCCCTGTACCAGCATGTTCCAATTTGGATGGTCCTTACTAACCTTTGTGCTATATGCATCAATGTCCAGTACACCTTTTAAAACCGCATCTTTTTCAATATATAACGTTACATTCTTCTTCATTTCAATGCAGCCGGACAAATAAGTGCCACCCTTTAAATATACAACCCCTCCTCCAAGATTACTACATTGGTCTATTAACTTTTGCAATGATTCTGTCACTACTGTTTCACCGTCGGACTTTACTCCTAATTCTTTTGCATCAAATATGGGACAATCTTTTGCAGCTTCGTATACAGACTGAATAGGATTCCGATATATATGAATGCGATTTACATAAAGTACGCCACCGTGACTCCCCATAGATATGGAGTTGACATACCACAATTGCTGCATACACCTTGAATTATTTAATTGTCTTTCTCCATCAATGTATAAGGAAAAAGTTCCTGAAACAGTATCTACTGTAATGTATATACTGTACCAATTATCACTGCTATATTGACACAATTTCTTTTTTGTCATTCCATCATATGTATAGAAGAAAGCACCCTCTGTATCCAGTTGTATCAGTTTGGAGTTATTGTTCTTTGTATTGCTTCCGTACAATGTTACTATATTTACTCCACGAGTATTGTTATCCATCCTTACCCAAAGTGAAACCACAAGCTTTCCAGTAATGGGTTCAAAGCTTTTACTAATAAAGCTATTCTCTCCGTAAATTTTAACACTTTTATTGGCTTCATTGGGTAACGAAAAATTCTCTGAAAATCCCTCTATATTCCATTCTCTTTGTCCTTTACTACAATCGAAATTATTAAAATCATCCTGTAAGGAATAAGTGATATCAGACAACTTGGTGACATCTGTCTCTGGCACTTTGTATTTATTTCTAAACTTATGATCCATAAAGTATCTCCTTTTTATATTGATATATCAAATATACTATGTTTTTAACGAAATATCTTTGCATAAAATAGCTGATTTATTGCGTGAAGTGACTAATTTTGATAATATATTAAGTGAAATTGTTATATACATCGGAGAAGCAAATCTATATGCTCGAAAACTACTATTATGAACCAATTAGCTCTGAAGTATTATGTCAGCACAAAGTGACGACAGGGTGCCAAACTTTTCCTTATCACAGACATAACGGGTATGAGATATTCCTCTTTATCCAAGGAAACATTAAATACTACATCGAACATAATTGCTATCAATTGACTACTGGAGACTTATTTATTACACCTCCGTCAGAAATGCATCGTGTTGTCAGCCTTGATGATAATCTATATGAGCGTATTATTTTAAACATAAAACGACCTGTACTTGATAGACTTTCAACTCCAAAAACAGATCTATCCGCCAGCTTTAATACTACAAATTTGGCTCAAAACATTTTTGTTCGTTTAGAAAATGAGGATTTAAAGAAATTTATAAACCTGGCTAATGATTTATCTAGTGCTTTGGAATCAGACAACTATGGTTCTGATATACTAATCAATGTTTATTTAAGCCAACTTTTGCTGCTTGTAAATAATTGCTTTCGTCAATCATCCTTTTCACAACAAAGTATCATGCCTCCACTGATCAAAAATGTCATGCTGTATATTGAGCAGAATTTGACTACTGATATTTCATTAGAAAAATTAGCAAATAAATTTTATCATGATGGCACTTATATTAGCAGACAATTTAAGCACCACACAGGATTGACTCTTCGGGAATATATTCTTGACCGACGTATTGAGGAGGCGAAAAGACTGCTTTCCAATGGTGAAAATGTCTCTGAAGCCTGTTGCAAGTCCGGTTTTTCCAACTATTCTAATTTTATACGCAGCTTTACAAAGTTGGTTGGAATTTCGCCAGGAAAATACATGAGGCTTTCTAAAGCAATGTAAAGTACGAATATAGAAACCAGTAATACTTTAAAAAGGTGTGAAGTTTACATAATGAAAGTTGAGGAGTGTCCTAATGTATTATGTTTCTAAAGAAGATATGTATAAAATTGCTCCGATTTTTAATGGTTGGAGCAAAACAATGATATGGTCGTGTTTACAAGGGTATATGGGGAACGCATGGGCTGATGATATTCAAAAACCGAAATCAGCACAGATTATAATAGGTGATTTTTGCTTTTTTGCAGGTGTTCCCAATTTAGATTTGGTAAAAAATATTCCAGATTATTATACTACACCGAGTATTCTAATGGTTCCTGGCAGTAATGAATGGGGAATTCTTATTGAGGGTGAGTATAAAAATAAATGTCATAAATTTATGCGGTACTCATTCAAAAAGGAACCTGATGTATTTGATATAGACAAACTAAAAGCATACATTAATAGCCTATCGAAAGAATTTATCATTCAAAAGATAGATGAGGAACAATTTTATAATGTAAAGAGGGAAGAATGGTCAAAAGACTTATGCTCTCAATTTTCAAGCTATGAGCATTATGATAAGTTAGGACACGGTTTTGTTGTAACCCATAATTCAATTATTGTATGTGGTGCGTCCTCTTATACGGTATATGATAAGGGAATAGAAATTGAAATAGATACAAAAAAGGAATATCGTAGGAAAGGGCTTGCCATTGCATGTGCTTCAAAATTAATTCTAGAATGCTTAAACAATGGCATTTATCCGAGTTGGGATTCTGCGAATAGAGAGTCGGCAGCATTAGCTTTAAAATTAGGATATCATTTTGAAAGTGAATACGTTACCTACTCTGTAAAAAATGTAAAAATAGATAAAAGTTTGTATGAAATAACATAGGTAGGTAAAGGAAAGATGGCGTGATTCGCATTATTCACTACGTAGTACAGAATATAAAGAAGCTAAGCAAATTACCCCGGAATACTGGAGTAAAATTCCTGTAATACCTAAAAATAAATTGATTATTCGCGTGAACCTGTGTTAATTATAGGGAATACAAGTATTCTATTATTCAAATCTAATTAAAGGAAAGAATTTTATATTTATAAAATAATTTGATTCGAAACGCAAACCAAGGTGTTGTTATTGTTCAAAATGTGGAATATAATGTCAACATATCAAATGCAATAAGATATAAAGATGCAGAGAAACTGTTAACGATAAGAGCTTAAGATAAACTAATAAATAATGAAAGTGAGTTGAAAACATATAAATCTATATTTTGATACTACATTGGCTTCTGGATATATAAGTTCCTCTCAACGAATTAGACGAATGACCGAAGGATGGGTAAAAAGTAATATGTTTTGCCCACGGTGTGGCAATCAAAAAATTGAGCAATTTACAAATAATAAACCAGTTGCAGATTTTTATTGTCCAAATTGTAATAATCAATATGAGTTGAAAAGCAAAGGAAGCAGACTTGGCGATAGAGTAAATGATGGTGCATATAACACTATGATAGAACGCATAACCAGCAACACAAACCCTGATTTTTTCTTCCTTTGCTATGATCCTAAAAAGCATAAAGTTATATCGTTGGTTATTGTACCAAAACACTTTTTTGTTCCGGGCATTATTGAAAAGCGAAAACCACTTGCTGAAACTGCAAGGCGAGCCGGTTGGACGGGCTGTAACATTTTATTGAATGATATTCCTGAACAAGGACGTATTTTTATTATCCAAAACGGCGTTGTAGAAAACAGAGAAATTATTATTGATCAGCTAAATCGTACTCGTTCATTAGAAACAAGGGATGTTGAAGCAAGAGGATGGCTGTTTGATGTTTTAAATTGTGTTAATGCTATAGGTGATGATGTGTTTACAATTGATAAAGTTTATGAATTTGAGCCAATGTTATCAGCAAAACACCCTGAGAATAATAATATTAAGGCTAAAATTCGTCAGCAGCTCCAATTCTTAAGAGACAAAGGATATATTGAATTTTTAAATAATCGTGGACAGTATAGAAAAATATAATTTTTGAGGGTATAGTCAACCGCCAAAGACATTGACTAATTTTAAGCCATTTCTATGGCGGTTTTATATATCCATTGACCTATAGAGTTTGACTGTATAGGTTATAGGTTATTTGTAAAATAGCTAGTTGGTTTTATAAAATTAAATTTGATATTTTCGATGGAGATTTTGTCAACTAAATAAATAGCATATCCTAAAACAAGAAATCCCAGAATAAAAACGCCTGCATATTTTAACACATTAATCCATCCGAGAATGTCAACGTCAACAAAGAAATAAGGATATTTGCTTTGAACTATTGCAATCATTCCGCCTATTCTTGCTCTTACAATAAGAAATATGAAATAAGAGATTGGAATAGAAATCCAAAGCATGGGATCAAACCACCTGAAATTTTGTTTTTTGTCAAATAACAGCCAGTCCAAAACTGTCATTATAGGAACAAAATAATGTACCAGAATATTTTGCCAGTTAAGTACGCTATAGTTTACATCATGAGAAGTATACAAAGGAACCAGTACGAAGTGATAAATAATAAATGTCATTGAGATTGTCATGGTAACTGCACCCTTTAAGTGGGGAAAGACGCTGGTAGAACCTTTAATACCCTTAGTTTTGATATCAATCAGATTTTTTACTGCCAAAATGGAAAAGAACACGAAACACAAGGCATTACTCTGTATCGTATAGAAAATAAGCATGTAGGATGCAAACTTTCCACTGGGAATTCCAGAGTTCAAGTATAAACCTATTCCACAACCAAACAAAAACAAAATTCTAAAAAGTAATGCGAGCAATCGATTATGAATATACATAATTCTCACCTCTGCATTTCGACAAATTTTATTCTTTGACAGCGGTATTCATTTGTTTTTCTAAATTAATTATACCATAAAATGTACTAAAATCTATACAATATCTCATAAAAATACTAAATTCTTAATTTTTTATACCATTTACAGAAAATTACCAGTACAGAATGGTAAATTTTATGTTATAATCATGTTGACTACTATTGAAATTGAATAAAGTTTGTTATAATATTAACATTAATAAAAGACATTTATAAAAGTTGGGTGGTTAAAAAATTATGGCAACTAAGGTAAATAGCATTGAGGTAAAAAAAATAAACAGAAATGCCATATATAACTTTCTTTACAAACACGACCCCATATCTATTCAAGAGATTGCCTATACTTTAAATATGAGTCTGCCTACAGTAACTCAAAATATAAAGGAACTTCAGGAACGTGGGCTTGTAATAGAAACAGGTCTTTTTGAATCTACGGGGGGCAGAAAGGCTAAGGCTATTTCTTATAATAGTTCTGCAAAATACGCAGTAGGTTTAGATATAACACGTAATCATGTAAGTATTGTAATAATTGATCTTAGTGGTAAACTGCTAAAGAATTGTAGAATACAGTACCCTTTTAAAAATCAAAAAGAATATTTTAAGGGAGTAGGCGATCTTGTTACAAAACTGGTCAGTGAAACAGAAATTAATGAAGACAATATACTTGGAGTCGGTATAGCACTGCCTGCCATACTTTCCGATGACCGTCAGACTGTGAGCTACGCTACTGTAATAGACTTTCAGGGTGGTAGTATAAATGCTTTTCAGGAATTTATTCCATACCCTATTATTTTGAGTAACGATGCCAATGCAGGCGGTTTTGCAGAAATGTGGAGGGAAGATTCAAATGAGAATGTAGCATATCTTTCTTTAAACAATTCTGTGGGAGGCTCTATAATAATATCCAAAAATATTTATAACGGACAGAACCAAAGAGGCGGAGAGTTTGGGCATATGACTATAGTACCAAACGGAAGAGAGTGCTACTGTGGTCAAAAAGGTTGTGTGGATGCATATTGCTCTGCAAAGCTTTTATCAGATAGTACCAACGGAAATATTTCAGAGTTTTTTAGATTATTGAAGCTAAATAAAGAACCGCAAAGAAAGATATGGAATGAATATGTATCACATTTGATTATAGCAATAAATAATTTGAGAATGTTGTTTGACTGTAAAGTTATATTAGGCGGATATGCCGGAGCTTACATGGATGAATATATCGATGAATTAAGGCAAATGGTGGCAAAGTACAATACTTTTGAAGTGGACGGAAATTACCTTCATGCATGTAAGTACAAGCTTGAAGCAACCGCTGTAGGTGCTGCGCTTGCTCATGTTGATCAATTTATAAAGAACGTTTAAAAGCTATTCTTATAAGAGGCAGTAATATGTTTTTTGCATATTACTGCTTTCTTTTTTACATAAAATTCTGGCTTATTGTACACAATTACTAAATAGCAATAAAAAATATTTATAATTTTATGTTGACTTTTACTAAATATACGATATAATCTTATTAAAAGTAATTTATAAAAGTCTTATATAAATCGGTCGATGGAAGATGGGAATTGTAGTAATAAGTATTTAGGGTTTTTATACAAGAAAACTTATGGGGGAAGGAAATGAATAATAACATTAAGCTAAGAGTTTCGCAAATTGAAAAATCCTTTCCAGGGGTTAAAGCTCTTGATAAAATCGATTTTACTGTAAAAAAAGGTACTGTGCATGTATTATGTGGTGAAAACGGAGCAGGAAAATCAACATTGATGAAGATCATTAACGGGATATATCAGCCCGACAGCGGTGAGATATTCATTGATGAGAAACCTGTAAAAATCAATAACCCCATACAGGCCAGGAATCTTGGTATATCGATGATTTTTCAAGAAATGAACTACGTTCCAGAAATGACGGTAGAGGAAAACCTGTTTTTAGGCAACCTGCCAGTCAACAAATTTGGTAATGTAAACTGGAAAGAAGTTAGGACACGTACAAAGGAATTATTAAAAAGGGAAAATTTGCCTTATTTACCCACCACACTTTTAAAGGATCTGACGGTTTCAGATATCCAGATGTTAGAGATTTTAAAAGCTATATCATACAATTCTGATATTATTATCATGGATGAACCGACTTCGGCCATCACGCAAAAAGAAGTTGAAAAGCTCTTTAAAAAGATTGAAGAACTGAAATCCAGAGGAGTTTGTATCATCTACATTTCTCACAAACTGGATGAAATATTCCAGATAGCAGATGAAATAACAGTATTCAGAGACGGAACAGTTGTTGCGAGTCATCCTAAGGAAGAGCTTGACATTGAAACCGTAATTGCACTAATGGTTGGAAGAAAATTGACCAACACCTACCCAAAAGAAGAAATCGAAATCGGAGAAAAGTTACTTGAGGTTAAGAATTTAAGCAGCGGGAATGTCTACCATGACGTAAGCTTCCACTTAAATAAAGGTGAAATCATTGGTTTTGCCGGACTTATGGGAGCAGGAAGAACTGAAGTTATGAGATCTCTCTTCGGACTGGACCCTATTACATCAGGAACAGTTAATATCAAAGGCGAAGAAGTCAAAGTCAAAAATGTACGGCAGATTATTGAAAAAGGACTGGTAATGCTATCTGAAGACAGAAGAAGATACGGTATTATTCCGGTCAGGGCAGTAAGGGAAAATACAACATTGGCATTCCTTAAGAAAGTATTTTACGGATTCAGGTATCACAAGAAAGTCGAACAAAGCATTGTATCAGATATGTTCGAAAAAATGAGAGTAAAGACTCCTACTTTGGAAACACCTATTGCTTCATTAAGCGGTGGAAATCAACAAAAAGTCTTATTAGCAAAGTGGATGATAAGAAACCCTGACATTCTTATACTGGACGAACCTACTCGTGGTATAGATGTAGGTGCTAAATTTGAAATATACAAATTGATGACAAGTTTAGCAAAAGAAGGCAAAGGAGTAATAATGGTTTCATCCGAGCTTCCTGAGCTTATAGGTATGTGTGACAGGATTTATGTAATGTCAAAGGGTGCAGTTACAGGTGAAATAAAACGAAAAGATTTTTCCCAGGAGCTCATTATGAAATATGCTACTGGAACTTTAACATCAGATGAGGTGAGATAAAATGGATTTAAGAAGTAATAATCTATGGAATACGGCAAAAAAGAAATACAGTATTTTTATGGTACTGTTTGTATTATTCATAATTTGTTCATTTGCAAACCCAAACTTTTTAACAACCAGCAACCTGACAAATATCTCAAGACAGTTGGCAGTTACAACAATTCTTGCTTTTGGTCAGACAATATTGATAATTTCAGGAATGCTTGACTTGTCTCAAGGCTCCGTGTTAGCTCTTTCAGGTGTATTTGCCATATCAGCATATAAATCAACCGGTTCACTATTAATTGCTGTGTTGGTAGGTATAATTACAGGTGTTGTATGTAACTTTATTAATGCTATGATGATCAGTACTTTTAAGGCTCCCCCATTTATTGCAACATTGGCAATGTTGACAATGGCAAGAGGTGTAGCACTGCTTTATACAAAAGGACAAAACATTTTACAGCTTGATAAGTTTGTAGTATTCGGACAAGGTTCTATAGGTGTTATTCCAATACCTATAATATTCCTTGTAGCACTGGCCATAGTAACATGGTATATATTGAAACACACAAGGGTTGGACGTTCTCTTTATGCAGTTGGTGGAAACGAAGAAGCAGCTATTGCATCAGGTATCAACGTTCACAGAGTTAAGTATACTGCATTTATAATTAATGGTATTTTCGTTGGGTTGGCAGGAGTATTGTTCATGTCCCGTGTTAATGCAGGTCTTCCAAATGGTGCTGTAAACTATGAATTTACAGCCTTAACAGCGGCCATCATCGGTGGAACTAGCTTCTCAGGTGGTGTTGGAACTGCAACAGGTACATTGGCGGGTGCATTTATAGTAGGCTTCCTTGATAATATTATGAACCTCACCAGTGTAGATTCTTACATGCAGCAGATTGTAAGGGGTGCAATAATAGCCCTTGCTGTTATATATGATATTCAGTCAAAAAATCGTAGAACAAGAAGTACACTTGGAAGAATAGAAGACAAAGAAAATGCAAAAAACAATAAAGAAGCAAAGAAATAAACTTACTTCAAATTAAACAGCATTGCTGTTTAAATAATAAAAATTTATAAAAATCTATTAAAAAGGATGGAAGCACATATGAAGAAGAAATTAATTAGCGTACTATCAATGTCACTGGCAATTACTTTTCTGGCAGCATGTGGAACAGGTGCAAACAAGACTTCCGATTCAACATCTTCCGGCGGAGATGGTGGTTCAAAGAGCTATAAGGTAGCATATATAGCTCGTGCCCAATCTGACTCATTTGCAGCTTGGCTTGCAAATGCTGTAAAGGATGAAGCAAAGAAGTATCCTGATATTAAGCTTGATGTATTCGATGGTCAGGCAAATGACGATACTGAAAACTCAATGATTGAAAATGCTATTACAAACAAGTATGATCTGGTTATTGTTCAGCCAAATAATGGTGAAGCTCAAAGACCATATGTTGAAAAAGTAGTTAAGGCAGGTATACATGCAATAACAACTAATGCTCGTATTTCAGGAATTGAAGGAGCATCTTCAGTAGACGCAAATCCATATGAACAGGCTGCAGTAAATGCTCGTGCAGCATTAGAGCAGATTCCTCAAAATGCAAAAGTTGTAGTGCTAGATGGCCCTTCAGGAAACTTCCATGCTGATGAAAGACGTAAGAGCTGGCAGAAAGAATTCTTTGAAAAACGCCCAGATGTTAAAATTGTTGGTGAACAGATTGCAAACTGGAACAAAGACGAAGCTATGAAGTATATGGAAGACTGGATACAGTCAAATGACAAGATTGATGCAGTTATTTCAATGAATGATAACATGGCTGCTGGAGCACTTGAAGTAGTTAAAGATAACCCTAAGTTCAAAAACATGCTTGCATATGGTGTTGATGGAACAGCAGAAGCATTGCTCTTGATTCAGGAAGGCAGAATGACTTCAACTTGTATGCAGAGTGCATATGACCTTGCTACAAAATTACTTGATACAAGTAACAAACTCTTAACTGGTGCAGAAAAACAGATTGATACAGATATTGGAAACCCACTTGTAAATAAAGATAACGTACAGGAATATATAGAAATATTGAAGAAGTCAGGAGCTATTAAGTAATATTGTACTATTAAAAATGCAAAGGTACGTGAAAAAGTTTTTATTCACGTATCTTTGTATTGTATATTTAAATTATTAAGTGTGTAATTAAAAAAAAAAGAAAGTTAATTAAAGCATTTTATAAAAGTCGATAATAAAGTTGATTTAAAGATAAATTTAAGGGATAATTTATGGTATGGAGGTTTTTATTATGAAAAATAGAGCGGCTTATATGACCGGAATAAACAAAATAGAGATAAGGGACATCGAGGTTCCAAAACTCAGAGAAAAAGATGTGCTTGTAAAACTTGAGTATGTAGGAATCTGCGGTTCAGATGTACATTATCTTGAGCATGGAAAAATTGGTGATTTTATAGTAAACGGGGATTTCATACTTGGACATGAATGTGCCGGTACTGTTGTTGAAATTGGCAGCGGAGTGCAAAACTTACAGGTGGGAGATAAGGTTGCTTTGGAGCCGGGAATAACTTGCGGACAATGCGAGTTCTGTAAATCAGGAAGATATAATCTTTGCCCCGATGTTGAATTTTTGGCAACACCGCCATACCACGGTTCATTAATGAATTATATTGCTTTCCCGGAAAATATGTGCTTTAAGCTCCCTGAAAACATAACAACAAAAGAGGGAGCATTAGTTGAACCCTTGGCTGTTGGTATGCACGCAGCAAACCAGGGAGAAGTGAAGCTTGGAAGTTCAGTTGTTATTCTTGGAGCAGGTACAATAGGACTTGTTACATTGCTTGCATGTAAAGCAAACGGTGCAACTGACATTACTGTAGTTGACGTAATACCAAAGAGGCTGGAATATGCAAAAAAACTTGGGGCCACAAATACAATAAATGCAGCAGAAACTGACGTGTTCGCAGAGATAGACAAACTCACCAATAAAAAGGGAGTGGATATTGTTATAGAAACTGCAGGGTCTGCAAGGACTATTTCACAGACTCCATACATGATTAAAAATGGCGGTACAATTGTTCTTGTAGGTTTGGCTCCACAGGATATAATAGAATTCAACTTTGCAAAAATTATGGCAAAGGAAGCTACAATTAAATCCGTATTCCGTTACAAAAATATATACCCTACAGCTATAAAGGCTATATCAAAAGGTATTATTGACATAACAGGTATAGTAACACACGAATTTGATTTTGATGATGTTGCAAATGCATTTGATTATGTAATAAACAACAAGCAGGATGTTGTTAAGGCAGTAATTAAAATAGACTAATTTTAATCTTCTATAAATAATACTCCTAATTTATCCGTCGGCGAAAAACCGGCGGATTTTTTTGTAGAAAACTACTGTTACGTGGATATCACATCCTTGTATTTTTCGATTACTGGAAATATAATATAATAGATTAGTGTAAATTGAAAGTGTTTTTTGATTAAGTATTTACATTTAAATAAGCTTTCAACAGACTCACAAAAGAAACAAGTGCATTGGCTGGAAGGGCCGAATTCAATAAGAATGGAGGAAAATTATGCTATTAAAATATATTGTAAGCAATTATAAATCTATAGGTCACCCTGTTGAATTCAGTATGTTGCCTGTCCAAAGTATTAACGATGATAGATTTTTAAAAACAATAAAAACTAAAGCTGGCGATTGGAGAGTGCTCCGTAGAGGTGGGTTTTTTGGTCCTAATGCTTCAGGAAAGACGACATTTATCGAATCACTTAAATTTGCTAAAGATTTTATTGTTGAAGGTCAAAAAAGTGGGAAAAGTACAGGGATTGATCAGTTTAGAGGAAATTTTGAAGATTTAAAAAATATTTCTACATTTCAGTTTGTGTTTTATTTAAACGAGGAAGTGTATGAATATGGTTTTACATTAGACCGACGTCAAGTATACGAAGAATGGCTTATGGTGTTAACCGAAAAAGATTTTGCTCCTTTGTTTACTCGTGTCACTGAATTAAATGGAAAAACAGAGATCGATATAGGGCCGCAATTTGCACACAAAGACTTAAAGGAAAGAAAGCTAGCTGAAGCCTTAAAGGAAGGCATTCAGGAAAATCAAAAGAATCAGCTTTTTCTTTATAAGCTACATGATAACGGTATAAAAAAGGCGGAAGAAATAGTTAAATGGTTTAAAGGATTACAAATAATTTTTCCTCACACAAAAATACAAGGGTTGCCTATCAGAATGAAGGAAGATATTGATTTTAGAAGTTTCATTTCTGATAACTTAAAAAAATTAGATACAGGTGTATTTAATATTTCTGTGGTCAGTGATGAAATTGACTTTCCTGAACTATCTGAAAAATTAGATTTACCCAAAAAAATTATTGAGGACATAGAAGAAATTAAAAACGGAATCGTCAACTTAAATGGGAAATATTTCATTTTTTCAGAAAACAAAAACAAGAGAACTGTTTTTCTACAAATTAAGTTTGAACATCTTCTAAATGGTTCAACAGTAAAATTTGATATCGATGAAGAATCTGATGGAACTAAAAGATTGTTAGATTTGTTACCTATATTGTTTGCTATGGACAGAAAAAGTACAATGATTTACTTTGTTGATGAAATAGATCGTAGCCTCCACACTAAATTGTCTCAGCATTTGTTAAATGAATTTATTTGCAATTGCCAGGAAACATATAATCAGATTGTTTTTACAGCACATGATGTTAACTTGATAAATCTTAATGATTTTAGACAAGAAGAAATTTGGTTCATTCAAAAAAATGAATTCGGTGAATCTCATTTGAAACCTTTTTCAGATTTTGAAATCAAGCAAGGGCAAGATTATTTAAAGGGATATTTAAATGGTCGATTTGGTGCTGTTCCTATGATAAGGAGGGATTGTTAATGCTTAGTATTACGAGTCGAAAACCGCCTTTTAATGTTCAAAATCCTTATCGGGAAGTTCGGCCTACTACAAGTAAAATAATTTTTCTATCATTTGAAGGAAGTGTCACTGAAGAAGAGTATTTTGAAATTGTTTCAAAAATTTTTGATAAAATCAAAACTAAAATTCAGTTTATTTCAGTTGCTGAAGACGCTGTGAATACAAATTATAAATTCAGAACGCCTGAACAAAAATTGTTGCTCAGTAAGAGTCGTCCAAAGCAACTTTTGGAACGAATTGAACAATTCAAGGCTGAGAAAGAAGAAATATATCAATTTTCAAAGTATCCCGAAGATGAATTCTGGATTGTTACAGATGTTGATAATAACACTTCATCGATTTGGATTAATGAGTGGAATGATACTATAAAAAAGTGTGATGAAAAGCGCTATGGGTATGCGATTAGTAACCCTTTCTTTGAAATATGGTTGCTGCTGCACCATCTTGAAGCAACTGAGGAAGATAAATCATTTGCAGTCACGGACAACCAACCTTACAAGCCTACAAGTCATTTTCGTAACAGATTGCGAAGAGATGCTAAAGCACCAATGAAAAAAGATAAGCATATATCTTCGAAACATTACAATGAATTAAAAATCAGACAAGCTATTGAAAGAGCAAGAACACTACATATTAATTGCAATGACAAGTGGCCCAAGTACTTTGCTACAACAGTTTACATATTACTTGAAAAGATTATAGATATGATACCTGAATAAGGCTTATTGGTCTTTTGATAATTAGTAAACATACTTGATGGAAATTTGGTTAAAAATGCAATATATAACGTTGTATTAACTGAAAAAAATGACTAACCGGACCCATTTATTGTTGGTCTTAGGTTAGTCATTTTTAGGGTAATTAAAATATTCTAAATGCACAAATAAAATTCCTTGTCCAATAGGAAGAAGTTATATTTGTAATACGAACTCGTCCCTGACTTGACGATGCATCAATCATTTGGTTGCCGCCTAATGCAATACCCACATGTCCGTTGTATGTAATAATATCACCGCGTTTAATACTACTCATACTGGAAATCCTTCTATATCTACCATTTCCGGCCCATCCTCCCGAGGTCATATAACTTTGTTTGACTCCTGAATTCTTTAATACCCAGTAAACAAATCCCGAACAATCAAAGGTATTTGGCCCTTTTGCACCATATACATACCTGCTACCCAGTTTTGATTTTGCAACTGAAATAAGTCGCTCAACGCTAGGACTTACATAGCTTCCACCACTGTTTCCACCGGAATTGGTTCCTCCACCAGAATTACTTGAACCTTCTGAATTGTTACCGCTTGAGCTGCTTCCTGAACTGCCGGTCCATTTTCTTGCATTTGGAGATAAAAGTTTTGCTATAGTTTGTGAACCTACTTTACCGTCCTGTCCCAAACCATTTCTAGACTGGAAGTTAAGAACAGCATTATGTGTGTCGGAGCCGAAATAACCAGTTACACCTTTCAAATATCCAAGCTTTTTAAGGTATGTCTGAACTTTTGTTACATCCTCTCCGCTATCGCCTATATCCAGTGCATTTTCAGTTGCATCTGCAGACATAAGCAAATCTTTTGTAACCGGACCTATAAAACCATCAGAAATCAAACCGTTATTTTCCTGAAAACGCTTTACTGCAAGAACGGTATCATCGTCATACTTGCCGTTGGGTTTTGCAGTCAGATAACCAAGCTCGTATAATCTCTGTTTATATTGAAGTATTTCACTGTTTTCATCGCCCAAGTAAAAGGACATTGGAACTGCTTTTGCCGAATATAAAATTTCTCTTGTCTGCTTACCTACATTACCGTCATCGTAAAGACCGTTTCTTTTCTGAAACTCCTTTACAGCGGTGTCGGTATCTGTACCGAAATAACCAGTTGCTTTATTTATGTAGCCCAATTCATACAGACGTTCTTGAAGTTGCTGTACATCAGTACCTTCCGCCCCGAGATAAACTGTATACTCTTTTGCATCTTCTGAAAGCAAAAGCTCGTATGTTTTGGCATCAACTTCACCGGTTATAGGTAACTTATTTTTTCGTTGAAATAATTCTATTGCGAATTTCACCGGCTCTCCGAATTCTTCAGTTGGTTCATCAATTTCTAGATAATCCAACTCCATAAGTTTTTTTTGAATAACAGTTACAGTACTATCTTTAACTCCTAACTTTATAATATCTCCTTGTAAAGGATTCATAGGATTACTACCACGGGATGTTTTATTTAAAACAGTTGATTCAGACGTGGTTTTCGAATACTTCTGGGGTGTTGTTTTGTTAGGTACTGAAGCTGTGCTTTCCTGTTTACCTGTAGCAACGAATTTTGAGCTTGAGGTAGGCAGAGTAAAAGCAATTGCTGCCGTTAGTGCCAAGGCTGCTGCACCTGAACATGAAATAATTATATATTTATATTTTGAAGGATATTTATTTTTATAATTGCTAATTTTCTTAGGTATATCACTTATCAAACTTTTAATCTTCTTTAAGTTCATAATCTCTCCACTTCATTTTGAATTTACGAAATTTTCAAAAAAAGAAATGTATAAATAGGAACATAAAGATAAACAAAAGAATATCTGAAAGAATTAAAAAATAGAAGAATAGCCGTATATATGTATCAGCTGCATATATGTATCAAATATAAAGTTTTAATTTGCCCCTAAAAATACACGTCTTTTATTATGAATATTAATATTTTATCATAGTTTTAAAGAAATTTATATTAAAGTTACTTTACAATTACAAAAAGGTTACTTTCTTGTAGCTTTTTATATATAATTTCGTAAAATATGGCAGTTTGAATTGGATAAGGTTATATAAATGTTATAACTACCCAACTCAAATTGGTAACTTTATAATGATATACAATAACGGACCGTTATATTGCAAAATACACACAAACGCCGGTTACATTGAATTGGCCGTGATCAAACTAAGATACTATGAAGAATCGGAGGATTAACTATTATGAAAATTGGTATTGTAGGATGCGGTTATATCGCTAATTACTATGCAACAACACTACCGAACCACCCCGAGCTAGAGCTTGTAGGAGTAACGGATATTAATATCGACAGAGCAAAAAAGTTTGCAAAGTTTTATGGAGCTAAGCATTTCAGCACTGTTGAGGATTTACTGAAGGAGCAGGAGATAGCAATTGTTTTAAATTGCACAAATCCACACAGCCATTATGAAGTTTCAAGAGCAGTGCTTATGGCTAATAAACATGTATACACTGAAAAGCCTATGGGAATGGATTTTGATGAAGCATCAAAGCTGGTGAACTTGGCAAAAGAAAGAAAGTTATTTATTGCATCGGCACCGAGCATTCTTTTAGGAGAATATGCACAGGGAATAATGAAAGCCTTGAGAGACGAAGAAATCGGACATCCTATTCTTGCATACGCACAGCTTGACGACGGTGCTGTACATAATATGCGTTACTGGACTTGGATAAGCAGAACAGGAACTGAATGGCCATATGAAAACGAGTTTCGGGTAGGAAGTCTTTTGGAACATGCAGGGTATTGCCTTACATTACTTACTGCATTTTTCGGACCTGTTAAGGAAGTTCAGGCATACACTCGTTGCCTTGTACCAAATAAAATAAATAAAGACAGGATAGAAGACCTTGGGCCGGATTATAGCGAAGCATGCCTGGAATTCAGATCAGGTATGGTAGCAAGATTGACAATAGGCTCAGTTGCACCACATAATCATTCACTGATGATTGTAGGGGATGAGGGAGTAATTACTACTGATGATTTGTATTGGAATGTTCAACAAAAAGTATACATTCAGAAGAGGATAACTTCCGATTCCAAAAACCGTGAGAACTCACATGTATATTTAACGGAGAAGAAAGAATATGAATTTGAAAGACCCGAAGATTTTAAGTTCAGAAGCCAGGATGAAGTAAATGTGGACTGGGCAAAAGGAGTAGCAGAACTCGCGGATGCTATTTTACATAAAAGAAAATGCCGTTTGGATATGAGCCATGCACTTCATGTAATGGAAATAATTGATGTACTGGAAAATGCACGCAGCTTCAGTGGACCGCAGAAAATAAGGACTGTATTCGATCCTATAGAACCTGCAGACTGGATAAAAGAAGAAAAATTGCTAAAGGGCCTTACAGCTTAGAGAAGGGAGTGCTATGAAAAATACGAAAAATAATAATTTTATAAGATCAAGACTCTCTTTGCTAATGTTTTTACAATTCTTTATTTCAGGAATAACTTGTCCGATTATGAGTTTATACTTAATAAAATGCCTGAATTTTTCCGGGGATCAAACAGGAATTATACTTTCAGTATCGGGGATAACTACAATTTTATCATCTGTTATGGGAACGTTGATTGCAGATAAAATATTAACAGTAAATCGCCTTCTTGGAATTTGCCATTTGGTTGCTGCAGTATTTATGACTATACTTACGCTTCAGACAAGGTTTGAATTGGTGCTTGTTTCATATTTACTTTATACACTATCCTTTGGATGTACAAATGGATGCGTATCTGCAGTAGTATTCCATCATGAGGAGAATGCAAAGAAAAATTTTGGCGGTATCCAGATGTGGGGCTCTATCGGTTGGATAGCGGCCGGATGGCTATTTAGCTTTGTGTGGATAAGAGATCTCTCAGGTATTATGGCCATAAACAGGATGGCGGATGCATTAAAAATCTCAGCAGCCATTTCCTTTATACTATTTATGTATACCTTTTCTTTGCCTGTTAAAAAAATAAAGCCTGGCAGTCGAAAGTCTCTTGTACCGCGAGAAGCACTGGCCGTTTTTACAAAGCCACAAAATCTGTTTCTTGCGGCAATGGTTTTTATTACATTTACCTCATTTCAATACTATTTGTTTGGTATCGGACCTTATTTACAGCAGAGCAATTACGGAGAAGCTAATATTATGCCCTTGATGAGTGTGGCACAAATAGCTGAGGCTGTGGCACTTGGAGTTCTTGGATACTTTATAGTACGCAAGGACTTCAAAAAGGTGTTGATAATCGGTCTGGTAAGTAATTTGTGGAGATTTGTGGCACTGCTTATAAGTCCCGCTTTTCCGACTGTAGTATCTGCACTTGTTTGTCATGGTATGGCATCAGCCTTCTTTTTCACTGCATCGTGTATCTACCTTGACAGCCAATGCAAAGATAGTACGGCCCGGCCGGGAGTTCAGCAGATAATAATAATGCTTGCATATGGAGTAGGTGCGTCCTTAGGAAACTTGTCTGCTGGAAGGGCTGTAACAATGTTTGAAACAACTGTAGCGGGAGTTGTTAATTACTCCGCTTTCTGGAGTGTACCACTGATTGTCAATGCAGTTATGTTCCTGCCATTCATTTTAGTATTTAAAGATGGGTTAGAGGAAAAAGTATCAAAGAAAAAAGAAGTTGATGGTTTATCTAAAAAATTGTCTATAAAGGAGATATAAAAATGATTGGAGTAGGTATTGTAGGATGCGGAGCTATTGCAAGATATCGTCACGCTCCGGAATTTGCTACTAATCCATTATCTAAAATTATCGGTTATTTTAACCCTTCTAATGAAAAAGCAGAATTTCTTGCATTAAAATATGGAGGAAAGGTATATTCAGATTATGAAAAGATGCTGGAGGACCCGGCAGTGCAGGCAGTTTGTATATGCTCACCCAATAAATATCATGCAAAGATGAGCATTGCTGCCATGGAAGCAGGAAAACATGTTTTGTGCGAAAAGCCGATAGCTGTGACCATTGACGAAGGGAAAGAAATGTTGGAAGCTGCAGCCAGAACAAAAAAGTGTCTAATGATTGCCCATGACATGAAACTTGAGTTCGCCCACAAAAAAGCAAGAGAAATAGTTAAAAGCGGTGAAATGGGAAGAGTACTTAGTTTTCGAACCACTTTCGGACATAGAGGGCCGGAGTACTGGAGTGTAAATCAAAGCATGAATTCATGGTTTTTTGATGACGAAAGTTCATCGACAGGAGTTTTGGCAGATCTTGGTGTCCATAAATTAAACTTAATTGAATGGCTAATAGATGATCGTATAAATCAAATAAAAGCTTTCTCCGCTGTTAGGGATAAAAAGCGTGAAAATGGAGAATTAGTTGAAACTCCTGACAATAGTGTTTGTCTGTTGAGAACAAAATCCGGGATTATTGGTACATTGGCAGCAAGCTGGACTTATTATGGGGATATGGATAAAAGTACTGTACTTTATTGTTCTAAAGGCACCATAGAAATTTACAATAATCCTCGGTATCCATTGATTGTTACAAAGTCTGATAATGAGAAAATTTGTTATAATTTTAATAAACAGGAAACATCGGGTATTGCAGATAGTTTTTTGGACAGTATTGTAAACGGAACTATTCCGGCCATATCGGGAGAAGAAGGGTTGAGAGCGCTAAAGCTAGTTATGGCTTGTGCTGAAGCTCAAGCAAAGGATAAAACAGTGAATGTTTATGATTAGAAAATCAATCCAACAGAATAAGTTTTAATAGGTTAATGATATAATTAGTCTGCCCATCAGAAAATCACTTTATGATGGGTTGTTGTTTATAAAAAATAAAAAATACAATACAAAAAATGACAATTTTCATATATTATGCATGATATAATACTTTGACATAAAAAGCAAAAGATTTATATTTTAGAAGACACAGCTGCAATTAACACACTACATACTCCTTGCGGCTTTAAGCAAAGGGGGAATTAAATGACATTTATTATTTCATTGATTCTAATATGGATAATTTCAATTATTATATTAATTGTGGATTTTAAAAGTGAGTGTAACAGATGGCTCAGTTCTGCTGCCTTTTGTGTAGGGCTGCGTTATTTAGCAGACAGCATTAATGTACTTGCTGCACCTAATGTAAACAATCATGTTAAGCTAATTATTTGTATTCTTACGTCAATTTCTTTTGTATTTTACCCTTATACACTATTAATGTTCAGTTTAAGTTTAACATTAATATTCAAATGTAAGTATAATAAATTGCTGATGTGGATTTTACTTATTCCCGTTGTGTTGATTTACGTATTTCTTCCAATAAATGATTTTATGTATCCTACAATTAAGCCTTCATACAAGTATTTGACTCTATGGTCTACCTTTGGAATAATTTTGTCAAATATAATATTGCTTTTTGGATATTTTAAAACGGTTAGCATACTAAAAAAGAAAAACTTATTCCTAGTAGGTATTTTTATAATACCTACTACAATATTCGGATGGCTTATAAACTTTTTTCTTCCCATTCTTGGAATAAAAAATCTATGGAAATTTAATATAGTAGTAGTTTGTGTGGTAGCCGTTTTATACTGCCTGCTAGTTGTAAAATATGGTTTTCTGGGGATAAAAATAAAATTTGAAAAAAACCGTCTGGATAGCACTATGCAGTCAATCAGCTCAGGAACCCAAATTTTAACCCACGCAATAAAAAATGAGATATTAAAGATTTCTTTATGTACTAGGAATATAAATTCCTCGCAAACTTACTTTGATAAAGAGATATTCGATAGATATATCGGTGAAAATACGAAGAACATTACAGCATCAACAGATTACCTTATGACCTTAGTGACTAGGATTAAGGATTATATGCATGAGATAGAAATAAAAGAGGATTACCATAATTTAGCGGATATTATAGAGAACTCATTGAACCTCATGATAGTACATATTAAAGAAAAAAATATTTCAATTAAGCGTTATTATTCATATGGTCAATTTGGTACTGTACTATTGTGTGATGCCGTACATATACAGGAGGTTTTGAATAATATTTTGAAAAATGCAGTTGAAGCACTTCAACCCGGTGGAGAAATAGGTATTCATGTTGTTGAAAGCAAAAAAATCTTAACAGTTGAAGTTCGAGATAACGGACCTGGAATATCTCCAAGTAATCTTGCACGTATTTTTGATCCATTCTTTTCTACTAAGAAAAACAGCATGAATTTTGGTCTTGGGTTATCTTATTGCTACAACGTAATGCATAAGCACGGTGGAGATATAGAGGTAGAAAGTGATGGAAATAATGGAACAGCAGTGATTTTAAAGTTTTTATCAAAAAAGGTTAAAAAGGTGGTATAAATGAAAAAAATATCAGTCGCAATTGTTGAGGACGACCCTGTATGGGCAAGCTCTTTAAAAACTTTTTTGGACAATGAGGAAGACTTATGTGTTGTAGCTATTGCCTCCACTCAAAAAGATGCCATGGAAATGGCTGAAAACAAAGATGTGGATATTATTTTAATGGACATAAATTTAAGTGAAAACAACATGGATGGAGTATATGCTGCTGCAGAAATAAGTCAGACTAAAAATGTGAAAATAATCATGCTCACGTCCATTGAGTCTGAAGAGGTTATTAGAAATTCCTTTACTGCTGGCGCTGTAAACTATATACTTAAAAGCAATTATACGGAAATACCTTCGGCTATCCGTGCCGTTCACAATAAGGTATCACCCGTGGAGGTTTTATTAAAAGAGTACTCTAGAATGAAGGAGGAGGAACAGGTAGCTGCTTTGTCCAATGCGGAAAAAGAAATTCTTAATTTGGTACGGAAAGGTTACTCCCAATCAAAAATATCTGAAGTACTTTTTAAGTCACCGGGAACCATTAAAGCACAAATAAATAAACTTTTAAAAAAAATGAATGTTAGCAATTGTAAACAAGCTATTAAAAAAATTAATTCCAAGGGAATCTTAAAGTAATTGATTTTTAGGCTTGATACCGTAAATATTCATTATTTTTTTTAAACGTTCTTCCGTACTTCCGGTAATGATATAGTATTCTATCCCTATCTCCTCTAAGGCACTTATTATCATTTCATCACAAGTCTTACGGACTTTATCAGAATAATAATGATTGTCTTCTTGGGTAGCAGTTGATTCGACAGGCAAATGTATAAAGGAGTGATAGTTTCTTCGACAGTATTCCTTAAAAACATTACCAAGGCTTTTATAAAAGTTTTCATATATATTTTTATGAGTAATAATTCCTAAATTGTTTGCAAATAGATTGAAGCTAAAAGGTGTATAATTCAACGAATTAAGTTTAACTTGACCGTAAATGTAAGATTCTATTAATGTTCCGTCTACTATAAAGTTACCCTGTACTCGCTTTTCACTCATAACCTGCTCTAAAAAGCGATAGATACATATTTGGTAGTATTCAAATGGAGAGCATTGATCTATGGTTTTCCCGGGGAAATGTAAAGAAGTCACTTCTTCTAAACTTTTTACAGAAATCATAGGTACTGCCGTAAGTTCTCCCAAAGCTACAGCCAAGGTTGTTTTTCCTGTTGCAAATGTACCGGATATGGCTATACGCAAATCCTTGTTCATTTTATGACTATCCCCTTTGTAAATAAGATATCACACACATAATATTTTTAATGCACTGTAAAATCAGGACACTTTTTTATGTCCGGTATTATTAACTGATTCAGGAATTTCATGTGCAAGACTAACACTTACACTTAATGGATTCGAGGGGGAATCCACTACACATATAAAGTCGGCTATTCGCCAGATACTACCTTTCATACTGAGAATTTTCGATTTGCTGATAGAAACAGATTGCCTGAAGCTTTTAAGGGTGCTTATAGGCTTTTTATATTCAATGTTAACTTTTCTCATCCACAAGTTGTTGGAGCATTTACGTTCTATGTTATCAATCCGGTATATAAGTGCCTGCATCTGTTGAGATGCACAGGCAAACAGGTCTATGATAGAATAAATATTGTTGTCTGAAATTGCTTCCGTCTTTCTTATATTTACATTGGAATAAAGGGATTGGCTATTCTTATCAATGTAAATATTCGATAAATCATATATTTTATTCTTATCTACCAATTGTCTACAATAACCTGCAATAGTACTACCTGCACAGTTCATGCTGCTGTAGTAAATATCTTCCGTAGTTATACTGTTAATGAAATGTTCTATTTCAATGACAACATTAAATCCTGCAATTTCGTTTGAAAACACCGAGTTATAGCGGACATCATCGGTTTTGGAGGTGCCTAGGAAATTGGTGTGAATATCAATTTCTTCAAGGTTATATTCGGGATTACTGCCTGCTTTTATCGTAACTTTTTTTATCCACATATCATCAATTTGAGTGTTGTTTAGTTGATAAATATGGCTTACAAAGAGTGTATTTAAACAGAATGCAAACACCAAAATATCAAGTGTGCTTACATGTGGTTTTAAAACAGTTCCATTTTCTTTTATTGACCAGTTTTCAGGATATATGGCTGAACATTTAGCTGTTAATTCATTTCGGAAAAGACTAATTGAAATGTCATTGAAAAGGTGTTTGACATTCTTGAAGCCACTGCTGAAATATCTTTTGTCCTTGTCTCCTAAAAGTTCATCGATTGTTTCGTATACTTCGTTGGTTATCATGTTTTTCATCTCCTTACAATATAATGTTTGTAGATAAAATCGTGTTAGCTAAAAGCGATTTAGCAAGCATATTTTCATTATAATAGGTACAGGTTTTTTAGGTAGTTATAACTTTTTTATAACCCTTTGGTTTGAGAATTACGCAGGATTTTAGTTAGTTGTAACGAATATTAACATATATATAAAAATATACCAGTAATAAAAATTATTATATAATAGGAGGATTAAATGATTACTTCGAAGGAAATTGCAAAAATGATTGACCATTCCTTACTAAGGCCAGAGCTGAATGAATCTGAAGTTAGGCAAGGGTGCAGACTGGCAAAGGAGTATTCTACCGCCTCGGTTTGCGTAAAGCCATGTGATGTTAAAATAGCAAAGGAGGAGCTGAAAGGAAGTGATGTTCTGGTAACTACCGTAATAGGCTTTCCTCATGGTTCAAACAAGACATCTGTTAAAGTACAGGAAGCTATAGAAGCTATCAATGATGGGGCTGTGGAACTTGATATGGTACTTAACATTGGCAGACTTCTGTCAAAACAGTTTGATTATGTGGAAAAAGATATAAAAGCAGTAGTTGATGCAGCACATCAGAGGGGTGTGATTGTAAAGGTAATTCTGGAAAATTGCTATTTAAGTGATGAACTAAAAGAAATTGCATGTAAGATTTGCGAAGATGCAGGAGCTGATTTTGTTAAAACCTCCACTGGCTTTGGTAGTGGTGGGGCTACTCTAGAGGATCTTGAACTTATGCGAAGAACATGTAGTGAAAAGGTCAAAATAAAAGCTGCAGGAGGAGTGAGAACACTAGACGATGCTTTGTCAGTTAGAAGTAAAGGTACAGTAAGATTCGGTGCTACAGCAACCAAAGTTATAATGGATGAGGCGAAGCGGAGGGAGAAGGAAGGAACGCTGCAGGAAGCGAAATAAACTAGATCCCCAAAAAGTAATACAAAGGGGAGTGTCGCAAAACTACTGAGAATATTTATAAGCGAGCGTTCTATTGATACAATTTTACATGGTAAGAAAGATAAAACTAATTTTGTGACAGCTCCCTTTTAAGCAAATTTTTAATCAAATATAATTATTTTTTTTACATAGACTGCAACTAGAACAGTCTGTACATGAAAGTCCAGAATCGGGTTTCCCTCCGGAATTATTTATTATTGTAAATCTTGTTGTATTGATATCATATATTCGTGTTTTATCACTGCTAAATTTTACATAATGACCTTCAAAAGAAATTTCCAGAGGTATAAGAGAAAATACACCTTCTTCAAAAGGATCAGGTTTAACTAATGCTTTCATTGTTTCAAAGGAGCCGTCTTTTTCAAATATAGCTACATTGCTGTTGCTTGTGCAAAGTGCTTGTATATTTCCTCCTTCTGTGAAAACTAATGAATTGCAGTCGGCATTAATACCAAGAGTATTTTCATTGAAAGCTGTTAATTCTCCAATGCTAGTAGGTACAGTGATTTCATAGGCAGGCTCTACCGATTTCAGTTTTCCATTTTCATATAATGAAAATCCTATTCTTACCGGAAGAAGGCCGTGGTTAGTTTTTAGGATTATAGTTTCACCAGGCCAAAGGGTCATTGATTTTAGGTTTCCGCTTTCATAAAAGCAAAGACCAATTATTTTTGTCTTGAAGCTGCCAAAAGGAAAATGAAATTGGAACTCCTCACAAAGTTTTTCTTCATCCTCTTGGCTCCAGTATCCACTTAGCTTGCCATTCAACGGAAGAATCCGTTTCAGTTTTCCGCTTTCGTAAAAAGTAACAAGTTCTGCGGGAAAAGTACCTAAAGGAGTTTTTATTAAGGTTGAGGATTCTAAATAAATACTCTTAACTTTTCCGCTTTCATAAAAGGAAATGGATTGAGAGTATTTTTTACGCACTTCATCTTCACCATATTTAGGGATTAAATCGCCATATTCGGTTTTAATTACATTTTCTTCACAAAGTATACACTCTCTTATGCTTCCGTTTTCAAAACAAAAAGCACTGACAATACCTGAGAGATTTTCACGAATATTTGAGGACATGTTGACAACCTCCTTTTTATATGGAACATTTAATGTGAACAAACATTATTCAATATGGAAACCTTGTACTTGTTATCTTCGCTTACTTCTATTGAATAGCTAAGGTTCAATGTGGGAAGTGTGTTATCAAACCATGGTGGAACATGGGAGCATATCACATCAAGCCTGTAAAATGGGGTAGTTTCCAAAAAGGGCTTGAGAGCTTTTTTAGAAGAAACTTCAGGATGTTTGGCTTGCAGCTCCATTAGGTTTATGTAAAAAACTCCGTTTTCTTCTGTTTGAACAGGTGAAAGGGCAATATGCTTCAAATTGGCAGATTCAGATTTTAAGCTGCTGACTTCATTATATATATCATCCAGAACACTGCTTGTAATGTCTTTTGCCTCAAATATTGAAAAACCTTCCCTGTTAAATATGTTGTAGGCAAGACCTGACATTACTTTACCGACTATTATCTCACAGTCTTCCAGCCTTATAATAAGAACTTTGATATTTTTTCTAAGATCTGATAGGGACATATTTGTATTAATATAGTAGCGAACTTCATTAAGTAACTGCCATTGCGTATTATTCTTATGGTATATATTTATACAGGATCCTTTTTCAAAGGATGCCAGTTCTTCTTCTTCATTAACTATTACTGCAATTCTCTTTAACATATGTTTGAACCTCCTCAATTATTTTATTAGCAAATGCAAAAACGGGGCTGTCAAGCTTTTAGCTTGATACGCCCCGTTGCAGTTAGTATTATTATATGGTAAGAAGAAGAAATTATCAACTGTATCCTTGAACAATAAAAATGTGTTTGTAGAAAATATACAAAACAGTTTTAGAAATGTAGGCTAATATTGACGAATTCGTGTATTGTTAATATGAACATAAAGTTTTATACTCTTAGTAAGTTAAAAAAATTAATAAAAACGACGACGAAGTCTCATTAATTCACTATGAAGTGAATAATGGGACTTTTTTAGTAGAACTACATCAAAAAGTCAGACGATGAGGTCTTAAAACGTAGAGTGAAAGCTCAGTTTTGAGACCTTTTTTTTACAGTTTGAAATTAATGTACATCAGTACAGAAAAATGGGAGGTATTTATATGAGACAGGTAGCTATTTACGGAAAAGGCGGTATTGGAAAGTCAACTACAACTCAAAACCTGACAGCAGGTTTAGGGGAAATGGGAAAAAAGATTATGATTGTAGGCTGTGACCCAAAAGCTGATTCAACCAGATTGATTTTGGGAGGCCTAGCACAACAGACAGTTTTGGATACACTCCGAGAAGAGGGCGAAGATATTGATCTTGATTTAGTTATGAAGAAAGGGTTTTCCGACATTAGTTGTGTTGAATCAGGTGGTCCCGAGCCGGGAGTAGGTTGTGCAGGAAGAGGAATAATTACTTCTATAGGCTTGCTGGAAAGACTTGGTGCATACGAAGATAATCTTGATTACGTTTTCTATGATGTTCTTGGGGATGTTGTTTGCGGAGGGTTTGCAATGCCAATTCGTGAAGGGAAGGCACAGGAAATCTATATAGTTGCCAGCGGAGAAATGATGGCACTATACGCTGCAAACAATATATCAAAAGGAATTCAGAAGTACGCCAAGACAGGCGGTGTAAGACTTGGCGGTATCATATGTAACAGCCGTAAAGTAGACGGGGAGGCCGAGTTGGTGGAAGCTTTTGCAAAGGAGCTTGGCTCGCAAATGATACATTTTGTTCCCAGAGACAACATGGTTCAGAGAGCTGAAATCCATAAAAAGACAGTAATTGATTTTGATGCGGAATGTAATCAAGCGGATGAATACAGGTCTCTTGCCAAAAAGATAGACGAAAACAAGATGTTTGTAATTCCTAAGCCACTAAAGCAGGAAAGACTTGAGGAACTTTTGATGGAACACGGAATTATGGATATTTAATATTAATCACTAAGCATTATTTTTAATATGCTTGATGAGTTTAAAACTTTCCATGGTTCGTCTCCATTGAAAATTAAACTCATTATATCTCAAATTTGAAATGTTAGTGATTGAATTTAACAAACTAAAAAGAAAGGCGGATGAAATTATGATATTGGTAAGAGCAATTATCAGACCTGAAAGAACAGGTATAGTACTTTCAGAACTGCTGGCAGCAGGCTTTCCTGCAGTAACTAAAATGGATGTATACGGAAGAGGAAAGCAAAAGGGAATTGTCATAGGTGATATCCAGTATGATGAGATTCCAAAAGAAATGCTATTAATTGTTGTAAACGATGAAGACAAGGACGACGTTGTAAAAATAATTATGAGAAATGCCCGTACAGGAGAAAAAGGAAACTTTGGTGATGGAAGAATTTTTGTCAGTGAAGTTTTGGATGCATACACAATTAGTACTGCAAAACAAGGCTTATAGGAGGTGTTGCTTATGAAAGAGGTCATGGCTTTTATCCGTACCAACAAAGTAAACAGAACTAAGGAAGCACTTGCCAATGCCGGGTTTCCGGCCTTCTCCTGCAGGCCTTGCCTAGGGAGAGGTAAGAAAAGCCTTGATGCAACCGTTTTAAACTATATTATGGAATCTGGAGAATTGCCTGTATCAAAAGCAGGTGAGGCATTTACAGAGACAGCAAGACTTATTCCAAAAAGGTTCTTTTCATTGGTGGTAGAAGACGAACAAGTGGATTTGGCAGTTAAGACTATAATTAACGTAAATCAAACCGGGAATCCAGGAGACGGCAAAATATTCATAATACCTATTCAGGAAACTTATAAGGTAAGGACAGGTGAAAACCTACTTTAAATGACAAGGTGGTGAGACAAATGAATGTAAGAAATATTGTTTTGGATAAATATAGTGCAAAAGTCTATAAAAATAGAAAAGAACACATAATGGAGCTAACCGAGGAAACTAAAAATCAGCCTATAGCAGCAAATAGCCGTACTATTCCCGGAATCATAACAAACAGAGGGTGTTGTTATGCAGGTTGTAAAGGTGTTGTTCTCGGGCCATTAAAGGATGTTCTTGTATTAACACACGGGCCCATCGGTTGTGGATTTTATTCATGGGGAACCAGAAGAAACAAAGCAAAAACCGAAGACGGAAGAAATTTTATTGAATATTGCTTTTCTACGGATCTTCAAGAGCCTGATATAGTATTCGGAGGCGAAAAAAAGCTGAGACAGGCGATAAAAGAGGCAATTGATATTTTTAAACCAAAATGTATTATGATATGCTCTACCTGTCCCGTAGGACTTATAGGTGACGATATACATGCGGTTGCCGCAGAAACCGAGAAATTATACGGAATCACCTGTATGGCATTTAGTTGTGAAGGATACAAGGGCGTCAGCCAGAGCGGAGGCCACCATATTGCAAATAACACACTCATGAAAAAAATAATAGGAGTAAATGACACGCCTCCCAAAAACAAATATTCCGTAAACATTCTAGGGGAATATAACATAGGCGGAGATGGCTGGGAAGTTGAAAGGATACTTAAGCGTATCGGCTACAATGTAATATCAGTATTTACAGGAGACGGAAGTTTTGAAGCAATTCAAAATTCTCATATGGCAAACCTAAACCTGGTGCAATGTCACCGCTCAATTAACTATATAGCAGAAATGATGAAAACTAAATACGGTGTAGATTGGATTAAGGTAAACTTTGTTGGAATTAAATCAACCATACAATCTCTTAGGGATATGGCAACATATTTTGGAGACAAGGAACTTGCCGAACGTACTGAAGAGGTAATAGACGACGAACTTGCAAACATTGCAGAAGAAAAAGAATACTACTATTCGAAACTTAAAGGTAAAACTGCCGCACTATTTGTGGGTGGTTCAAGGTCACATCATTATCAACTGTTGCTTTCGGATTTTGGTGTTTCAACAGTTCTAGCGGGCTATGAATTTGCCCACAGGGATGACTATGAAGGAAGAGAAGTAATTCCTACAATAAAAGAAGATGCTGACAGCAAAAATATAGAACACCTCAATGTAGAAAAAGACGAAAAAAAATATCACGCATATCTTACTGACGAGCAATACCAACAGCTAAAATCAAAAATTCCCCTGGAAGACTATACAGGTATGATAAGACATATGGAAAACGGCAGTATCGTTGTTGACGATCTGAATCAGTTTGAGACTGATGAGTTCCTCAAACTGTTGAAGCCTGATATATTTTTCTCGGGAATAAAGGATAAATATTCACTCCAAAAGTCAGGAGTTCTGTCCAGGCAGCTTCATTCATATGATTACAGCGGCCCATATTCAGGCTTTAGAGGCTCCATTAATTTTGCAAGAGATATAACAATGGGATTGTATACCCCGGCATGGAGATTTGTTACACCACCTTGGAAAAACAGATCTACTCTTAAAGCTTCATTAGCAGGAGGTGAAGAATAATGCTTACAATGACTCCAAAAGAAATATCAGAACGCAGCAGTTTAAGAATAAACCCGTGTAAAACATGTCAGCCGGTTGGTGCAATGTATGCAGCACTTGGAGTACATAACTGTATGCCACACAGCCACGGCTCACAGGGATGTGCTTCATACCATAGAACATTTTTGTCAAGGCATTTCAAAGAACCTGCAATGGCTTCTACAAGTTCATTTACAGAAGGTGCTTCAGTATTTGGCGGCGGAAGCAATCTCAGAACAGGTGTCAAAAATGTATTTGATATATACAACCCTGACATTATTGCAATACACACCACATGTCTTAGTGAAACAATAGGAGATGACCTGACTGCTTTTATTCAGGATATGGATATACCGGAAGGGAAATATGTTGTCCATACAAACACCCCAAGTTATGTAGGTTCCCATATAAATGGATTTTATAATATGATGTCTGGATTTATAAACTATATGGCGGAATCCACAGGTAAATCTAACGGCAAAACTGCAATTTTCCCGGGGTTTGTAAATCCAGGTGACATCAGAGAGCTAAAAAGAATACTGAAGCTTATGAAAGTACCATTTACCATGTTCCCAGATCAAAGCGGGATAATGGATGCACCCATGACGGGAAATTACTCGATGTATCCTAAAGGTGGAACCACAATACCTGAAATAGTAGGTCTTGGCGATTGTGAAAAGGTACTTGCACTTGGGGAACTTACAAGTGAGGAGCCTGCAAATATATTGGAAAGAAAGTGCAAGGTTCCATATTCACTAATGCAACTGCCAATAGGAATTGAGGCCACTGACAAATTCGTTATGGAGCTTTCTCAGATAACAAATGAGGAAATTCCTTACGAACTTGAAGAGGAACGAGGACAATTAGTAGACATAATACTGGATGCACATTTCTATTTTCATGATAAAAAAGTTGCAATATTTGGTGATCCCGACACAGTACTTGGTCTTACTCGTCTGGTATTAGAAATGGGAATGATTCCTAAATACGTTCTGACAGGGACTCCAGGTGAAGCATTTGTAAAGTTGGCTAACAATCTTTTTGAGCAATATGGTGTAAGTGATTGTATTGCAAAAGCTTCAGGTGACTTGTTTGAACTCCATCAATGGATAAAGAATGAAAAGGTTGATCTGCTTCTTGGAACATCTTATGGTAAACAAATAGCAAAGGCTGAAGACATACCCTTTGTACGTGCAGGTTTTCCCATTCTTGACAGGTATGCTCATTCGTATTCACCAATACTAGGCTATAAAGGAGCATTGAGAATGGTGGAATTAATAGCAGGGGCCTTGATGGACAAACAGGACAGGGATGCAAGTGACGAGGAATTTGAAATAGTTATGTAAATCAAGACCAACTGAAACCTTTGAAGAGGGGGGCAAAAAAATGACAAAATCACTTATATTGGAAGAACGAAAAGACTTTATCAAATTCGGATTTGAAAAAACCGGGAAGACAGCTATCAAGTGTGAAAGCAACAGCGTATCGGGAGCCGTAAGCCAGAGGGCATGTGTATACTGCGGTGCAAGAGTAGTGCTGAACCCAATTACAGACGCATTTCATATTGTCCACGGTCCCATAGGATGTGCCAGCTATACATGGGATATCCGGGGAAGCCTTACAAGCGGAAGCGACCTTTACAGAAACAGCTTTTCAACAGACTTGACGGAACAGGACATTGTTTTCGGAGGAGAAAAAAAACTCAGTGCTGCCATTGATGAAGTTGTCAAAAAGCATAATCCAAAAGTGATTTTTGTCTATGCCACATGTATTGTGGGTGTAATAGGTGATGACGTGGAAGCCGTATGCAGACATGCAGAAAAGGAACACGGAACAAGGGTTATCCCTGTAAAGTCCCCCGGATTCTCAGGTAACAAATCCTATGGTTACAAAATGGCGTGTAATGCCATACTGGAGCTTTTGAAGCCTCATAACGATATTCCTAAAACTCATGGAGTCAATATCCTTGGAGATTTCAACCTTGCTGGTGAAATGTGGATAATCAAAAACTACCTTAATGAAATAGGTATTCCAGTAATATCAACAATTACTGGGGATGCCTGCTATGATAATATTATAAAGGCACCTTCGGCAAGGCTGAATCTTGTACAGTGTGCAGGTTCAATGACTTATCTGGCAAAAAAGATGGAAGAAAAAATGAATATTCCCTTTATAAAGGTCAGCTTTTTTGGAATAGAGGATACAACACAATCCTTAATCAGAATAGCAGAAGCAATAGGTACCGAAGAAAATATAAGAAAGGCTAAGCAATTTACACAATCACAAACTGACAGACTTATACCCATGTTAGAAAAATACAAAAGCCGACTCGAAGGTAAAAAAGCAGCAATATACGTAGGTGGAGGGTTTAAGGCAATTTCACTTATAAGACAATTTAATCAGATGGGAATTGAAACAGTTGTCGTTGGGACGCAAACAGGAAAACCTGAGGAATATGAGATTATTACTAATCTGGTTAGTGAAAATGCCGTGATTTTGGATGATGCAAATCCTGCTGAACTTGAAGCTTTTATGAAGGAAAAGGATGCAGATATTTTGGTAGGTGGTGTTAAGGAAAGACCCCTTGCCTATAAACTTGGAATTGCTTTTTGCGATCACAACCATGAAAGAAAACACGCACTTGCCGGATATGAGGGAGTAATTAATTTTACAAAAGAAATAAATCAATCAATAAATAGTCCCGTATGGGATTACATTAAGCAGAAAACTGAATTTTAAAATGGAAGGGGTGAATAAGTATGAGCAAAAACCTGGTAAACCTAACTGTAAATCCATGTAAAATGTGTATGCCTATGGGAAGTGTAAGTGCTTTCTACGGAATAAAGAAATGCATGACAATACTTCATGGTTCCCAAGGCTGCAGCACTTATATAAGAAGGCATATGGCAACACACTACAATGAACCGGTAGATATTGCTTCTTCATCTCTTACAGAGGAAGGAACTGTTTTTGGCGGTGAAGGTAATCTTGTAAAAGGACTTGAAAACATGATAGCCTTGTATAATCCAGAAATAGTGGGAGTAGCAACAACCTGCCTTGCAGAAACCATTGGAGAAGATATCAATAGAATAATAAATGAATTTTATGAAAAACATCCTGAAGCAAATGTCAGAATAATTCCAGTATCATCAGCAGGTTATTCGGGAACACAGTACGAGGGATTTTTCAAAGCACTTAGAGCTATTGTTGAAAATGTAGAAATGGATGTTAAAAAGAATAACAAGGTGAATATTATAACAGGTCTTATTTCTCCGGCAGACACTAGATATTTGAAGAATTTACTTGATTCCATGAAAATAGATTATATATTACTTCCTGACATATCTGATAATCTTGACGGAGAGTATAAAAAGGTATATAACAGACTGCCTGAGGGAGGAACCTCCATAGAGGAAATTTCGCTTATGGCCGGCGCAAAGCTGACAATAGAGCTTTCTACCTTTATTACAGGAGAAGACTCTCCAGCACAATACTTATATGAAACCTATGGGGTACCATTTGTGAGATGCAGTCTCCCTGTTGGACTACGGGATACAGATATGTTTATCCGCCAGCTTGTAAAGGCGGGAGGCACAATGAGTACTGAAATCAAAAGAGAGCGGGGAAGATATCTGGATTCAATAATTGATTCACATAAATACAATAGTGAAGGCAGAGCAGTGATTTTCGGAGAGCCGGATTTTGTATACTCCACAGTAAGATTGTGTACTGAAAACGGAATTATGCCTGTAGTAGTTGCCACTGGAGGGAAGTGCAGCTCACTTAGTAATCTATTAATAGAAGAAATTCAAAAAGCATCTGATTACGCATTTGTTGAAAAATTCAAAATAATTGATGATTGTGATTTCGATACTATTGAAAAATATGCTTTAGAATTTGGTGCTAACATAATGATAGGAAGCTCAGACGGCAGACGAATCGAAGAAAAACACAAACTACCACTTGTGAGGTGTACATTCCCCATTCATGACAATATCGGAGGACAGAGGGTAAGAATACTGGGTTATGAAGGCTCAATCACCCTTCTTGACAGAATTACAAATACTCTGCTGACGCAAAAAGAACACAGCTTCCGCAGCACTCTATACAAAAAGTATTACAAGTCAAACCTTGAATCAAAGTCCAATGTAAGCGAAGCTGTCTTACCTGCTGAAACCTCTTTAGAGGACATGAAAACTGTAAATCTAAAAAAATCAGCTGTTCATCCATGCTTTAACGGCTGTGGCAGCGGATACGCCAGAATACATCTTCCCGTAGCCCCAAAATGCAATATACAATGCAATTATTGTGTTAGAAAATATGACTGTCCCAATGAAAGTAGACCCGGAGTTACAACTGAAATCCTATCACCTGAACAAGCACTGGAAAAATATAAAATCGTAAAACAAAAGATGCCAAACCTTACTGTAGTAGGAATTGCAGGGCCGGGGGATTCGCTTGCGGACTTTGAAAATACCAGAAAAACATTGATACTCATAAGAGAATTTGATCCACAAGTAACCTTTTGCCTTTCTACAAACGGACTAATGCTGCCAATATATGCAGAAGAACTTGCAAAGTTAGGAGTATCACACGTAACAGTTACAATGAATGCTGTAAATGCAACAATAGGAGCAAAAATATATAAACACATTGATTATATGGGCAACAGGTATTTTGGAGAGGTTGGAGCTGCAATTCTTATGGCAAACCAGATGGCAGGATTAAAAAAGCTTTCGGCTCTTGGTGTGGTATGCAAGGTGAATGTTGTTATGCTCAAAGGAATTAACGAGTACCATGTTCGGCAGGTAGTAAAAAAAGCCAAAGAACTTGGGTGTGATATATCCAACATAATGCAATTGATTCCTGTAGCCGGAAGTGTGTTTGAAAACATGCCCCTAACAAGTAACAAGGAAATTATGGAGATGCGAAAAATCTGCGGAAAGATAATGCCGCAAATGTATCATTGTCGTCAGTGCAGGGCCGATGCTGTTGGTACTCTGGACAATGACCAATCAATAGAATTCAGAGGATGTACATCAGCAGAGAATCAAAAAAGTATGCTATTTGCAGTTTCTTCAAAGAGTGGCATACTTGTAGATCAGCATTTTGGCCATGCGACGGATTTTTATATATATGAATACACAAATAAAAGCATACGGTTCAGGGAAAAGAGAAGTGTTTCAAAATATTGCGATGGCTCCGAAAGTTGTGATGGAATGGGCAGCGGCAATAAAGAAGGAAAAATGGATGCCATTCTTGAGACAGTCAAGGACTGTAACGGAGTAGTGGCAATGAGAATAGGAGAAGTGCCTAAACGGAAACTTAAAGAAAAATCAATTGAGATATTTACAACCTACGACAGAATTGAAGATGCGGTAAAAAAGGCGGCTGAACAGTTATGTGTCCAGTAGGTTTCAGAAAGAGAGGTTTTTATGGTAAATCCGAAATATCATGTGTTTGTATGTGCAAGCTGTAGAATTAACGGAACTCAGAAGGGGTTTTGCCACACAAAAGGAAGTGTTGCACTGATTCAAAAATTTATGGAAGAAATAGATGATAAAGATTTATCAGGTGAGGTTATGGTAACAAATACAGGCTGCTTTGGAATATGCGATAAGGGGCCTGTTGTGGTAATCTATCCCGAAGGTACCTGGTACGGAAATGTTACAGAGGATGATGTTGAAGTTATAGTGGAACAGCACCTTGTTGGGGGAGATAAGGTTAAAGAATTAGTAATATAAGCGATATTAAATTAAAATCAGGGGGGAGCAAAATATGATAAAAATAACGGATATAACATTATGTACGTTTAATTTTAAGGCTGCCCCGGAACATAAAGTTTCTCAGCTTTACAGTCTGCTTCTGCAAACAGGAATCAGCTATATCGAAATTGATATTCCTTTATTTGAATTAATAGAAGAAACAGTAGACAAATCAAAAACTGTTCTCAGGATACATTATCCTACTCAAATAAATACATTTCCAGGGTTTGCAGGCTACGTATGCCGTTTAGGAAGTCTTGAAACACCCCTGAATTTAATATCGGAAATCCAAATAAATGATGTCAGAGAATTAAATCAAATATCAAAATACTCAGAAAATAAAAATGTCAGAATTATTGGGCTTGATGACCTTCTGATACATGATTATGTAAATACATTTGCAAAAATTAAAGAAATATTCAGTGGCAGGGTGGAGTTTTGCCCCCAGAACAGGTATTATTGCGCAACGTCACTTGCAGCTGAATGGGTTTTAAATAAAGGAGAAAACATTGCAGTAAGCTTTTGTGGATCTGGTGGATTTGCAGCACTTGAAGAATTAATAATGATACTGCGTATTGCAAAACGTCACAAGCCCAATATGGATTTATCGGTTTTCCGTAAAATAAAGGAACTTTATCAGGAATTAACCGGATATCAGATTGCCGGAAACAAGGCTGTTATTGGGGACCACATATTTGATGTTGAATCTGGAATACATGTGGATGGCATACTTAAAAAAAGCTCAAATTATGAGCCTTTCGAGCCAACTGTTGTAGGTATGTCAAGAAACATAGTAATAGGCAAGCACTCAGGAAAATCCGCTGTGGAAATGAAATTGAAAGAATACGGTGTTATTCCAAAGAGTGAAATAATATCAATATTGTTAACCCGAATAAGGGAGGAAAGCATACGTCTCGGTAGAGGCCTTAACGACAGAGAATTTATTTCTATTGCAAGAAAGTTTTCATAGACTGATTGGAGTTGATATATATGAAGGAAAAGAGATATATAATCGACACAACTCTCCGTGACGGAGAACAGACTCCCGGGTATGCATTCACTAAAGCTCAGAAGGTAAATCTGGCAAAGTTAATGGATGATGCGGGAATTTATCAGATAGAAGCAGGCATACCTGCAATGGGTAATTATGAAAAAGAAACAATATTAGAAATCATGAGTCATAGAAAAAATGCTTTGATTTCAACATGGAACCGAATGAGCAAAGAGGATGTAAATAATTCCTTTGACTGTAGTCCAGATATTATTCACATAACTGCCCCTATCTCATATATTCACATATATTCTAAACTGAACAAAAATAAAGCATGGTTAAGAAAGACATTGCAGGAATGTGTCTTTATGGCCAAAGACAAAGGCTATGAAGTAACAGTAGGATTTGAAGATGCTTCACGAGCCGATATTACATTCATAATAAGCATGGCAAACCTGCTGTCAGATATGGGAGTAAAAAGTATAAGATTCGCAGATACGGTAGGGGTCCTTACGCCAACAAGAACTTATCAGTGTATACGTGAACTAATAGAAAATGTTGATATTCCGGTGGGAATACATGCACATAATGATTTGGGAATGGCTTTGGCCAATTCGCTGATAGCAGCTAAAGCCGGTGCTTTATACGTAGATACCACAATTGGAGGTATTGGAGAGAGAGCAGGAAACTGTGATTTATATCAGTTCATAACAGCTGCCGGAGGGAGTTTTAACATTATGCCCAGTTATTTTGATGCTGCAAATGTAATTAAAGAAGCACAAAACTTGTTGTTTTCAGGGCTTAATAAAACGGAGGCGATTTGATATGCTAAAGAGCCAAAAAACCCTTAGTTTTTATATATGTATTTTCATATTGATATCAATTATCACAGGTTGTGGTACACAGAAGGTAAATGATACTGAAAAAAAGAGTGCTAGTACGGCAAATAAAGTAGAACTTCTTGTGTCTGCTGCTGCAAGTCTGGCAGGTGTTGCAAAGGATTTGACAGAGTTATATAAAATTGAAAAACCAAATGTAAATATAAAGTTTACCTTTGGTTCATCAGGTGCATTACAAACACAAATAGAAGAAGGAGCACCGTCGGATATTTTTATTTCTGCGTCCCTGAAACAAATGAATGCACTTGAGCAAAAAGGGTTACTCCTTGAAGACTCAAAAAAAGAACTTCTGGTTAACAAAGTGGTACTGATTTTGCCAAAAGACAGCAAGATAAAACTGACAAAGTTTCAAGACGTTGTATCTGACAGCGTATCCATGATTGCACTGGGTGAACCTGACAGTGTTCCGGTAGGCCAGTACGCACAGGAAGTATTCAAAACCTTGGGCATTTGGATGGAAGTAAAAGGCAAAGCTGTATTTGGAAGTGATGTAAGACAGGTACTTACATGGGTGGAGAACGGAGACGTGGACTGTGGAGTGGTGTATCAAACAGATACTATAGAATCTGAAAAAATAAAGGTTATTTGTGAGGCTCCAGAGGGTACTCATAAGCCTGTTATATATCCGGTAGCTGTTCTAAAAAACAGTAAAAACCAACAGGAAGCCGGTGAATTTATAGATTTTTTGACTACTGAAAAGGCGGCTGCTGTATTTAAAAAGAATGGGTTTGAAATAAAATAAGATTTGTATATGGGGCTGTTGAAAAAACTAGAAGTTTTTTGCTTTAATACCTGTACACCCGTATAAAATTGTATCAATGATTGCTTCCAAGATATTTGCAAGTGTTTCTAGCCGCTCATCATAGGATATTTTACCGTCGCTCACATTCATCGTCCATGATTCATTGTGTCGCTAAAACCTACATCGTGTAGGTTTTCCGGTAAAATAACCATGCTTCGCTGATAAACATATGCAAATATCTTTAACCAAGCTTCCATTGATACAATTTATACTCACGTACAGCTAGAAAAGATAAAAATTAAGTTTTGCAACAACCCTATATAAAGGAGGTGGAAACCATGGATTTAGCTCCTCTTTACATTTCACTTAAAGTTGCTGTTATTGCAACAGTCATAACTGTTTTTACGGGAATATTTTCAGCATATCATGTACTTAAATTAAAGAAATTTAAAGGATTAATAGACGGATTATTTACTCTACCCATGGTTTTACCCCCCACGGTTGTGGGCTTTTTTTTATTAATCCTTTTTGGAAGAAACAGTTTCATTGGTGGAGTATTGAGGCAGATAAACATAAGTGTGGTATTTTCGTGGACAGGAGCAGTTATTGCTTCTTCGATAGTTTCATTTCCGCTGATGTACCGTACCGCAAGAGGTGCATTTGAACAGTTTGATGCGAATCTTGTAAATGCGGCAAGAACTCTTGGAATGACAGAGTTGAAAATATTTTTTAGAGTTATTGTCCCAAATGTTTATCCTGGGCTAATAGCAGGAACTGTTCTTGCATTTGCCAGAGCATTAGGAGAATTCGGAGCTACCATAATGCTTGCAGGTAATATTCCGGGAAAAACTCGTACCATGGCTGTTGCAGTATATACGGCAGTTCAGGCAGGAGATAGGGAGCAAGCATACAAGTGGGTCTTAATAATATGTGTCATGTCCTTTGGGGCAATGGTACTCATGAATTTCTGGAATACCAGACAGGTCGGTAAAAAAGCTAAGAAGGAGGAATATTAATGGCACTCTTGGTGGATATAAAAAAAAGGCTTGGAAAATTCAATCTTAATGTTCAATTCACTTCACAGCAAGGCATATTGTCTCTCCTTGGTTCTTCCGGCTCTGGTAAAAGTATGACTTTAAAATGCATAGCGGGAATTGAAACTCCTGATGAAGGTCGAATAGTTCTTGATGATCGTGTTTTATTTGATTCTGAAGAGAAAATTAATTTGCCTCCTCAGAAGAGAAGGGTGGGATATTTGTTTCAGAACTATGCACTTTTTCCTAATATGACAGTAGAAGAAAACATCGGGGCAGGGGTAAAGTTACCCAAAAAAGAAAAAGAAAAATACATACAGGATAAAATCAAGATGTTTTTCTTGGAGGGTATGGAAAAAAAGCGCCCGTCACAGTTATCCGGAGGGCAGCAGCAGAGAGTTGCTTTAGCGAGGATACTTGCTTCCGAGCCGGATATAATCATGTTGGATGAGCCATTTTCTGCCTTGGACAGCTTTTTGAAATGGCAGCTAGAGCAGGAAATCATGGGGATTTTATCAAAATTCAACGGGAATGTGCTGCTGGTTTCCCATAACAGAAATGAGGTGTACCGTTTTTCCACTGATATAGCAGTAATTTCTGAGGGAAAAATAGAAACCGTAAATAAAAAGGAGGATTTATTTAAAAACCCAAAAACTGTTGCTGCAGCGCTTATGACAGGCTGTAAAAATATTTCTGCCATAAAGCGGTTATCAGATAATTCTTTAATGGCTATTGACTGGAACATGACATTGTTTCTTAACCGAAAAATACCTGATAAGATTAAATATGTGGGAATGAGAGCTCATTATTTCAAGTACTCGGAAAAAAGAGAAGGTACAAATATAATGTCCTGTGAAGTAGTAAAAGTTATTGAAAATCCTTTTTCCTATATTATAATGCTTAAAAATCTGAACAGAAGTTCTAATGAAAGCAATTCGTCAATCAGATGGGAAGTTGATAAAGATATATGGGAGGAAATTATTGAAAAGGGTTTGCCCATTAATTTGCTCTTCCCGGAGGAATGTATTTTACTTCTTACACCGTAGTTCTAAAATATATTAGTTATTAATTGTAATATATGGTATATTCTACTATAGAGTCTTATTTGGAGGTTACTATGGAGATTATATTATACTTATTCTTTGTTATTTTGTTTTTTGGCATACTGTATTGTGTAATCCAATCAGCAATAGATGGCTCGAAAACAGCCGAAGAAATCAGGATGATAAGAATGATATTGCAAAAACAGTATGAAAAATCATCAGAGCAGAATATACAATCGGATAATAATTATGAGGTTATGGATATTCCGTATAATGTCTGTCCGGCATGTGGAGCAACGTTGGCCTCGGAGGATAGTACTTGTCCGTCCTGCGGATTGAATCTGAACGGCAAAAACGGCTAGACAATATTAAATCAAAATTATATGATAACATAGGGCTAGTTGATAATTAAATTTTATCTTTTTAGCCTGTACTAAAGGGTATAAATTGTATCAGTGAAAGCAACATTGATACAATTTTATACGGAAGTGCAGTGCGGAATAGTAAACACCCCTATATATCATAATTTTGGAGGCACATTGCCGTGGAACAGATACAGATAATAACAAACCAGATTATAATTCTGACTCTTTTGGGATTAATAGGTTTTGCAGCAGGAAAAACCGGGTTTTTGCCTGAAAATTCTCACAAATATATATCTGCCTTGATACTGAAAATAACCATGCCGTTTTTGATATTTACGACCATGGGTAATTATACTTTTACCAGAGAAACACTGACAAATGGTCTATATATATTTATTTTCGGTGTTATTTTTATCCTTATTGCAGGATTGATTGCCTTAGGCCAATGTAAAATATTGAAAATAAAGGAAAAGACAAAAAACATATATATTGCCCAATCAATGTTCGGAAATGTTATATTTATGGCATACCCGTTATTAAAAGCAATGTACGGGGATATTGGAATTGTTTATGCTATATTTTTTAATATAGCTAATGATGCCATCCTTTGGACATTGGGAATCTATCTGTTTAACAAACATAACACTCGAAATTGGAGAGGTAATCTCCTTCACCTTATAAATCCCAATACACTTGCCTTTTTATGCGGATTAGTAATGATATTTTTAAAATTCCAGTTTAAAATAGAAAAAACATTTGCATTCCAAAAAATCTGGAGTGTATTCTATGAGGCCTTCAATGGACTGGGACACACTACTATTTACCTGTCCATGGTATTTATCGGATTGATACTTTCGGGCATAAGAATAACTGGCTTGGGTGACATAGTATCAAAGCTTAAATATTTTATATTATCACTGTTTAAGCTGCTTTTAATTCCTTTTTTAGCAATACTGATTTTTGCTATTACAAAGGGAGTTTTCAATCCATTTGTTGTCAGGATAGTTGTATTGCAACTGGCTATGCCTGCTTCAACAATTGTTTCGGCATTGGCACTTCAATATGATTCAGATTATAACGCAGCTACAGAAGGAATATTTGTTTCAACTATTCTCTCAATTTTTACACTTCCGTTAATAGTTTATCTGCTTGGATAAAAGATATTCCGAATATTAAAAGTGAACGTTAAAAAAACGTTCGCTTTTTTTGTTTAGATTAATTGACAATACAGTCTCTTTATTGGTAATATAAAAGCATAAAAAGACGAATTATTTTTACAAAAATATAAAAAATGTTCATAAAAATAAATAAAATGCAGGGGGCAGATGTTATGTGTATTTCCAAAGATGCAAAGGTAGCTGTTATCATGGGAAGTGATTCAGACCTTTCAGTTATGAAAAACTGTATTAAAATTTTAAAGGATTTTGAAATAGACTGTGAGGTAATGGTTTGTTCCGCGCACAGGACACCAGATAAAGCGTCAGAGTTTGCGAAAAATGCAGAGGCTAACGGTTTTGATGTTATCATTGCAGCAGCAGGAAAAGCAGCACATCTTCCGGGCGTATTGGCAGCTTACACACCGCTTCCGGTTATTGGAGTGCCGGTAAAATCCTCTACTTTAGATGGATTGGATTCACTGCTGTCCATTGTTCAGATGCCTTCGGGAATTCCAGTTGCAACAGTTGCGGTAGATGGTGCGGAAAATGCTGCATTGCTGGCAATACAGATTCTTTCAGTTGCATATCATGAATTAAGACATAAAATGATCGATTATAAAAAATCCCTCCAAGAAAAAGTAGAAAAGAAAAATGCAGAGCTTCAAAAAAAGCTTCTTGAAATATAATTCTAAAAATTTATAACCAAATAAAAATAGGAAAAGCGGTTTTGTCATAGGCAGCCGCTCATATATCTGGATAAAAAGGAGTTACCCATGTGTAATTTTGGTGATTGTTTGAAATGCAGTAATCCTGACTGCTTTGATGAAAGAATAGATAAGATGCATGAAGAATGTGGCGTATTTGGCGTATATTCAACGGATGCCAATGAAGTAGACGTGGCCGGGTTAACGTACTACGGTCTTTATTCACTCCAGCACAGAGGTCAGGAGAGTGCGGGAATAGCAGTAAGTGACAGAGAGACAATAGTTTTTCACAAAGACATGGGACTTGTTCCCGAAATATTTGACAAGGTAATGTTAAACCACTTGAAAGGTACCATGGCAGTCGGACATGTTCGTTATTCCACTACAGGAGCAAGTAGAAGAGAAAATGCCCAGCCTATAGTAGTAAGATCAAGGAACGGACAATTGGCACTGGCTCACAACGGCAATATAGTAAATGCATCTATACTCAGAGAACAGATGGAAAATAGTGGTACAATATTTCAAACAACCAATGATACCGAAGTACTTATAAATCTTATAACTAAACACAGTATTACATCAGAAACATTGGAAGAAGCTGTGGAAAAAATGATGATGGATGTAAAGGGTTCATACGGACTTATACTTATGGCTGCTTCTAAAATATTAGGAGTAAGGGACCCTTACGGAATAAGACCTTTATGTATTGGAAAAACTCCCACAGCCTATGTACTGGCTTCCGAATCATGTGCATTGGACGCAGTAAATGCTGAATTTATAAGAGATGTTGAGCCCGGTGAAATAGTAATAATTGAAAATAATGAAATCAGGTCCGTAAGACCGTTTAATAACAAGGATACAAAACTTTGTATATTTGAATTTGTATACTTTGCAAGACCAGACAGTGTTATAGACGGAGCAAGTGTTCAGCAGTCCAGGTATGAAGCCGGAAAACGACTGGCAATTGAACACCCTGTAGAAGCTGATGTGGTAATTGGGGTACCAGATTCTGGTATTTCTGCAGCGATTGGTTTTTCAAACCAAACAGGGATACCTTACGGAGAGGGTCTTGTTAAAAATAGATACGTAGGCAGAACATTTATTCAGCCAAGTCAAGGTATGCGAGAAGTAGCTGTCAGGATAAAGCACAATCCCATAAAAAAATCAGTTGAAGGAAAAAGGGTTGTTATCATTGATGATTCTATTGTAAGAGGAACAACAACCAGAAGAATTGTGCAGATTCTTAAAAAAGCTGGTGCAAAGGAAGTTCACATGCGAGTGAGTTCACCACCTATTAAATTCCCATGTTATTTCGGAATTGATATATCTTCCAGAAAGGAACTTGTGGCGGATAAACTTTCAGTTGAAGAAATCAGAGAAATGATATGTGCCGATACTTTGGGTTACTTGAGTTTGGATGGTCTTCTCAAAACACCTATTGGTTCAAAATTAGGCTTTTGTTCAGCATGTCTAGACGGAAATTATCCCATTGATGTTCCAGAAGAAGGAGATAAGTTCAGCTGCGGCTGTTAAATAGATATTAACAAATTTCTTTGGAGGTAAATTGCATGACCACTTATAGAGAAGCAGGTGTAGATGTTGAGGCAGGTTATGAAGCTGTAAGATTAATGAAAAATCATGTAAAGCGTACATTCAGGCCTGAGGTTATGACAGAACTGGGGGGCTTCGGAGGGCTTTTCAGTTTGGATAAATCTAAGTACGAACAGCCGGTATTGGTTTCAGGAACTGATGGAGTAGGAACAAAGCTAAAAATTGCGTTTTTGACAGATAAGCATGATACTGTTGGTATTGACTGTGTTGCAATGTGTGTTAACGATGTAGTATGTAGCGGAGCGGAGCCGCTGTTTTTTCTGGATTATGTTGCAGTTGGCAAGAATTATCCAGAAAAGGTTGCACAAATTGTAAAAGGGGTAGCCGATGGCTGCGAAATGTCAGGCTGTTCTCTTATTGGAGGAGAAACCGCTGAAATGCCGGGTTTTTATCCTGTTGATGAATATGATTTAGCAGGTTTTACAGTAGGAATTGTTGATAAAAACAAAATAATAGACGGTAAAAAAATCAAAGCAGGGGATAAATTAATCGGACTTCCGTCATCAGGAATTCACAGTAATGGGTATTCTTTAGTAAGAAAGCTTATAAACCCTACTGAAAACAACCTTAAAGAATATGTTGAAAAGCTTGGCTGTACTTTAGGCGAAGAACTTTTAAAGCCAACAAAAATATATGTAAAAGTAATTCTTGACCTAATTGAAAAATATGAGATAAAGGGAATATCCCATATTACAGGCGGAGGATTCATAGAGAATATTCCGAGAATGATTCCGAAAGGGTTGCGTGTTAAAATTCAAAAAGGTTCATGGCCTGTGCTTCCAATATTTGATTTACTCAGAGACCTTGGCAATATGGCTGATAAAGATAATTTTAACACTTTTAATATGGGAATCGGAATGGTTCTGGCTGTTGATGAACAAAAAGCGGATGAAATCATCAGTTATCTTGATTCCAAAGGCGAAAAGGCTTACCTTATCGGTTCAGTAACTGAAGGCGAAGCAGGGGTGGATATATGTTAAATATAGGAGTACTGGTATCAGGAGGAGGTTCTAACCTTCAGGCCATTATAGACAAAATAGAAAGCGGCTACATAAAAAATGTCAGTATAGTTACAGTAGTTTCTAGCAAGCCTGATGCATATGCTCTGGAAAGGGCTAAAAAGCACGGTATAAAAGGTATATGTATATCCAGAAAAACTTTTAACAACATAGATGAATATGACGAAGCACTGATAAGTCATTTTAAAGCACATGAGGTTGATTTGGTTGTAATGGCAGGGTTTCTTTCAATACTGGGAGAACGCTTTACAAAGGCTTATGAAGGTAGGGTAATTAACATTCATCCGGCTTTGATTCCCTCATTTTGTGGAAAAGGTTTTTATGGAATCATACCTCATCAGAAAGTAATTGAGTCCGGTGTCAAAGTTACAGGAGCCACAGTACATTTTGTTGAGCTGGAGGCTGATGCAGGCCCTATAATACTTCAAAAAGCAGTTTATGTTCAAGATGATGATACACCTGAAATTTTGCAAAAGAGAGTAATGGAACAAGCTGAGTGGGAAATATTACCAGAAGCAATACGTCTTTTTGCGGAAAACAGGTTGGTAATTGAAGGAAGACGAGTTAAGATAATTTAGTTTAAATAAATGGATTGGAGGATTTTTTTAATGATTAAGCGTGCATTAATAAGTGTTTCAGACAAAACAGGTATTGTTGAGTTTGCATCTGCCTTGGCTTCAAAGGGTGTAGAGATAATTTCCACTGGAGGTACTGCAAAAACTCTTTCAGAAGCAGGGCTAAAAGTTATAAACATATCTGATATAACAGGTTTTCCTGAATGTCTCGACGGAAGAGTAAAAACTCTTCATCCAAAGGTACACGCAGGACTTCTTGCAATAAGAAGCAATGAAGAACATATGAAGCAGATAAAAGATTTGGGCGTTGAAACAATTGACATGGTAATAATAAATCTTTATCCATTCAAACAGACAATTTTAAAAGGTAATGTTGAGCTGGAAGAAGCTATAGAGAACATAGATATAGGTGGGCCTACAATGCTTAGAGCAGCTGCAAAGAACTATCAGGATGTTACAGTTATTGTTGACCCTGCTGATTATGAAAAAGTACTTAGCGAAATGAATCAATCAGGAGATGTAAGTGTTAATACAAAATTCAGATTGGCATACAAGGTTTTTGAACATACAAGTCATTATGATACTTTGATAGCAAAATATCTGAGAGACACTCTTGGAGATATTGATTTCCCTGAAACTTTATCACTTACATATGAAAAGGTTCAGGATATGCGTTACGGCGAGAATCCACATCAAAAAGCAGTATTCTACAAAGAAGTTGGAGCAAACAAAGGACTTCTCCCAAGTGCAGTACAACTTCACGGTAAAGAACTATCCTTTAATAATATAAATGATACAAACGGAGCTATTGAACTGGTAAAGGAATTCGACGAGCCTACTGTTGTTGCAGTAAAGCACACAAACCCTTGTGGTGTTGGCAGTGCAGACAATATATATGATGCTTATATGAGAGCTTATGAATCCGACCCTGTTTCTATTTTTGGAGGAATTATTGCTGCAAATAGGGAAATTGATAAGAAAACTGCAGAAGAAATCAATAAGATATTTGTAGAAATAGTTGTTGCACCATCATTTACAGATGAAGCATTGGCAATTCTTACTCAAAAGAAAAACATTAGAATATTGAAGCTTGAGAATATTACTGACAAGATATCACCTGATTCTTACGATATGAAAAAGGTTGCGGGCGGTTTACTTGTGCAAAAATATAACAGTGAGCTGTTAAATCCGGATGAATTAAAATGTGTGACTAATGTACAACCTACAAAGGAACAGATGGAAGACTTAATTTTTGCAATGAAGGTTGTAAAACATACTAAGTCAAATGCAATAACTCTTGCAAAGGGCAAAATGACAATAGGCGTTGGCCCTGGTCAGACAAATAGAATTGTACCTACAAAGGTAGCTATCGAATATGCGGGAGATAGGTCACAGGGAGCTGTAATGGCATCAGATGCATTCTTCCCGTTCTCAGATTGTGTTGAAGCTGCTGCGGCTGCCGGTATTAAGGCTATTATACAGCCCGGTGGTTCAGTAAGAGACCAGGAATCCATTGATGCATGTAATAAATACGGAATTGCAATGGTGTTTACAGGAATGAGACACTTTAAACACTAAAAAAGCCTGTCACTTGTGCTGCAAAGGATGATTAACTCGTAGAACAAGAGGAAAGATACGTGGAGGTATATATGAAGGTTCTTGTAGTTGGAGGGGGAGGAAGAGAGCATACCATTGTGTGGAAGCTCGCACAAAGCCCTAGAATAACTAAATTATACTGTGCACCTGGTAACGGTGGAATTTCCAGGATTGCAGAGTGTGTTCCCATAAAAGCAATGGATTTAGACGGAATAGTAACGTTCTCTAAAGAAAATAATATAGATATGGTAGTAGTAGCACCCGATGACCCACTTGCAGCAGGCTTGGTTGACAAGCTGACAGAAGCAGGAATAAGGGCTTTCGGGCCTGTTAAGGCAGCAGCTATAATCGAAGGAAGCAAGGCATTTTCAAAGGATTTAATGAAAAAATACAACATACCTACAGCCGGCTATATGGTATTTGACAACTGCTCAGATGCATTGCAATATCTGGATACCTGTTCGGCTCCTATTGTAGTAAAGGCTGATGGACTTGCTTTAGGTAAGGGCGTTATAATTGCTCAGACCATACAGGAAGCTAAGGATGCCGTAAATGGTATGATGAATGATAAGATTTTCGGCGATGCCGGAAACAGGGTGGTAATAGAAGAATTTATTCAGGGACCTGAAGTTTCTATATTAGCATTTACAGACGGGAATACAATTGTCCCTATGGTTTCTTCTCAGGACCACAAGCGAGTTTTTGACAAGGACCAGGGACCGAATACAGGGGGAATGGGTACTTTTTCTCCAAGCCCTCTATATGATAAAAAGTTGGCTGAATACTGCATGAATGAAATATTCATACCTACGGTAGAGGCTATGAAAAAAGAAGGACGTAAATTCAAAGGAGTTCTATATTTTGGTTTAATGATAACTAAAGATGGTCCTAAGGTTTTGGAATATAATGCCCGTTTTGGTGATCCTGAAACACAGGTTGTTCTACCTAGATTAAAAACTGACCTTTTAGATATTTTTGAAGCAATCATTGACGAAAGACTAAATGATGTAAAAATTGAATGGGATGACAATTCAGCTGTATGCGTAATAGCTGCTTCCGGAGGTTATCCTGGCAAGTATGCTACAGGAATAGAAATAAAAGGCATTAGCGAAGCTGAAGCAAATGGTGAGACCATAGTGTTTCACGCTGGTACAACCTTCAAAGATGGTAAGTACTATACTGCCGGCGGGCGTGTACTGGGCGTTACGGCGGTAGAATCAACAATGGATAAGGCAATTGAAAAGGCATATGCAGGAATTGCAAAAATACAGTTTGAGGGTATGCACTACAGAAAAGATATTGGAAGAAAGTAGTCTTAGAGATACAACTTTATATATAAAAAATGGAGATTAAAAAGTATCATCTTTTTAATCTCCATTTTTATATTGATTTTTAAAATTATCTCAATTTATATTTCTTTAGCTTGTTATCCAACTGCTTAACCAACTGATTTAAGCTTTCTGATGCAACCTTCATATCATCAATAATTTTAAGCTGATTTTCGGTAGTAGCAGCAACTTCCTCGCTTGACGCTGCTGTTTGCTGAGACACAGATGATATATTTTCTATTGCACTGATAACTTCGCTCTTATCTGTTTGCATTTTAATAACTGCTTCGTTTACATCATTTATTTTAGAAACTATAAAATCAATAGCATTTGCAATATCGCTGAAAGAGCTGTTTGTCTTATCAACGGCAATATTTTGCTCCTGTGATACTTTTTTCATTATTTCCATTGAAGATATAGCCAAAGCAGATTCTTCCTGAATACTTTCCATCATGTTGTTTATCTCTTCTGTAGACTTTCTGCTCTGGTCAGCAAGCTTACGTACTTCATCGGCAACTACGGCAAAACCTTTTCCAGCTTCACCAGCTCTTGCAGCCTCAATTGCAGCGTTTAGAGCAAGGAGGTTGGTTTGCTCAGCTATGTTTTCAATTGATTCAACAAATAGGCCGATATCTTTTGTTGTATTTGTAAGCTTTTCAACAACAGCAAATATTTTTTCAGAAGTCTCATATGTTTCTTTTGACTTATCTCTCAATGTAGTAACTGCTTTGAGACCAACGGTATTCAAATCAATGATTTTGTTGGTTTCGTTTGTGATTCCGCTGTAGCTTTCATATACGAAATTAATCTGGTCAGAAAGCTTATCAACAACCTGAACACCCATTTGAGCTTCTGCAGCTTGTGCTGAAGCGCCTTTTGCTATTTCATCAATAGTCTTTGATATTTCTTCAATAGCGTTTGATGCATTTTCGGCAGTAGAAGTTACTTTTCTAGACGCCTGAGTTATAGATAAGGAGAGATTAAAAAAACTTTCTATCAATGAACGTATATCACTGATTACAATATTTACTACAGACGCTACAAATCCTAAAATACCATATTGTTTAGGCTCAATCATTCGTGAAAAATCTCCTGACTTGAAGCCATCAATATCTTTAGAAAATCTTTTTATAGTTTTTTTGTATTGTAATCCTGACAGAACTATAAAAGTTATACAAGATACAAGACATGCAAAGAAGGTATATACAGCAAATGCCGGTTTGCCACTGATAATACCGCCAATAATGCACAAAACAATACTAATTATAGCACCGATACCATATAAATTGGTGGAGCTATTTCTTTCCTCAGTTTTTTTCATAACATGAATCCCCCCGATTTAGGTAAATGTATTAAATTTTAAGTATATATTTTATTATACAACAATAATTATGAATTGAAAATTAAATTCCTACCTATATACAAAATACTTCACAAATAAACAAAATTAACCAACTTGACATGCGATGTATTATTGTATACAATTATACACATATACAAATATTCATTAATACATAAAAGCAATATCGTTGATTTTATATTTTTTTGCAGGAGGTTTGATAAATGATAGAGTTCAACAAAAAATCCAATACATTGGAACAAACTCAGTATAAGTATTCACTTCAGGACGTTTCAGAGCCCAATTTATATAGAGAGATATATAACTATGATGATGTTCCAAAGTGTGCTTTTAATCACAGAAAAGTACCTATGTACCCTGCCGATGAGATTTGGATAACAGATACTACTTTCAGAGATGGACAGCAGTCGCGTGCCCCTTATACTGTAGAACAGATTGTTAAGCTTTACCAATATCTTCATCAGTTGGGAGGACCAAAGGGCTTAATCCGTCAGACTGAGTTTTTTCTTTACAGCGACAAGGATAAGGAAGCTGTATACAAATGTATGGAATTAGGTTATGATTTCCCGGAAATAACCAGTTGGATAAGGGCTTCAAAAAATGATTTCAAACTTGCTAAAGAGATGGGAATGAAAGAGACCGGCTTCTTGGTAAGCTGTTCTGATTATCATATTTTCAGAAAACTTAAAATGACCAGAAAACAAGCTATGGAGAGTTATCTGAGTGTTATAAAGGAAGCTATAAGCGTTGGCATTAAACCAAGATGCCATCTTGAAGATATAACAAGAGCTGATTTCTATGGATTTGTTATTCCTTTTGCATTAGAACTTAGAAAATTAATGGATGAAAGTGGAGTTCCTATAAAGATTAGGGCTTGCGATACAATGGGATATGGTGTTTCATACCCTGGTACTGCACTGCCAAGGAGTGTTCCAGGAATAATTTATGGTTTAAGACATCATGCCGGTTTCCCAAGTGAATTGCTTGAATGGCATGGTCATAATGATTTTTATAAAGCAGTAAGCAATTCTTCAACAGCTTGGTTATATGGCTGCTCATCAGTTAACTGTTCTCTTTTAGGTATTGGGGAGAGGACAGGTAATACTCCTCTTGAAGCAATGGTATTTGAATATGCATCTCTCAGGGGAACAACTGATGGTATGGATACAAGAATTATTACTGAGATTGCAGAATACTATGAAAAAGAACTTGATTATGAAATTCCGCCTAGAACACCTTTCGTAGGAAGACACTTCAACGTTACACAGGCAGGTATTCATGCAGACGGACTTTTGAAGGATGAGGAGATATACAATATTTTCAATACCGACAAGCTGCTTAACAGGCCAATAGGGGTTGCAATAAATCAAACATCTGGTCTTGCAGGTATTGCATTATGGATTAATAATTATTTCAGATTCAGAGGAAACGATTTAATTGACAAAAAAGATGAACGAGTTGGAAAAATAAAAGAATGGGTAGATGCTCAGTACAAAGCGGGCAGAATTACCTCTATAAGCGATAAGGAAATGCTTAATGGCATTAAGGAAATTGCACCTGATATTATTCCTTCTTGAAAATATGATATATAACATATGCTTTTTTACGTAAAAATGATATTATATTAAACGGATGCAATTATTTGAAAAACGTATTGATTAACATTGAATTAGGGGGTATTTTTTATAATGGGTTTGAACTTGGCACAAAAAATTATAAAGAACCATCTTGTTAGTGGAGATATGGTTGCAGGAAGTGAAATTTCCATTAAAATTGACCAGACTCTAACACAGGATTCTACAGGAACAATGGCTTATTTACAGTTTGAGGCTATTGGAATTCCAAGGGTTAAGACTAAAAAATCAGTAGCATATATTGACCACAACACTTTACAAGCAGGTTTTGAAAATGCCGATGACCACAAGTATATACAGACAGTTACTTCAAAGCACGGTATATACTTTTCAAAGCCAGGAAATGGCATTTGCCATCAGGTGCAGCTTGAGCGTTTCGGCGTACCTGGAATGACACTGTTGGGTTCTGACAGCCATACGCCAACTGGAGGCGGAATTGGAATGCTTGCAATTGGAGCCGGCGGTCTTGACGTTGCTGTTGCAATGGGCGGAGGACCTTACTATCTTACTATGCCTAAGGTTTGTAAGGTTGAGCTAAAAGGAAAACTTAATCCATGGTCTACAGCAAAAGATATTATATTAGAAGTTTTAAGGGTAATGTCTGTTAAGGGCGGAGTAGGAAAGATTATTGAATATGCAGGAGAGGGTATAAAAACTCTTACTGTTCCTGAAAGAGCAACTATTACAAATATGGGTGCCGAGATTGGTGCAACAACTTCAATTTTCCCAAGTGATGATGTAACATTGGAATTTCTCAAGGCTCAGGGAAGAGAGCAGGATTGGGTTGAGCTATTGCCGGATGCTGATGCGGTATATGAAGAACATATTGTTATCGATTTGTCATCTATTGAGCCAATGGCAGCTAAACCGCATAGCCCTGACAATGTTGAAAAGATATCAACTATTGGAAAAATAAAAGTTGATCAGGTAGCAATAGGAAGCTGTACTAATTCATCATATATGGATATGATGAAGGTTGCTGCAATACTAAAGGGTAAGACTATAAATCCAAATGTCAGTCTGGTAATTGCACCTGGTTCAAAACAGGTATTAACTATGCTTGCTCAAAACGGAGCTTTAGCGGATATGGTTGCAGCAGGAGCAAGAATTCTTGAGTCTGCATGTGGTCCATGTATAGGTATGGGACAGGCACCATGCTCTGATGCAGTTTCACTGAGAACCTTTAACAGAAACTTTGAAGGAAGAAGCGGAACTACTTCTGCAAAAGTATATCTGGTAAGTCCTGAGGTTGCTGCAGCAAGCGCACTTACTGGTGTATTGACTGACCCTAGAGAACTAGGAGAAGCTCCCAAGATAGAAATGCCTAAAGAGTTTGTTATAAATGATAATTTGGTTATAGAACCAGCTCCGGAGGGAAGCAATGTAGAGGTTGTTAGAGGACCGAATATCAAACCTTTCCCAATAAATAAAGCACTCGAAGATAAAGTTACGGGTAAAGCTCTTATAAAGGTTGGAGACAATATAACAACTGACCATATAATGCCTTCAAATGCAAAACTGTTACCTTTCAGGTCAAATGTTCCTTATCTTGCTGAATTCTGTTTAACTCCTTGTGATCCTGAATTCCCTGCAAGAGCAAAGGAAAACGGCGGCGGATTTATAATCGGAGGCTCAAACTACGGACAGGGTTCAAGTAGAGAACATGCTGCTCTTGCACCATTACAGCTGGGAATAAAGGGTGTTATTGCGAAATCCTTCGCTAGAATTCATATGGCTAACCTTATAAACTCAGGAATTATACCAATGACTTTTGAAAATGAAGCAGATTACGATAAAATAGATATGAATGATGAACTTGCAATAGATAATGCTATAGAACAGGTTAAAAATGCCGATACTATAGTTGTTAAGAATCTTACAAAGAATACACAGTTTAATGTAAAGGTTACTTTGTCAGACAGACAGGTGCAGATGATTCTTGCAGGAGGATTGCTTAACTATACTAAAGTAAACAATGGTTAAAAAAATATGCCCTAAGGGGAGTAGTTAAAATGGCTAAGCTGGACTACGATGAAAGTGATAACTTAGTAAATTCATTAAGGGGAAGGGTTTTCAATCAAATTCGCAAGCAGATTCTGACAGGAGTTTACAAACCCGGAGACAGTTTGATAGAGCTGCGTCTCTCAGAGGAGCTTGGAGTCAGCAGGACACCTATACGCGAAGCTATCAGGCAGCTTGAACTTGAAGGCCTTGTTGTATCGATACCAAATAAAGGTGCAGTAGTAAAGGGTGTTACTGATCAGGATGTTGAAGACATATTTACTATTAGAACAATGATTGAAGGCCTTGCTGCCAGATGGGCTGCAGAAAAGATTACTGAGGAAGAGATTGGTGAACTGAAAGAAGCTCTTGAATTTGAGGAGTTCTATACTATGAAGAACGATGCAGAGCACCTGATGAAATACGATTCCAAGTTTCATGATATTATTTTCAGAGCATGCAAAAGCAGACCATTGATGCATATGCTGAGTACTTTTCATCACTATATACAAAATGCCAGAAACAATTCATTTGAAACACCGGGAAGACCTGCGAAAGCCCTTGATGAGCATCGTGCAATATTCGAGGCAATAGTCAGGAAAGACGGAGATACTGCTGAGAAATTGACAATTGAGCATATTAGAAATGCCAGCAGGATTTTCAATGAAAAGCATCAAAAATAAGAAAACGTACAAAAATCAGACATCAAAACCATTAAAGGGCTAGATGTCTGATTTTTTAGTTAAACTGTTGCTTTATATTTGGTTATACATCTTTATTTCATTTCAAACGTATGCGTATCGTACTGATTCCTGTCAAAAAAGCTATGTCCTCGAAGGATGACTTCTCTTGGAAGTTTATCAAATGCCTGCAGTGAAATCTTTTCAATATAGTGTGTGTCATCGATTGTCTCTATGCCTCCGCCTGAAGCCGCTCCGTTTGGAATAACCTCCCCATATCTGTCAAGAAATTCAAATAATATACCGTCGTTTTGAGCATATTTTTCTTTGTCAAGAACAGTGAACTCTACTTCCGCGTAGGTAGATACAGCAGAGCTCTTTAGAGTAATTTTGTCTACTCGTATGCCACATTTCTCGTAGATGGCGGGTTCTTTGCTGGTTATAATTTTTTTTGTTCCGGTATTTTTGAGTGTGACGGAGAGAGTCGTATCTTTTCTGCTGTCCATATCTAGTGTATACTTGCCGTTTTCTGTGACAAAAGGAATAGCAACACATTTAAATTCCACATCCGACGAAATTGAATCACCTTCATAAGGTCCATCAAGCATATATACAAGGGTACCGTCTTCTTTAAGCAGATAAGAGATAGAACAGTTAGCTTTACTGATAACTACGGATGTTTGAAACATAACTTTATTGTTTTTACGGGCGTAATCGGCAATAGTACCGGTTTGATTACTGAATATCGGTCCCATATTTTTGATTTCGTCCAACGGATAGGCATCTGGACCCAACAGAAGGAAATCGGGCGAAGATGGCTTGACATCCAGAACGATATAAACACTTTGCCCGTCATATACAGCCTCTCGTGCCGTAAAAGTTGCAATATTGGTATTGTTACCTTTTTGAGGGGGGAACTTTTGTACAATTGAGGAAGCTTCTGGTAAAACCTTTATATTATTTTTTCTTCCACTAAGGAAATCAAGTATTCCCCAGGTATTAGTAAAAGCTAAAATAGTTCCGGCAGACAGTATGCAGACAATAGTAATAACAGCTACCAGTCTAAAATATATTTTTTTCAAAGGTTTTGCGTCTTTTTTTGATTGGATACTGGTCAAAGTTTGATATACATTATTGACAAAGTCTTCATCAGCCTGACCGAAAGCATTCTTCAATTCATTCATGTCTCGCATGGCAATTGGACCTCCTCGGATAAAATTATTTTCAGTTCTTGTCGTCCCCGTAGCATACGTGATTTAACAGTGCCTTGTGGACATCGTAAAATTTGTGAAATCTCACCTATTGAAAATCCTTCAATATAGTGAAGAATAATGGGTATACGGAGCGTTTCATCTATACTGAACAGCGCATCATGCAGCTCTAAATTGGCATCCTTAGGCGCGACTCGTTCAGGTAATTCATTCAACGGTAATTCACGGCCTTTTTTTCTCTGAATATTATGGCATTCGTTGATAAGAATACGAACTACCCAAGTCTGCATAAAGCGCTCATCTTTAAGTTGATGGCGCTTTTTCCACGCCTTGTATAAACATTCCTGAACTGCCTCGTCTCGGTCACAGCTTTGTGGAAGCTGTGCATAACTTATGCGATACAGAGTTTGCATCATTGCCACAATCCGCGTTGAAAATTCGTCACTTGTCACTCTTTTATCCCCCCCTTGTTTATTCTTTTTATTTTGACCGGTCAGCTATTAGACGGCTAAGAACCGCTTTTGGTTTTCATATGTAAAAATATTTATTATTCTATATATTTTTACGTTCAAAGCATATTTCAGGGAAAATGACAGACTATTTACTTGAGCATATAAAAAGAAACTTTGCAAATTATGCAAAGTTTCTTTTTGGTGACCCATAGGGGATTCGAACCCCTGTTACCGCCGTGAGAGGGCGGTGTCTTAGGCCACTTGACCAATGGGCCATTTTTTAATGACAAAAGCTATTATAGCATGGTGATACCTATTTTTCAAGTACGGCTTACAAAATTTAATAAATTCTTTTATAAGTATGTGTTATAATAACACCTGTAAAAATTTAAACATAGGAGTTATATTTGCAATATGAAACTACCAATTGAATTTGTTGAGAAAATGCAGGGTCTGATGGGCGAAGAATTCGACAGCTACCTTGAATCATATAAAAAACCAAGATTTTATGGCCTTAGAGTAAATACTTTAAAAATTTCAGTAGATGAATTCTTAAAAATAGCACCCTTTCATCTTGAACCAGTACCATGGACCAAGGATGGTTTTTATTATCAAGAGGGAGATAATCCCGGGAGACATCCGTATTATTATGCGGGCTTATACTATATTCAGGAACCCAGTGCCATGCTTCCAGGTGCTGTTATAGGAGTAAAGCCGGGGGAAAGGGTTTTAGACCTTTGTGCTGCACCGGGAGGCAAAACTGTCCAAATGGCTGCCCAGATGAAGGGACAGGGTTTGCTTGTGGCTAACGACATTAACTCAGAGAGAGTTAAGGCGCTGGTTAAGAATATTGAGCTTGCAGGGGTAAGAAATGCTATTGTTTTGAATGAATCTCCCGATAAACTGGCTGTAAACTTTGAGAATTACTTTGACAAAATAATGGTTGATGCACCTTGTTCAGGTGAAGGAATGTTTCGTAAGGATGAAGATGCTGTAAAAAGCTGGGAAAAATTTAAATGTGAAAAGTGCTGCACAATGCAGTGGGATATTCTTCAAAAGGTTGATACTATGTTAAAGCCCGGAGGCATTATTTTATATTCGACCTGTACCTTTTCACCTGAAGAGGATGAGTTAATGATTGAAAGGTTCATGGATGAACACAAAGGTAGTTACGAGTTGCTGGAAATACCTAAAGTCGGTGGTATTGAGGGAGGCCGTATAGAGTGGTCAAAAGGAGGATATGACTTTGAAAAAGCTGCTCGTCTATGGCCCCATAAACTTAATGGTGAAGGACATTTTGCAGCATTGCTGAGAAAAAAAGATTCCCCAGAAAACTCCTATGAAAATGAAGTATTCAAATCGGATTATAAATCCCAAGCCATGAGGATAAAGGATATCAAGGATGTAAATCAATTTAACTCTCAGTTGGGTGAATTTGTTGAAAGTAACACCAACCTGAATCTAGACGGATATTTATTTCAAAAGGGAGCCAATCTTTATCATTTACCCGTTGAATGTCCTGATTTATCGGGTCTAAAGGTTGCAAAATTCGGCTGGTATCTTGGAGAAATTGGCAACAAAGGCTTTATACCTTCCCATTCCTTGGCAGTATCAATGAATATAAGGGAACTAAAGAATACTATAAGCTTCAAGTCGGATTCACGTGAAGTTAACAGTTATTTGAAGGGCGAAACACTGATTGTTTCAAGTGAAAAAGGTTATACTGGCGTTTGTGTGGATGATTTTCCACTTGGATGGGCAAAGCAAACCGGAGATATGCTTAAAAATCTATATCCCAAAGGGTGGAGAAAAATGTCCTAAGATACTAAATTCCCATAAAGAAGGAGAGTATATATTGAAACAACGATTGGATAAGGTTCTTTCAAATTTTGGTTTCGGTTCAAGAAATGACATTAAGAGTGCGGTCAGAAAAGGTCTGGTTACAGTTGACGGGCAAATTGTAAAAGACAGCGGAATTCACGTTGACCCTGAATCAAATATTATTGAAATGAATGGACAAAGACTGAATTACCGCAAGTTTATATACATTATGATGAACAAGCCCCAGGGGGTTATTTCGGCTACAAGCGACAGAAAACAAAGAACTGTTTTTGATATTCTTCCAGAAGAATACAAGTGTTTTGACCTTTTTCCAGCAGGAAGGCTGGATATAGATACGGAAGGCCTTGTACTTATGACAAATGACGGTCAGCTTTCCCATGAAATACTTTCACCTAAAAAGCATGTTCCAAAACAGTATTATGCAAAAGTCCTTGGAAGGGTTAATCAGAATGATGCAGAGGCTTTCAGTCGAGGAGTAACACTTGATGATGGGTATAAGACACTTCCCGCGACATTGGAAATATTAAAATCCAATGATGTATCAGAAATAAAACTCACAATTGTAGAGGGAAAATTTCATCAGGTAAAGAGAATGTTTGAGGCTGTAGGCAAAAAAGTAATTTATTTAAAGCGACTAAGTATGGGAAATCTTAAATTGGATGAGAATTTGAAACTTGGAGAATGTAAAGAACTTGGGGAAAGTGACATTGAACTGCTGAAGCAGGCAGTAATTATTGATAATAAAAAATAGTTGAGGTTAGAGATATGAATAAAAAAAGTATACAAAAACTGGTGCTCTTTCTGACAGGACTGGAGCAGAGAATTGTAGACAATTCAAGCTTTTTTAAGGGTATAGTTATAAAACTTAAATCAGGTACAAAGCAGTATGAAGCCAATATAATTCTAAAGGATAATAAGCTGTTCTTAAATTACAATGGCAGGACTGACAAACTGGAAATTTCCTGGCTTAGTGCTAGAGTCTCAAAGATTGCCGAAAGCTACGAAGCATTAACCCTTATTTATGAAGAAAGAGGGACTTCTATATTAATTGAAGCAGATGACAAAAATGTTAAAATGAGGACAAAAGATACTGAAACTTTAGAGTCCTCAAAAGGCCATAATGAAACCGCACAGATAGCAAACAGGGATTACTTTATTAAAGTGGGACCTGCGGATGATGTATTAAAGGCTATTGGTATTCTTGGGGATAACGGCAAAATAAGAAATGATATGATAAGAAAGTATAACCAGATTGACCACTATATCGAATTAGTTGACGGTATGCTTAAAACTTTATGCTCAAAATACGGAAGCTTAAACGTAATTGATTGTGGGTGCGGTAAGTCATATCTTTCTTTTGTTCTGAACTATTATATAAAGGACGTTCTGAAAAAGAACTGCTATTTTACCGGTCTGGATATTTCTAAAACTGTAATCGATGCATCACATAAAATTGCAGAAAGCCTTGACTACAAGAATATGGATTTCAAAATAACAGACATAAGAGATTATACTGCTGATAAGGACATTCATCTTGTAATAAGTCTTCATGCCTGTGATACGGCTACGGATGAAGCAATAAGTTTGGCTGTAAGGAACAATGCAAAGGCAATGGTTATGGTGCCTTGCTGCCAAAAGGAAATATTGAGCCAGTATTCTTTTGACATACTTCACAGCATTACAAAGCATGGAGTTCTGAAGGCACGTTTAGCAGATGTACTTACGGATGGGATACGTTTACTGATTCTTGAAGCACTTGGCTATAAGGTTTCAATTGTAGAATATGTTTCACCTCTGGAAACCCCGAAAAATCTTATGATAAGAGCTGAAAAAGCAGGAGGCATAAACTACAGCCTTCTAGATGAGTACAAGAAGCTTAAGGAGGTACTGGGGATACATCCTACTATTGAAAAACTCATAGAGCCATATTTTTAATTGAAAGTGGCAATTTTTGACAGATATAATTCCCATATAGTATAATGTTTGGTAAGTATTAGCTGTGATATTTATTGAAGATTCATCAAGGGGGGGACTACATGGCACAGAAAAATTATGAGAAGAATGGAGTTTTTTTATCAAAAAAAACTTTGTACAGCGGAGATAAAATAATTCTGAAATATAACGGGTTACTCTGCCAAGATGGAGCAGAGAATATATATGCTCATGTTGGTTTCGGAGAAAACTGGGAAAATAAATATTTTGTCACAATGGCAAAAGAAAACGGTGAATTTATTGCTGAAATTGATATAAAAGACGGTAAAACCTGTGGTATTTGTTTTAAAGATTCAGCGGATAATTGGGATAATAATTCCGGAGAGAATTATGTTTTTACAATATCTAAGAAAATTGTGAGAAAGAAAAAATTAACGAAAAAAAGCGATACAGCAAAAATAAAGCATAAAGATTAAATGATTTATCATATTTTGATTATTTTTGCAGGATATTTTGCAAATATATAGAATAGGATAAATCGGATGTATTTATTTTTATAAAATTCTTATAATTAAGTATAATATTATCCGGTGTTGAAAAAATATTTTATATGAGATTATGCTGATTGTACGGTAGTTTGTCTGTATAGTTACATACTGCAGGTAATAAAAAGATGGGGGTTAGGTTTATGAAAAGTGTTATCCGAGATATTTCTTTAGCAGATAAAGGAAAACAGAAAATTGAATGGGTAAGAAAAAACATGCCTCTTTTAAGAAGTCTTGAGGATGAGTTTAGGGAGACAAAGCCGTTTAGCGGAGTAAGAGTTGTAGTTTCAGTTCATCTGGAGGCTAAAACAGCTTATCTTGCAAAGTTGTTTGCAATCGGAGGAGGAGAGGTTTCTGTTACAGGAAGTAATCCGTTATCCACTCAGGATGATGTAGCAGCCGGTCTTGTAGCAGATGGCCTTGATGTATATGCATGGTACAATTCAACTAAGGAAGAATATGAGGAGCATTTAAATCTTGCTTTAGGATACAAGCCGAATATTATCATCGATGATGGAGGCGACTTGGTTAACCTGTTGCATACCAAGAGAAAAGAGCTTCTTCCTCATATTATGGGTGGCTGTGAAGAAACAACTACCGGGGTACTTCGCTTAAAGGCTATGGAAAAAGAAGGTGTACTGAGATTTCCAATGATTGCGGTAAATAATGCCAACTGTAAGTACTTATTTGACAACAGATATGGTACAGGACAATCGGTTTGGGATGGTATCAACAGAACAACCAACCTTATTGTAGCTGGAAAAAATGTAGTTGTTGCAGGATACGGATGGTGCGGTAAGGGTATTGCAATGAGAGCGAAAGGCTTCGGTGCAAGTGTTATCGTTACGGAAGTTGATCCTATTAAGGCTGCAGAGGCAGTAATGGACGGATTCAAGGTAATGAAAATGTCCGATGCTGCAAAAGTCGGTGATTTCTTTATTACTGTAACGGGTTGCCGTGATGTTATTACAGCGGAACATTTCAAAGTAATGAAAGATGGGGCTATTCTCTGTAATGCAGGACATTTTGATGTTGAAGTTTCCGTTGAAGAATTGGAAAAAATCGCTGTTGAGAAACAGATTCAGAGAAATAACATTACTGGATATAAGATGGAGAACGGAAGATGGATAAATCTTCTGGCAGAAGGCAGACTAGTAAATCTTGCTGCAGGTGATGGACATCCTGCTGAGATTATGGATATGAGTTTCGCTTTACAGGCCCTTTCAGCAGAATATATGCTAAGAAATTACAATAAGCTAGGAAACAAGGTAATTGATGTTCCTGCTGATCTTGATAAAAAGGTTGCAACCATGAAGCTAAAATCATGGGGAGTAAAAATAGATAAGCTTTCTAAAGAGCAAAAGGATTATCTTAACAGTTGGGCTGAGTAAAAATATCAAAATTGCATTATGAAAATTTATATTAAGCATATTAACCGACGTTTACATAAGATATCGGTAATATGCTTAATTTTTCATTTGTTTGTTTTAATTGGTTGATAATGCGAAAGGATGAATATTATGTTTGACATACTTATAAAAAATGCTGAATTAATAACTATTGATGAAAGTAAGCCATTGATTACTAACGGGCACATAGGAATTAAGAACGGGCGTATTGCTTTTATTTCCGACAGTCTCCCTGAAAATGCTGAAGCAAAGGAAGTAATTGACGGGAGAAGTAAGATTGCCATGCCCGGTTTGGTAAATGCTCATAGTCACAGTGCCATGACGTTAATGAGAAATTATGCAGATGATATAGCACTTGAAAAATGGCTTTTTGATAATATTTTCCCTGTTGAAGCAAAACTTACTGACAAAGGCGTATATTGGGGTACTATGCTTGGTATATCTGAAATGATTAAATCAGGAATTACTGCTTTTGCAGATATGTATATGTTTATGGATGAGGTTGCACGGGCTGTAACTGAAACAGGCATAAAAGCAAATCTCTGCAAAAGCCCAATACAGTTTTTCGAAGACGGACAGCTGAAAAGACTCGATAAAAGTCAGGGAACTATTGATTATTACAATAGCTATCATAATTCAGCAGAGGGAAGAATAAAGGTTTTTGTTGAAATACATTCTGTTTACATGTTTAATGAAAATACCCTGAGAAATGCAGCTAGGCTGGCTAAACAGTTGAATACCGGTATTCATATACATTTACTTGAAACTGTATCTGAGGTTGAATCCAGTAAAAAAGACTATGGTATGACTTCTATTGAGATATGCAGTGAAACAGGTGTACTTGACGTTCCTGTTATGGCGGCACACTGTGTTCATCTCAGTGACAGTGATCTTAGAATTATGAAGGAAAAGAAGGCAAGTGTTGTTCATAATCCAACCAGTAATCTAAAGCTGGGAAGCGGCATTGCAAGGGTTCCTGAAATGATGGATATGGGAATTAATGTATGTCTTGGTACAGATGGTGCTGCCAGCAATAATAACCTTAATATGTTTGAGGAAATGAATCTTGCGGCAATACTGCATAAAGGGGTTGCTATGAATCCACAGCTAATGAAGGCTCAAGATGTTCTTAGAATGGGGACTGTAAATGGTGCAAGAGCTATAGGCTTTGACGACACTGGTATATTATCAGAAGGGATGAAAGCAGATATAATTCTGGTTGACACTGACAAACCTCACTTCTATCCTAAAAATGACCCAATGGCAATGATGGTATATTCTGCACAGGCTTCTGATGTGGATACTGTTATGGTAGACGGAAATATTCTGATGAAGAATCGTGAATTTACACACATAGACGAAGAAAAAATAAAGTTTGAGGTAGATGCATTATCCAAAAGGCTATTAGGCAGATAAATTTTCCTTGTTTTTTGACACAATTTACATAAAGGGTATTTGCGATGGATGTCAAATATATATAGTTGGATGATTCAGATTTTTTATGGGGGAATAGTCATGGCAATTACAATTAGTTTGTGGACCACCAAGCATGGAGAATTAAACCGGTTTTTAGATAGTTTTTATGAAAAAGATATGGAGATAGATTGCTCACTTCGCAGATGGGTAAAGGACTTTTACAATCCGTTGGATTCAGTAGATATGATTTGTGCATTAATGGACAACAGCGAAAAGTATGATGTAGCTATGTATTTACATATGGATAACGGATACTTATACAGAATAACAAACTTAAACTACGAAGATGTTGTAAAGGGACTATTTGAATTGTATTATGTTCCTGCATAAAATGATATTAAGGTCTCATTTCATAACTGTTAAATTATGTTATAATATTAACATAATAGGTTTGGAGGTTAATTCAGATGAAGCAGGAATGCGACAATAGCAGTGGTTTTGATAACAGTTGCCTTACTTGGAACAATAGTGAGGTAACTAGTGTTGAAAGGGAAATGTTACTGGGAAATCTTAATTACATTAGCAGTAAGGTTATCAGTAATTGGACTAAAGGAGTGTTAACCATCCTTACCGTACTCATTCCCATAATAGGGCAAATTATAGGCCTGATTACGGGGATGGTATTTCTATATGATGAGGCTAAAGAGAAAAGGTCTTTTGGATTTGTACTAATAGCTGTTTCTATTATTACATTTTGCGCTTTGGCTTTTTTATGGTTAAAATGGAGAGGAATACTGAATTTTGTGTAATAAGACTGAAATGAGAAAGGAATATATTTCCTTTAGAAACAAAAATATAACTTCAGATGCCTTACATGAGAAATCAAAGGTTATAGCACAAAAACTGGATAAGTTGGACTGTGTTAAGCGGGCAAAAACCATAATGTGTTATGTTAGCTTTGGGAGCGAGGTTTATACTCATGACATTATTAATACCTGGATTTCTCAAGGTAAACAGGTATGCGTTCCTCGTGTTGTTAAAAATAAAGGGAAATCCATGGAGGCAGTTAAAATAAGCAGTCTCCATGAGCTTGAGCCGGGGACCTACGGGGTATTGGAGCCAACTTCCGGACAAAAAAATGTAGTTAGTCCTGATTCAATTGATGTAGTGATTGTACCAGGATGTGCATTTGATTTACATAAAAATCGTATGGGATACGGCGCCGGATATTACGATAGGTTTCTTAACTTAATATCAGATAGCTGCTTAAAGGTAGGAGTTGCTTTTGACTTTCAGATAATGGATGAAATACCCTGGGACGAACATGATATCCCTATGGATATTATAATTACAGAAGAGAGAAATATCTAAATAATCAAATTGTTGAAATTTAAGGTGCAACACAGAAGTTTTACTTGTTATAGGTTACTTCATATTGTTGTGCCTTTTGATTTTTAAGGACAAATTTTAAATTAGTATTCACTGAATATAAATATACTAGTATTCCTAACAGGGTTAGAGGTGTATTTCATATGGCAAAAGCTAAAACTAGAAAAGTGGTTAGCGTTTATAAAGGTAAAATAGATATTAAGGAATTTATTATAAAATTGTTGACTCGTAATTTGTAATATTATATGAGGTGAATATTTTTTTCATATAAAGGAGTACAATTTTTAATATTGAATTTTTTAAAAGTTAATATTAAAGTATTTCTTGGAAAATGAATTATCATTTGAATTGGGAGGTGGGACATTTATTTTAGGTTAAGCAGTACCGGTTTTTTTAATTACATAAACAACTAACATACTTTTGCTAACGATACACATCTTTCTTATAAAATTCTATAGTAATCTTTGTATTATTCCTGTATTCTACCGGTATTTCCTGACTTTATTTATAGGGGGGGATGCTGCAAATTATATTTCAAAATTAAGGTTTTAAGCTATTTTTTAGAAAATAAGAATATAGGAGTTTTTTAATATGAGAAAAATAACAATGACAAGAAAAACAGGGGCTTTTTTAGTTGTATTTTCACTTCTTTTTACATTATTTTTTAATTGTGTAGGAAGCACTAGCGTTTCTGCACTTGAGCCACCAGGAGTATATGGTGACTTCAACAATGACAGAAATGTGGATGCTTTGGATTTTATGAAATTCAAGCAATATTTGATGGAGCAGAATACTGATTACTACTATTATATGGATTTAAATGGTGATAGTGCATTGGATGCAATGGACTTTGCTATTTTGAAACAATATCTATTGGGTATGATTAAGACCCTGCCAATCAATTATACACCGTCGGAACCGGGTGTGTTGCTAGTTGGCAGATTTGATACCAGTGATCCTGCTGGACCAAAGTTTGCATGGAGCACTTCAACTATAAAGGCTAACTTTACCGGAACCACAATCAGTGCAACTATTAAATCATCAGGTGATAACTGGTTTAATGTAATAATCGACGGCATTGTAAAAGCACCTGTTAATGTTCCTGCCGGGACTTCTACAGTTACCCTTGCTTCCGACCTTCAAGACGGTATAATACATACAATTGAACTGGTTAGAAGAACTGAAGCTTGGATTGGTGAAACACAATTCTTAGGCTTTAAAATTATCGGAGGCGGCTTGTTGCCTGCTCCTTCACCTTCTTCAAGAAGAATAGAATTTATTGGTGATTCTATTACCTGTGGATACGGTAATGAAGGAACAAGCCAGTATCAGTCATTTACCAACAAAAATGAAAATGCGTATATGGCATACGGAGCAATAACTGCCAGACTTTTGAAGGCTGACCCGATAACTGTTTGCTGGTCAGGAAAAGGGTTGGTACAAAACTATGGTGGGGATCTTAATGAACTAATGCCTGAAGTTTATCCAAGAGTTCTTCCTTACAATACAACCCTCACTTGGGATACAAGTAAATGGACTCCTCAGGTAGTTGTAATCAATCTGGGTACAAATGACTTTAGTACTGGTTCTATTGATAAAACAACCTTTGCAGCGGCATACGAAAAATTTGTAACCCAAATAAGAGGACAGTATCCTGATGCCCATATCTATTGTGCAGTAGGCCCAATGCTGTCTTGGGATCAGCTTGCAAAGTGCAAGGATGCCATAACAAGTGTTGTTGACCAGAAAAATACTTCTGGGGATTCAAAGATTCATTTCATAGAATTTCCAGTACAGGTTGAATCAAACGGCTACGGTGAGGACTGGCATCCTAGTGTTAAAACACATGAGCTGATGGCAAACCAGCTTGCTGAAACCATAAAAGCTGATTTAGGGTGGTAATTTTCTCTAAATATAATAATTTAAAAAAGCATAATAACCGTAATGTGACTAGCCTGTAAGTACTCATATAGTGCGGTTGTTATGCTTTTTTTTGTATAATCATTGACCGAATCGGTTTATAATGATATTCTATTATCAACCGATTTGGTTGATAATATTTGAGGTGATATTTTGGATAAGTTTTTAAACCTACCTGAGGAGAAAAGAAAAAGAATTGTTGATGCAGCACTTAAATCATTTGGTGCAAATGGCTATAAGAAAACTTCAGTAAGTGATATAGCCAAAGGCGCTGATATTTCAAAAGCTATGGTATTTCATTACTTTGGGACAAAAAAGGACTTGTACCTGTACTTGATAAAAATGTGTACTGACATCATTATTAATGAAATAAAAAATGGTTTTGATTACACTGTTACTGATTTCTTTGATAGAATCAAGGAATCAGCCGAGATTAAGGCATCAGTAATGAGGAAGCATACTAGTATTCCTGCTTTTCTAATCAGTGCATATTTTGAGTCTGACCCGGAAGTAAAGTCAGATATTACATCCCTGCTTGCCATTGGAGATGACTATAGAGATAAAATCGCTTTTGAAGGAATGGATACTTCAAAATTTAAAGAAGGTATTGACCCCAAACTGGTGCTAAAAATGCTTATATGGATGGCTGAAGGGTACACTAGTCAATTGTCCGTTTCTACACTGGATTTAGATGCTATGCTAAAGGAATTTTATGAATGTATGGATTTGCTCAGGGACAATTTTTATAAGGAGGAGTATTTATGAGTGTCATTGAAATTAAGAATCTTACAAAAAGTTATGGCAAGGCCAGAGGCATAAATAATATTAATCTCAGCGTAGAAGAGGGCGAGATTTTCGGGTTTATCGGACCTAATGGAGCTGGGAAGTCAACCACCATCCGAACTCTCCTTGGTCTTATTTATCCCTCTGAGGGGAGTGCAACTATATTTGGTAAAAGCTGCATAAAGTATCCTGAGGTAAGAAGAGAAGTGGGGTATCTTCCTTCAGAGGTTTTTTATTATGATAATATGAGGGTAATAGATCTGTTAAAATATTCAGCCAGCTTTTATAAAAAAGACTGTACCACTAGAATTAAAGAACTTGCAGAAGCAATGGACCTCGATTTGAAAAAGAAAATAGAGGACCTTTCCTTTGGAAATAAGAAAAAGGTAGGTATTGTCCAAGGATTGCTTCATGAACCGAAGTTGATTATTCTTGACGAACCTACCAGCGGACTTGATCCTCTCATGCAACAGAAATTTTTTGAACTTATTGCAGAGGAAAACCATAAGGGAGCGACGGTGTTCTTTTCTTCACATATTCTAAGTGAGGTTCAGAAAATGTGCAGCAGAGTGGCCTTTATAAAAGACGGTAAGATTATAAAGCTTGAAAAGATGAGCACTCTTCAGGAAAACAGTTATAAGAAGTTTAGCATTGAAACTAAAGAAATAGTCTCAAAGGATGTATTTGATATAAAGGGTGTTAGTAAACTGGAAACTAAAGGTAACAATATTAATTTCATCTTTAAAGGCAATATTAACTTGATTATGAAAAAGATAGCTGATATTCAACTAAGGAATATTTCAATCGAAGAACCTGACCTTGAGGAAATCTTCATGCACTATTATGTAAAGGAGGATTGAGTTATATGAATATTTTTCTGCATGAGCTCAAATCCATGAGAAAAACTGCTACTATATGGACAATTAGTTTGATAGCTTTATCGGCACTCTATCTTTGCATATATCCTACTGTAGCTGCTGATGCTGAAGGATTTAAAAACCTCCTTGCCAATTATAATCCTGAAATAAGGGATATGCTTGGGATAAATTTAGATAATATTGCATCCTTATTGGGCTTTTATTCTATGGTATTTTCGTTTATAACACTTTGCGGGACTATACAGGGGATGAATCTTGGTATTTCCATACTTTCAAGAGAATCCAGGGAACGTACGGCAGATTTTTTGCTTGTTAAGCCTGTTTCCCGCAGTTCAATAATCAGTGCAAAGGTGTTTGCTGCCTTTACAACTATAGTTGCTACCAATTTTGGGTTTTATGTGGCAACATTTTGCATAGCCAATGCTGTTAAGACAGAAGATTTCAGCAATAAGCTGTTTTTTATGATAAACCTGACATTGTTTTTTATGCAGATTATTTTTATGTCAATAGGCATGGTTGTATCAGTATTTTTTAAGAAGCTGAAATCCATTCTTCCAATATCCTTTGGCGTGGTTTTTGGGTTTTACTTGATAAGTATTATTATTTCTTTAGGAAAAAGTGCCGATAAAGTGCGGTATATATCTCCTTTTAAATATTTTGATTTAGCCTATATTATTAAGAATGCCAGCTATGAGGCTACATACCTCGTTGCATCTGCTGTAATAGTAGCTACAGCTATTATTGCCAGTTTTATAATATATATAAGGAAGGATATCCATGCAGTGAGTTAACTGCTTGGGATTAGCTAAGGGAGGCTTTATGAATATTTTTTTAAGAGAATTGAAGGCAAACCTAAAAGCTTTGATTATATGGAGCGTTTGCATGGTTTTATTGATAATGGGGAGCATGGAAGAATTTACGGCTTACTCTTCGAGTGTGGGAGGTAGTAATGTCTTTGATAAAATGCCGTATTCCATAAAGGCACTTATGGGAATGGGCTCTTTTGATATAACAACAATGGCAGGATATTTCGCAATGTTGTTTGTATATATTGAGCTTGCGTCGGCCATACATGCAGTGTTGCTGGGAAGCGGAATAATAGCAAAAGAAGAAAGGGATAAAACCACAGAATTTTTAATGGTAAAACCTGTATCCCGTATAAATGTAATTACTTCAAAGTTTTTTGCAGCTTTAGTAAATGTGTTGATTATTAACCTGGTGAGCTTTGTCTCATCGTTAATGATGGTTAATGCTTATAACAAGGGTGAGTACGTTACAAAGAAGATTGTAATATTTTTTGTGAGTATGTTTATTGTTCAGATTGTGTTTTTGTCTTTAGGTGCAGCTCTTGCTTCTGTAATGAAAAAACCAAAAGTATCAGGGGCATGGTCAGCAGGAATACTTATGGGAAGCTTTATAATAGCTAAGATTACTGATTTGACAGATAAAGTGAATGTAATTAATGTCTTTTCGCCTTTTAAATATTTCAGTTACAAGGATATAGTTGACGGGAAGAGTATTGACGTTTCAATAGTAGTTTTATGTATTGTACTTGTGATAATTTTTGTAAGTTCAACTTATTTATTTTACAAAAACAGAGATTTGAAAGTTTAGAATTAGATGTAAATTTTAAAAAATATTGTACAAATAGGAGGAATATGTAAATATTTTGTAGAATCTACAAAGTGATATTAAAATCAATGTCATAACCTAAATACGGAGGCAGAAAAATTATGAATTATGAGACTGATTATAGGCAGTTTGTAGATTCGGAAGAACCGTTAAACTCAATCCAGGAGAGGGATTGGGCATTTTATGGACAATGTGGACTAGAGTATCCGTTTCTTTACGCTACACCAGACCCCAAGCGTCAGGATTACTTTGCAAGGCCATATAGTGAAGATCCGCTGCAAAGACTTGACATTCACCACTTAAAAACTCCAGAAAAAAAGAAACGACCAGTTATTTTCTATATACATGGAGGTGGCTGGACAAATGAAGATAAAAGTAATACAAGATTTGTAGCACATGACTGGATAAAAAATGGATATACGGTTGTTTCCATAAATTATAGGTTATCACCTAATGTAACACATCCTGCAATAATAGAAGACTGTGCTAAAGCTCTTAAGTGGGTACAGGAAAACATACATGAGTATGGCGGAGATCCTAATAGAATTTGTGTAGTAGGACATTCTGCAGGAGGACATTTGGCAGCTCTTCTTGTAACAGGAGTTAAATGGCATCAAAAATATGATATAGATATTAAAAAAGTTAAGTGCTGGATACCTTTAAGCGGTATTCATGATTTTAACCTTCCGGAAAATTACATGCCCCCTATGTTGAGTGCAGCAATAATCGCAATGTTAGGGGGAGATGATAATAAAGTTGAATGTTCCCCTGTTTCACATATAACTGGAAAAGAACCACCTTGTCTGATACTGCATGGAGGTGATGACTGGCTGGTTCCCAAAACAAATTCCATAGAATTACATAACAAGCTAGTTGAAAAAGGGGCTAAAGATGCAAGATTATTTATTGTCAAAGGCTATGCTCATTGCAATATGATACTTGGTTTTGAAAAACCTGGTCATAAACCTGCTGAATTAATTAATGAGTATCTTGATGAAATGCTTCCTACTTCAGAGGGAAAAAAGCTATAATACAAAAGAATTCTTACATGAAAAAGGCATACTAACTGTTAATCGGTTAGTATGCCTTTTTCATGGACAATTTTTATATTCTGAAACACTTGAATATAAATAGAATAGTATTTATCCAGATTAATTCAAAAATAGGGAGGATGCCATGCTTGGATTTAACAAACCTGATATCAATTATCATATAGGTATATATGTAAGGCAAAGCAGAGATGAAAATGAGGAAAATATTGAGACTATTGAAACACAGAAAAAGCTTTTGGCAGACTTTGTGAAAAAGAATAATTTTGGAACTATCTATAAAACTTATGTTGATGACAATGTTTCAGGTGCAGGCTTTGAAAGGTATGCTCTTGAAGAACTGAAAAAAGACGTAATGGCGTGCAATATAAATCTTGTGGTTTTAAAGGACTTGTCAAGACTGGGAAGAAACAATGCCAAAACCCTGCTTTTCCTTGATTTTCTGGAGGAATACGGAGTGAGAGTCATTACATCTGACGGCAGATACGATAGCCTGAAGGACAATGAAACCGTGGGAATAGATACATGGTACAACGAGCAATACATTATATCATGGATATATTGCTGAAATTGTTGAGGGGGAAGGGATGTAGGGATTTTAAACATTTGTAATGTGGAAATAAAATTATAAAGCAAAAACAGAACATAATTGAAAGGGGATGTAAATGATGGTAATATTATATAATCCATCGTTTGACAAAATTCATTAAAAAAGGAGATTATGTTATGTTTTTGCACAAAACGGGTAAGAAGATAATGGCTTTGCTGCTGGCAATGGCTATTGTGTTGTCCGGGATTATTATAGTTGGAAATCCTATAGCAAAGAAAGACTTTGTAAAGTTTGGAAATGAAGTTAAAGCGGTTACGGCAATGTATTACTATACTCAATATTATACCAAATTAGAAAATGGAGTAATTACTAGGAGTTACGTAAATAAGTCCGATATTCTGGTTCCGGACGGAACTTATCCGGACGACGGGGTGCATACCGACGGTTATTGGTACGTAAAGGGTAACAAGGCGACTTTTGAAGAAAAGTGGACGCAGAAGCAAAGTGCTCCCGTAGCTCGCGACTATGCTAGTACTGTAGTTATAAATAACAAAATCTATGTATTTGGAGGAGATAATGAATCAAATAGAGCTTCTGGTGATTTATGGGAATATGATCTGGAAGCAAATTCATGGACACAAAAGGCTAGCGGCCCTTGTTCTAGGTATGGGCATACCTCGGTAGCCATAAACGATAAAATGTATGTATTTGGAGGACACGGGGATTACGACTATTATCAGGACTTGTGGGAATATGACCCTAGCTCAAATAAATGGGTAAAAAAGGCAGATGCTCCTAGTGTTTTAGCTTTCCATTCAGCAGTTGTACTAAATAATAAAATGTATGTATTTGGAGGTAGTTACGCAAATGGTGTTGCGACTTTTTCAGATTCAGTTATGGAATATGATCCTGCTTCAAATAAATGGACAAAAAAAGCAAGTATGCCATTTGCTAGAACTAATAGAACAGCTGTTATAATTGATGGTAAAATATATTTATATGGGGGAAGTAATGGAAGTAATGGAAGTAACACTTATAATGAATTGTGGGAATATAACCCGGCTATAGATATATGGACAAGGAAAAAGGACGGTCCTATTGAAGCAGTGAGCCAACTGGGAGTGGTACTATACGGGAAAATGTATATATTTGGTGGCTTTTCATCCGGGTATGCATTGAACAGTTTATGGGAATATGACCCGAAAACTGATACATGGACACAAAGAAAGTCGGGTGCAATCGGTCGTATAAATAACTCTGTTGCAGAGATTAACGGAAACTTATATATGTTCGGCGGTGTTGGTAATGGAAATCATTACAATGACTTATGGGAATATTCCATAAACTATTTTCCTGTTTTTGAAGCTATAACTCCAAAACAAAATGAAGTATTCTCCGATGCAGACACAAATTTTGTTCCTCAAATTAGTGTTTCTGATAAAAACAATGATACTTTAACGTGTAAATACTACATAGATTCTGAAACAACACCAAGGGATACTCAGTCTGTAAATAACACTACAGAAACCAAGCCAGTATCATTTAATCCAATTGACATGAGTTCACTGTCAGAAGGGGCTCACGCAATAACCTATGAGGTTACAGATGGCAGGACTACGATGCCTTTTACTCAGACTATTAATTTCAAAGTAGACAAGTCTGCTCCAACCCTTGGAGAGATTGCGTGTTCGTCGACAACTGATTCAATAACAATTACCGGCTCTGCCACAGATGGGATATCCGGACTTGCTACAGAACCTTACAGATACACGATTGGTTCTGAGTTATCTTCATGGATTGGCTCTGGTACATACACTTCTCAGAATAATTTGATACCAAATACTCAATATCCTACAAAGTTTGAGGCAAAGGATGCAAAGGGACACATTTCAACCAGTTTACAGAATGTGTACACTAAGGCTACTGTCCCCAAACTTGAAGCGAATAAACCATCGTCTTACACTCTTGATGTTGAAACTACCGACAATAATTCGGATTCTACACAGTATCAAATCAGTGTAAACAACGGCAGTCAGTATGTAACCCAAGAAGGAACTCTTACTGCTGCACCTGCTTGGATTACTCTTACAAACAAAAAGGTTACTGTTTCAGGCTTATCCCCTGAGCAAACCTATACCTTTACTGCAAAAGCAAGAAATGCTGAAAATATAGAAACTGTTGCTAGTCCTTCCGTAAGTGGGACAACCCTTATTGCACCTCCTGGTTCACCAGTAAATATTATTGCTACCGCCACAGATAAGACTATAACTGTCTCATGGGATGCTTCAAATGGAGCTATAGGTTATGAACTTGAGGTTGACGGAACAGTTGTAAATACTGATACTGCCACTGTATATACACATGTTGGTCTTAATCCCGGAACACCTCACACATATCGGGTCAGAGCCAAAAATGCAGGAGGCCCCGGCAACTGGAGTGCACCAATCACAAAATCCACACTTCCCGCTTCGCCGGATATACCTGTTAACCTTAATGCAGTACCTTTGAGTACCTCCGTTACGGTTACTTGGAACAATGTCTCCGGTGCAACCGGGTACGATATAGAGGTGGACGGAGTACTGGTTAACAATGGCCCAAATACAAATTACATTCATAACAGTCTAACTCCGGGAACGTTAATTGAAAAGTTAAATTCCACTGTAAATTTTAATTCCACAATGAAGAGTAAATTCCACTAAATCAAGTCTTTGAACTATATTCTTTGTGCCTGAAATATAGTATAATAAGCATACAGAAAATTGCTCTGAAGAAAAAATTGCATGGCAAACAGCCGACTGGAGGATTTTTTGTAAAACTAAATTCCACTCGGAATAGAGTTGATATTGAGGTTTCTATCCGCAGTTTTAACTCTTGGTTTGTGTTTCTATTTCAGCAGTTTTGGTTTTAGGATGATATCGTCGCAGGATATCTCTCTTAGTCCGAATGCATTTAATGCATGTTTTTCCAGTAGCAATTGAGCCAGTTCTAATGGGGTTCTACCATTTAGACTGGCTCTTGCTGTACTGTTAATATGATTTGCAAGTCTTGTTACATCCCATTGCGTCAGTTTATCAAAGGATGAGCCTTTGGGAAGAACAGAACGTATATATTCGTGGTTCTTTTCTATACCTGGTTTTTGCCACGAAGCCATAGGATCACAAAAAAATATGGATGTGCGTATGGTATTATCAATCCCACATTCCAGTCCTTCTGGGTTTGAAAATTCCGTACCTCTGTCTGTTAAAATAACTGGAAATGTGTTGTAGAAGCCGATAGGAGACATTTTTTCTTCCAGATGGTCAAATGTTTTTTTAACAGAAGTTGCTGTCTTATCTGGCAATAGATAAATTAACATCAATTTGCAGCTGCGAAAGAATAATGTAAGTAGTACTTTTCGGCTACCCTCACAACCGACTACTGTATCCATTTCAACAACATTCGTCTCTGGATGGGCTTCCATATATTTCATGAAATCATTATAAGTTCGTCCTTCAAAAATCCCTGTATCTTTGGCTTTTGGTCTGTCTTGTTTGCGAGGCTTATACTTTACTTTTCTGGGGAGATCAATGTTTTTCACAGATAACACACCAGATGCAATATAATTATAAATTGTTTTTTCAGAACATTTTATTTCGGGATGATTTTTAAGTATTTGGTACGGAGTCTGCCCCTGCAAAATTAAAGGTGTGACAATTGCATCCATCTGATTAAGTGAATCTTCAGATATATTGATTCCATTTCTAGATTCAACAAGGATAGTCTTATATTGACGATTAGCCTGAGTTGCTTTGTAGAAATATTTATCAAGCCTGCATCCAGCTTTTTTAGAACAACCGTTACAAACAAAAGGAGCCTTTAATACTTTACTGCATATTTCATTTTTAAACTGGTCACAATGGGTATTACAAGCATTACATGTTCTGCATTGCTTCTTACAAGCAACAGTACGTTTGCAGACATTTGTAAGGCCACATTTACCACGATGAACACAATGATTATGGGATACAAAATTGTTTCTAGAAGTAAGAGAACGGTGTTTCTTGACTTCCTTTGAAACAGTAGTAGGGTCTTTGCACAAATATTTCGCAATCACTTTAAAAGGTAAATTGTTGTCTAGTGATTTTTCAATAAAAATCCTATTATCAAGGGTGAGATGTTTTTGGTTTCCTGGTATTAAATTAGACATAATTAACTCCTTTCACTGCGGATTGGGAAACCAAAATTAATTATACATGAAGTAGTGGAATTTACGTAAGACTAAATTCTACTCTAACTTTTTAAAAGTGGAATTTACTTTTTCATTCAACACTAACTCCGGGAACCCATCATTCATATCGGGTAAGAAGCATTAATCCGGGAGGAAAGAGTGAATGGAGTGGGTATGTGAATACTACCACACTTCTTGATACAGTCCCTGTACCAGTAAATATTTCAGCAACTCCGGCTCTAAACAGTATAACTATTATCTGGGACAAGGTAAGCGGAGCATCAGGCTATGAGATATCAGTAGACGGAGCTGCATTTGACAATGGTACACGAACTACTTATACCCATAGCAGCCTTGCACCGGGAACACAGCATGTTTACCGGGTAAGAGCAAAGAAGAGCGGGATAACAAGTGAATGGAGTGCCGCAATTGTTTCTGCTACACTTACAAATGAATTTGGAACCCCTTCAAATTTAAAGGCAAATGCAGATAATACTTCAATCGTATTGTCATGGAATCAGGTTGCCGATGCGACCGGCTATGAAGTGGAAGTTGATGGTGTGGTTACCGACAACGGAGATGAAACCTCCTGTATACATAACGGATTACTGCCAAATACTACCCACACCTACAGAGTAAGGGCGAAAAGTGACACAGAGGTCAGTGAATGGACAGAACCATTGACAATTAATACATTTTTACTCCAAACCCCTCAAGGTTTATCAGCAACTTCAGAAGAAACCTCCATGACAATTAATTGGCAGCCGGTTGAGGGAGCAACAACCTATGAACTGGATTTTGACGGTTCTGTTATAACAGGTATATCAGAAACAACATATTCAGCCAAAGGTCTGGATGCAAATTCACAACATGAGATAAAAGTCAGGGCGATTAGTGGAGATGGTACCAGCAACTGGAGCAATACCTTAATTAAGTCTACAAAATTTACTTCCGGCAATGTACCAAAAGTATCAGCTATAGCTAAAAAGACTTCAATATCAATCATGTGGAATAAAATTGACGGTGCTACATCCTATGATGTTGAAGCAGACGGAATAATAACCTCAAATGTAAATGCAACAACATTTACGAGTAAAGGACTTCAGACTGGGACAAAGCACGTATATCGTGTAAGAGCCAATAACAGTTCCGGGGCAGGAGAATGGTGTAGTCTGTTTACTGTTTCAACACTTCTCCAAGGTCCGGCTATACCTTCAAATGTGGTATCCTCCTCTAACATGACGTCGATACTTGTTAGTTGGGATAAAGTAACAGGTGCGGAGGAATATGAAATTGAGGTTGACGGAACAATCATTGACAACGGTACAGGAACAAGCTATTTACATAAAGGACTTTCTCCCGACACAACCCACACCTACAAAGTAAGAGCCAGAAGTGTTTCAGGCTGTAGTGAATGGAGTACCCCAATGATAGTAAAGACCCTGAATTCAGTACAGACATATGAAATTACTTCATTGACAGGGGAAGAATTTGACCTGATTTTATCCGGTTCAGACATTCAGGATTTAAACAAATATACATTTTCAATTCATTACGATACTAACGATTTTGATTTAATCGACCTTTGTGGCTTCACTCCAAAGACGGACACACAGGAAGGGGATATTTACGGCACTGATATTACCGTAAAACAGGTAGCTCCCGGAACAATAGTATTTGTTAAGAACGGCTCCGCACAGTCCTGGCAGGTATGGTCAGGTATTGTTAATAGTATAAGGCTCAGGGCAAAGCATGACGGCCCGGCTCAAATTACCTACACCATACAGTAAAGGATAAAAAGGGGTGACACTTAAGTGAAAAAAATACGAATTGCAATATCCAGAATTCTTGTTATGGCCTTTTTCATAACGAATACTCTTGTATATTTACCGTCATTAAGCTTTGCAGCAGGAAATAATAATGAAAAAGCTGATAAAAAAACAGTTGCTATGGTTCACCATGAAAAAACTGAAATTCTGGTTAAATATAAAAACAGCGCAAATCAGGACAAGGTTAAAAATAACCTGAAAAAGAAAGTAAAGCTCAAAAAGCTCAATGTAACAAAGAAATATGAAAAAAACAAAATTGACTTACTGGAAATAGACACAAAGGATGATATATCACAAGTAGTTGATGAGCTAAAAAAAGACCCTGACGTTTTGTATGCACAGCCAAACTACAAACTCGATATAATGTCTGCTCCATCCGACCCGATGTTTGAACATCAGTGGGGTCTTCAAAACAACGCTCGGGAAACAGAAGGGCAGCTGGGGAGAAACGGCGTGGATATAAATGCATTAAATGCATGGAATCTGACTCAGGGCTCTTCCTCCGTTGTAGTAGGACTTTTGGATACAGGTGTTGATATCAATCACAATGACTTGAAAGACAACATATTTGTAAATTCCAAGGAAATTCCGGGCAACGGAATAGACGATGATAATAACGGATATATAGATGATATTAATGGTTGGGACTTTGTAAATTCAGATAAAACCGTGTTTGATGATGCAACATTAGACTTTCACGGAACACATGTTGCAGGAATAATTGCAGCAGAAGCAAACAGTGAAGGAATATGCGGTATTGCACCAAAAGCAAAGGTATTGCCATTAAAATTCATTAACGGAAACTGGGGCTACACCTGTGATGCAATAGATGCAATAGAATACGCAATGAAAATGGGTGTCAAAATAATAAACTGCAGTTTTGGTGGTACTGATGACAATTTTGCACTAAAGGATACCATGGCAAACAGCGGCATCCTGTTCATATGTGCTGCAGGAAACAGGGGAGCAGACGTTGCAGTATCCCCGGTATATCCTGCATGCTTTGACATTCCAAATGTGTTATCAGTTGCTTCCATAGACAGCAAAGGAGTACTTTCGCCATATTCAAGCTATGGCAACAAAATACATGTAGCGGCTCCGGGAGTAAATATTCTAAGTACTACACCCGGAAACACATATGATTATTTCACCGGAACATCGGCAGCCGTTCCTTTTGTGACGGGCATAGCAGCACTTTTACAAAGTTATGTGCCAAATTTGACCATAACACAGATTTCCCAACGTATAAAAGAAAACGTGGTATCCTGCACAAACTTGAAAGAAAAAGTCTCCGCGGGAGGAAGGGTCGATGCCTATGCTGCCTTGACAAACACAAAGCCGGAACCTGATACATACGATGGTCCTGGAAATGACAATAACACTGTTCCGGCAGGCCAACAGGGCGGTAATATTGATACTTGGTATACTATGGATCAACTGGCAAAAATAAAGGAAAAGCTCCATTACGGGGAATCAGGTGTGAATCCCGCATCGGGAAACTTCTCGGTTACAGTAAACGATATGAGTGTCCTTGCTCCTGGTTTTCAGGTAAACATATCACGTACCTACAACTCCAGAAATGATGTCAGCAAAGAATTTGGAAGAGGCTGGACCTTTGGTTTTTCAGGAAAAGTTGAGGGAACGGGAGTAGTCGATGTTTCACTCCCAAACGGAAGTGTTGAGAGATTCAGGCTAAACGGCAATGTATATGAGCCAGAGGAATCCAGAAGTAAATTTGCAAAAAATGCAGACAGTACATATACATTAACTACACCTGACCAATATAAGTACACCTTTAATACAAATCGTTATCTTGTAAAAATGGAGGACAGAAACGGCAATGCCATAAATATAACAGTTGATGGCAGCGGAAAAATAACCAAAATAACCGACACTGTGGGCAGGACTTATGCTGTCAGCTACGGAGCTAACGGACTTGTTCAAAAAATCACTGACCCGGAAAACAGGGTGGTAGTATATGAATATGACAATAATAAAAGACTGTCAGTGGTTACAGACCCTATGGGCGGTAAAATGAGATATTTTTATGATTCATGGGGATATCTGAATCAGATACAAGACCATAACGAAAAGGTAGTTGAAAAAATCACATATAATCATGCAGAGGGTGAAAACCAGCACAAGGTATCAGAGGCAACAGATTCTTTGGGAGATACAGTTAAATATGCCTATGATATGACAAATAAAAAAACTACCATTATCGATATAAATGGAAGGGTATCCTCCTATTGGTTTGACTCCTCCTTCTATACTATCCGAGTGCAGAACCCTGACGGAAAATCAAGCTATACGGAGTATTTTCAATATGGAGGTAAAAACAAATATGGCGATATAAAATCTCAAACTGACTGTAATGGTAATAAAACACAGTATGAAATTGATGATAGAGGTAATGTAACTAAAATTATCAATCCTGACGGAAGTACATATTTAAAAGAATATGATGAAAAAAACAATGTAACAAAAGAAGTGGATGAGTGCGGGAAAATAACCTACAATGTGTACGATGAAAACAAGATAAACCTTATAAAGAAGGTACAACCCCTTAACGGGACAGATGTATACGACGGTACAGACGATACAGGTTTTGCAATAACCTCTTACCAATACTATACTGCGGAAGAATCGGGTTCATTGGCAAAAGGATTATTAAAAAGTGAAACTGATGCGGAAGGTAATACAACCACATATACCTACAATACTTACGGCGATGTAGAAACTGTATCTGACCCGGAAACAGGAAAAGTTACAACTTATGAGTACAACCAGATTGGATGGAAAACCTCCGAAACGACACCAAAAGGCTACAGAACTGAATTTACCTACGACAAAAACGGCCAGTTAATTAAGACTACAATAGTAAGTTCAAAAAATGAGACTCAAAGAACTGTGTATGATCTATTGGGAAGAAAAATGCAAGAAATTACCCCAAACCAATACGATAGTACTAAGGACAACGTAGAAACTAATACATACGTTGACAATACGGTGGGGACAAAATACGAATACTTTGACAGTGGTAAAATAAAGGAACAAATAAATGCATTAGGAGATAAAACAAGCTTCACTTACGATGTATACGGAAACATTCTTACCGAAACAAAACCCAACGGTGCAATTTACAGATATGAGTATGATGTTCTGGACAGACCACTTAAAATATACTTCAGAGATAATTCATCAGTATCTGAAATATTACTTACCCAATATAGTTATGCAACTTTGGAAGATGGAAAAACACAGAAAACTGAAACAAAATTTCTTGATTCCAAGGATAAGGCTGTCACAGTTTATACCTATGACTATGCTGACAGGCTTGTAGAACAGCAGAATCCGGATGGAACCAGGCTCAGGACAATATACAACGCAAACGAAACAATCAACAGGCAGATTGCAGCTAATGGAAGCAGTACATACTTCAAATATGACGGACTAAACAGATTGACAGAACAGTGGACTCCATTTGAAGTATCCAACGGAAACACACTGTACACCTATAGCAAAATCGAATATGACAAAGCCGGAAGAAAAACTGCGGTGAAATCAGGCAAAGACAAGGTACTTCTTTGGTCAATACCTGAAAGTCTTGCAATAACAAACTATCGGTATTACAAAAACGGTAACGTTAGTCAAACAATGGATTCTGAAGGAAGAAAGACGGAGTACCTATATGATGACGATGGAAACGTTATAAGAGAAAGTGTATATACTGATGCAGCCAATAAGTTAGTAACAGATTATACTTACAATTACCTTGGGAAGTTGGAAAAAAAGGAGCAGCATGTAAAAGCAGGAGACCTGTACGGAAAAGACTTTGACGACACAACGGACACAGTACTTACAACCTCCTATACCTATGATAAGAATGGTAACAGAAAAACCGTGACAGCCCCCAACAAGGTAACCACCACATTTGAATATGATGAACTTGACAGACAGCTATCTCAAAGTGAACCCGGAGTGAGTGAAAAGGGTGTGGTCGTCACAATAACTAAATCCACAACCTACGACTGGGAGGGAAACCTGCTTACTGTAACAGATGCTAAGGGCGGTATTACAAAGTATGAGTATAATCATAGAGGATTACTGATTAAAGTAACAGATGCCCAAAATGGAGTAACAGCGTACGACTACGACCTTGCAGGAAGAAAAATAGCAGAAGTAACACCAAAAAACTATGATAGCACAAAAAGTATTTATAACATGAGCAGGATTGAATATGTCTACGATGAAATGGACAGAGTCATAGCAAAAAAAGACATATATATAGACCCTGTTACACACCAGTGGATAACCATATACACAAAAACCTGCAAATATGATAATTCAGGCAATCTCATAAAAGAACTCGATGCTGCGGGATATGACTCAGGAGTAGGAACAACACTGGAAGAAAAAATAAATTCAGGTTATGGTACCGAGTATACATACAATCTGGCAAACCTGGTAATAACGTCAAAAGACCCGGTAGCAAAGGAATATGATCTTGCATTTACTTCCAGAAGTGAATATGACGGATTGGCAAGAAAGATATCTGAAACCAATGCAAACAAAGTGGAAACCCGGTACACATACAACGATGCAGGGGATATACTTTCAGTAAGTCTGAAAAAAAATCCTTCGTCTGAACCAAAGGTAATAAAGCATTCTACCTATGACCTTGCAGGCAGAATACTGGCACAGACTGACGGGAACGGCAATACCACTACATTTGAATATAACGCTCTGGGGAAAGTCAGAAAAACAGTTGCACCGGGAGACAGCACCATCCCGTCAATAATGGTAACAAGCCAGTACGACGAAATGGGACAACTGAAGCAACAACTAAACTCAATGGGAAAGGTTGACCTCTATACCTACGATAATCAGGGGAGACAGCTTTCCCATACAGAGAAAAAGTCCGATAATACCCAGGCCATAACTACATATTCAACCTATGACTTAAATGGAAACAAATACTCGGAAACTGACGGGAATGGGAATGTAAAGACATATAACTATGACAGTTTAAACAGACTTCTAGCTGTTGAAACAACGGTAGGTGGCAGGGAAAAAACAACTACTTGGACATACGATGCCAACGGAAACAAAACCTCTGAAACCGACTGGCTTGGTAATACAAGTACCAACATCTATGATCCATTAAACAGGTTAATAGAAAAAAAAGATCCCTACACTACAATACAAAAGTTAGAGTACAACAAAAACAGCAAACAAATAAAATCAACAGATGCATTGGGCAACGAAACCATATACATATACGACAAAAACAACAGACTCATTGCAACTATAGACCCAGAGGGTCATACAACAAGTCAATCCTATGATGATGTTGGTAATATCATAGCCAAAACAAATGGCAGAAATATTACCACAACATATAGATTTGATGAATTTAACAGGTTGACAGAGGTAATTAACCCCAAGTCTGAGAAAACAACCTATACCTACGACTTGAACGGAAACAAGTTAACTCAGACTGACGGAAACGGAAACACAACCTACTATGAGTACAATGCTGCAAATAAGGTTATTAGGAAAATAGACCAGGGTGGAAGAATAGGGACACCGGGGAAATATACATATCTGGATGCTAAAACAGAAAAGTACACCTATTTTGCAGACGGCAGCCTGAAGACAAAAACTGATAGAAACGGAAAACAGACCATATATTCCTATGACATACATGGTAGACTTACCAGAAAAGCCATAGGAGAAACTGCAATCAGCTATACTTACGACAACAATGACAACCAACTTACAATGACTGATAAAACAGGTACAACTACGAGAACCTATGACGAAGAAAACAGGGTAATAACCAAAAAAGCACCGGGCTTTGGTACAACAACTTATACTTATGATAATCCTGAGGGAGAAGGTTTGTATTCTGAAACTACTGAGGATTTCAAGAACAACCTGACAAAAAAAGTATACGACAAAGTAGGAAGACTTTACCAAGTAATATCGGAGGGAAAGACCACTACATACAAATATTACGGCAATGGAAGCAGAAAAACCGTAATTTACAACGACGGAGCAAAAGAGGAATACACATACTACAAGGACGGACTAAATAAAACTCTCACTAACAAAAAAGCCGATGGAACGGTAATAGACACCTATAGTTATACCTATGACGAAGCTCACAACCAGACTTCAAAGACAGACCGAAAAGGAACTACAAGCTACATCTACGACAGTCTCAACAGACTTGAAAAGATAATGGAGCCAAACGGCAGGACAACCAACTATACCTTTGACAAGGCAGGAAACAGGCTTACAGAAACTATACTGGCAGGTGCGGCCTCTGTAACCACCACATATACCTATAACGAGCAGAACAGACTTGTATCAACAGTAAAGAGAAGTGGCACCGAAACAATAACCGACACATACAGGTATGACAATAACGGTAACACAGTTTCAAAAACCACAGAAATAGTAAAACCGGTTGCTACGTCAACATCAGGAGGCTTTAGTCTGGAAAAGTCAGGTCAGAGTATGGCAAGCAATGTAACCTACTATCAGTTCGATGTCTGGAATCAGTTGATAAAAACCACAACAGGTAAGAAAACAGCAACCTATTCTTATAACGGAGAAGGCTACAGGGTAACCAAGACCGAAAATGAGCGTACCACAAACTACCTGTATGAAGCTGACAAGGTAGTACTGGAAACAGACGTAGAAGGCAACGAGACAGCCAGAAACATATATGGTTTAAATCTCCTGACAAGAACTGCACAAAATGATACAATGAACTATATGTACAACGGTCACGGAGATGTAACCGCACTAATAGGGGAAAACGGAGCAATCCAAGCAACCTACTATTACGACGCCTTCGGAAACATAACAGAGCAGACGGGGGACGTCAATAATAACATAACCTACGCAGGCTACCAGTACGATAAGGAAACAGATCTCTATTACCTGAATGCCCGCTACTATGACAGTAAAACAGCCAGATTCCTAAGTGAGGATACTTATACTGGTGACCCTAACGATCCGCTGAGCTTGAATTTGTATACGTATTGCCATAATGAGCCGGTGATGTATTTTGACCCGACAGGGCATACATATGCTTATTTGACAGATTTAGCTAAGTCAGTTGGTGGGAATGCAAAATGGGATTCTAAAAAAAGAGTTGCTGTTGTAACAGTTAATGGAATAACAAAGGAATTAAAAACATCAGACTATAAAAATGTAAATGGAAAAATAGTAATTGATAATGAACAATTTGATAAAATGTTTACCAAAAGTACGAATTCCTATGTAACATACTCTATTGATACAACCGTTAAAAATGGAGATATAAAAGGAACTCAAATGGTAAATGTTAATGGAAATAATCAAATTATTTCATCACATAACCAAACAAATAACTATTATAAAGATACTAATAAGCCAAATCAGAAAGGGAATGCAACTAAGGGGACGGGTAATCTTAATGTTAATAATGCAGCCAAGATCCCAGATACATATACAGAGAAAAACGGAGTTAAAACACCAACTAGTAGCTTGCCATGGAATGGGGAGCCAGGATCTACAGGGACACTTTATAACCCCGATGGAAGCGTTAAGCAAGAAAGATGGTATAAGCCAAATACAGAACCTGATGTAGATATAGACTATAATCATGGTGGTACTGGACATACATTCCCGCATGGTCATGAGTATGATGAAAATGGTGAAAGAGGTGATCCGATACCTTTATTAATAAAACTACTACCTGCATTAAAAGAGGGTGCTATCCGAGTAGGGGATGCTGTTGAAGCTAGAGTGAGCCCTATTATAATACCAAAGCCTTTAATTGATATTTGGATGCGGTCAATGCCTGAGTATAAACCTAAAGATTTGGTTTGAGATTTTTTTAGCACTTTGCAAGTAAAAATTAATAATGACGGGAGCAAATAAAAAATGATTGCATTAGACATTAATGTGAAAAATGAAAAAAATAATTATCTTTGTAAAATTTTCAGTGGAGTAGATGTACTTCAATATGAATGGGAAATAATTTATGAAGATTTTCAATTTTACGAAAATGGTGAAAGAAAAGAAAAACTTTTTGAGATAGATATTTTAAGTGGAGAAGAATTCCTAAAATGTATTTCAAGAGATAAATATTACATGATATTTGTTGATATAAAGGCGTATCCTATAAATTCTAAAAGAGCTGAAATTAATAATTTCAAAGATTTTTTAGAAAGTAAATGTGAAATTGTATTTCTTTGCACCGATTCTGGATTTATAGAATTTTACTGTAAAGACAAGGACATATTAGACATAGTATATAACAATTGTATAGATAATGAATTTGAAAATGTACAATATAGGTCTATCACAGATGTTTCAGAAAGGAATCTTGTTGCGTGGTAGAGCAAAGAGGGGATGGCTTTTGAGGACTGTCTTATAATATACTATGGGAACAGATTAAACGCTACAATAAACCTATTTGCCCACCTCCAAAATCTTTAAACACAGGGCATGAGCAATTTTACGACCACCAACCCGACACACAACAGGTCATTCCGACCACCTATATGAACTCACTCAAACCGCCGGCACTGCCGGCGGTTGTTCTATGGCACAGGTCGCTTGCGACCACGTGCCTTTATCCAGCACCGAAATCATAGGGGAGACAGCATAATTTGATCGGAAAAGTGCTGAAAGGAACAGTCGTTCAAATTGCCCTCAAATACCTTTTCAGTCATAGCAGAGGTATTTGTATCCTACAGCAGATTGAAAATCGGAAACAGGGGTAACACGTCGCGACACAGGGGTAAGCATTTCGCAGTTGAAGACGGTGGTTAAAAACCAACTCTTTCAGAGAAGACAGCCCATTGGCAAAGATATAGAAAAGTTGCTGATTAGAGTCTAGCAAAAACATCTACAAAAGCACCCACAGTTCATGGTGAACCCCTCCTTGTCAGGCTTTTTTATCTGTGGTAAACTGGGACGCGACCGGGGGTTTAAGGGGGAAAATTACTTCCCCGAAATCTTAGCAAAAAAAGCATATCAAAATAAATGTTAGGCAGAGAAGAATAAACGATAAATGTTTTTCTTCTCTGTTTTTGTTTTGTCTCTTTCTTAAAATCTACTTGCAATCATTTCTAACCAGAGTTAACATCACACACAATTGAAATTTGTACTTTTGCGAGTGCTTTTACGAATAGTAAAAGCTCACGCAACAAAAGAACAGAATAAAGGCTCGTGAGCCTAAAATCACGTAATCTGTCACATTTGGATTAGATAGGTTGCCGCCCCCTTGCGAGGGTTGGGCTGATGACAGAAAGTATGTCAACTGCTCAATCTAACGCTCTTAAATTGAGGTTGCCGGTATGAGAGATGGAGACAAAATATAGGAGATGATGGGAATATACAAAAAAAGAAACACCTGCTTTATCGGAATTGACATGCATAAAGACATGCACTGCGCAGTCATTATTGACTGTTGGATGGATAAAATGGGAGAAATCAGCTTTGAAAACAGACCATCGAAGTTTCCCGCATTCATCGAAAATGTCAGAAGAATATGCGGTTCAAAGGAAATAGTATTTGGGCTTGAAGACACAAGAGGCTTTGGAAGAAACCTGTCGGCTTACCTTGTCGGCAGAAAATTTGATGTAAAGCATGTAAACCCAGCACATACAAGTGCAGTAAGACTGGCGAATCCAATTGTTCACAAGGATGACTCCTATGACGCTTATTGTGTTGCAAGAGTTTTGCGTGATATGGTAGATAGTCTGCCAGATGCAAAGCATGAGGATATTTACTGGACAATACGGCAAATGGTAAAAAGGCGTGACCTGCTTGTGAAGAATAACGTCATGAATAAAAACACGCTTCATAATCAGCTAATGTACTCATATCCAAGCTACAGAAAGTTCTTTTCAGAAATTGACGGAAAAAGTGCCCTTTACTTTTGGGAAAACTATCCGTCACCCATGCACATAAAAAATACCACTCCTGAAAAGGTTTATGAAGCATTAAAGGCAATTAATCAAAGCTTGAAAATGGAGAGAATACTCCAAATACATGCTCTCATTGAAGCTGATGGAGATACTCGGAAAGACTTCCAAGAGGAAAGAGATTTCATCGTTAAAAGCCTTGTGAAAAGCATTAAGAATAACCTTGAGCAGATACATGAAATTGATATTGAGCTTGAAAGAATAATCCCTCTGACAGGCTACAAATTAAGAACAATGCCCGGAATTGATATTACAACCGAAGCTCAAATCATTTCTGAAATCGGGGATATCAACCGTTTTCCCGACTCGGATAAGCTTGCTCAGTTCATGGGTCTGGCTCCGGTAAAATTCAGTTCAGCAGGAAAAGGCAAGGATGAACGCTGCAGAAATGGAAACAGGGCATTAAACGCAATATTCCACTTCTTAGCGATTCAGATGATATCAGTATCAAAGTGCGGAACTCCGAGACATCCTGTGTTTAGAGAGTACTTTGAGCAAAAGGTTACGGAAGGTAAGAACAAGCCACAGGCATTGGTCCGTGTGGCGAGAAGGCTTGTAAGAATTATTTACGGCATGATGAAAACAAAGACGGAATACAGACCATTTGAGAAGGCTGATAGAACTAATTTTTAAAAACAAGATTTAAACACTTGGGAGTAATTTGCTTTTTTTGATTGAGGATATGGAACGGAGATAATATAATAGTTATAGCTCTTGTAGTGAGGGGGCGGGGAATGGTGAAATAGATTTATCCAAACTTAAGCCTGAAGATGTAACAAGAACTATTGCAGAATACTTAATTGAAAATCCAGCCGCAGTTTATGCAACTCAACATGGCTGGTTTAAAGACCTGTTTTATGCTGCAGGATTTGTCAGAGATGATAAAGGCGTTTACCACGCGCGACAAGATGCTTTACAGCAATATGGAGGGTACAATTTCGTTTACGATATAATCTTTGATTATGCCACCAGTATGAAAACGCAACCTTTCGAGTTTACATACGATGATCAAGATTACAGATTCTGGGCATGGAAAGGAGACTATTTGAATTTAGGAGCCGGAGCGGAGTTGGGTTTATATAAAAGGTTATCAGTATTCGAAAATGAAACAGACCATTGGCTTGTTGATACGAACCTTGCGTTGCCAATGACCCTGACGTTGAATGATAATAAAGGAAACCTAATTGCTTCGTATAACCCGTCAGAGCCTCAGTGGTGGATAACAGCGTTTAATCCTTACAAGCAGGATGTTAATGCAAGGGACTTAAGAGTTACATATACTGTTGATTTTTCAGGGAACAAAGAAAATAAAGGAATGTTTGATGCATTTTATAAACAGTATGCTGGACAAAAAAACTCCCCATGGACATTCGATAAGAAAAATTATACGGCGATGTTAAACTTTTAGGAGGGCTAATCATGAAAAAAAATTATTAATGTTTTTATTACTTGCAAGCATGCTGTTATTATGTTCATGTAAAGACGGATTTGGTAGAGTGAAAGTCGATGATAGTGATAAAAAAGCAGATGCTCGAATGGAACAATTGATTGAAGCAATAAAGCGCGAAGATAAAGTTGCTTTAAAAGCGATGTTTTCCAAGCAGGCTTTGTCCGAAGCCGATGACTTTGACGGAAATTTAAATACTTTATTCAACTATATTCAAGGTGAAATCCAATCTTGGAAAAGTACAGGCGCCTACTCTTTTCCTGAAGAAAAAATGCTGACGGTAACAGTAATCACAAAAAAGAAGCCCAATCAACATATGTTTTTACCACCAGTAAACAAGAATATCATGTTGCAATATATGAGTATACAATCGATACTGCCAATCCAGATAATGTGGGTTTATATTCACTTTGTATCATAAGTGCGAAGGATAATAAAGATTCTGAATTTGTTTATTGGGGAAACCGCAAAGCGGGGATTAACATCGGACTATAACGAAGATACAATAATATCTTATGAACTTTTTACCGATAAAACAACAAAATATAGCCATAGCCGTCAATCGACATTCAGCCAATGGATGGCTATGGCTATTTACACAGATTCTTATGCAAATTTTGAATTACTGCCAATTACCCGGTAAACCAATAAAACGGTAGCCGGGTTTTTTATGTCCGATTATGTTGAATTGAAAAAACTGATGTTCTGGGAGTAGTGGAATATATCGGATATATGTTGGGTGCCAAATGCTTAGGTGCAGCTTGCTCCGGCACCTGAAAAACTGCTTGAAATGTGGAGTTTCTGGTAGTTCCGACCACCTAATGGCATAATGCATTCATTTCCGACTACCTATACCAAATGCTTACAGCCCGCATTTCGGCTGATGTGATCCGAGGGAAGGTCGCTTGCGACCACCCCTCTTTAACCTGCATGGTTTTCGACCCCATGGTTCACCCCACAAATTGAGTTGACGAAACACATTTTTGGTCTGCATTTTTAATGATAAGACCCTTTCGCAGAAAGCCGCCAAACCCGGTTTTCATTTTTGTCGAATGGGCAAACACCTTATGGCGGTTAACAAAACGCGACACAGCCGCACACGGTGGCTTATGGCGTTGAGCATTCAAGTGCCGGATAACGAGTGTATTTTCGAAAATGTAACATGCAGCTTCCGTAGATTGCCGGTAACGAACATTTTAATCGGCTTGCACCCCATGGTTCGAGGTTATACAGCAGTTATAAAAGGGTCCCATTGTATAACGTGTGTACCGTTTATAAGAAGCTTAATTTGATATGTTGAGGTTCCCTGATTAAATGCACGACCCATCCAGTATGTATTGTCATCTGATGCGGGCTGAGGACTTCCTTCACCGCCGAATACATTTCCGCTTGAAACCTGGAATCCTGCTATGGACACTGTATCCTGAGTATCAGGATCAATAGGGTTAACCAGCCATGAAACATAATCTCCCGCAAAGCATCTTGTGCTAAGTTCCAGAGTGCCTTCATTAGCACTTCCGACTTCGGCGCGATTATCTATCATAAATATTCCTCTTGTATCCCCGCTTAGTACTCTTGAAGTATCAACTGTTATTACTATCTTGGTTTGCGCTCTTATTTGGGCTTTTAAAACAATAGTTTCAGTCATTTTTTGTGACCTCCTTTATTTAAAAAATATTATCCGTTAACATTCAGAACAGGATTAATTTTTAATGTTACAGGGTTTTTGTTGCTTTCAGTGATAATTATATTGATTGGTGTCTGATTGCTTCCCTGATTTTCTGCTCTTCCTACCCAAACGGTGTTTGTAGTATCTGAGGCCTTTGGGCTTCCGCCGTATCCCCAAGCAAGTGACTGATCGAAGCTTGTAATAGCAACTGAATCGTGAGTATCGGGATCAATCGGTAAAATTCTCCAGCATATGTAGTCATTAGTGTTGCAATATGTATCCAGACCAGCGGTCCCCTCGTTATAGCTTTTAGGAGCCCTGTCATCAACCATATAGATTCCTTGGGTTGAACCTGTTCTTGCTTTGGCAGTATCGACGTAAATAACAATTTTTACATTACAATCCGATGGGGATGGTGTTAAAGCTTGTGTCATTTTAGACTCTCCTTTCAGTATTGGACTAAATTGTCATAAATGATATCATTTGTTGAGCTAATTATATGTCATTATATGTGACGTGTCAAGAAATATTTTCCATTTAATTTTAGCGTGCTACAAGCAGTTATTGTATAGTAATAATGACATTTATAATATACAAATAACATGGAATTATTAGGTGATAAATGTCATAAATAATGAAAAATATATTGCTAAAAAACATAAATTGTATTATATTTGAATTATTAAAGAATATTTTTCTATATTTTTAGTTGGTAAAATGTCAAAATACGGTATAATAATTAAATAAAATATGGCGGTGAGGAGGCCGGTATGGAAGATAAATTCAAAATAATTATTATTGATGATGAACAGGGAGTTATTGATGCAATAAAAGCAAATCTTTCATCCGAATACATAGTTGATGGGTTTGTGACTTCAAAGGAAGGAATCGATGCAATAAAGGAAAATAATTACGACCTCTTGATTTTAGACTATTTTATTGATTCCATGGATGGAAAACAAGTAACCGAAAAGATAAGAAAAACAGATGATGAGCTTTATATTATGCTTCTTACCGGAAGGGCCGAAGAAGCTCCTGGTTTGGAAACACTTAAAAATCTTGATATTCAAATGTATTGCGAAAAGACAGCAAACTTTGAAGAAATACTGATTATGATTGAGTCTGCAAGAAAATCTGTAGAGCATTCAAGAAAAGAAGGAAGCTTTGGTATTCGTCTAAAAAGGCTGAGAAGAATCCATAATATCAGTCAAGAAGACCTTGGCAAATTTTTAGGAGTAGGTCGTACGGCTATAGCTAACTGGGAAACCAATCAAACTGAGCCTACAGGGGAAAACATAAAAAAACTTGCAGAACTTTTTAGAGTAACCACGGACTATTTACTTTGCTACAAGGCTAATTTCGGAGATACCCCTAATCTGTCAAAAAAATAGAGGTATGTTTTATGCTTGAATCAATAATAAAAATCTTAATCTATTTATTCTCTGCAGGAGTACATTTAGTACTCCTAATCAGAATAAAAAATATAAAATATTCAAGGCAGCTGCATCGTATCTGTGCCTTGAATATTTTAATCCTATTTATGTGGACGATACTTGCAGTGTCAAATATTATCATAGACACTATTACAGGTTATAGGATATGCAGCATATACTTTGCGGGTTCAATCTGTGTATTTTTTCTCCCGGCGACTCTTATTATGTTTTGCATACTCCTTGTAAAGAACAAAATCAGCTCTATTGTAACTTATATTCTAATTTGCATACCACCTGTAACGAGCACAATAATGCTTGTTACCAATAGCTTTCATAAGCTTTTTATAAAGGAAATTTCAGAAGATGTTAAGACTTTGGTATTCGGAAGCTATTACTATGTTCATTGTACATGGCAATTGATTTATTCGACTTTTGCGGTTTTATACCTTATATATTTCAGTCTCAAGTACACAAACTGCCTTACAAGACAAATACTCCTTGTAGTTTCAGGTATAATTATGCCTATAGCAGTGGATTATGTGGTATATTTAAACTATTTTTCAAACCTTCCTATTTCATTACCTGACAGTATACACACCCTGAGCTATTGCTTTACAACGGTGTGCTTATCAATTGCAATAAAGAAATATAAGTTTCTTGATACACTTCCCATTGCAATAAGGAGTATTGTGGACTACATAAGTGATTCATTTGTAGTTATAGACTATAAAAACAACATTTTGGAAATGAACAATAACTTTAAAAACGAGTTTGGCTCAATAATAAAACAAAATGAGAGTGATTTTTATAAAGTAATGCAGGATGAGAATTTTAATAATCTCAAAAATCAAATATCTAAAATTACTGCCAACAAGGGAGGATCACATCAGAATACAAGAATTGAGCAGGAATTCACAATAAATGATGTTTGGCGTTACTTTGAAATTGAAATTATACATGTATATGCTCATGAGCAATACATTGCAATACTTATTTTATTCCGTGACCTGACAGAGCATATACAGGTTATAAAACTGATGGAAGAGAATGCAAAGCAGATGATTGAAAAGGCAAGACTGATTTCTTTGCATAATCTTATAGGTGGTATTTCTCATAATATGAAATCTCCGCTGATGTCATCTTCAGGAGGCATTCTTGCTCTTAAAAACCATACCCGCAAGCTAGAGAGTCTAATAACTGATTTGAATAATAATGGGGAATACTCTGAATATTTGGATATTGTATCAGATATGAGAAAATGGGAGGATACAATAAAAAATTACCTTGTTTATATGTCAGACATGATTACTGCAGTTAAAGAACAAGCTGCCAGTATGATTGGAACCCAGCATAGAAAATTTACAGTAGGAGAATTATTCTCAAAGATTGAATTACTTTTGGATTTTGAGCTTAAAAAGTCCAATTGCAGCCTAAACAGTGTTTTAAATGTTAATGAGGATACTTGTATAGAAGGAGACATTTCATCATTGACACAAATTCTGGGAAATGCTGTCATAAATGCTACGCAGGCATACAGTGATGGTGGTGTCATCAATTTGCAGGCAGACGCTAAGCCAGAAGGAGTTCTATTTACAATACAGGATTTTGGAAAAGGAATTCCATCAGATATAAAGAATCGAATTTTTAATGAAATGGTTACAACTAAAGGCAAAGATGGTTCAGGTCTCGGACTGTATTTTGCGAATATTGCCGTAAAGAGTCAATTCCGGGGTTCTATATCCATTGAGTCGGAAGAAGGCAAAGGAACTACAGTATTTATAACAATTCCCATAAAAACGTCTATTTGATAAACCTTATAAAACTTGCTATAATTATACAAAATTTATAGTTTTTTAGGGAGGAATATATTATGTCGTTTATGGGAGCTAGGGTAGCTGTTAAAGCAAGTAACGGCGAATACTTATGTATTGAGAAAAATGATGCTTTATTAACATCAAGTAGGTATGATGAAACCAGACAAGATATTATATTTACTGTGCCGGCAGCCTTGAGCGGTGCATACATACAAACACATACCAGAGATTTGCTCAGTGTTGCTGATGATGGGCTAGTAAGAATTAAATCCAACAATGAGGCTATTACTAATAACGAAACATTTGATTTTATTTGCCTTGGCATGAATAAGGTTGCAATAAGAGCACACAACGGAAAGTTTGTAAGCTATAAGAGAGATAATAATAGAAAATTATATGCAGCAAGCAACACAATAGGTCCTGATGAAATCTTTGAAGTTATAGTGGTTTTTAGATAATTAAGAAATTAATAAGCATAGCAGCCGACTAATAATATTTCTTCGGTTGCTATGCTTGTTTGCATGGGAAGTTTCAAAAACTAATAAGTCTAAATAAGAGGAAATATCCTCAGCAAAAAATTATCATTTCTACAATCCTTGCTTTTGAAGTATTCAACTTTTCCTAAAATACTTTTAAGTAAGATATTTTTATCTTCAACGCTTTTTAGATTATTATATATTTTCATTATTTTTGAAATACCACTTTGAATCTTTGTATTGCAAGGGTTTTGACTAAGTACTTTTTTCTGTAGTTTGTCTATGTTAGAAATAGATTGCCGGAGTTCATTAATTCTTGTATTAACAGAAATAAGTCTTTGATTAAAATCCTCTACAGAATAAACACCTTTTTCCAAAAGATTATAAACATTCTCTTTTTGTAAATAAGCTTCTTTCATCTGTTTTTCAAGCATAGCATAACTAGCCTTTAAAGCATCCTGACTGCTAGTATTCTTCTGAGGCTCTTCTGATAATTCAAATAAATATTCTTTTAGATATTCATTAAGGCTTGACAGCACACAGTTCTCAATATATTTAAACTTACTGCTTTTATTACCGCATTTATTAATACATACAAGATGTGGCTCTGAATTATGGTATGGTCTATACCGCATTTTAGCCCCGCAAACTCCGCAAACAATTATTCCGGCTAAAGTATTTTGTAGACAGGAAGATTGTTTGGTGTGAGTTTTATTGTTATTTTTCATGATGTTTTGTGCTTTTTGATAAATAGTTTCTGAAATCAGTGCAGGATGTTTTCCTTCTGCAAGAATCCAGTCCTGTCTTGGTTGAACCTTTTTGCTCTTTTTTGGGGGCATACGATTAATTGAGGTTTTTCTCCAAGCTATTTTTCCAGTATAAACAGGATTTTTTAAAATAGCTGTTACCGCCTGACAAGTCCAATTATTATTTTTATTTGTTTTAAGCCCCATACTATTAAGTCTTTGTGCAATAATCTGACTGCCCACGGATTCATTTACATACCATCCGTATATACACTTTATAATTTCAGATTGCTGTGGATGAGGCTCCAAAGTACGTCCCAATTTCTCCTGCTTTATAATATATCCAAATGGAGGGTATGGAGAATTGTAGTTGCCGCTGTTTACAGAATGAATAACTCCTCTTTGAAGGCGCTTGTTAATCATTTTGTATTCCTTACGGCTCATGAATGCTTCAAATTCACTATATTCTTCGTCAAACTCATTTGAAAGGTCATATTCCTTGTCCGGGGTTATAATTTTAGTATTTGTATTTTTAAAGGCCTTAAGAATAATTCCTTGTTCTTCCATATCTCCGCGGCCAAGCCTTTGTAAATCCATTACCAGAACAGCATCGTACACTCCGGCTTCAACGTCCTTTAGAAGTTCAAGCATGGCAGGTCTGTAAAGAAGACTTTCTCCTGTAACAAGTTCTTCATAAATTTTTGCAATAAATAAATCTTTCTTTTTTGCAAAATTTAATAAATCTTCTCTATGCTTTGAAAGTGTTTCACCTTTTCCAAGTTCCTTTTCCATTCTCTCATCTTCTCTTGATTTTCTAAGATATATGCAGGTCTTTACCATTTTAAGATACTCCGTTGAATTAATATATATAAATTTTATGCTAAAAGAGTTCTTGTTAAAACGTTGAAAAATGTATAAGGGACAGACCGTGGAAAATAGACTTGTAGTAAGGAGGAGTATTTATGTCGGATAAAGTAATAATTACACCAGATATTACTCCTGAAGAAAGGTTAAAGAGACTTAACAATGTTGGAGATGTTGTATCCCGTATAACAGGATACAAGTGTAGATATGTGACTTTGGAAGAAGCAGTGAACAAGGCGAACAAGACGAATAAAAAAAGTAAAAAAATAAAAAACAGTACACGTATATATCCATGATGTAAGGTACAACGAGCGGTACATTAGAGACATATCGAAAAAAATAAGAGCCAATCTCAGGTTTAAAATTGAGCAAGGTGAGTACATAGGCAATGCACCATTTGGGTACGTGAAATCGGTAAATGAAAAAAATAAGCTGGTTATAGACAGTAGAAATGCACCTGTGGTAAAGGAGATATTTAGTTTATACCGAAAAGGCTACGGTTATGCTGCCATAGCAAATATGCTTAACCAAAAAGGATATCCGTCGCCTTCATCTAAAAATTCTGAGATACCTATAACCCCATGGAATCAGGTTGCAGTTCAGAGAATCTTATGTAACCGAGTATATATAGGGGATACGGTTCAAGGTGTCAGTGAAAAAATAAGCTTTAAAAACAAAAAAACCAGAAGACTGCCATTTGAAAAATGGATAATAACAACTAACACACACGAACCCATAATATCCAATGAAGAATTTGAAGAAGTTCAGAAATTGAGAGCTAAAAAAAGGTCAAACCAAGGATATAATCGTAATGTAACACATCTCCTGAGTAACTTTGTCTATTGTGGCAAATGTGGTAAAGCAATGTATGTTCGAGTCAGAAAAGATAGGCCGGTAGGCTATATATGCAGCTCCTATTCCAAAAAAGGCTGCGAAGTGTGCTCAAGCCACTATGTTACAGAAGAGAGTATTATTGACATATTAACAAAAGAACTGCTGGAACTTCTATCAAATAACGAGCTGATTGATAACTTGAATATAAATTATAGCAGTGAAATAGCAGAGAAGGAACGTATTTTGCACAGTATAAAGAGATTTGAACAGCAGATAATCCAAAAACAAAAACAGCAGGATATTCTGTACAATGACAGGCTTGAAGGAAGAATTTCGGAACAGTTGTTTTGTAGGATGAACCAAAACCTTGAAACCCGTATTTCAACAATAAGGCAGGAAATAGAAAAACTAAAGGAAGAAGAAACAAAGCAGTTAAATAAAGAACAACTGATTAAAAATTTTATTACAAAAATAAAAACACATGGAATTACCAGAAATATAATTGAACTAATGGTTAACAAAATAACAGTATATGACAGTAAAGACGTACTACCCGAAACAGGTGCAACCTTGGAAAATACAGAAAACGGCTGTATAGTAATCGAATATAACTATAGTAACTGGAAACAGCAGACAGATAGAAAATAGTACAAAAATGGGGATGGCGCAAAATTAAAAATTTATATTGTTTAACCTGTACTTGGAGTATAAATTGTATCAATGGAAGCTTGGTTAAAGATATTTGCAGATGTTTGTAGGCGAAGCATGGATATTTTACCGGAACACCTACACGATGTAGGTGTTAGCGACACAATGAATCATGGACGATGAATGTGAGCGACGGTAAAATATCATATGATGAGCCGCTAGAAACTTTTGCAAATATCTTGGAAGCAATCATTGATACAATTTTATACGGAAGTACCGTGTTAAAGCAAAAAACTTTCTGCTTTGTAACAATCCCCGTTTTTGTATATTACATCAAAAACTTCCCTTTATAAACAAATCCATTAATTTGTAACCATCTTCAACAAATACACCGGATTTTTTTGCTTCAAATTCGTCATAGCTATTAGCCGATGATTGAATTTCATTAGTACTGTCGAAAATAATAAAAGGAACCGGCTCGGAGGTATGAGTACGTAAGCTTAGAGGTGTTGGGTGGTCAGGAAGCACCAATACACGATAATCAAACTTGCTTATTCCTTCAAGTATAGGTTTTACAATCTGTGAATCCAACAACTCTATGGCCTTGACTTTGTTTTGGATTTCATGTCTGTGTCCACATTCGTCTGGAGCTTCAACATGTACGTAAACAAAATCTTTTCCGTCTTCAAGGGCCTTAATAGCTGCATTGGCCTTACCGATAAAATTTGTATCAATATTACCTGTGACACCTTCTACATCAATAGAATCAAGTCCTGCACAGATTCCGATACCTTTAAGTAAATCTACTGCCGATATCATTGCTCCGGTTTTTTGGTATTTATCATGGAAAGAAGACAAAGCAGGTTTCTTTCCCTCGCCCCATAGCCATATAGAGTTTGCAGTTCTCAGTCCACGGGCTTTTCTTGCCTGATTTACAGGATGGTCTTTTAGGATATCATAACTCTTCTTCATTAAATCAAGCAACAGCCCTGACTCTTCCTTTGGAAGATAATCAGTAATCTTTTTATCAGAAATATCATGGGGAGGAGTGCATCCAAGGCTTGTCCTGCCGTTATTCCATACCATGCAATGTCTGTAACTTATTCCAGGGTAAAAACTTATGTTCTCGGTTTTAAGAGCATCATTTACAGCCTCTATCAGAACCTTAGACTCAGCTGTTGAAATTTCATCTGAACTGTAATCAATCATTGTTTTATCCGAATACTCGAATTCATCTTCTGACAAGTGTACAAGATTGCACCTTAATGCAACATCAGTAGGCGACAATTCTATTCCCATGCTTACAGCCTCAAGAGGTGAGCGACCAGTATAATACACTTTTGGATTATATCCCATTACCGACAGGTTGGCAGCATCACTGCCGGGGGCAATACCTTCGGGAACAGTACGAACAAGTCCTACGGTACCTTTTGAAGCCAACATATCAATTGTGGGTTTTTTTGCATATTGCAAAGGAGTTTTGTTATCAAGTTCAGGCATGGGATAATCGGCCATACCGTCACCAAGAATCACAACATATTTCATATTATCAAATCCTTTATACTTAATATTATTTATGCATTGGTACCTAAAGCCGCCTTTAATTTTTCAATACCAATGCCAATTCTTTTGAGTGTTTCTTCTTTTCCTAGTATATCAGCAATTTCAATAGCTCCGCCCGGTGTAACGGCCTTTCCGGAAACAGCTGTTCTTATAGGCCAAAGCATTAAGCTATTTTTAATTCCAAGAGCTTCTATATGAGCAAAAATCTTTTCGTGAATACTATCAGCATTCCAATCATTTATACCTTCCAGAATCGGATAAGCAGAAGTTAAATTTTCCAGTGAGTTCTCAAGAGTTGTTTTACTCTTCTTATGAACATACATCTGAACATCGTAATCCGGTAATTGGTCTAGAAAATCAATTGTTTCCGGGATAGTTGTTAAAACCTCTGTTCTTATCTGAAGGAGTTTGCTGAGTTTAAATGTATCAATATTTTTATTTGATATGGCTTTCTCATAATATGGAAGAGCAAGCTTGTGGAACTCCTCTACAGGCATTTTTCTGATATACTCACCATTCATCCATGTCAGCTTGTTAATATCAAATATTGCAGGAGCCTTACTGATACCTGAAATATCAAAAACTTCTTCAAGCTCTTTCAAAGAGTAAATTTCCTGGTTTGTACTTGGACTCCAGCCTAGCAATACAACATAGTTTACAATAGCTTCAACCAGATAACCCATTGAAACTAAATCTTCAAATGATGGGTCTCCTGCTCTTTTACTTAACTTCTGCCCGGAAGCCTTGAGAATAAGAGGAACATGCACATAAGTTGGAATATCCCATCCAAAAGCTTTATACAGAAGGTTGTATTTGGGAGTAGAAGAAAGGTATTCGTTACCCCTGACAACATGTGAAATTTCCATCTGATGGTCATCAATTACATTTGCAAAGTTGTAGGTAGGAAGTCCGTCAGTTTTAATAAGAATCTGATCATCAAGTTCTGTGTTATCAACGGTAATTGTACCGTAAACAGTATCTTCAAAGCTTGTAGTACCTGTATCCGGCATTTTTTGTCTTATAACATATGGCACGTTATTTCTAAGATTTTCTTCAATCTCTTCTTTAGAAAGCTTCAAGCAGCAACGGTCGTATCTGTGGCCGTGTCCTTCAGCATCTTGTTTTTCCTTTAATTCTGCAAGTCTTTCCTTGGTACAGAAGCAATAGTATGCACCTCCAAGTTCAACAAGCTTTTTAGCATATTCAAGGTACATGCCCCTTCTTTCACTCTGAACATAAGGGCCATAATTACCGCCAACATCAGGGCCTTCATCATGGGTTATTCCGGCAAGCTTGAGGGTCTTGTATATAACGTCTACAGCCCCTTCTACAAAACGCTCCTGATCGGTATCTTCTATTCTCAAAATGAATTTACCATTGTATTTTCTTGCAATAAGATACTCATATAGTGCAGTCCTCAAATTTCCTATATGCATATAGCCAGTAGGACTAGGTGCAAATCTGGTTCTTACATTTTGCATAAAAAATCTCCTTTCAATTGAAATTTATATAATTTTTAGAAAACATATTAAAAAACCTTTCGTCCATATGTAGGACGAAAGGTAATCTTCCGCTATAATATTATATTATTTTAAATAAAAGTGTGTCAAGGTGAATTATCTATCTAAGCATGTCAAACAAACCTTTAAATCCCTTTTCTTTAAAATTAATCATTTCTTTCAAATCAGAAGTTTCGTCTTGAACCATAGAATTCAAAAGTTTCTGTCCTAATATGTCCACTGGTGCTACTTCATCTGTAAATACATGACTAGAATCAGTAACCTCATTTAGATTTTCAATAACATATTGAAAAACCTTTTTTAAAGGGTTAGAGGTATTCATATTGCTGGTATTGTCAAATAAATTATTCACCATATCTATATCATTTGATGCAAACAGCAATTCGTTTGTACTTGTTTTTAATTCACAAGTATAAACCTTTTCAAAAATACTCTTGACAGTCTCACTTAAATACTGGTTTATAGGATTATCACCTTTTGCCTTCATATTAATATTAAGAATAATTACACCACCGGGCTTCAAATGCTCTGAAACTTTTGAAAAAAACTCTTTTGTGGCCATATGAAAGGGGATAGTTATATCATGATAGGCATCAATCATTATTACGTCATACATGCCGCAATTTTCATCGGAAAGAAAGGTTCTGCCGTCAGTCTCGTAAATAGTTGCCTCGTCATCCTTTAAATCAAAATACTTTTTTGACAAATCTACAATTTTAGGGTCAATTTCAACAGCATCTGTCTTAACATTGGGATAATATATTTTTGATTGTTTTGCGTAAGTACCGGTGCCGTTTCCCAGTATCAAAAGGTCCATCTTGTCATGGTTTTTAAAATTCTTTATGAATTGAGGTGCCGCCAGCGCATAGTCATAATACATTCCTGACAGCTTATTGTCCTTTCTGTATACCGACTGTACTCCAAAAGCAACATTAGTGGAAAGGTATACTGAATCCTTGTCTTCTGTTACCTGTAAATAGTTGTACACAGATTCGTCTTCAACAACACAATCCCTCCAGAAAGCATATGAATTGGAAAGTGGCATAAATAGCAAAGCAAAAATAATTATTAATGTCAAAGCAGTTTTAACCGATTTAATTTTATTCATTATAAAATAAGCAAGGCAGATAAAGTTTAAAACAAGTGCAAAAATCAGAAAGGTTTTACTTGTACCAACTGTAGGTATAGTAACAAATGTTGGTAAAAACGTCCCAATAATACTACCTATAGTGTTCATAGCGTATATCTTCCCGGTAGTTTTACCTGTATTTTCGATATCTGTAACACCTAGCTTTACAAGATAAGGAGAAACCATTCCAAGTCCAATCAAAGGAACAGAGAAGAGGACCAGACAGGAGATTGCAGAGCCTGTAATAAGTAGGTTCTGGGGAAGAAACATAAAAAGCAGACCGATTATACCAACAACTATATATTTGCCTACAAAAGGAATTATGGCAATCCATATAGCGGCTGCCCATATTATAAGATAAAGTCTGTTCATACTGTTGTGCTTGTCCGCAGACCTTCCGCCCAAAACGTTTCCTACACTCAGAGATATCATAATCAATCCTATAATAACGGTCCATATAATCTGAGAAGTCCCGAAATACGGAGCAAGAAGTTTAGAAACACTTAATTCTACTGCCATTACAGACATTCCGCAAAAGAATGATGTGGAATATAAGAGTAGCTTTTTTTTCATTGGTTATTAACCTTACCTTTCGTAATGGTATGTGCTTTAAATTATTTGGCACAATAAACATGTACTTTTTTAATATAAGTTTATAACAGTTTTTAGGGTTTGTGAAATAGAAAATTAAATAGCAAATTTTTTCTTGTATACAATGAACAAGTTGTATATAATAAAAGTGGTGCTAATACTTGTTTTCAGGTATTAACACCAGGTAATAATAATAAATTTTTACTAAAATTGTATAATATAATTATGTCAAAGTGCAATATGAACTTTATTGAATTGAATTGCCTTATTTACAAGACTTTCAGTTTGATGATTTTAATTGGGCCGTGGTGAGATGCCCTTGTTAGTATTGCGTAAGAATGAAAGGGGACTTTTGGAACATGAACTTTTTAGAGCAAATTGTAAGCAGAGCGAAAAAAGATATCAAAACAATAGTACTTCCAGAAAGCAATGATATCAGAACTTTGAAGGCTGCTGCAATGATTCAGGAACAAGGTATTGCCAATATCATACTTGTAGGTAACAAGGATGATGTAAAGAAACTTAGTGGTGACCTGGATATATCAAAGGCAAAAATTGTTGACCCTGCAAACTTTGAAAGATTTGATGAGTATGTAAATACTCTGTACGAACTTAGGAAGGCAAAGGGAATGACCCTTGAAGAGGCGAGAAAAATATTATCTGAAAATCCTTTGTACTTCGGAATTATGATGGTAAAAATGGGCGAGGCTGACGGAATGGTTGCAGGAGCAATTAACTCAACTGCAAACACTTTAAGGCCGGCTCTTCAAATATTAAAGACAGCACCTGGAGCAAAACTTGTATCAGCATTCTTTGTAATGGTTGTACCTGACTGTGAATATGGCGAAAATGGAGTATTCATATACGGAGACAGCGGACTTGTGGAAAATCCAAATGCAGAAGAACTTTCAGAAATTGCAATAGCTTCTTCAAAATCATTCAAGAGCCTTGTACAGGCTGAGCCGGTTGTTGCTATGCTCTCATATTCAACATATGGCAGTGCAAAGAGTGTACTTACAGAAAAGGTTATTGAAGCTACTAGACTTGCAAAAGAAAAAGCTCCTGACCTTCAACTGGACGGAGAATTGCAGGCAGATGCTGCTATCGTTCCTTCAGTTGGAGCATCAAAAGCACCGGGAAGCAGTGTTGCAGGAAAGGCCAACGTTTTAATATTTCCTGATCTTAACTGCGGTAATATATCCTACAAGCTTACACAAAGACTTGCAAAGGCAGAAGCATATGGCCCTATTATTCAAGGTATAGCAAAACCTGTTAATGATCTTTCAAGAGGATGCAGTGCAGAAGATATAGTAGGTGTTGTTGCAATAACTTGTGTACAGGCACAGAATTCTTAATATAAAAAATACGATTAACGACTATTAGGGGAGATGAACAAACAATGAAAGTTTTGGTTATCAATGCAGGAAGTTCTTCATTGAAATATCAATTAATCGATATGACAAACGAAACAGTTCTTGCAAAGGGGTTATGTGACAGAATAGGGATTGACAATTCCTTTATAAAACAGTCAAGGGGTTCTGAGGAGGCTGTTGTTTTAAATAAAGAACTAAAGAACCACAAAGATGCCATAGAAGCAGTTATTAGTGCACTTACAGATGATAAGATAGGCGTTATAAAGAATATGTCCGAAATATCAGCTGTAGGACACAGAATAGTACATGGTGGAGAAAAATTCAACAGTTCAGTAGTTATAGATGAAAAGGTTATGGCAGCGGTAAGAGAGTGTATAGACATAGCTCCCCTTCATAATCCTCCAAATATAATAGGTATAGAGGCTTGTCAACAGATTATGCCTAATATACCTATGGTAGCTGTATTTGATACAACTTTCCACAGCTCTATGCCTGATTACGCATATCTTTATGCATTGCCATATGAATTATATGAAAAATATGGTATAAGAAAGTACGGTTTCCATGGAACATCCCATAAGTATGTTGCAGAAAGAGCTGCTGCAATGCTTGGTAAGCCATTAAGTGACTTAAAAATAATTACATGTCATCTAGGAAACGGTTCAAGTATTTGTGCAGTAAACAAGGGCAAGTCAGTTGATACATCAATGGGCTTTACACCATTGCAAGGACTTGCAATGGGTACAAGAAGTGGTACAATTGACCCTGAAGTTGTTACATTCCTTATGGAAAAGGAAAATCTAGATGTTAAAGGTGTAAGCACTCTCTTAAATAAAAAGTCAGGTGTTCTGGGTATATCTGGTGTAAGCAGTGACTTCAGAGATTTACATGCTGCAGCTGATTCAGGAAACAGCAGAGCTGAATTGGCAATTGAAATTTTCAGTTATGGTGTTAAGAAATTCATCGGAGAATATATTGCAGTTATGAACGGTGTTGATGCAATCGTATTTACAGCCGGTGTAGGTGAAAATAATTCCGTTGTAAGAAATATGATTGTAAGCGATATGGATTTCTTTGGTATCAAAATAGATGAAGAAAAGAATAAGCTCAGAGGACAGGAAATAGATATTTCTGCTGCAGATGCTACTGTAAGAACTCTAGTAATCCCAACTAATGAAGAGCTTGCAATTGCAAAAGAAACAGTAAAATTTATAAAATAATTTTTGATATATTCAATATAATATATATGTAAAAACAGGTAACAATAATAACGCAATTAATAATATAATTTTACCGAAATTGAATTATTGACAAAAGCTGTATTAGTTAGTATAATATCAGTTGTCGGTTTTCAAGAGGTTACTTATGAGAGTAAATGTGTCTGATATTATTAAAACTGAAGGAGCAGGAATAGATATCAATTTTGTTGATGATTTGCCTGAAATACGGAAGTATGATACTTCAGTAGAGTTTAAACCTTCTTTTAAGTTTACAGGGCGCATAGTTAATTTAGGTGGCCTGTTAAAGTTAAGTGGTGAGCTTCATTATGAGTTTAGTGCAAATTGCCTCAGGTGTCTGAAGCGTTTAGATATGACAGAAGATATTGAGGTTGAAGAAAGCTTTGTCGAGGTTTCAAAATCCGATGATGTTGATGCATATACATTTGAAGGTAATGTTGTTGACATTGATAAGCCACTTATAGACAACATTATTCTTGCAATGCCCATGAAAATTGTATGCAGTGAAGACTGCAAGGGGTTATGCAGGACTTGTGGAACCAATTTAAATATTAAAAGTTGTAAATGTGATGAGCGCGAGATAGTAGACCCAAGGTTGGAAATACTTAAAGATTATTTCAAGTAGGTTTCTACTTAGATGGTTGCATTATAGTAGGGAGGTGTTATTGATGGCAAATCCAAAGCGTAGATGGTCCAAGGCAAGAACAGGTAAAAGAAGATCCCAGTGGAAGCTGGCATCACCAACTCTAGTAAGCTGCCCACAGTGTCATGTTTTCAAGCTGCCTCACAGGGTATGTGGTGAATGTGGATATTATGATGGCAAACAGGTAGTTAAAGTAGAAGCTAAATAATAATATGTCATTAAAGCAGCAGGATGATATCTTGCTGCTTTTTGATTTTTTAAAATAATTTGATTATTTTTTTAGCAGATGCAAATGATAGTATAGAGCGAAAAATATTCGCTTGTTTATGAAAAAATTAGTAGGATGGTGTTATAGCATTGCACAACAAAATTAAAATATGTATGGTTCAACCTGGGAGTATAGCAGAAGAAGCTGGGGTTGAAGCAGGAGACTTCCTGTTGTCCATAAACAAGCAGAATATAAAGGATATTTTTGATTATCGGTATTACCAGGCTTCTGAGGAATTACTTTTGGAAATTGAAAAGCCTGATGGTGAGATATGGGAAATAGAAGTTGAAAAGGATGAAATTGAAGATTTAGGACTTGAATTTGAGGATTCACTTATTGATGGAGCTAAGAGCTGCACCAACAAGTGTATTTTCTGTTTTATTGACCAACTTCCCAAGGGAATGAGAGAAACAGTATACTTTAAAGACGATGATTCAAGACTTTCTTTTCTTACCGGAAATTATGTTACTCTGACTAATATAAAAAATGAAGAACTTGAGAGAATTATTCATTATAGAATGTCACCTATAAATGTTTCTGTTCATACGACGAATCCTGATTTAAGAAAATTCATGCTTGGAAACAGGTTTGCCGGTGATGTTATGGACAAAATAAAGATGTTAACTGATAACGGTATTGAAGTTAACTGTCAGATTGTTTTATGCAGGGATATTAATGATAAAGATGAGTTGGATAAAACCATTGGTGACTTGTGTCAGCTTTATCCTGCTATAAACAGTGTTTCAATTGTACCAGTAGGTATTACCAAACATAGAGAAAACCTTTTTGAATTAAAGCCATTTGATATGGAGAGCAGTGCCAATGTTATAAAGCAGGTACATAAATGGCAGAATAAACTATTGAAAGAGAAAGGCTCCAGAGTTATTTACTTGTCTGACGAGTTTTATATTAATGCGGGTATTGATATTCCAAAATACAAGGAATATGAGGGATTTCCACAGATTGAAAATGGCGTTGGAATGGTGGCATTGCTCAGACAAGAAGTAAAGGAAGCCCTTAAAAACAAGAAAAACCACATAAATTCTATTCAACGAAAGGTAAGTATAGTAACTGGTAGACTTGTATATAAAAATATATTACAATTGGTAGATGAAATAAAAAATGTATATAATGGTTTGGAAGTCAATGTTTATGATATAGAAAATGATTTCTTTGGCCCTTACGTAACTGTTACGGGGTTACTCACAGGCCAGGATATTGTAAAGCAGCTTAAAGGCCGTGATTTGGGACAGGAACTTTTAATAAGCAGGAATATGCTGCGGGCCGGAGAACATGTTTTTCTAGACGATTATACTGTTGAAGGTATTGAAGAAGAGCTTAGTATTCCAATCCGTATAGTGGATAGCTCGGGTAGTGATTTTGTAAATGCATTGATTGGAAACTAGTTATTTTATATAAATATATTAAAGTTGGTTGTTAATTTTACGTGGAGGTGTAGTATTTGGGTAAACCTGTTGTAGCAGTCGTTGGCAGACCGAATGTTGGTAAGTCTACTTTTTTTAATTATCTGGCAGGCAGCAGAATTTCTATTGTTGAAGATACTCCTGGTGTAACAAGAGACAGGATATATACTGAGATAGAATGGAGAAATAAAAAGTTTACATTGATAGACACGGGAGGAATTGAGCCTTATTCTGAGGATATCATCATGCAGCAAATGAAGCGTCAGGCAGAAATTGCTATTGAAACAGCGGACGTTATTATTTTTATGGTTGATGCAAAAGATGGTATGACGGCTACCGACAAGGAAGTAGCAACCATGCTTAGAAAATCCCGTAAGCCAATTGTGCTATGTGTAAATAAAGTTGATAGAGTTGGTGCACCGCCTCCGGATGTATATGAATTTTATAACCTGGGTATGGGTGATATGCAGATAATTTCATCTGTTCATGGCCTTGGTATGGGTGATCTTCTTGATGCGGTTTTTGAGCATTTTCCTGAAGATATTGATGCTGAAGAGGATGAGGATGTTATAAAGGTAGCCGTTGTGGGAAAGCCTAATGCAGGAAAATCCTCATTAATAAATACAATTCTTGGTGAAAACAGAGTTATTGTAAGTAATATTCCGGGGACTACAAGAGATGCTATTGATACTCATGTGGAAAAGGATGGACAGAAGTACACTTTTATTGATACAGCCGGAATAAGAAAAAGAAGCAAAATCAACGAAGCTATTGAAAAATATAGTACAATTAGGTCTTGGACTGCCATTGAACGTGCAGATGTATGTCTTATTATGATTGATGCCGAAGACGGTGTAACTGAACAGGATACAAAGATTGCAGGTTATGCACATCAGCAGGGAAAAGCATCAATTATAGTTATAAATAAATGGGATTTGATTGAAAAGCAGACAGGCACACTTGAGGAATACAGAAAAGTAGTACATGAGAAACTTGGATTTATGACATATGCACCGGTTCTATTTATATCTGCTAAAACCGGACAAAGGGTTAATAAAATTTATGAGCTTATCAAATTTGTTGCCGACCAGGCATCCTTCCGTATTTCTACAGGAATGTTGAATGATCTTGTAAATGAAGCAGTTGCAATGGTTCAGCCTCCTTCAGACAAGGGTAAGAGACTGAAAATATACTATATGACTCAGTCTGGTATAAAGCCACCGTCATTTGTTGTATTTGTCAATGATTTGGAATTGTTCCATTATTCCTATGAGCGATATTTGGAAAATCAGCTGAGGAAGAATTTCGGATTTGAAGGAACTCCTATAAGATTTATCCATAGGCAACGTGAAAAAGAAGATTAGTCTTAGCATTGCAGACAGATTGGAATTATATCTTTTTAATGATTTTTAGCCGTTAGGCTTATGGAGGGAAAGATGGGTCTTTTTTTAATAAAGATTTTATTGGTTATAATTATAGGATATCTCCTTGGAAGCTTGAACACTTCCATTGTTGTGGGAAAAATTTACGGAACTGATATACGTAAGCATGGCAGTGGTAATGCTGGAATGACAAATACATTGAGGACACTTGGGAAAACTGCAGCTGTTCTTGTAATAATCGGAGATATTATTAAAGGAGTTTTATCATATATTATTGGTAACTTGATTATTACTTCTATACCTGATGATTCAATTAAATTGTATATTTCAGGGATGGGTGGTATGGTTGGTGGTATTGCTGCTATAGCAGGTCATAACTGGCCAATATACTTCGGGTTTAAAGGCGGAAAGGGTATTCTCACTTCATTTTCAGTAGTAATGATGATGGATTGGAAACTTGGCCTTATTCTTTTGGGTTTGTTTGTTATAATAGTAGCTATTACCAGATATGTATCACTGGGATCAATATTGGCATGTGTAGCTTTTCCAATAGCTGCTGCTATAAAAGGTAACGGTTTGGTTTTTATTATTTTTGCGGCAATACTGTCAATATTAGCGATTGCCCGTCATAATGGGAATATTAAGAGACTTTTGAATGGAACAGAATCAAAAATCGGTGAAAAGAAAAAAGTTTGAATATAACTTTATTGATATAGGGAGGCAAACATGAATAGAAATATAGCAATTGTTGGTGCGGGAAGCATGGGTACAGCAATGGCAGTATTGTTATCTAAGAACGGTAACAAGGTTAGATTGTGGTCACCTATGGTAGAAGAAATAGAAATGTTAAAGAAAAACAGGGAACATATTACACGATTGCCTGGAGTTAAAGTTCCTGAAAGTGTTGAATTTACCAATGATATTAAAGAGGCATGCAAAGAGGCAGAAGTAGTTGTGCTGGCTGTTCCGTCACAGACTACAAGGCAGAACTGTAAAACTCTTGCTGGCATTATATCAAAGGATACTATTGTTGTTACCTGCTCTAAGGGAATTGAAAATGAAACTTGTAAGTTGCTTGCAGAAATAATGAAAGAAGAACTGCCTAATAACAACGTGGCAGTATTATCAGGACCAAGCCATGCAGAAGAAATAGGAAGGGATATACCTACTACTGTAGTAGCTGCTTGTGAAAAAATAGAAATTGCTGAGTTCCTTCAGGATTTGTTTATGACTCCGAATTTCAGAGTTTACACAAATACCGATGTAGTAGGGGTTGAACTGGGAGGAGCACTTAAAAATATTATTGCATTATGTGCTGGAATATCAGATGGCCTGGGATATGGTGACAATACAAAAGCCGCTCTTATGACAAGAGGAATTGCAGAAATATCCAGATTGGGTGTAGCCATGGGAGGGCATGCTGACACTTTTTCGGGCCTTACGGGAGTAGGCGACTTGATAGTTACATGTACGAGTATGCATAGCAGAAATAGAAGAGCCGGTATTTTGATTGGGCAGGGAAAGAGCGTACAGGAGGCATTGGATGAAGTAAATATGGTAGTGGAGGGTGTAGCAACTACAAAGCCTGCATATGAGCTGGCCAAAAAACTTGGTGTTTCAATGCCTATAACTGAACAAGCATATAAAATACTTTTTGAAGGTAAAGACCCCAGAAGTGCTGTAGGAGCATTAATGACAAGAGATAAAAAAACAGAAATGTAATGTTGATGATAGGGCTGCCATCCAATTCTTATTGGAAGACAGCCCTTTTTAGCTAAGAAAAAAACTGCTCAAAAAGAGCAGCCACAAAATTATACTATAACTCGTTTTGCTTTCATGAAATTGTTTGCATAATACCCGGAAGTCATATCAGAAATTATAACTTTTCGTGTAGAGCTTCCTGATGCCGCATGGATAAATTGTCCGTTGCCAATGTATATCCCTACATGGCTAATACTGTTGTGACCTCCATCTGTGTCAAAGAAAACTAAATCACCTGCACTCAGGTCTTGACTTGAAACACTACTGCCTTGGGTTGCCTGCTTGGAAGCTACCCTTTCTAATGAAATATCAAAGTGCTTAAAAACATACTGTACAAATCCTGAGCAATCAAAGCCCTTAGGAGTTGTACCTCCATAAACATACTCTGTACCCAATAAAGTTTTTGCAAAATTCACAATCTGCTCTGATTGGTCAGCAGAATTTTCAGACTGCTTGTCTGATGTTTTGGCATCAGAAATTTTGGAAAGAACAACATATTGACTGAAAGCCCAACCTGTTTTACCATCTGATGTTTTTACTTTTAACCAATCACCAGAACTTTCAAGAATACTGAGCTTGTCCCCTCGGGTCATACTTCCTAAGACCTTTGAAGTTGTTCCGGGTTCACTTCGGAGATTTAGAACAGATGCGGAAACTGTTCCAGTCTGAATTTCATCAGCAAAAGATGAAAATGCAAACAATCCCAGGCACAACACAATGGTTGCTGCACCGGAAATCATTCTCTTTAGTTGTAACATTTTAGCCTCCTATTTATGGCTTCCGAAGTTAGCTGTCGGGTTCGGGTAATAGGACGCCCTACGAAAAAGACAAATATGATTATATGTATGTACACTTACTAATTATCTTTTTCAGATTAGCCCCAAAATTGGTTCCTCCGTACCTCATTTAATGAGGATTCAGCCTTTATATAAAAAAATTATATCGTGGAATGTTTGTTAATGTCAATTCCCGTCTTGTGAAAATAGGTTGTCGTGATTTACATCAGTCGTCCCAACGTTTTCAGTATATAAACACATTTTTCAATAAATTTATTTTTTTGTAATAATAACTGTTTTCGGACATATATTTAATATTGAAAAAGACAATATACATAGTCCGTAACGGGACGTGTAACAATATAGGGGAGGGTTCTAAAGGTGGATAAATTCAACATATACCAGCAAATAGCTGAAAGAACTCAAGGGGATATTTACATAGGAATTGTGGGACCTGTAAGAACGGGAAAATCAACTTTTATTAAAAGGTTCATGGAATTGTTGGTTATCCCAAATATAGAGAACACATATCAAAAAGAGAGGGCAATAGATGAACTTCCGCAAAGTGCATCCGGAAGAACTATAATGACCACTGAACCTAAATTTATCCCCAATGAAGCAGTAGAAGTTGTTATTGACGAAAATGTGCAGATTAAAGTAAGAATGATTGACTGTGTGGGTTACATGGTAAAAGGTGCAATGGGACATTTGGAGAATGATGCACCGAGAATGGTTTCAACACCGTGGTTTGATCGTCAGATACCTTTTGAGGAAGCAGCTGAGCTTGGTACTAAGAAAGTAATCAATGAACATTCAACCATAGGTATTGTAATCACAACAGACGGCTCAATTTCTGAAATTCCAAGAGAGGATTATGTTGAAGCTGAAAGAAGAGTAATAACAGAGCTAAAGGCTATTAATAAACCTTTTGTAGTGATTATTAATTCAACAAATCCCAGGGATTCAGAGACACTGAAATTGCGTGACGAGTTGGAGCAAAAGTACGGTGTAACCGTAATTGCAATGGATTGTCTGCAGATGAGAATTGATGATGTTGATACGATTATGGAAAAGGTTCTGCACGAGTTCCCTATCTGTGAAATAGGTATAAATATACCGAGATGGGTGGAAGCTTTGGATGATTCTCATTGGCTAAAAGCAGATATTATTGACTCAATCAGGAATACTTTTAAAGCAGCTACGAAAATACGTGCAATAAAGGACGCTCTGCCTTCTTTTGAACAATATGAATTTGTCAAAAGGGCTGCTATAGATAAGGTAAGTCTAGGAGAAGGCACTGTATTAATCGATTTATCGGCTGCTGATGGACTTTTGTATAAGATTTTAAGTGAAGAGTCAGGAATAGAAATAGAGGGTGAGCATAAACTTATAAGTCTTATAAAAGATCTTGCAAGAATAAAGAAGGAATATGACAGAGTAGAATATGCCTTACATGAAGTTAAGGTTAAGGGGTATGGTATGGTCTCACCGCATATGGAAGAACTCACGTTGGAAGAACCTGAGATTATCAAGCAGGGTAACAAGTTTGGGGTAAAACTTAGAGCAAGTGCTCCTTCAATACATATTGTTAGGTACAAACAGAAGTGTAATCTTAACAAGAGGAGGTACAGGAACAACAAAACCGCGTGATTTTAAATTTAATGTTCAAATTCTTATAGGGGTTTCATAAGCATACAGCCTGCAAAAAAGAGTCTTTGCAGGCTGTAATTTTGTGCGCGAATAAATGTAGCTTGACTTAATCAATTTCAGATTGTAGCATGGTTTTAAATACACTTAATTATAAAAAAGTAACAAAATAGATTAAATGCAAAAAAAATAAAATTGATATACAGTAGCAAAAGGATTAGAATACAGCTTAATGATGAAGAAGTAGAAAGAAATATGTATAATTTAGGACAAATTATGGCATGGTTATAAAAAATTATACGATGCATAAGCAAATAAATGTAGCATTTGGCACTTAATTTTAATATTATGGAATATATGCTCTTTGTCATAATGAGTGGTATTGCATATCAATATTGGGAAAAAAATATCGACAAAGAAAGAAAAATAGTATATAATGGTGTAAAATGTAAGTGGTGGTGATTGGGTGCTAGAGGAAATAACAAAGAAAATCACTAATGAGATTGTTTTAAATATTCCGGGAATCTCAGAAGAAAAAGCTGAGCAAATTGATTATGGTTTGTATATGGCTTTTGCAGATGGTTTGAAATTACTTGCAGTGTTACTTACAGCTTTATTTCTGGGACAATTGAAGTATGCGGTAGTTGCTGTAATAGTTTTCTCATTAAACAAATCCTACTTAGGAGGAGTACATGCAAAAACGCAAATTGGATGTGTAATCACTCACTTTTTATTTATATTCGGTACTGTATATCTGGCACAGATTCTTAATATTAAATTCTTAAATATAGTTTTATTTGCTATATCAGGGATTTTGACATTTTTATACGCACCTGCAGATCTGACGTCAAAACCAATTGTAACTGAGAAAAGAAAAAAGGAGTTAAGGATAAAGGGTAGTATTTTATTAGCAATATGCTTTGTTATTACACTTATAGTTCCTGACATTTACTCAAATATCATTTCAGTAATTACACTAATATCAGCGGTTAATATTACACCTATAGTGTATAGATTAACAAAAAATAAGAGGGGTGGGATAATTACATGAAGGGTAAAATTAAATTACTGGTACTAACTGTTCTATCTCTAATCGGAGTATTTGCAGCTACTGCGTCTGCAGGTGCATGCTGGTTTTGGTCTTATTATCAAAAAGAATGCCCAAAATCATTACTCAAGTAAGCAAAAAGAGGCTATTAAGCCTCTTTTGCTATTCTAATAACTTGTGCGAATACCATTCTTTTTTCATCAAATATAGTAGAACTTGAAATATTTTTATATGAAGCAAGTATTTTATTTGCAATGACTAACCCGTTTCCACGTCCTGCTCCCTTTGATGAACTTTTCGTGTTTGGTGTTTTAACGCATTCGTTTTCTATTCTAATTGTAAGACTCTCATCTGTACTTAAAATTTTCATATCAAGCTTAAGTTTTCCGTTACTTAAAACCTCCTCCAATGCATTGTCAAGATAAATGCCTATTACTTCACATAAATCAGAAATTTTAATATTGGGAATAGAATCAACTTCTCCGATGGTATCCAAGTTAAAACTAATTCCAAGGCTATTGGCATAGTTTACTTTAGAGGATATTAATCCGAATAGTCCGGCATTCTTAATGTTATATATAGCGGTATTTCCTATACTTTGACTTGTTCCTATTATTTCTTTTAGATATGAAGCAGCCGCTTCATACTTGTTCATTTGGTGCATAGCATATAAGACAGAAAGGTGATTCATTTGATCATGTTTTATACGTCTTAAATCATGAAGTGTATTGGCAAGAGATTCATTATAGAATTCCTGCTGTTTTTGTTCTTCTTTCTTCATTTCGTATTTATGATAGATGTTTATATACCAAGCCGAGAAGAAGAAATATGATAAAGATGAAATAAGTACAATAACAAACGAGACAGGGTCAAAGTGAACTACGAAATGCATTCCAAGAAAAGAGGCCATTATCAATATGGTAATAAAAAGTAAAATGCCTATGGGAGTATGGTTTTTTATATTTCCGATTAATTTAGCATAAGGTATAAATTTAATAAGAACCAGAGCTAGGCAGTAAATAATCAAATTCATAATAAAAAATAAAAATAGATTATTATTTATTGTCTCAGGTGTTGCATTAATACCTACAGAATAAAAAATCAATGGTACGGTGAAATTTCCTACTCCAACAAAAAGTATAATCAAACAAAAGGATAATACCGATTTTAGCCATTCAACACGTAATAGGTACCTAATTAGTATTACATTGAGAATTGTCAATAGAATAGATTTTAAAAATTGCAAATTACTGGGTATGGGAAGTACACTCATCCATAAAGTAGACAAAACTCCGTTTAGTACACCATTACAAGCAATAAATGCAACTAAAAAATTCATTTGTACTTTTAAATTAAAATTATTTTTAAGAAATAAGTAAGTTATGTAGGCAGTTATCATTGCAAAAACTGTATTTATTAACAGCTGACCAATTATAAACACTATATTTCCCTCCAAGCTCGGAATCCTTTGATAATAAATTTTTTATTTTAATCAATGAGTAATTTCCAATACACCTATCCTAATTTACATTATATTATGTTTTTCTCATTAATGATATCATTTAATGTAAAAAAAATGCTGTTTTAAAATGTTTATATTCCTTTTTCGAGTATTTTGTTCAAAAATAATTCATTTCAATAATAACACATTATAACATTTAAATATATGCTATAAAAATAGTTTTTATCTGTTTTAGTCACAAATGGTTGTAGCTGTCGGAAATACTTAACGGTTTTTATATTTAAATCATAAAAAAGCTTTTAACTAATAAATTATAACAGACAGAAAATACATTGGAGGTTAAAATGGCTTTTAATGAAGAGGCGGTGAAGCTTGTGATAGTGGAAGTTAAACTACATATCAACCAGCGACTGTTTGAACAAGGGTATATAACCGAAGAAATGTATACAAAAGCAAAGGAAATAATTTTAAAAGATAGCGTTAAAATATGAATTATTGAAATGCCTTTATATTTAACCAAGCTTCCATTGATACAATTGTACTCATGTACGGTTAGAAAAGATAAAAAATAAGTTTTGCGATACCCCCTTTTTTATTAGAGAAATAATGAAGGTTGTAAATATATTGCATTAATTGGTATAATATACTTAATATTACACTAATAGTAAGAAGTATATTGGGGGAATTTAAATGAACACTTTTAAATTAAATAAATTGATTGTTGTCCCTCTTTTAGTTTTGATGATAGTATTGGGGAATTTTTTTATAAATAAAAATATGGTTTCAGCAACTACTTCACAGTTTTTATATGGTGACGTGGACGGAAGTGGAGAAGTAAATTCAATTGATTATGCACTAATAAAAAGCTACTTACTGGGAAATATAACTGACTTCCCTGATGCTAACGGGAAAAGTGCTGCTGATGTAAATGGAGATGGTAGCATAGACTCGTTGGATATTTCTTTAACTAAAAGTTTTATTTTAGGAATTATAGAAAAATTTCCTGCAGAAACTCCTACGAGTATGTTTGCAAAAGGTGCTGATATAAGCTGGCTCCCTCAGATGGAGGCAAATGGTTATAAGTTTTATAACAAAAATGGCGTTCAAAAGGATTGTTTACAAATATTAAAAGACTATGGAATTAACTCAGTGAGAATAAGAACCTGGGTTAATCCTTCCACAGATAAATGGAACGGACACTGTAGTACTAGTGAAACAATAGCACTGGCAAAGAGAGCCAAAAACCTTGGTTTCAAGATTATGATTGATTTTCATTATAGTGATTCCTGGGCAGATCCGGGAAAACAGACAAAACCTGCAGCATGGTCAAAACTGGATTTCAATGGTTTAATGAAGATGACGTATGACTATACATATGATGTAATGACTCAACTTAAGAATAATGGAATATTACCTGAGTGGGTGCAGGTTGGTAATGAAACCAACAATGGAATGCTGTGGGAGGATGGAAAAGCATCAAATAATATGAAAAACTTCGCATGGCTAGTAAATTGTGGATATGATGCTGTAAAAGCCGTAAGTTCACAAACCAAGGTAATTGTACATTTATCAAATGGATTTAATAATTCGTTATTCAGGTGGATGTTTGACGGCCTTAAATCTAATGGAGCAAAATACGATGTTATCGGAATGTCACTATATCCTGAGAAAGATAACTATACTGCTCTTTCAAGCCAATGCCTCTCGAACATGAAGGATATGGTATCAAGGTATAATAAAGAAATAATGATATGTGAAATAGGAATGTCATATGACTACGCTTCAGAAAGCAAAGCATTTATTGCTGACATGATAAGCAAAACTAAGTCTTTACCAAAAAATAAGGGGTTGGGTGTATTCTATTGGGAGCCGGAGTCATACCCGGGAATGAACGGTTATACTAAAGGCTGCTGGAACTCAGATGGTAAACCAACAATTGCATTGGAAGGGTTTTTAAATTAGTATATATGAAATTCAAAAATTGCACCGGAAATCGGTGCTTTTTTGTTGGGAAACAATTGACAAATATTATTCGGATAATATAATGAAAAGTAACAAACAGAAGTGTAAACGAGGTGTGTAAAATGGATTTGTACACTATAAGAAATGAACTGAACACGGGTAAAACAATATATGATTTAAATCTGAGAGTTACTTATTATGCAAGAGTATCTACTGAAAAGGATGAACAGGTTCACTCACTGAAAAACCAGATAGAATATTATTCAGATTTTATTAAAAGAAATCATAAATGGACATATGTAGATGGATATATAGATGAAGGTATAAGTGGCACAAGTGTAAATAAAAGAGATTCTTTTCTCAAAATGGTTTCGGATGCTAAATTAAAAAAATTTGATTTTATTATTACAAAAGAGATTTCTAGATTTTCAAGAAACACCTTGGACAGTATAAAATATACTCAGGAGCTGCTGTCTTATGGAGTAGGTGTTCTTTTTCAATCTGACAATATAAATACATTAATGCCGGATGCAGAGTTGCGATTGACAATAATGTCCAGTATAGCTCAGGATGAGGTTAGAAAAATATCTGAGAGAGTTAAATTCGGTTTTAAAAGAGCCATAGAAAAGGGAGTAGTACTTGGAAATAATAAAATATGGGGCTATAGGAAAGATTCCGGCAAACTTGTAATTGATGAAAAGGAAGCTGAGATAGTAAGACTGATATTTGATATGTATGCCACACAAAACATTGGAATACGAGGAATAAGTGCAAAGCTTGACAATATGGGAATCAGAAATAAAAACGGTAATCCCTTTTCTTTTTCCACTATTAAGAGCATACTTACAAATCCCAAATATATGGGATATTATTGCGGAAATAAAACACACAAAATTGATTATAAGCTTCATGATAGAAAGTATCTTGACCAGACAGAATGGGTTATGTACAAAGATGAAGAATCGGTTCCTCCCATAGTATCTGAAGAAATATGGCAAAAGGCAAATTATATATTAAAAAAAAGAAGTGAAAAACAATCAGCAGAAGACAAGACCAGCTACCAAAACAAGTACCCATACAGCGGAAAAATAATATGTAAAGAACATAATGTTCCTTATTACAGGACACTTTATCGTTATAGCTCAGGTAATAAGGAAGTATGGCAGTGCAAAAGGTATGTTGAGAAGGGGAAAGAAGGTTGTACGTCTCCATCTATATATACATCCGAGTTGGACATAATAATAAAGAAAGCATACGATGAAATAATAGTTAACCGTTCAGAAATTATACATGAAATGGTTACCATGTATTCAAGTCTTGGTACTCAATCTAAGATAAAAGAAGATATTTCAAAGATTAAAATTGAAATTAATCAAATACTCAAAATGAAAGACAAGTTATTGGAGCTAAGTATAAACGGCAGACTGTCTGATGATGAATTTGAAAGAAGAAACAATCGATTCAATGAGGATATTGATAGACTAGGTATAAGGTTAAAAGAACTAGATGAGGAGGAATTGAGAAATAAAGAAATAACGTATTCCGTTGAAACCCTACGAAAAGTAATTGCCAAGGAAATTAATTATGATGATGGACTGGACAATAAATTAATAGAGTCATTGTTAGAAAAGATTGAAGTATATAAGACAGATAAGAAAAACGAAATAGATTTAAAAGTGTACTTTAAAGTTTTGACAAAACCCTTTGATTATAAAATATTACGTGATGGAAAAAGTACTTCTGTTTGCTCCATGCAATACATATGATAAGGGCTGATATTGAAACAGAAATTGCTCCTTTGGTTGGAACCGAAAAGCAGTCAGAAGAGTTGGTTTCATATTTGCTAAAAGAATTTGAAAACGATACCGGAAAGCTGTGGGAGTCAAACATATTTGGAAAGTCTCTCCATGAACTCGTAAATGAAGGCTTGCAGAACAAGCTTTTTAGAATGCCGGAGGATGCACAGCTCAAACTTCAGGAAACCTTGCAGAAAATAATAAATGAGGGCAGTGGCGGATTAATATGCATTATACTGTAGCTGTAGCTCACATTAAACATAAATAAAACATAAATAGCAAAAAAGATGATTCGGTAAAAAGGATCATCTTTTTTGCTATAGTATCAATTATTCAAACAGGCTAAAGGCTGCTCTGCCTGTTAATATATTTTCCTAATGGTTTATAAAGAGCACACAAAATAACAGATGTTATTATAAATTCAGGAACCATGTACTGAGCGTTATAAATAATAGAATAAAGGTAGATGTTCATTCCCTCAGGAGCATATGTATACCATAGAATAATACCGGAAAGAAAGTGAAATGCAAATCTGCCAATCATTGCCAAAGCAGTACTTGAAATTATGGCAAACAAATTTTTTTTAAATATTCCGGCAAGACCAAGGCAGCCATAAGCAAAAATATAGTCAAGAAATATACCAAGTGGATGATATGAAAATTTAGTTCCAAGAGCAAACTGCAGAAAACCGTAAACAAGACCTACAATAATACCTCGTTTTGTACCCCAACGAATTGCAAAAATAATTATAGGTACCATACTTCCCAGTGTTACAGAGCCACCATAGGGCATTTCATATTTAATAAAACTCAGAATCTGTGCAAGAGCAATTAAAACTCCTGCCTCCACCAATATTCGGTTAGACATTGTTTTCATAAATATATAATTCCTTCCTCAGTGTAATATGTTTTAGAACTCCTTATGCTTAAAAGATTAGCAAATAAAAAATGCCATACCTGATTGAAAACGCAGAGTATGACAAAACAAAATTCCTACGCTGGCATTACCCAGATCAGGTACATGGGTTTTAAGTAAAACATACTTATCTCAGCCGGATTATTTTCCAGCTCCCCTTTAATATTCAATTTTGACCAAAGAAATTATAACAGATAGTTAAAAAAGTAGCAACATAAAAATTCGGCTTATTATTATGAAAAATATTGACAAATATCGAACAAATGTTTGCATTTATTTTGGGATTTGATATAATAGTAAAAGCGGTATAATTCATTAAGGATATAATTAACCATAAAGTTAAAATATAACATTTGTAGAAAAAGGTGTATTGTATGATTAGAGATAATATTTTTATAAAAGGTGCACGTGAGCATAACCTAAAAAATGTTGATGTTGAAATACCAAGAGATAAATTTGTTGTCATAACCGGATTAAGCGGTTCAGGTAAGTCTTCTCTTGCTTTTGATACTATTTATGCTGAAGGCCAGAGAAGGTATGTTGAATCATTATCATCCTACGCAAGGCAGTTCCTAGGTCAGATGGACAAGCCAGATGTAGACTATATAGACGGGTTGTCTCCGGCAATATCAATTGACCAAAAGACAACCAGCAGAAACCCAAGATCTACTGTAGGAACAGTAACGGAAATTCACGATTACCTTAGACTTTTGTACTCAAGGATAGGAATTCCCCATTGTCCCAAGTGTGGCAAGGAGATTTCTCAGCAAACTGTTGACCAGATGGTAGATCAGATAATATTTTTTGAAGAAGGAACCAGAATACAGTTGCTTGCTCCTGTTGTAAGAGGTAGAAAAGGAGAATACCATAAGCTTATAGAGGATGCTAAAAAAGATGGTTTCGTGAGATTGCGTGTGGACGGGGAAATAGTAGACATAAATGATGAGATTAAATTAGATAAAAACAAAAAACATAATATTGAGATAGTTGTTGACAGACTTGTAGTCCGTGGTGATATTCGGAAAAGACTTACTGATTCATTGGAAACAGTACTTCGCTTAAGCGGGGGGATAGTAATTGTTGATGTAGTGGGGAAAGAAGATATACTGTTTAGCCAGAACTTTGCATGCAGCGATTGTGGAATTAGCATAGAAGAACTTGTACCAAGGATGTTTTCCTTCAACAATCCTTTTGGAGCATGCCAGACATGTACCGGCTTGGGAACTCTTCTGAAGGTAGACCCTGATCTTGTTATACCTGACAGATCCTTGTCACTTACAAATGGTGCAATTAATGTCACAGGCTGGAATATCGAGAGCGAGGATGCATATGCTAGGATGTTGTTCAACGCATTGGCGAAGCATTATAATTTTGATTTGGACACTCCGTTTAATAAGCTTCCAGGGAAAGTAGTAGATATAGTACTTTACGGGACAAAAGGCGAAAAAATAAAAGTAGATTACGAAAGAGAATACGGCAAAGGATCTTATATGGCTGAATTCGAAGGAATTATCAATTCTATTGAACGCCGTTACCACGAAACCCAGTCAGAAGGCATGAAACAGTATTATGAGCAGTTCATGAGCCATAATCTGTGTCCGGATTGTAAAGGTGCCAGATTAAAACCTGAAAGTCTTGCGGTTACAGTAGGAGGTAAAAATATACACGAAGTATCTTCCATGGCTGTAGCAGATATAAAAGATTTTTTTGACAATCTCGAGCTTAGTGAAAGAGATAAGATGGTAGCAAGCCAGATTTTAAAAGAGATTGAGGCAAGAATAGGCTTTCTTGTTGATGTTGGTCTAGACTATCTTACACTTTCAAGACCGGCTGGTACTTTATCCGGAGGTGAAGCACAGAGAATAAGGTTAGCCACTCAGATAGGCTCTGGCTTAATGGGAGTGCTTTATATTTTGGATGAGCCAAGTATCGGATTGCACCAAAGAGATAATGAAAAGCTTCTTAAAACCTTAGAGCGGCTTAGGAACCTTGGAAATACACTTATTGTTGTAGAACATGACGAAGATACCATGTATGCAGCAGATCATATCATTGACATGGGCCCCGGAGCTGGAATCCACGGCGGACATGTTGTTGCAGAGGGAAAACTGGAGGATATACTGAAATGTGAGGATTCCCTGACAGGACAATATTTAAGCGGACGTAAAAAAATAGAAGTTCCACAGGTTAGAAGAAAGCCAAATGGGAAATGGCTTGAAATTGTAGGTGCAAAGCAGAACAATTTAAAAAACATTAATGTAAAAATTCCACTTGGAGTGTTGACTTCTGTTACAGGTGTTTCTGGTTCAGGAAAAAGCACATTGATAAATGAGATTTTGTATAACAGCCTTGCCAGTCAGTTATACAGAGCTAAAACCAGACCGGGTAATCATGGAAAAATAAAAGGTATAAAAAATATTGATAAGGTTATAAATATTGACCAATCACCAATTGGAAGAACTCCAAGGTCAAATCCGGCAACCTATACAGGGGTATTCGATCTTATAAGGGAGGTATATGCTTCCACCAATGAAGCAAAAATGAAGGGATATAAAACTGGAAGATTCAGCTTTAATATAAAAGGTGGCAGGTGTGAAGCCTGCAGTGGAGATGGAATTATAAAGATTGAGATGCATTTTCTTCCTGATGTATATGTACCATGTGAGGTTTGTAAGGGGAAAAGGTATAACAGGGAGACACTTGAGGTTAAGTACAAAGGTAAAAGCATATCAGATGTACTTAATATGACAATAGAAGATGCCCTGGAATTTTTTAAGAATATTCCAAAAATACAGAGAAAATTGCAGACATTATATGATGTAGGATTGGGGTATGTGAAGGTTGGTCAACCTTCTACAACTTTGTCAGGAGGCGAAGCTCAGAGAGTAAAGCTTGCTACTGAGTTATCCAAGAGAAGTACGGGAAATACACTGTATATTTTGGACGAACCTACAACCGGTCTTCATGTAGCTGATGTCCACAGGTTGATAGATATCCTTCAAAGATTGGTAGATGCAGGTAATTCTATAGTAGTTATTGAACACAATCTTGATGTTATAAAAACTTCTGACTATATAATTGATCTTGGGCCTGAGGGCGGCGACAAAGGAGGTACCATTATTGCGCAGGGTACCCCCGAAGAAGTTGCAAAAGTAAAAGAATCATATACAGGACAATACCTTAGCAAAATTTTAGATAGTAAGTAATTTGAATTTACCTAAATATTTTCAAGGGCAAGTACTTTGACGCACTTGTCTTTGGAAATATTTTTTTATTATTACCCAAAAGAGAAGGCTTGTTTATAAAAAATAATATAATAAAAATATATAAATAAAAATTACATTATATATACAACTGTAGTAAATACTAAGAAGGTTTGTTAATTCTATGTTAACTTTGTTGTAAATAATTTTGCATTGCTATATAATTAAATAGTAAATATGTTATATTTTGTCGAAAGAAGGTAGTTTATAAATGTTTAGAATTACACCTAAGGAAGAGAAATTTTTTGACTATTTTATTGAGACATGTGAGATTATCTGCAAAGCAGCATCACTTCTTGAGGATTTAGCTACAAACTATGTTAATGTAAATGAAAAGATCTCAACTATTGAAGGTACTGAGCATGCATGCGATAGTAATGTCCATAAAATTTTAAATGAGCTTAACCAATCTTTTATTACCCCCATTGATCGTGAAGATATTTTTACAATAGCAAAAGAACTGGATAACATTACAGATGACATTGAAACTGCTGCACACAGATTTAGCATGTATAATGTCAAGACAGTAAAACCTGAAGCTGTTACCATGACAAAATTGATTGTCAGAGCAACAAGCGAGCTGAAAAATGTAATGATTGAAATGAAAAATATGAAGAAGAGTAAACAACTCCAGAATAAAATAATTGAAGTAAACAATGTTGAAGATGAAGCAGATACTATTTTTAGAGATGCAATGGCAAATCTGTTTATAACTGAGCATGATGCAGTAGAAGTTATAAAGTGGAAAGAAATATTTGAACTTCTTGAAAATACAATAGATGCTTGCGAAGATGTTGCGAATATAGTAGAAGGGGTTGTTATGAAAAATGCTTAGTGTTTCATTAGTCGTAGTTGTTGTACTGGCACTAGGATTTGATTTTATTAACGGATTCCACGATACCGCAAATTCTATCGCTACTTCAGTTTCAACAAGAGTTTTATCTCCTCGTACAGCAATATTGATGTCTGCAGTACTTAATTTTGTAGGTGCATTAATGAGCAGTAAGGTAGCACATACTATCACCAATGGTTTGGTTGATGGTAGCATGATTAAAGTGCAATATGTAATTATAGCAACTTTAATAGCTTCAATAATATGGGATTTAATTACATGGTATTTTGGTATACCCAGTAGTTCATCACATGCGTTGATAGGTGCTCTTGTAGGATCATCAATAGCGTATTCAGGCGGGTTAAGTATAGTAAAATGGCAAGGAGTACTGGACAAGGTTGTTATACCTTTAGTAACATCTCCGATAATAGGTTTTGTAATAGGCTTTGTATTTATGTCGTTTCTATACAAGATACTCCGTCCTTTTTCTCAAAGATTTGTAAACAAATGGTTCTCTAAATTGCAAATACTTTCAGCAGCATTTATGGCATATTCTCACGGAAATAATGATGCTCAGAAGTCTATGGGAATAATAACACTGGCATTGGTAGGTGCAAATTTAAATAATGGCCATACAGAAGTTCAACCTTGGGTTATGCTTGCATGTGCTATTTCAATGGCACTTGGTACATCAATAGGCGGTTGGAAAATTATTAAGACAATAGGTGTTAATATGATAAGGCTTCAGCCAATTGGCGGTTTTGCAGCCGAAACTGGTGCAGCAATCGTTATTGAAACAATGACTCATTTTGGAGCACCTGTAAGTACAACACATGTTATATCAACATCAATAATGGGTGTTGGAGCTTCTAAAAGATTATCTGCTGTAAAATGGGCACTAGCAAGAAATATAGTATATGCTTGGATATTTACAATCCCTGTGTCAGCAATAATCGGAGCATTTATAACAACTATATTTAAATTCTTTGCATAATAAATTGTTAAAAAATGTACTTATTTCTAAATAGAAATGGTTATAATTATAGCATCAATAAACCTGAATTATTGTCGTATAGATTAGATATAAGGACTATAATTCAGGTTTTTTCGTCATCTAAACTACGGACTATATAATGCAAAAATTAAAAAATAAAGCAAATCGGTTAGACCTCAAAAAATACTTGTGTTATACTAGTAAAAAACTAGTATAGATTAAAAAAGCAGTATAATAATAAAATATTGGACATTTATGGAAATAATATAGTATATAAATTAGAGGGAATATACTGGAATTATAAGAAGAGGTGATTAAATGATAAAATGTTCCATTTGTAATAAAAATATTGCAGTAGTGTTTGTAACAAAAATTATAGACGGGAAGCAGATTCAGGAAGGCTTGTGTGTTAGTTGTGCAAAAAAGCAGAATTTACAGCCCATAGATCAATTGCTGTCACAAACCGGTATGACAGAATATGAGCTTGATAATATAAGTAAACAAGTAGGAGATATGCTTGAAGAGATGGATGGATCTGAAATAATGGAAGCAATGCAGGTAGACCCTGAAAACATTAATCAGGCAAATCCCTTTTTTAGTATATTGAATAAGGCATTTCCAAAGGCAAATGACGTTGAAGAAAGTAATTCAAAGAGCTTCCACCCAATGGGTCAGGATAAAGATGGGGATGATAAAGATAAAAATTCTACTAAAACAAAGGCTCAGGATAAAAAGGCTGGTAAAAAGAAGAAATATCTTGAGATGTATGGAACAAATCTTATAGACAAGGCTAAAGAAGGAAGCATAGATAAGATTATAGGTAGAAGTCGTGAAATTGAAAGAGTTATTCAGATATTGAACAGAAGAACTAAAAATAATCCTGTTTTAATAGGAGAACCCGGTGTAGGTAAAACTGCTATTGCAGAAGGACTAGCAATAAGAATTGCTGAAAAAACAGTTCCTGTAAAAATTCAGAATTCTGAGGTTTATCTTCTGGATATGACTAGCGTTGTTGCGGGAACACAGTTCAGAGGACAGTTTGAAAGCAGAATGAAGGGAATAATAGAAGAAGCTAAATCCTTTGGAAATATAATTCTTGTAATAGATGAACTTCATAATATAATGGGCGCCGGTGAAGCTGAAGGTGCAATGAATGCTGCCAATATTTTAAAGCCTGCATTATCCAGAGGTGAGATTCAGGTAATTGGGGCTACAACTCTGAATGAATATAGAAAGCATATAGAAAAAGACACTGCTTTGGAAAGGAGATTTCAACCTATAATTGTTGATGAACCATCCATTGAGGAAAGCATAGAAATTTTAAAAGGTATTAAACACTACTATGAGCAATATCACAGGGTTAAAATAAGTGATGAGATAGTAAAGGCCGCAGTAAATTATTCTGAGAGGTATATTACCGACAGACTTTTGCCTGACAAAGCAATAGATGTAATAGATGAAGCAGGTTCTAGAGCCAATCTGAAAAATACAAAACTAGCTGAGCTAGAGACATACAAAGAAGAACTGAAAAGAGTTCAAGAGGAGAAAGAATCTGCAGTTTCAGCAGATTCAATAGAAGATTATCAGAAGGCAGCAGATTTAAAGGTCTATGAGTGCAAGCTTACTGAGCTTATTAAAGACATAGAGGATACCAGTAAAGATGTTGAACTTACCGTAGAAGACATAGCTGCAGTAATAGAGGCATGGACTAAAATTCCTATTCAAAGGCTCACTGAAGGTGAAGCTGAAAAACTGATGAGCCTGGAAACGCGTATTCATCAAAAGGTGATTGGACAGGAAAAAGCTGTAGAAGGCGTAGCAAGGGCAATAAGAAGAAGCAGATCAGGGTTTAAAAAGAAGAAAAAACCATCTTCTTTCATTTTTGTAGGTCCAACTGGTGTTGGTAAGACTGAACTAGTACGAGCACTTTCAACGGAACTGTTTGGAAGTGAGGAAGCAATGATAAGGCTTGATATGTCTGAATACATGGAAAAGCATACAGTTTCAAAGTTAATTGGTTCACCACCGGGATATGTTGGATATGATGATGCAGGTCAATTAACAGAAAAAGTAAGAAGAAGACCATATTCGGTAATATTATTGGATGAAATCGAAAAAGCTCATCCTGATGTATTCAATATGCTGCTTCAAATTCTAGAAGACGGAAGGTTAACAGATAGCCATGGTAAAACTGTAAACTTTGAGAATACAATTATTATCATGACATCAAATGCAGGAACTAATTTAAAATCCGGTGGCATAGGTTTTTCAAATAATACCTATACTGCCCTTGAAAGCAGAGTACGAGATGTAATAAAGGAAACTTTCAGGCCGGAATTCCTCAATAGAATAGATGAGATAATTGTATTTACTGAACTTGGAAAAGAAGAATTAAAGAAAATAATCGATTTAATGTTGGAAGAAGTTTACCATGAAGCTGGCGAAAAGGACATCAGAGTAAATGTTTCCGATAAGGTCAAAGAATTTATATTGGAAAAAGGCTATGACCCCAAGTATGGTGCAAGACCTTTGAGAAGAACAGTACAGAACTATATAGAGGATCGTCTTTCGGAAGAGTATTTAAAAGGTACAATAAAAGAAGGTTCACTTGTAGGGGTTGACTTAGATGAAAATAATGAAATAATATTAAAAATTATTTAGCATTTTTTATTATAAATAGCGGCAGGATTTATACTCTTGCTGCTATTTTAATGTTGATAAATTTATTGCAATATATACCCAATAGTATTTATAATATATGTGAAATAAAAAATAGGATTCTCCTGAATGATTGTGTTATCCTCGTTCTTAACAGTAGACAAAAAATGGCTATATAAAATAAGAATTGGAGTGAAACAAATGAAACACTCAAAAAAACTTTTATGTTTAGCACTATTTACGCTAGTCAGTGTTATGTCAGTTTCTTGCGGCAGTGACAATTCCTACGTTTCAGATGCTGCTCGTAATAGCAATACTCACACTGAAACCAGTACAATAAGCTTAATGACAAGCTGGGGCGGTGTTGATAGCAAAGCTGGCTGTTTGACGGATTTGCTGGACAAATTTGAAAACGAAAATCCTAATATAAAAGTTTCAAATCAGTCTATTTTTGGTGATGAATATTTGCCTACTCTTAAAACAAGGTTTGCTTCAGGAAATGAACCCGATGTTTTTGGATTATGGCCTTGCTCTGATATAAAATATATGATAAGAGCAAATAAGCTTGCTGACCTGACGGACATGCTTAAGAATGACAGCGAATGGATGGGAAGCTTCAAGGGTAACTACTTTGACTTGACTACATACAATAACAGAATATTTGGTATACCTTTTGAACTTGTATTTGAAGGTATGTTCATCAATAAGGATTTATTTCAACAATATAATGTAAAAATACCACAAAATTACCAGGAACTTAAAAATGCAATAAATATATTTAATAAGCATAACATAACCCCTATTGCCTATAACGCTACTGCCGAAGGTTCATATATATATCAGAATATGATTGCCAGCCTCGGAGGAAACGAAGGAGTAGAAAAGTTCATTGTTAATAATAAAATAAATAAATATTACATAGATGCAATGAAATATATGAAAGAGCTATATGAAATGCATGCATTTCCTAATGATTTAATATCAATTACAAGTGAAGAAAGAAACAATCTTTTTATAAAGAAACAGGCAGCTATGATAGTTCAGGGCTCATGGTTTGCAGCGTACTTTGGTAAATTTGATACAACAGTTGAAATGATACCGTTTCCGTCCATGGGAAATGGGAGAAGTAAAATACCGGCAGGGTTAGGTGGGGGAACCTTTTACATAAGTAAAAGTGCTTGGAGTACACCAAAAGGAAAAGAAAACACTGTAAAACTTTTGAAGTTCCTTACGTCAAATGAGACATCTGATTATTTATATAAAGAAGCCGGTCTATTCAGTACATTAAACATAACAATGGAAACTCCCTATAATGCATTAGCAAAACAAAGTATCGGTGTTTATGAAAACACTCCTGAACAGGATCGGTGTGCCATACCTGATCATGTAATTGATAGAAGCACTTGGGAAAAGGTTATTGTTAAGGAGTTTCCAAATTATCTAGATAATAAGATTTCTGCAGAAGAAATATGGGAAAAAGCTTTGAATAGATTACAATGATTTAAATTGCCTTTTGTTATTACTGCTTAGGATATGGTGAAATAATGATAAATAAAATTACTTCAAGTATGTTTGCAAAAATACTTAGGGGTTCACAATTTTACAAAAACATATCAATAAAGAAGAAATTACTACTTGTAGTAAACCTACAAATTTTAATACCTCTTATATTTGTAGGCTTTTTTGCGTATAAGAGTTCTGAAGAGATTATAAATAGTAAATCTCTTTCGTACTCTAACGACGTATTAAGCTCTATTGGGCTAAGGCTACAGGATACGGTAACAAATTTGACCAACATTTCCGGTGACATAAGTATGGATAAAAACATATATGATGCACTAATCAGTTATGACACAGGTAATAACAATAATAACTTAACGGAAATGAGTATTCATGAAATAGATTCTCAGTTAACAAACCTATTTATAACGGTAAAGGGAAATAGACCGGAAATTAATTCTATATGTATAGTAACTGACAGTGGTTTAGTTCTGCCGAGACGTTATCCAAGTACTGATTCGGAGTTAAGATCAGTAGTGAACAGAGAATACTCTAAAATGAGTGAAAAAGCTGATGAAGTTACCAGAAAAGCAGCTTGGTTCTTTGAAACCTCATCAGGAGTTGTTAAGAATGCGTATTTAGTAAAAAAGGTATACAACAGGGATGATTATACTGAAATAGGAATGTTGGTAGTCCAGATAAAAATGGACTCTTTGAAAGATGTATTAAAGGGACTCGAGTCTGAAGTAATGCAAAATACTACAATTCTCACGCCAAAAGGCGATATAATTGTATCAAAGAATAAACAAGCATTAGAGAGATATAAATCCGTTATAAAGGATACACCGTATGATAAGGATTCTTTCATAGATCAAGAAAATGATATATTTGTTGCTTATACCTATTTAAAAGATAACATTAATTGGAGAATAGTAACATTTATTCCTTTAAATGAACTATATTCTGACGTAGATAAATTGAGAAACAGGATAATTGTGCTCTGCCTTGCATCTATTATTATACTGTCTATAGTCAGCATTTACATGTCATTTGATATGATAAAACCTATCAACAGATTGGTAAAGGCAATGAAAAATATGAATATAAATAATATATCAGATAGCTATATTGAGGTTGACAGAAGTGACGAGCTTGGTTTCCTTCATAAGACCTTTAATAATATGGCTAAAGAGATTGACCATTTGGTTACATGGATTTACAGAGAACAGATTACCCGCAAAGAGGCTGAACTCAAAGCATTACAGTCTCAAATAAATCCTCATTTTCTCTTTAATACACTGGAATCAATAAACTGGATGGCACAATTAAACAATGTCCCTGAGATAAGCGATATAGTATCGGATCTTTCGGCATTACTTGAAGCCAGTATAGGAAGGGATGACAGGCTTATTCCTATAGAAGAGGAATTTATGTACATAGATAAATATATATCCCTCTTAAAGCGAAGATTTGAAGATAAGATAACTTTAAAAAAAGAAATAGACCCTCAGGTTCTATATATAAAGATTCCAAGACTTTTGATACAACCCTTAATCGAAAATGCTGTATATCATGGAGTGGAAAACAGCAGAGGAAAAGGTGTCATTATGCTTAATGCCAGAATTCAGGGAGATTTACTTATATTAGAAGTAATTGATAATGGCAACGGAATATCTAAAGACGATCTAATAAAGCTAAATAAGAGCCTTGAAATGGATAATGACACATACTTTAAATCTCTTAGGGAGAAAAAAAATAAAAGTATCGGTATCGATAATGTAAATAGAAGAATAAAGCTATTCTATGGTGAAAAATACGGTATCAAAATAGAGAGCAGTGTTAACATATTTACTAAAGTAACGGTTTCTTTACCACTTCAAACATTCAATACTAAGGAGAGTTATTATGTACAAGGTTCTAATAATTGATGATGAATCCATAATACGAAAAGGAATCAAGAACATTATTAATTGGAAACAGCTTGATTGCGAGGTTTGTGCAGATGCCTGTGATGGTATCGAAGGAATTGATTTGATTAAAAAATATCTGCCGGAAGTGATTATAACAGATATTCGCATGCCTGGTATGGATGGTCTGGAAATGATCAAGCAGGTAAGGGAAATTGTTCCCAATTCAAAAATAATAATACTAACGGGGTATAGGGATTTTGATTACGTACAGAAGGCTATTAAATGCGGAGCATTTGATTTTCTCCTTAAACCGTCAAAAATTGAAGAACTGACTACTGTATTGACAAAGGCAGTTAAGGAATTAAATGAGCAAAAGAGCAAGCACAACGAGATTGCGCGTTTTAGAATGCTTTTTGAGCAAAATATTCCCGTACTCAGAGAAAAACTTCTATATGATATTATATATGGACTTAACACAAGCGAAAATGAAATATACGAAAAAATGAAGCTCTTCAACATATCAATACGAAATTTTGTTTTAGTTGTAATGGAAAATGATTACAACGATAAATCAAATAGTTCTCTGTACGACAAACATCTTTACCAGTTTGGTATTGTAAAATCTTTTGAAGAAATATTTGCAGAGAATTATGAAGTGCTAAGTATTATGCTTAACAGTAACAGGGTAGGATTTATAATACAGAAATCTGATAACTCACCTTTGGATATTGAAAAGGTAAGTGAAAAATGTGCCTATCTACAGGAGGTAATAAATAGCGGATTCGGTTTTACTGTCACAATAGCAGTTAGTTCAAATGGAAAAAAAGCTATGGAGCTTCCGGACAAACTAAAAGAGTGTCTGGGGTCATTGGATTACAAGAGTTATATGGGAGATAATTCTATTATTCAGTACAGTGACTTAAACTCATTTTTCAGATATGAAGACTATTCCATATTGGACAAGTATCAAAAACAACTTATTGAAAACATAAAATCGGGAAATGAGGTTGGAGTAAGGGAAAATACAAAGCTTATATCTGATTATCTAACAAACAACAATATAAATATACACTATATGCGAAATTTTTATTATACAACGTTATCTTCAATAAATAATATTAGAATATCCGTTTCATCAGTAGATACTGACAAAAGATATTCAGAGGGAGAGGATATAGCAAGTCTTATTAAGCTTATAGAAAAGACAGATAAAGCAGAAGAACTTAATTCTCTGCTGGAAGAGGTATCCTTAAAAATCGCATCTAAAGTTAAAAGTTTTAATAATAAAAGTATAAAACTAATATTGCGCAAAGCAATAGACTATATACAAGACCATTACAATGAACAGGTAACTCTTAACGAAGTAGCAGAAAATATATATGTCAGTACTTTTTATATTAGCAGGATGTTTAAAAAGGAGTTGGGAAAAAGTTTTGTAGATTACCTTAATGATGTTAGAATTGATAAAGCAAAGGAACTTCTAAAGGATGTAAGATATAAGACATATGAAGTTGCAGAGAAGGTTGGTATCTCTGATCCCCACTATTTTTCAAAGCTATTTAAGAAATATTCTGGAATGACGCCGTCTGAATACAGAGACAGTTTATTTTAACTTAATCATATTAATAGGTGTTTAATATTGACCTTTAATGGAAATAATTGCACGTAACCATATTTTGTTAACAGACAAGAATAGAACAAAAAAATATAAAAATGATAAAATTCGCCAAAAAATACATATAAAAGACACGTATTTATTAGAGTACGTGTCTTTTATAGTGTAATTTATTGCTATACATATATAGTCAAAATATTAAAACATAAAGCAACATTATCTATTTAGAAAGAAAGTCTATTTTTATAGAATAAATGTTGCAAAGTGCTTTAATGGCACTAATGTAAGCATTTCAATATGAATTGCTAAATCAAAAAGGAGGATTTTAAAATGTTTAAAAAGGTAATAGCTTCTGTTTTAACAGGTGTTATGGTGCTTGGTATGGCTGCCTGCGGAAACACTGAGTCAGGTGACAGTACTGCTTCTGCATCAAGCTCAGCAGCTAGCACTAGCTCAGTAGCAGCTACTTCTTCACCAGCTGCTACATCAACAGACTTCACAAAGGCTTCCGGAACAATAGTAATGTGGAACTGGGAAAACCAGGATCAGCTTAAGGAAGCAATAGCTGATTTTAATACCAGATATCCAAATGTAAAGGTTGAATCAGTACCGGTTGCAAGTGCAGACTATGTTAAGAAAATACAGACTGCAGTAGCAGCAAAAACAGCTTTACCGGATGTAATTAGAGGAGAAGTTGGTTTCAGAGGAACTCTCTTCGACATGGATATTTGTGAAGATCTTTCACAAGCTCCATACAACTTTGATAAGTCAAAATTAGCTGAAAAGGCATTGCCACTTGTTACAAATGACAAGGGACAGATATTGGGAGCTCCAACACAGTTCAACCCATCAGGTATTGCTTACAGAAGAAGTATGACAAAGAAATTATTCAATACTGATGATCCTAAAGAGTTGGCAGACAAGTTTAAGACTTGGGATAATGTAATTGCTGCTTTCAAGGATGCTAAGATAGATGGCAAGAAGGTATATGCGTTCAGATCAGTAAGAGATATATTCCATATAGTTGACGGATATAATCCTCAAAACCCAATTCAGGATGGAACAATCAAGTTTAACGAAGTTTACCTTCCTACTTTCCAGGTTATCGAAAAGTTGTGGAAGGCTGGCGTTATCAACAAATATGACATGTGGGCTCCTAACTGGACTGCATCATTTGCTAAGAGCGAAGATGTATTTTCAGCAGCAGCACCTTGGTTCCTCAAGTATGTTATAGAACCAGCAGATCCTAATGGTAAAGGTGACTGGGGAGTAACAGTTGCTCCAGGTGGAATGTTCAACTGGGGTGGAACTGCACTGTCAATCTGGAAAGATTCAAAGGTTAAGGAAGCAGCTTGGGGTTACATAGCTGACCAAGTACTCAATGAAAACGGTGTTAAGAACGCATTCACAACTGGTATGAATATTACTCCTGTTAAAGAATTCATGGATAAACCAGGTTTCTTTAGCCAAAAAGAAGAGTATTGGGGTGGCCAGGATGTAGGACAATTCTACATGGATAATATGGATGCTGTAAAGGTTAAGGCCCTTGGTAAATACGATAATTTCCTCGAAGCTAACTTCGTAAAAGGATTACAGGAAATCAAAAAAGGAAAAACAGCTCAAGAAGCAGTTGACTTCATGATTGCTGATATGAAGAAAAATGTTCCTGAACTGAAGTAATTTCGGAATTATCTGAATGTTATTGATGATTTAGGAGAGGGTGAAATTCCCTCTCCTTGATTATTTTAATGTTTGTACTTTATCAAGCACACGGGGGTGGTTAGTAATGAAAAATCTCTCAAAGAAATCAGCACCTTATCTTTTCATGGCACCTTACTTCCTGCTTTTTATAGCATTTTCGTTAATTCCTATATTATTTACGCTGTATATGAGTCTTAATGAATGGGACGGATACACGGATATAAAATTTGTAGGATTAGCAAATTACCAAAGAATGTTTGAAAACGGGGAGTTTGTACTAGCTTTAAAAAATACTGCGATTATCATGTTACTATTGATACCATTACAGTTGATATTTGCAGTAATTATTGCCTATATGATTAATTCAAAACTTGTTAGACACAAAGAAATTTTTAAAACTGCAGTTTTTACTCCATATCTTGTTATACCTATAGCTGCGGGATTGTTGTGGGCATTCTTTTTCGATGGAGGTTCATCAGGAACAATCAATGCAATCTTAATGAAACTCCATATTATTAAAGATCCTGTTGAATATCTTGCAGACCCGAAATTGGCTAAAGTGGTTATTGCAGTTATTATGATGTGGAGATACACAGGATATTGTGTACTGTTCTTTATAGCCGGTTTTGTATCAGTACCGGAAGAGTTATTTGAGGCTGCACGTGTTGATGGAGCCAGAGCATGGCACAATTTCTGGAATATTTCTCTTCCAATGATAAAGCCTATAATAATATATATGGTTATTACATCCCTTATAGGTGGTTTCCAAACCTTTGATGAACCAAATATTATTTATACCCAGGGAAATTATCAAACCGGACCATACTCAGGAGGACCTGATAATACAGTAATGACTTTGGTAATGCTTATGGGTAAGGGTGCGTTCCAGAACTCACAGTATGGCTATGGTAGTGCTGTTGCATATGGAATGTTTGTAGTAATAGCAGTATTCTCATTTATTTCATTAAAGCTTATGAATGGGGGGGATAAAGATGGAGCAAACTAATAAAGTTTATTCCTTTATTTTATATATATTTCTCACTGTTTGTTCAATAATTGCTATAGGTCCTTTTTATCTTATGGTAATAATGAGTACATATGATACAAATGCTCTTTTTACCGACCTTCATTTATTGCCTGGAAACAACTTTATGGTTAATATAAAGGATGTATTCCTGAATGCTGGATTTGGCAGATACTATTTTAACAGTATATATATTGCTGTTTTAACAACAACTTTGACAGTACTTGTATGTGCTATGTGCGGATATGCACTTGCAAAATTTAACTTTAAACTCAAAAAGGCAGCATATTATGCAATTTTGATTACTATGATGCTTCCTACTCAGCTTGGTTTGATAGCATTTGTAACTGAAATGAACAAGATTGGTTGGACTGACTCACACTTGTCACTTATCATTCCAGCAGCAGCAAATGCATTTGCGGTATACTGGATAAGACAATATACAGTTCAAGGTGTTCCCACAGAAATAATCGAGAGCGGAAGAATGGATGGGTGTACTGAAGGTGGCATATTCTTCAAGCTGGTTGTGCCATTTATTAAACCGGCTCTTGGTTCACAAGCATTGTTGTCATTTATGGCATCTTGGAACAATTATCTGTTACCGCTGGTATTAATCAGTGATCAAAAGAAATACACTGTAACTCTTGGATTATCAACACTGGATGCGTTGTACAGAGCAAACTATGGTGCTAGAATAGCAGCCTTAGTTATAGGTACAATACCTATGTTCTGTATATTCCTGGCATTCTCAAAATCACTTATTCAAGGTATTACTGCCGGGTCTGTAAAAGGCTAAGGGTAGTTTTATGTACAGACTTCTACTGTACATTCGATTTTAGAAGTTTTTTGTTTCGCTTGCCTTATGATATATAGGTATTAAGCGTGTTTGAAATAAACTGGTTAAATTACTCTTTGAGCAGATATATGACTGCTCAAAGAAAATTAACTAGGATAATTTAAATGTGGATTATTACAATTAAGCCATGACAAAATATTGCACATTAAAGCAAGTTGTTCTATTCAAGTTTTTCTTAATTTGAATAAAATATAAATAGATTAATTTTCTACAAAAAGTTGCATTATTAAACTTTTTGTGAGGAAAAGTGGCATCGGCAATTATACAATACTAAAATTGAAAGTATTGTTTCACTTGTTGTTTATAAACAATATATGTTGTAAAGTAATTTTAAAAAGTAGAAACAGGCGGGGGAAAGAATTGAGAAAGATAAGCTAATGTTCAAATGAATGTCTCTAAAAAGGAACCCCCGTCTTTTTGATTCTCTGAGAAAATATAAATTGCAAATTTCTTTATTTATTGTTCTAAGTATAAAATAATAAAATACTGATTACTTGGAGAAATATGTTATAAATTCTAACAGGATTTCTTATAAAATAATTAGACAGTTGAAAGGGGTTATAATTTTGAAATACGGTTTTTTTGATGATTCAAATAGAGAATATGTCATCACAACACCTAAAACACCTTATCCTTGGATAAATTATCTGGGAACTCAGGAGTTCTTTTCTTTGATATCAAATACTGCAGGTGGCTATTGCTTCTATAAGGATGCGCGTTTGCGCAGAATAACCCGTTATAGATATAACAACGTCCCAATAGATATGGGAGGAAGATACTTCTATATAAATGATAACGGTTCTCTTTGGTCACCGGGATGGTCTCCTGTTAAGGCTGAGTTAGATTCATATGAGTGTAGACATGGATTGGGATACACCAAGATAACCGGAAGCAAAAATGGTATCAGTACAGAGGTATTATATTTTGTCCCGTTAAATTTTAATGGTGAAATTCATCGTGTAAGAGTTAAGAATACAACATCTGATAAAAAAAGTGTTAAGTTATTCTCATGTATTGAATTTTGTTTATGGAATGCATATGATGACATGACAAATTATCAGAGAAATTTAAGTACTGGTGAAGTTGAAGTTGAGAAATCAGTAATTTATCATAAAACCGAATACAAAGAAAGAAGAAATCACTTTTCTTTTTATTCTGTTAATGCTGAATTAACAGGATTTGATACTGACAGAGATCAGTTTATCGGTTTATATAACGGCTTTGATGCTCCTCAGGTACCTGTTAGTGGTGAGCCTAAGAATACCATAGCTCACGGATGGGGCCCAATGGCTTCACATTGCATAACGGTTGAATTAAATGCAGGTGAAGAAAAGGAATTTGATTTCATTTTGGGTTATGTTGAAAACGATGTAAATGACAAATGGGAAAGCAAGGGCGTTATAAATAAAAAGAAAGCATATAAGATGATAGAAGAAAAGGGTAATCCAGCAGGTGTTCAGTCAGCTTTTGAAGAACTGCAGGATTATTGGAGTCAGCTGTTTACACAGTACAAACTGGAGCATAAAGACGAAAAACTGTCCAGAATGGTAAACATTTGGAACCAATATCAATGTATGGTTACTTTTAATATGTCGAGAAGTGCTTCATATTTTGAAACAGGTATCGGAAGAGGTATGGGTTTCAGAGATTCAAATCAGGATATATTGGGATTCGTACACCAAATACCTGACAGAGCAAGAGAAAGAATACTTGATATTGCTGCAACCCAATTGGAAAATGGCGGTGCATATCATCAGTACCAGCCACTTACAAAGAAGGGTAACAATGAAATCGGTGGTAATTTTAATGATGACCCATTGTGGCTGATTGCTTCTGTTGCTGCTTATATAAAAGAAACAGGGGATATGGACATACTAAAGGAAAATGTTCCTTTTGATAACGATGAGAAGAAAGCTGCTTCTCTGTTTGAACACTTAAGAAGATCTTTCTATCATGTTGTTAATAATCTTGGACCTCATGGACTGCCACTTATAGGAAGGGCAGACTGGAATGACTGTTTGAATCTTAACTGTTTCTCAACAACTCCGGACGAATCATTCCAGACAACTACAAGTAAAGACGGTAAAGTTGCAGAGTCTGTTTTGATAGCAGGAATGTTTGTTTATTATGGTCCTGAGTATGTAAAGCTCTGTAAACTTAATGGTCTTGAAGATGAAGCTGCAAAGGCTCAAGTTGAAATTGATAAAATGATAAAGACTGTTAAGGAATATGGTTGGGATGGAGAATGGTTCATTCGTGCTTACGATGATAATGGTGAAAAGATAGGCAGTAATGAAAACGAAGAAGGTAAGATATTCATTGAATCACAGGGTTTCTGCTCGATGGCGGAAATTGGTTTAGAAGATGGTTATGTGGAAAAAGCTCTGGATTCTGCAAGAAAGTATTTGGATACTCCATATGGACTTGTACTTCAGAATCCGGCATATACAAAATACTATGTGAATATGGGTGAAATATCTACATACCCTGCAGGATATAAAGAAAATGCGGGCATATTCTGCCACAACAATCCATGGATAATTGCTGGTGAAACAGTTATAGGCAGAGGAGACAGAGCTTTTGAATATTATTCTAAAATAGCTCCTGCATATACTGAAGAGATAAGTGATATCCACAAAACTGAGCCTTATGTTTATTCTCAGATGATTGCAGGTAAGGATGCTAAGAGACCGGGAGAAGCAAAGAATTCATGGCTTACTGGTACTGCAGCATGGAACTTTGTCGTTATTTCTCAAAATATACTCGGAATAAAGCCTGATTATTTAGGACTGAAGATTGATCCGTGTATACCAAAAAGTTGGGATGGTTACAAAGTTACAAGAAAATTCAGAAATGTGATTTTTGAAATTGCCATTAGCAATCCTGAACACGTTTCAAAAGGAGTTAAGAAGCTTGTTGTAGATGGCAATGAGATTGATGGTAATATAATTCCTGTATTTGATGATGGAAAGACACATAAGGTTGAAGTTGTAATGGGATAATTTCCTTAAATTAAAATAGATTCCTCAATATGCAAACAAAGCAGCCTTCTATTGTACAGGCTATACAATAGAAGGCTGCTTTGCTATTTAAGTTTCAAGATTTAACTTACAATGGCAGTTTAACTACGAATTCTGTTCCCTTACCCGGTTCACTTATAATATTAATGTCGCCGCTGTAAAGATTTACTATATGTTTTACAATAGACAGTCCAAGTCCTGTACCGCCCATATTCCTGGAACGCCCTTTATCTACTCTGTAAAATCTTTCAAAAATTCTTGAATGGTGTATTTTAGGAATTCCTATACCTGTATCTTTTATAGAAATTATTGTATTTCCATTATGTTTTTCTACTTTTATATCAACTTTGCCATTTTCAACATTATACTTAATAGCGTTATCAATAAGGTTAATAAGCATTTGCTTTATTCTGTTTCTATTGGCTATAACCTGAATTTGAGAAGGAGTTGAAGAAACTTCCAGAGTAATATTCTTTTTGTCTGCTGAAGATTTTAAAATAAGAACAACTTCATCAATTATCTGTCTCAAATCCATTTCTATTATTCCCTCATCTTTTTGCATAGCCTCTATTTCTGATAGTTGTAAAATATCGTTAATGAGAGTATAGAGCCTTTCGGCTTCAATATCAATAATGTCAAGGAATTTTACAGCTACTGAGGTATCCTCAATAGCACCATTTTTTAAAGTTTCCACAAACCCTCTTATTGAAGTGAGGGGAGTTTTAAGCTCATGGGTAACATTTGATACAAACTCAGTACGTATTTGCTCCAACTTTCTTACTGATGTTATGTCATTTAGTGTAATTACCGCTCCTGCGATTTGGTTTGTACCATCCGATGATTTGATAGTGTTAGTATAAATTCTATAGATTTTGTCTATACCCAGTGAGGGAGAGAACAGCACAATTTCATCAATTAAAGATGAATCATTTTTAATTGTTTCACGTAACAATGAATTAACTTTGGAATTCCTTGTAATATCTATAAGGTTTTTGCCGATAATTCCAGGTCCATACTGAACATCGAATATATCGCAGGCTGTAGTGTTTACAATAATAATTTTTGAGTTGATATCTATAGCAATTATGCCATTTCTCATACTATTAATAACTGTATCTACCTTTACATTTTTATCCATTATGCCGCTAAGAGTCTCATCAAGTTTATCAGCCATTTCATTAAAGGTTAAAGCAAGCTGACCAATTTCATCCTTATAATTAGCATCAACTCTTTTTTTGTAGTTACCTCCGGCTATTTCCTTAGAAGTATTGATTAAGTTTTGAATTGGCTTAGTTATGTGACTGGATAATTTAAATGAAATAAGTAATGTAAGTAACAAGCCCGCAAGGATTCCAAGCAAAGTATAATATAAAAATGCTTTATTTATAGCATTAAGCTGATATAAAGGAACAGAAATTCTTACAATTATGCTATGCTCATTTATTGGCAAAGCGACGTACAAGTAAGGCATTTCCATGGAAGAACTAAACCGTTGGTCTTTTCCTGTTTGACCTTGGATAGCTTCCTGAATTTCCTTTCTGTTTAAATGGTTTTCCATTGTATCGATATTTGAGTCTGAGTCACCCAGGACTTTTCCCTGAAAGTTAATAATTGTTATTCTGGTAACTAAGGGGAAATTTTTATCTTTGTCTGTTCTGGAATTAAGAAGATATGCGTAATCTTTTGCAAACTTATTATAGTCTAATTTTCTTTTTACGGATGCCTTTTCTAATATATCATTCCTTAATAGAACAGCGATACTTTCAATATTGTTTTGAACTTCCAGTTTGTAGAAATATCTGGCCATTGCAGAAGTAAAAATTCCTGCAATAGTAATACCAATTATTACAAGCATAACAGAGTAGTGAATTATTCTTTTTCTCATTTACTTTCAGGGCACCCCCATTAGCGATTAATTATTAATCTAATTGGCTGAATCAGGGATTTTATCAGTAAAACGGTAGCCAATTCCGCGAACAGTTTCAATATAAGTGGGATTTTCATCATTATCTTCAATTTTCTGTCTCAAATATCTTATATGAACATCAACTGTCCTGGTTTCACCGTAGTAGTCAAAACCCCATATTTTATCCAAAAGATGTTCCCTAGATAAAACCTTACCCTTGTTAAGAATCAGCATTTTAAGTAGTTCGAATTCTTTCAGCGGCATTTCCAGCAGTCTGTTACCTTTGTATACTTCTCTTCTGTTACAGTCAATTGTAATCTCACCGTGAGACAGGACTTCGACTTTTGGCTCAGTAGTTATATTCACTCTTCTAAATAAGGCTTTAACCCTGGCAACAAGTTCCCTTACGCTGAAAGGCTTTGTAATATAATCATCGGCCCCAAGTTCTAATCCCAATACTTTATCAAACTCTTCACTTTTTGCTGTTAACATAATTATTGGAATAGTTTTTGTATTGGGGGTTTGCTTTAGGTGTCTGCAAACTTCCAGCCCATCTATACCTGGGAGCATTATATCCAGAATAAATAAATCCGGTATATTTTCCGAACTATATGCCAATAAATCTTCTCCGTTATCAAAAACATTAACCTTAAAGCCATTTGCCTCAAGGTTATATTTTATCAATTGCTGAATATGCATTTCATCTTCTACTACAAAAATAACCTGCTTTGACATTTTGTCACCCCATAAAATATAAATTTACTCATTTTTCCGGGCTAAATGCTCGTGGGAACCCGTTACATTGAAAACAACCCATTCTGCAATGTTGGTAGCGTGGTCTCCTATTCTTTCCAGATACTTTACTACAAACATGTAATCAGTTGCCTGTTCAACAGTTTCAGGGTTGTTCTTCATTATATTAATTAGCTCAAGAACAATTTTTGAAAATAAATTATCTACCTCATCATCGCTGTCACAAACCGCTTTAGCAAGAGCAATATCCTGTTTTACATAGGAATCAATTGATTTTGTAACCATTTTCTTTGCCAAATCAGCCATAAGAGGTATATCAATCAAAGGCTTAACTTGCTTTAAATCAGCCATTCTGATTGTCAATTCGGCAATATCTGCCGCATGATCTGCTATTCGCTCCATGTCGGTTATTATTTTAAGAGCTGTGCTTATTGTTCTAAGGTCCTTTGCCAGCGGCTGCTGTCTTGCAATCAGATTAATACATATTTTTTCTATTTTGCTTTCCATATCATCAATGGTATCATCACTTTCAAATACCTGTTTAGCGAGACTCACATCCTGCTTCTTGAAAGCGATAACTGAATTTTCAATAGATTCCTCAACCATTGCTGACATTTTAACCATAAGACCGTGCAAATGTTCCAGTTCTTTGTCAAATGAATTTCTTACCATTATTAATCACCTCTTAACCAAATCTTCCTGTAATATAGTCTTCAGTTCTCTTATCTTTTGGATTACTGAACAATTGGTTTGTACTGCCAAATTCAACTACCTCCCCATGGAGGAAAAATGCTGTTAAATCTGATATTCTTGCTGCTTGCTGCATATTATGCGTAACTATTACAATAGTATAATTTTGCTTCAATTCTTCAATTAAATCCTCTATTTTAAGAGTAGAAATCGGATCAAGAGCTGATGTAGGTTCATCCATCAAAACAACTTCAGGCTCTACAGCTAAAACCCTTGCGATACAAAGACGTTGCTGCTGACCACCTGATAAACCAAGTGCATTCTGCTTTAATCTGTCCTTAATCTCATCCCAGAGGGCACTGTTTCTGAGGCTTTTTTCAACTATTTCATCCAGTTTGGATTTGGACTTTATCCCATGAATACGCGGCCCATAAGCAATATTGTCATAAATAGACATTGGAAATGGATTAGGTTTTTGGAATACCATTCCAATATTTTTCCTTAACTCAACTATATCATATTCCTTATAAACATTCAAACCGTCGAAATAGACATCACCGTTGATTCTGACTGATGCTACAAGATCGTTCATTCTGTTTAGAGTTTTCAAAAAAGTAGATTTACCGCATCCGGAAGGGCCTATAAAGGCAGTAACCTTATTGCTGGGAATTTCCAATGAAACATTCTTTAACGCCTGCATATCTCCATAGTAAAGATTTAGATCCTTAGTAACAATTCTATATTCGTTAGTCATGTTATCATTCCTTATACAAAAAATATTATTACTGGTACAAATTAATAATATCAATATATTTTTAATGCAGGTTTAATTCCTTGTTAATTCGATGTTAACAATGTATATATATTTTATTATTAACATAAATGCTGAAATATATAAATTTTGTTTATATAGGACAAAACTAATGATGAAATTGCTCAAAACAACTTAACATTATATTAACACACGTTTAACATGAGTTTGCTTTCGGTGAATTACTCCAAATGCTATTATAACATTATTAGGAGGAATGTATATGACAGATACGACAAATAATTTTCAAAATAAAAAAGCTGTAAACAACAGGATTAAAAGAATGAGGGCATCAAATGTAATAGCCAGAAGCATCCTGTTTTTGTTTGCAATAGTTACAATATTAACTACTATCGGAATCATCGTTTCACTTTTAAAGGATTCTATTGGTTTTTTTTCAAATGTATCAATTACAGACTTCCTTTTTGGACGGAAATGGACACCTTTATTTAGCAACCCCAGTTTCGGAGTACTGCCGTTGGTAATGGGAACATTAATAATAACACTAGTATCAGCGGTTATATCAATCCCTATAGGCTTGTTTACTGCAATATACCTCAGCGAGTACGCCAATAAAAGAGTAAGAAAGGTTATAAAGCCTATTCTGGAGGTTTTGGCAGGAATTCCTTCAATAGTATTCGGATACTTTGCATTGACCTTGATTACACCTTTACTTAAAGCATTTATACCACAGACAGAAATTTTCAATGCACTCAGTGCCAGTATTGCAGTTGGTATTATGACCATACCTCTGGTTTCTTCACTGAGCGAGGATGCATTAAGAGCTGTTCCAGACAGTTTAAGGCAGGGGGCACTTGCTTTAGGTTCAACTAAAATGGAAACCTCCTTGAAAGTAGTGGTTCCGGCTGCAATATCGGGAATTTCCGCATCCTTTGTTCTTGCAATTTCAAGAGCTATAGGGGAAACAATGATTGTAACAATTGCTGCTGGAGCAAGGCCGAACCTTACATTTAATCCTTTAGAGAGCATGCAGACCATGACTTCATTTATAGTACAGGCCAGTCAGGGAGACAACCCTCATGGAACAGTAGGCTACTATTCATTATTTGCGGTAGGCCTGCTGCTGTTTATTATTACATTGGGACTTAATATTCTTTCTCATTATATGGTTGAAAAATACAGGAAGGAATATTAAAAGCATAATAGCGGAGGTGATTATATGAATCAGATTAAGTATAGGAAAATGAAAAATTCTATTTTTCACGGAGTAATATTTTGTATAACATTGATAGGAATAGTAGTACTCGTTATTCTGCTGGCTGATATTATCATGAGAGGTGTACCATATCTTACAAAACACTTTTTTACTAACTTTCCGTCCCGTTTTCCAAAAAAAGCAGGAATACTGCCAGGCATATACGGAAGTATATACATTATATTGCTAACGATACTTTTTTCAGTTCCTATAGGGTTGGGGACAGCAGTATACTTAGAGGAATACGCGAAAAAGAATCGCTTTACCAAATTTATAAAAATAAATATATCAAATCTGTCAGGTACTCCGTCAATTGTATACGGTTTACTTGGACTTACTGTTTTTGTAAAAACACTTGGTTTAGGAAAAAGTGTTTTAGCAGGAGCATTAACCATGTCGTTAGTTGTATTACCTATAGTAATAGTAGCATCTCAGGAGGCCATTAAAGCTGTACCACAGTATTTGAGACACGGTTCCTATGCCCTTGGTGCTACAAAGTGGCAGACCATCAGAAAAATAGTTATACCGGCGGCACTTCCCGGAATATTTACAGGTGTCATACTATCCGTATCAAGGGCGTTGGGAGAGACTGCACCGCTTATTATGGTAGGGGCGGCGACTTATGTTTCAAAACTTCCTGAAGGATTAAACTCAATATTTACAGCATTACCTATGCAAATCTATTATTGGATGGGGCTTCCCAAAGAACAGTTTAAGGATTTGGCTGCTGCAGGTATTATAGTGCTTCTGGGAATTCTTTTAACAACAAATGCAATTGCTATTGTTCTGAGGAATAAATATCAAAAATCCATAGAATAATTGATATAATATTTAATAAGATATTTGTAATTTAGGAGAAAAGAATGAGAAGAAGAGACAGACAAGTTACTGAATTGACTGAGATAATTGAAATTATAGAAAGATGTGATGTTTGCAGAATTGCTTTATCAGATGATAATATGCCGTATATTGTGCCTATGAATTTTGGTTACGAGGTTGTGGATAGTAATATTATTATATACTTGCATTGTGCAAATGAAGGAAGAAAGCTTGACATATTAAAAAAGAACAATAGGGTATGTTTTGAAATGGATTGTAAACATAGGTTGGTAACCGGAACAAATGCATGTGACTGTACAATGGATTTCGAAAGTGTTATAGGAGATGCTGTTGTATATATAGTAGTAAATAATGAAGATAAAATTCATGGTTTGAACCTTATAATGAAAAAATACACTCAAAAGAATGACTACACATATGACGAAAATCACCTTAAAGGTGTAACGGTTTTAAAACTTGTTTCAACAGGATTTACTGCAAAAAGAAAATAGCTTTAACTGACTGTACGTTGCGGGCTTTTATAGGTCCGCTTTTTATATGGCACTAGAAATATGTGTTAATATTTCTTAATAATGAATTAACATTAATTAACCAAATCACAATATGGACTTTAAAATACCATAATATAATAGAATCATAATAAATTCCATTAAATTGCGAAAACTAAGCAGGATACAATTTGGGAGGTATAAAAATGGTTAAATTAGTAAATATCAAAAAAGTGGTTTCATTAGCGTTAGGGGTAGCCTTAACTTTATCATTAACAGCTTGCGGGAGCGGCACTAAAAATGATAATGTTGGGAACGCCAATCTAAGCGGGAAGATAGTTATAGACGGTTCAAGTACCGTTTATCCGGTAACATCAGCTGTCGCTGAAGAATTTCAAATCGAGCAGCCTGAGGTTGAAGTATCGGTAGCCATGTCAGGAACTGGCGGTGGTATGAAAAAGTTCACAGCAGGGGAAATTGATATATGTGATGCTTCCAGAAAAATAAAGCCGGAAGAAGAAGAAGCTTTAAAAGCAAAGGGCATAGAATATGTAGAACTTGAAATTGCATATGACGGAATTTCTGTTGTTGTTAACAAAGATAATACTTGGGCTGAATCTATTACTGTTGATGAACTGAATAAAATCTGGGGCAAGGATAGTAAAGTAAAAACATGGAAAGAAGTAAATCCTGCATGGCCAGACGAGCCTATAAAACTATATGGACCGGGTACGGATTCAGGTACATTTGAATTCTTTACCGAAATGATTAATAAAAAGGCAAAGGAATCAAGAACTGATTACACTCCAAGTGAAGACGACAATGTTCTGGTACAGGGTATTGCAGGTGACAAGGATGCAATGGGTTATTTCGGGTTTGCTTACTATGAAGAAAATCAGGATTCATTAAAAGTGTTGAAAATTGATTCAGGAAAGGGACCTGTTGAACCAACTATAAAAACAATTAAAGATAAAACCTATAGTCCTTTGTCAAGACCATTGTATATTTATGTCAACAAAGATAAGCTTAGTAAATCCCCTCTTAAAGAATTTGTAAAATTCTATCTGGATAATGCTGAACAATTAACTCAAGAAGTAGGATATATACCTCTCGAAAGCTACGATGCCGAAAAAGCCAAGATCAAATAAGTATAAATTAAGATAAACGTGGCACTTTTAAATAAGTGCCACGTTTTACATAAAAGCCGAAATATCTCCAAAGGGGAATGGAAAATGATTGTGACAAGAATATGCAGAAAAATAAAAAACATTAATATAAGACTTCGTATACAACTTCTTATAGTACTTATAACGGTAACACTTATTCCAATAATTGCAGTAAGCACTACAACTTATATAACAACCATAGGAAAAATAAAAGAACTTTCATTAAACAATCTTAAATCTGATTCCTATAACACTATGAACAATATAGAAGTAAAAATAAAAAGTTTGGACAGTACCATTAAGGGAGTAGCTTCTCAGCCCGACTTTTTAGTTGGACTTGAAATGGCCAACAGTATTAATGCTAAAATGGATACAGCAACGTACAGCGGGATTCAGCTTTCAATGAAAAATGTAGTAGAAGGCTCAGAAGGACTTATTGATACAATGTACTTGTGCAATAAAAGTGGAAAAGTCATTGCTTCGGCTGCCAAAAAAACCAAAACATCGGGTATAGTAAAATTCTACGATATGCAGCTTTTTGAAAGAATAAAAACAGATACAAAGAATGAAGTTATAGTAGGAAATTGCATTATATTAAAAGAAGCGAACAAAGAGGTAATACCAGTTACGAGAGCAGTCAAAAGTCTTGCAGGATTCAGCGGAACAATAACTGCATTGGTGGACTATGATAAATTCTTCAAACTTGACAATAACAAAATAAAAAGCGAAATTATTATATTGGACAGTGGGTTTAAAGTTTTTTTTGGCACGGACAACAGTAAAATAAACAGCAAAAACCCAATTAAAGGAGCTGTATATAATGAAAGTATTACTTATACGGATTCTGGAATAAAAAAAATAGCCCATTTGGAGAAATCAGGTCTTGCAAATTGGATAGTATGTGCTCAAATGAACTATAACATAGTTATGCAGCCTGTAAAGCAATATATTCTTATTCTTATAATAGTTTTAGTATTATCTCTTCTCCTTGCCACAATTATCTCCATTATTTATTCTAAATATATTTCAAACCCTGTAGTTGAACTTACCACACAAATAAAGAAAATTGAAGAAGGCTTTCTGGAAGTTGACTTTAACGAGAAAAGCAATATATTAGAAATAAACAGTTTAAGAAATGCATTCAAAAAAATGGTAAGTAATCTGAATACACTTATATCCGGTATCAGTTCAGCATCAAGGGAAATAGATGAAATGTCCGCTCTTATGTATAGTGAGGCCAGTGAATCATTTGAAAAATCAGAATACACTCTAAAATCAGTTTCAAACATAAATATCAATATAAAGAATCAAGCAGACAATACAAGTTATGCAGCAGCGGAAATAAAAAGTCTGGCAGAGCAGATTGCTACAACAAGGGAACACTCAAACAATGTCTACAACTTTCTTGACGGACTCAACAATTCAGCGGAAAGGGGTAAGAGCCAAATGGATAAGCTGGAGGCAAATTCAACACTAAATCTTCAAAGTATAAGTAAAATGAATAAAATGATAATCGGACTTCAGGCACAAATGCAACAAATAAATACTATAACTGCTACAATTCAGAGTATAGCTAAACAAACACAACTGTTGTCACTTAATGCCAGAATAGAGGCTTCGAGAGCAGGAGAGTCAGGAAAAGGATTTGCAGTAGTGGCTGAAGAAATTAAGGAACTATCTAACCAGACGAACTCACAGGCAGGGGTAATAAGAAAAATGATTGAGAGTATTGTACACAATTCAAATAACCTTAGCATGAGTTTTGAAGAGGTAAGTACAGGAACAGACACACAAAACAGCTGTATAAATGAAACTAAAGAGTGCTTTCTGGAAATCAAGAAGAATATAGACAATATAAATACTCGCCTTTTTAATATAACTGATTATTTGCATGAAATGGATAAGCAAAAGGATAATCTTGTATTGCTGGTAGATCAAATTAATAATGCTGCCGAAGAGATAGCAAATAGTTCTGACGATGTGCATCAGTACACTAAAAATAATATTAGTTCCGTAAAAAAAGTCCATGAAAAATCAAACATATTTAAGAACTTATCCAAAAAGTTGAATTCATCTGTAGGGTTATTCAAAGTTTAAATTTCGATAGGTTATAAAAATACCCGGTTTGATAATGTCAAACCGGGTATTTTTTAATGTATTATTTAACTTCAAACAATTTTTCAAGATCAAGAATAAGTACTATACGACCGTCTCTTTCAATAACACCGCTGAAAAATTTGCCTGAAATGCCTGAAATAAGTTCAGGAGCAGGCTTTACTTCCGTATCTTCTGCACTGAATATTTCCATTACTTCATCAACGAGGAGACCAATGTTTGATTGATGATTCAATATGATAATTCTAGTATTGTCATCAGACTCTTTTGGCGCATATCCAAACTTCTTTCTTAAATTAAAAACTGTATGGACTTTTCCTCTTAAGTTAATCAATCCATCAATATATTCAGGTGTATCAGGAACTTTGTAAATATCTGTAATTCTTTCGATTATATTTACGTTATTTATACTAATTGCAAATATTTCATTGTTTATCTTAAATAAAACCAACTGTGTAGACATTTTACAATTACCTCCCCCTAAAAGTTCTTGTATAGACATTATATCAATAATACTAAAATTCGGCAATCGTTTAACTTCTGTAACTTCCGTTTATCTTAACATAATCATATGAAAAATCACAAGTCCATATTCTGTCTGACACATTTCCTTTTTTAAGATTTATTTTAATAACAATTTCTTTTTTCTTGAGTATCTCTTTTACAGCAGATTCATCAAAATTAGCGGCTGTTCCATTTCGACAGACAAGAATATCTCCTAAATAGATATCTGTAAGATTAGGGTCAAATGAAGCACCTGAATATCCTACTGCCGTAAAGATTCTTCCCCAGTTGGCATCTTCACCGAAAATAGCAGTTTTAACTAATGGAGATTTAGCAACTGCACTTACAACCTTATAGGCATCGTTTTCATCACCGGCACCGTCAACTTGAACTTCAATAAGCTTTGTAGCTCCTTCACCGTCTTTAGCTATTAGCTTTGCGAGATAAGTACAGACAAACATCATTGCATCAACAAATTTTGAATACTCATAGTCTTCCTTTACAATGGCATCATTATCTGCAAAACCGTTAGCTAATACAAAAACAGAATCACAAACACTGGTGTCTCCATCTACCGAAACTCTGTTAAAAGTCTTTTTTACACATTGCTTAAGTGCTTTATCCAGAAGGCTTCTTGATATATTTGCATCTGTTGTGATTATACCTATCATAGTAGCCATGTTAGGATGAATCATTCCTGAACCCTTTGCAATACCGCCAATGCGAACGGTTTCACCTTGAAGTTCTATATCAACGGCGATTTCCTTTGGCATCAAATCAGTAGTCATAATGGCTTCTTCAGCATCTGACCCGCCTTGAGAGCTGAGAGCATTAACCGCTGAACGTATACCTGATCTTATGGAAGGCATATTTAGCTTTGTACCTATTACTCCGGTAGAATTAACAAGAATATCCTGAGCATCACACTGCAAAAGTTCGGCAGTTAACTCGGCCATTTCCTTTGCATCCTTGTACCCTGTTTCACCAACACAGGCGTTGGCATTTCCACTGTTGATTACAATAGCTCTAGCAAAACCATTTTTAATATGTTCCATTGAAACCTGCAGGGAGTGTCCTTTAACAACATTGGTTGTAAACACCCCTGACGCAACAGCTGTATCCTCAGAACAAACTATAGCAAGATCTTTTCTGTTATTTTTCTTTGTTCCACAGGCAACTCCTGCGGCTTTAAAGCCTTTGGGAGCAGTAACACCACCATCAATAATATTCATGTGAACCTCCATGTGCCTATTAAGGCTCTATTTAAATTTAAATACAAATAATAACATCTTTATTTTAAGTTGATTATACATAATTATGCAGAATGAATCAATTAAATTTGGTATATAATCATTTTAAATTGAGAATGTTGTGCTATAATAGTCCTGCCGCTAATCTATGCAATTTTATCGGAGGAGAAAAATGGAATACAAAGCTATATTGTTTGATTTGGACGGAACACTTATAAACTCACTGGAAGATTTGGCTGACAGTGCCAATGAGGTCTTAAATAAATACGGATTCAAAACTCACCCCACGGATTCATATAAAAAGTTTGTAGGAAACGGAGTACGGAACCTGATAAAAAACGCTGCACCCAGCGGAACAGATGATAGCGTCGTTGATATGATACTCCAGGATTATCGTATAATATACAACAAAAATTATGTAAATAAAACAAGAGCTTATGATGGAATACATGAGATGTTGGATAATCTAAAAAAAGCAGGGGTAAAAATGGGAGTTTGCTCAAACAAACCTCACAAACCCACAAATGAAATTGTTGAAAAGTTATTTGGATGTGAGTATTTTGACGTAGTCTTTGGTGAGAGAGATGGAATACCACGTAAGCCGGATCCGGCTTCACTGACAGAAGCGGCTGAAAGTTTGGGAGTTGCACCGAGTAAGACAATATATGTTGGAGATTCAGGCGGTGATATGGAGTCGGCTAACAGGGCAGGCATGCTGGCAGCAGGTGTATTATGGGGATTCCGGGAGCAAGAGGAATTAATAGCATGCGGCGGAAAGATATTGCTGTCTTCGCCTACTGAACTGGTAGACTTTATAACCGGCACTAACAAGGATTAATTTTACTGCAATCCTTGACACTGGAATATAAGATTGTATATAATTTTATCAAGAATGGCAATGAAGGGAAGAAGTAGTTTTATGTTTTCTGACTAAAGAGAGAGAACGGTTGGTGCGAGTTCTTGCAGAGCATTTTACGAAGCAGTTTCCGGAGCTTCTGTCCGGTAAAAAGGATGGACGTACCCACGGCGTTATTGTGGATTGACTAAGAGCCCCCGTTTGGGGGAATTAGGGTGGTACCGCGTGAGATATCTCTCGTCCCTTTATTTGGGGATGGGAGTTTTTTATTGAAAAAACTTTTTAAATTTAAGACCAATATATTTGAAAGGACGAACATAAATGCAAAAACTAGGATTGAATGAATTAAGAGAACGTTATCTAAAGTTTTTTGAAAGTAAAGGACATTTAAGGCTTCCCAGTGCATCTTTAGTTCCTAGAAATGACCCTAGCCTCTTGCTTATTAACTCAGGAATGGCACCGTTGAAACCATTTTTTACAGGACAAGAAGAGCCTCCTAGAAAAAGAGTAACAACTTGTCAAAAGTGCATAAGAACACCTGATATAGAAAATGTAGGAAAAACAGCCCGCCATGGTACTTATTTCGAAATGCTGGGTAATTTTTCATTTGGAGATTACTTTAAAAACGAAGCTATTCCATGGGCATGGGAATTTGTAACTGAAGACCTTAAAATGCCTGTTGACAGGTTATGGGTAACAATTTATGAGGACGATGACGAAGCTTTTGATATATGGCATAAGGTTGTAGGTTTGCCTGCTGAGAGAATTGTTCGAATGGGCAAAAAGGACAACTTTTGGGAGCATGGTACAGGCCCTTGCGGTCCTTGTTCGGAAATATACTTTGACAGAGGGCCTGAAAAAGGCTGTGGAAGCCCTGACTGCAAGGTAGGTTGTGAATGTGACCGTTACGTAGAATTCTGGAACAACGTTTTTACACAGTTTAACAGAGATGAACAAGGTAACTATACAAGACTTGCTCATCCTAATATTGATACTGGAATGGGCCTTGAAAGACTTGCATGTATTTCACAGGATGTTGACAACCTCTTTGAGGTGGATACTGTGTGGAATATACTGGATTATATATGTAAAACAGCAGGAGTTGAATATAAAAAGTCTGAGAAAACAGATATATCCATACGTGTAGTCACAGACCACATTAGAAGTACAACAATGATGGTTTGTGATGGAGTTTTGCCGTCCAATGAAGGCAGAGGCTATGTTTTAAGAAGGCTATTGAGAAGAGCTGCAAGACATGGCAGACTTTTAGGAATAAACAAGCCCTTCCTTTATGATGTAGCTATGGTTGTAATAAATGAGTCTAAGGAAGCTTATCCTGAGCTTGCTGAAAAGGCTGAGTATATTAAAAAGGTTATAAAAATAGAGGAAGAAAGATTTGAAGCAACTGTTGATCAGGGAATAGTTATTCTCAATGAATTCATAGATGAAATAAAAGCAAAAAAGCAGGAAGTAATACCAGGTGAAATGGTATTCAAACTCCATGATACCTATGGATTCCCACTTGATTTGACCAGGGAAATTGCAGAAGAAAACGGTCTGGGGATAGACGAAGACGGTTTCAAAAAGGAAATGGATGCTCAGAGGAAGAAAGCAAGAGATGCTCATAACAGCAAAGACACATCAGCGTGGTCTGACAGTGTTTTTGACAAACTGGATAAAAGTCAAAAAACAACTTTCCTTGGGTACGAGCAAACAGAATGTCAGTCAAAAATACTGTACCTTGTAAAAGATGGGGATATCGTTGATAACGCCCAAGAAGGTGACGAAATAACAGTTATTCTTGACAAGACTCCTTTTTACGCTGAAATGGGTGGTCAGGTAGGTGATTCGGGAGTTCTGAGCAACCAAAATGGCCTTATAAGAATTTCAAATTGTACAAAAACTGCTGATGGAAAATTCCTTCATACGGGAGTCGTTGAAACCGGTCTTGTGGAAACAGGTAGTACGGTTACTGCTTCAATAGATGAGAAAAGAAGAATTGCCATAAACAGAAATCATACGGTTACTCATTTACTGCACAAAGCACTGAGAGCTGTATTGGGAGATCATGTTCATCAGGCTGGTTCTCTTGTAGAACCCAATAAACTGAGATTCGACTTTAGCCATTTTTCAGCAATGACTTCTGAAGAACTAAAAAAGGTTGAGGATATGACAAATGAAGCTATTCTCAGCAGTATGGAAGTTGATATAAGGGAAATGCCTATTGATGAAGCTAAAAAACTTGGCGCAATGGCTTTATTTGGCGAGAAATACGGAGATACTGTAAGAGTTGTAAAGGTAGAGGATTACAGCATTGAATTGTGCGGAGGTACTCATCTGAAAAATACTTCTCAGGCGGGTCTTGTTAAAATTCTCGGTGAAAGCGGCGTAGCGGCTGGTGTAAGGAGATTGGAAGCTCTTACAGGAGAAGCTGCAATAAGATATTACAGAGAGAGAGAGAACTTGCTAAACGAAGTTGCACAGGCATTAAAAGCAACTCCTCAGGACAGTATTAAAAAAGTAGAAAGCCTTGGACAGGAACTTAAAAATGCTGAAAAGGAAATAGAACAGCTTCGTAACAAACTGGTAAGCGGTGAAGCAGAAAGTGTACTTGCCAATGCCGTTGAAGTAAAAGGTATAAAAGTGGTTACAGCACGATTTGACACTATGGATATGGAAGGCCTTAGAAATACTGGAGATATGTTAAAAAGCAAACTTGGTTCAGGTGTGGTAGTTCTTGGGTCAGGTTATGGAGATAAGGTAAGCTTTGTTGTAACCGCTACAAAGGATGTTGTGGCCAAGGGAATACATTCAGGAAATATTATAAAGGAAGTTGCAAAAACTGCCGGAGGTGGCGGTGGAGGACGTCCAGATATGGCACAGGCAGGTGGTAAGGACTTGTCTAAAATAGATGAAGCATTGAAGATTGCTGTTTCTATTGTGGAAACACAAATTAAATAAAATTAAAATGCAAAAACAGTAAAGGAGTTATGCTATGAGCGATTGTATATTTTGTAAAATAATAAAAGGTGAGATTCCTTCAAAGAAGGTTTACGAAACAGAGAAGGTTTACGCTTTTTATGACATCAAGCCAGAAGCACCGATACATGTGCTGATAGTTCCAAAAGTGCATATTTCTTCACATAACGAACTTAATCCAGAAAATGTTGATGTTATGAAAGATATTCATCTAGCTGCAAATGAAATTGCAAAAGAACTCGGTATTTCCGAGAGCGGATACAGATTGATTAATAACTGCGGAGAAGCTGCAGGACAAACTGTTTTCCATTTGCATTATCATTTGGTAGGCGGAACCTCAATGGGCTCCAAAATACTGTAGAATTATGTTTAGTAAATAAGTCGTTTTATTTGTATCTTTTATTAAATATATATTGACACTTTTTTGAAAATTAATATATAATATAGTGTGTGCTGTATTTAGCTTAATTCCCTACAGTATGTGATAAGGTACTACGGCTTATTTCCCGGCACAATTGTTACCATCGGAGGGAGGGAAGTGTGTGTCTGAAGTAAGAGTTAAAGAGAATGAGTCTTTGGATAGTGCTCTCAAAAGGTTTAAAAGATCTTGTGCAAAATCAGGTGTTTTAGCTGAGGTTAGAAAGAGAGAACATTATGAGAAGCCTAGCGTAAAGAGAAAAAAGAAATCTGAAGCAGCAAGAAAAAGAAAATTTAAATAATTTATCTTGTGACAATAGTAAGACTATAGGAGATATTTATTATGTCACTAAAAGAATTGCTTGTTCAAGACTTAAAGAATGCTATGAAGGATGGTAATGATGTCGCAAAGACAGCTATCCAGATGGCAAGGTCAGCAGTGCTTCAGGTTGAAAAGGACACTAAGGTTACCCTTGACGATGATGGTATAGTTGAGATTATTACAAAAGAAGTAAAAAAGAGAATGGATACTTTGCCTGACTTTGAAAAAAGTAACAGACAGGATCTTATAGATAATCTTAAGGCAGAAATTGAAGTTTTGAAAAAATATTTACCACAGCAGTTGAGTGAAGGCGAGATAGAGGAAATTGTAAAAGAAGCTATTTCTTCTACCGGAGCTACTTCAGCTAAGGAAATCGGAAAGGTAATGCAGGCAGTAATGCCTAAAACCAGAGGCAAGGCTGACGGTAAATTAGTTAACCAAATAGTAAAAAAGTTATTAGAATAAGAAAGAGTCCGGTATATACCGGACTCTTTCTTGCGTGCGCCTGTAATATAAGAAATTTTGCAATAGAAATTAAGTGTATGTTTTAAAAGTACTTTGGAAACTATTGAAAAAGTTGAGCTCGATTATTATAATTATTTGTAGCTTAAAGGAGAAGTAGCTTATATGTCAATAGAAATTGAAAAGAAGTTTCTTGTAAAAAGTGATGACTATAAGGCTTGTGCAAAGCCGGTTTTATTCAGACAGGGGTATTTGAGTACGTCTATTGGGAGAACTGTACGGGTAAGAAGATATGACGATAAAGGATATATAACGGTAAAAGGAAAAACAAATCACTGCACCAGATTAGAATATGAGTACTGTATTCCAACTGACGATGCCGATAATATGCTTGATAATTTATGTTTACAGCCTATAATAGAAAAGGTAAGACATTTTTTGGTATATAAAGGGCATGAATGGATTGTAGATGAGTTTCTTGGGGCTAATAAAGGTCTTGTAGTAGCGGAAATCGAACTAAATAATGAAAAGGATAGTTTTGAAAAACCAGACTGGCTTGGAAAAGAAATAACTTCTGATGTCAGATACTATAACTCAAACCTGGTTAATAATCCCTATAACACATGGTAAACAGGTTAAAGTTTAAGAAAAGAGATTGAAAATGGAATGTAGAAAATATTGTGGGGCTTGCTGTATAGCTCCTTCAATATCATCACCTATACCCGGTATGCCAAAAGGTAAGCCTGCTGGGGTAAGATGTGCCCAGTTGAATAGTGATAATAGCTGTAGAATTTTCGGGTTACCGGAAAGGCCTCAGGTGTGTTCAAGCCTGAAGCCTTCAAGAGAAATGTGCGGTGAATCCAGAGAATATGCTTTAAAATATTTGCTCAAGCTCGAAGAGTTAACAAAATAAGGAGGTATAGACATGGGTAAAATATTAGTATTTATGTATAACGATATGGCAGATTTTGAAATTTCATATGCTACGCATTTGTTAGGACATGAATTATCAAAAGAAATAGTTCCATGCGCATATGAAAAAAATACTATTAAGAGTAAAGGCGGCTTGTTGTTTACGCCAGTAGTTACTGTTGCCGAAGCAAAAGTAGATGATTATGAAGGATTTTTGATTCCCGGAGGTTGGAATCCAGTTGTCAAAACCAAAATCCTTGATTTGATAAGAGATTTTTATACAAGTGGGAAACTCGTTGCTGCAATCTGTGCAGGTCCCAGATATCTTGCAAAGGCAGGTATATTAGATGAGGTTAAATATACTACGTCAATAGTTGAATGGACACAAGCCAGAAGAGAAGCATTTAACAATGAAGATGACCCATTTCCAAGGCAAAACTTTATTGATACAAGAGTAGTAAGGGATAAAAATGTCATAACTTCAAAAGGTATATCTTTTGTTGATTTTTCTATTGAAATAGCAGATTATTTCGGTATGTTTAAAAATCCTGATGATAAGAAAGCTTTTTTTGATATGATTAGCGGAAAGTAGCTTACTGTTATAAAAAAACTAACTAAATGAATTGAGGCAATTTATATAATGAATAAGCAAAAAACTGTTCTTGTAACAGGTGCTTCAAGAGGAATAGGCCATGCCATTGCTAAGAAATTTGCCCAAAACGGATTTAACGTTGCTATAAACTTTAACGTAAATAGGACGGCAGCTGAAAATCTGGAAAGGGAGTTAGCTAGGGAGCAATGTAATGTAATGACTGTAAAGGCGGATGTAAGCAGTCAGGAACAGGTTCTTGAAATGGTTCAAAGTATTAATTCACATTTTGGCAATATTGATATACTAATTAATAATGCAGGTATAGCAGGGCAAAGACTATTCACAGACATTACAACTGAAGAATGGGACAGGATGTTTGACATTAATGTAAAAGGAATGTTCTATTGCTGTAAAGCAGTTCTTCCTCATATGATAAGAAGCAAATGGGGGAAAATAGTTAATATATCATCTATATGGGGGTTAACAGGTGCATCCTGTGAAGTACATTATTCTGCTTCAAAGGCAGCGGTTATAGGACTGACACGGGCATTGGCAAAGGAAGTAGGCCCGTCTAATATACAGGTTAATTGTGTTGCCCCCGGTGTAATTGATACTGATATGAATTCAGAACTTGATGCCCAAACATTGGATGAGCTGAAGGAACAAACCCCTTTGGGAATAATTGGAACGGGTACTGATATTGCAGAAACAGTGTTCTTTCTGACCTCAGACAGTGCTAAGTTTATAACGGGGCAAGTAATAAGCCCAAATGGCGGTTTTCTAATTTAACTAAAATAAAGATTATTAATTATAACAAATTACTCTTGAATTTATACAATGCTGAGTATATACTAGCAAGTGTCTGTTTTGTTAGTATTGGACACAAAATTATTACTTATAAAATATTATGCTGCCTTGGCAGCTTGGAGGATAATAAATGGGGAATTCTTCAGGAGTCAAAACTTTTTTTGAATATCTTCCGGAAAGTATTAAGTTTCACAAATTAAAAAAAGAGGGGCTGGCACGATTAATATTTGTGCTTGTCCTTTTTTGCCAATTAATAGGTAAATACGCATTATACAAATACGCCCAAATGTTCCCTATAGAGGAAATTGAAGAAATCTATAACAATTTGGCATCATTTTCATCAACTGCTTCTACAGACATATATCAGCCGTCTATACATATTTTGTATGCTTTTTTAGTGGCACTTGGTGTATCACTTTTGTCCAAGCTTGTTTCAAATTTGTTCTTATCTGTTTATATGTATTCTTACTTATCAGAACAAAAGGGGAAGGACAGTGGATTTAAGGCAAGCTTTTCAGGCGTTTTCAAGTATATTGGCCGAATCATATCCTATAATGTTATTTTTGGGCTAGTAGTAATGTTTGGCTCTATGTTTTTTGTTATTCCCGGTATAATAGCTTATGTAATGTTTGTTTTTGGTTTCTGCTATGTATTGGACTTGAAACTGACCATGGCGGATGCAATGACTGCCAGCAGTGAAATTACAAAAGGAAAGAAAGCTCAGATTGCGGGTATACTTGTAGCTTATTTTGTAGTATTTAAGTTACCTGTATTTCTTTTGGTAGGAAACTCTATTTCAGGTGTGTTTATTGGAGCTTTTCTGACAACAATAACTAATCTGATTCTTCAACGATTTATTGTAAAAATATATATGGATTTGGAATATAAGGTAGAAGCAACCCATAGGTAATAGAACTGTCACACTTATATTTGCACTAATTATTTATAGCTTTATTCATACTAATGTTCTTTGATGGGGGAGTATTTTCCATGGTTTTAAAATTTAAAAGACCAAGGCTTTATGGCGATGTTTCAGATGAAAATTATGAGCTGAGCCGTAGACGGTTTATTCTTGAGGGCTGCCTTTCAAACGGTATTTATACCCTCACAGCAGGTGCGTTTTTGGCTGGGTATGCAAAATTTCTAGGCGCATCCGATCAAATAATTGGCCTTATTGCAGCTATACCATTATTGGCCAATATTCTACAGATGTTCAGTCCAATATTTTTGGAAAAACTTACTAGTAGAAAGAGTTTGATTGTTAATACCTGCTTTTTATATAGGTCATTGCTTGGACTGATGATAGTTATTCCGCTTTTAACACAGAATACATCTGCCAGAGTGCTTTTGCTGGGAGGCATGTATTTTGCGGCGTATCTTATTTTCAGTTTTTCTAACCCTGCAGGCGGAAGCTGGATTATTAGTCTGGTTCCCGAGAGATACAGAGGCAGGTATTTTGGGCTAAGGGATACCTTTATAATTTCATCAGCGGCTGTTCTTTCACTATCCATGGGCAGAATACTTGATGTATTCAAAGTGTCTGGAAGGGAATTTCTAGGCTTTATTTTTGTTTTTTCTATAGTATTGCTTTTAGTTATGATGAATATTTATGTACTTAGAAAAATTAAAGAACCTGAAATAGTACCTATTAGCCAGAATGTGAATATTAAGAGTTTGTTTACCTTGCCTTTAAAAAACAAGCAGTTCCGTCCGGTTATCTTTATAAATGCAGCATGGAATTTTGCAGGACAGATTGCACTGCCTTTTTTTTCTGTTTATATGGTAACAGGTTTAAAACTGTCATATACCTTTATAATGTTTGCAAACATTCTCCTTTCAGTAGTACAGGCTTCTACAGCAAAGCTTTGGGGCAAACTGGCTGATAAGTTCAGTTGGGAAGTTACTACTGTTATTTCTATAGGTATGTTAGGCTTATGCCACCTGACTTGGGCTTTTGTAACTAAAGAAATCTGCTATGTAATTATACCTTTTATTCAGATAGTAGCCGGAGCAGGGTGGTCAGGAGTTAACATATCATTATTTAATATTCAGTTTAAGCACGCACCACAGGAAGGACGTACAATTTTTGTAGGATTTAATGCTGCGGTTGCGGGACTGGCCGGCTTTACAAGTGCATTTTTGGGAGCATTTCTCGTAGGAGCCCTGGAAAATGTCAAAATTAACATTGGGATAACCGTACTCAACAATATGTTGATATTATTCGGATTATCAGGTACACTTGTAATTCTGTGTGCAGTTATTTTTGCCTATAAATTTAAGAGCAATAGTGGAAAAAAGGATAGTGGAGAATATGATAATAATCTGGCAGGATAATAGTTCCGTATGTCTATAAAATAAAAATTACAGGTACTTGACAGTAGATGAAAATATATGGATAATAGTAGTACAAATGACGGATTAGCTCAGTTGGTTAGAGTACTACCTTGACATGGTAGGGGTCACTGGTTCGAGCCCAGTATTCGTCACCAGAACTGCTTGTTTTTGCAAGCAGTTTTTTTTTGTGACTTTTAGGAAGTTTTCATAAAAACAGCTGTATTATACGAGATAAATCAAAAGGGGCTATTGCAAAACAAATTCTTATCTTTCTTAACCAGTACTGAGAGTATAAATTGTATCAATAAAAAGCTTGGAAGCAAAATTGATTTAATTTTATACGGGAGTACAGTGTTAAAACAGTAAGTATTTTTGTTTTGCGGAGTGTGTGAAATAATCTCTGTAAATAGCTTTCTATGATAATTTTATTAGAGTTGTGAAGGCCAGATGCTGGCTTTCATAACTTGTCTACAATATAATAGTAAATTAATGGCATGTCAATAGCACCCTTCCAAAAGGGTGTTTTTGATTGTCCTGATTTTATTGCAGAAGCCTGCCCTCATACATGATGGACAACTCACCGTAGACTTTACCCCAGTTACGGAGAGTCATAGTCCACTTCTTGGTTGCCTCAAAGGTTGCTAGATATAGGGCCTTTAAGAGGGCTGTGTCACTTGGAAATACGCTTCTTTGACGATTCAGACGACGATATGTGCTGTTCAGGCTTTCTATAGCATTGGTTGTGTAGATTACCTTGCGAACATCCGTAGAAAACTTGAAAATCGGGCTTAGGATATCCCAGTTCGTAGACCAACTCTTCATGGCGTTAGGATAACGGTCCTGCCACTTGTCCGTAATTTGCATCATACGCTCATATCCGGTCTCCTCTGTAGGGGCATGGTAGATTGTCTTCAGGTCATTAGCAAACTCCTTCTTATCTTTGTCTGCAACATATTTTAGTGTGTTTCTTACCTGATGGACTATGCAGCGTTGATACTCTGTTTCCGGAAAAGCTACAGCAATGGATTCCTTGATGCCACTCAGGCCATCTGCACAAAGTATAAGAATATCCTTGACTCCACGGTTCTTCAGTTCATTTAGGACACTAAGCCAATATTTACTGCTTTCATTTTGGCCTATCTGAATGCTTAACACTTCCTTTTGGCCTTCTTCATTGATTCCAAGAATGATGTATGCAGCCAGCTTCTTGATGACATTGTTGTCCCTAACAGAAAAGTGCACAGCATCTATGAATACAATTGGGTAAACGCTGGATAGTGGACGTTGTTGCCATTCCTCAATTTCTGGAAGCAGTTTGTTTGTGATATCGGATACCATGCCTTCACTAACTTCAAATCCGTAGATTTCTTCGATCTGGTCAGAGATCTGGCGAGTTGTCAAACCTCTTGCATACATAGCAATGATCTTTTGGTCAATGCTTGAGATATCCTTTTGACGCTTCTTCACGATTTGTGGCTCAAAGGAACATTCTCGATCTTGTGGAACGTCAATTTCCATCTTACCATATGTACTTTGTATTGATTTGGATTTTTTTCCGTTCCTGTAATTGGTGTTATTGGAACGTTCGTATGGTTCATAGCCTAAATGCTGATCCATCTCGGCTTCCAACATGCTCTGAATGGTACCCCCTAACAAGTCTTTAAGTGCTTCCTGGATGTCTTCTGCAGTCTTGATGTCATACTCTTGAAGTAGGGATGCAATAATGTTCTTTTTTCCTTCGCTCATCGAATTCTTTCTTCTTGCCATAAAAAATAGCCTCCTATGATAATTTGATTTTATCATAGAAAGCTGATTTTACAGACTTTTCTTCACAGGCTCGTTTTGCGATAGCCCTACTTAAAATACTTTATTTTATTAAACTTTACATACTTTAACCTTTGAAACTTTCTTTTGCTTAACTTCTTCTACTTTAAATAATAATTCTTCATATTCAATTACTGGTTTGTCACCCTTTTCAGGAATTCTTCCCAATTGACCTGTAATAAATCCGCTAAGGGTTTCGTAATCATCAGGAAGATTAACACCCAGTGCTTCCTGCACTTCGTCCAAGCTAACTGAACCTTTTATTACGAATGTATTATCATCTATTTTGTCTATATATTTTTCAACTTCGTCGTCTTCGTCGAAAATATTTCCGACAATTTCTTCAATCAAGTCTTCTAATGTAACGAGACCTGCTGTTCCTCCATACTCATCAATAATGATTGCTAAATGATTTTTATTTTGCTTAAGTTCTTGAAAAAGTTCGTCAGTTCTTTTTGAAGCTGGAACGAAGTAAGGTGACCTGATAAAATTCCTTAAATTAAAATCTTCTTTCTCATTGCCTTCAGACAAGTACTGGATTAGATATTTGGAATGCATTACACCAATGATATTATCAATGCTGTCTTCATATATCGGTATCCTTGAATACTTTTCACGATTGAAAAAAGAAGTAACTTCAGTGATAGTTGAATCAACAGGAAGAGCAGCTATATCGGTTCTGTGTGTCATTATTTCCGAAACAGTCTTATTGTTAAACTCGAATATATTGTTTATCATTTCTTTTTCAGTTTCTTCAATAGTACCTTTTTCTTCACCAACATCAATCATCATACGTATTTCTTCTTCGGTAACGTTCTGTTCTTCAGTGGAATAGGGATCAACACCAAAAAGTCTCACAAAAAAATTAGTAGAGGTGGTAAGAAGTCTTACAAATGGTGATGTAACTGAGGATAACATATTTAATGGCTTAACTACAAAAAAAGAAATTGACTCAGCTTTTTTCATAGCTAATCGTTTAGGAACCAATTCACCAAAAACAAGAGTAAAATACGATAGTATAATTGTTATGACAATTACCGCGGTGGTTTTTAATACGTTTTCAGGAATTGGGATTTCAAAGGCATTAACTATATTTACTAATCTATCAGCGAAGCTTTCTGAAGCAAATGCACTTGCTAAAAAACCTGCCAAGGTTATACCTATTTGAATGGTTGCAAGAAATCTACTTGGTTCGCCAAGCAATTTCTGTAAAAGTTTAGCTTTCTTGTCGCCATCTTCAGCCATAAGTTTAATTTTATTATCATTCAAAGATATTAAAGCAATTTCTGATGCTGCAAAAAACGCATTCAGTACAATCAAAATTATCAAAAATAAAATTTCAGTAAGCAATTTTTTTATCCTCCAAATTTACATAGTAACCTTAAAAAATCAAAAAAAGTCATAGAACACACTTGGTAAATCGCGCGTCTTATGGCCTTGGATAAAAAAATCGTTTCTTATTAACATAAACTTGTAACATTAATGTGTTACTATCCACATCCGCTGGATCATCATCCATTATTTTTCACCCCTAAAAAATATTCTATGATGCATAGCCTACTATATAAACATATATGATGTCAAGATGTAAGCTATTACTCATATCACTGTTGGAACCCAATATAAGCAATTTATCACAAGTATTATAGGGTTGACTTAAGATTTCGCTGGATACTTAATGTTAGTGTTAAATTTTGTAAACACAGCATATAAATAATTGAAGGGCATTGTCCTAAAAAAAGAGAAGAGAGAGAGCTATGCTAAATAACATACTGATTTTATTACTTAGTCTTGGTATAATCCTTACAGGATGTGAGCTGTTTACAAATGGAATTGAGTGGTTGGGTAAAAAGTTAAGGCTTGGAGATGGAGTTGTAGGAAGCATTTTTTCTGCTGTGGGAACCTGCTTGCCTGAAACATTGATACCAGTAATTGCCTTGCTTTTTTCAAATAGGCATAAGGACTCCGTTGAAATAGGAATCGGAGCTATTGTGGGAGCACCTTTTATGCTATCAACTCTTGCATTTTTTATAACGGGTTTAAGTGTAATAATTTTTTCAGGAAGACGACAGACAGGAAAAAAGCTGAATACGGATTTAAATATACTTGAACGTGACATTTCATTTTTTGTTATTGCTTACACAGGAGCTATTTCAGTATCTTTTTTTTCAATAGGTTTTATTAAGAATATAGCTGCAATATTGCTCATAGGTGCATACGTTTATTACGTTTATAAAACAGTAAACAATGATAAGGCAAGTAATGAAGAAATCGATGACCTAATATTCTCGCGAACATTCAGGATTAAGGAAAGCTTAGTTATTATTTTGTTACAGATTGCTGTTGCTCTCTTCTCAATCATAGTTGGTGCAGAGATGTTTGTAGGAAATATTGAAGCTATCTCCAGGACTTTGGGTGTTTCTACACTTGCCTTATCAATTATAATTACTCCTATTGCAACAGAGCTCCCGGAAAAATTTAACAGTGTTATCTGGATAAGCAAAAATAAGGATACACTTTCCCTTGGGAATATATCGGGTGCTATGGTATTCCAAAGCTGTATACCAGTTGCAATAGGAATACTCACAACGAATTGGAAACTTGACATAATAACATTGGTAAGTTCTCTTCTGGCATTGTCCTCCACTCTTGTAACATACATCTGGATAAAAGTTAAAAATAGCTTAACACCTTTGCCCCTTTTAACAGGGGGAGCATTTTACGCATTATTTATTGGAATTTTGATACTGAGAGGGTTTAAATAATATCACATAATATTTTTAAGAGTAAAACTTTCTTTTACAGGAATGTGATTAATATACTCTTTTAACGCTTCCAATTCTGCCAAAGCAGAAGAATAATCCTTGCTTTCAACATATTTTTTTGTTTTTGTATATGAATTATCAATATTATCAATCTCAAAATGGTCTAATAGGATAGACCAACCGAATTTTGTTTTATCCCAATCAGATGCAAAATTCTGTAGGAGCTTTTCGGCAGAGTCCCATTGCTTAGATTGTATAAATAAGCCCGCTGAGTTTACAGTTTTTTCAAGTTTTTCGCAGGAGCGGTTCAGATAGCACAGAGATAGAACTCCTGAAACGATTATAATCAAAACTAAACTAACAACTATAGTTAATGTTTTTACGCTGTTTGACATATCTTTTAGCTCCTTTTATTTTTTTCTTTTTCCTGACAGAATAACTGACCATCTGAACCAACACATGCAAAAAAAACATCTTTTGTGCTTTTAATATTCATCTTTTTTAATTCGCTTTCCAGCTTGGCTTTGCTGAAATTGGCAAGCTTTAGATTTTCTTCTATGAGATCACCGTCAATAATGATTTCAATAGCAGGTGCTTCATATTTGCCTGAAATATTTAGGTCTTCACGAATTATCGTGGATTTTCCGGCTTTTGGTATGACACTAAGCTGACCGTTGGTTTCCAATATTGCGTATTCCACATCTGCTATATTATAAATATCTTTATTTCTCAGTTGCTCTAACAGGTCATTAAGAGTGTACAGTTCTTGACGGAAAACTTGCTCCATAATTTTACCGCCTGATATAAGAACGCTTGGACGTCCACAGAAAATAGTTCTGGCTTTGGTACTTTTGAGTGAAATAAATGATATAAGTATTTGTGCAGCCAACATTGTAAGTATAGGTATTATTCCATTAACCAGAGGTATACCTGTGTTTTGCATAGGCACTGAGGCCAACTCTGAAATCATGATTGCAACAGCAAGCTCAAAAGGCTGTAGCTGTCCAATCTGCCTTTTTCCCATAATCCTCATTGCAATGATTACGACAATATAAAGTATCAGGGTTCTTATAAAAACAACGAGCAATTAAATACCTCTTTTCGTGTGATTTTATATAGATTTATTATTTTTATTAGCCAAAAAAAAATACATGGTATTTAAATTATAAATGATGTATAAAATTTCAAGAAATATTGAGATAATAAATGATAATCAGCAAATATTGGCTCTATTTGGTACGATGAAGATGTAATTTTTATATTTAATGATTTTTTGCGGATTAATAAAATATTTAAATAGTGTTATAATTGTTTGGTATTCTTTACTATGGGGCATTACGTATGGCATTTACTACCATACCTATGATGCTCATTATTTTTATCTGGATTTTTAAGTAGGAGGAAATCATGCAGGTAGTTATAATAGGGTGTGGAAAGGTTGGAGCAAAGTTTGCACAGGTTCTTTCTGAGGAAGGAAATGAAGTTGTAATTGTTTCAAACGATGCAAGAGCTTTCAAAAATCTTCCCCATGATTTTGATGGAGTGACCTTGACAGGAGTACCTATTGATCAGGATGTTTTAAAAATGGCAGGAATAGAAAATGCTGACGTATTAGTGGCAGTAACTGAAGATGATAACGTAAATATCATGGTTTGTCAGGTTGCAAAAGAAATATTCAAGATACCCAAGGTTATTGCTAGGATTTATAACCCTGCACGTGAACATGTGTTTCATCAGTTCGGTCTGGAAACTATTTGTCCAACCGACATTACTGTAAATGTAATGAGGGCAATGCTTGAGTCAAATGCTGATGTCAGTACACATAATATTGGAAATACCTCTGTATTATTTAAACATATAAATTTGGCAGATGGCTATATAGGTAAAAGGGTTGACCAAATTAAGCTTAAACAGAGTATGATTTTTGGTGTTATGCGGTCGGGACAATTTATATTGGCTAATGCAGTAGGTCGGTTAGCTAAAGGTGACATATTAGTTGTAGCAGACACTACCCACAAGAACAATTAGGAGATTGAATAAATGTATATAGTAATTGCCGGTGGAGGAAAATTAGGATTTTATTTAATAAAAACTCTGCTTCCGTATAAACATAAAATAGCGGTTATTGAAAAGCAGAAAGAGCTCTGTGAAAAGATTGCAAATCAGTTGAATGTTTGTGTAGTAAACGGAGATGGAACAAATATTGAGCATTTAACTGAATGTAATGTAGAGAAAGCGGACATATTTATTGCAGTTACGGGAAAGGATGAAGAAAACCTCATTGCATGTCAGCTTGCAAAAAGAAATTTTGGCATAAAGCGTACTATAGCAAGGGTAAATAACCCAAAGAATATAACTGTCTTTGAAAAACTTGGTGTGGATATTGCTGTAAGTAGTACTTCTATAATTGCCGATTTAATAGAACAGGAAGTTGATTACTCGGGAATGAAAACACTTATGAAATTGAAAAACGGAAGAATTTCACTGAGTGAAATTTTGCTATCTCCGACTTCTCCTGTAAAAAACAAAAGATTAAAGGAAATAAAGATTCCAAGGGAATGTGTTTTAATTTCAATTATAAGAGAAGATAATGTAATAATACCAAATGGTGATACCCTTTTAATGGAAGGGGACCATATATTGGCTGCTTCGTCTATACAGGACCAACAAGAATTAAAAGACTTTTTTCTTGGATAATTTTTATTGCATACTAATGATTTCATATGTTAGAATTGTAAAAAGAATATCTAAAACAGCTATGATTAATTACAGTAACTGTCTGCAAATGTACTTTTAGAGAACAGTCTGGTGGGTGAAAAGATTGGAGTACGCAGATGAGTGAATTACAGATTATGAGCTGCTATTTGCCGGGTTTGCCCGTTACAGCATCAATAAGACATTTTTAGAAAAATTTTTTCTAAAATGTGAATTAAGGTGGTACCACGAAGCTCTTCGTCCTTATACTGGACAAAGGGCTTTTATTTTTATATATATTTAGTTTTAATAAGAAAAATAAGGAGTGGATAAAGTGAGCAGTGTTTTTGATGTATTAAAGGAAAGAGGATTTATTGCACAGATTACCCATGAGGAAGAAGTAAAAAAGCTTTTAAGTGAAGAAAAGGTCACTTTCTATATCGGATTTGATCCAACTGCAGACAGTTTGCATATAGGACATTTTTTACAGTTAATGGTTATGGCTCATATGCAGCAGGCGGGACATGTACCTATAGTTCTTATAGGTGGTGGTACGGCCATGGTTGGAGATCCTACAGGTAAAAATGATATGAGAAAAATGATGACTAGGGAAATTGTTAAACAGAATGCTGACAGTTTCAAAACTCAAATATCCAAGTTTATTGATTTCTCCGATAACAAAGCAATTATGGTTGACAATAGTGAGTGGCTTATGGAGTTGAACTATGTTGAATTCCTTAGAGAGGTGGGCGTACATTTCTCTGTAAATAGAATGCTTACTGCAGAATGTTTTAAATCAAGAATGGAAAAGGGACTGACTTTCCTTGAATTTAACTACATGCTTATGCAGAGCTATGATTTTCTTGTTCTAAACAAAAAATATGGTTGTAAGATGCAGTTAGGCGGCGATGATCAGTGGTCAAATATTCTTGGGGGAATCAACCTTGTAAGAAAATCAGAGGGTAGAGATGTTTACGGAATGACCTTTAAACTTCTTACTACAAGTGAAGGTAAAAAGATGGGCAAAACTGAAAACGGCGCAGTTTGGCTTGATCCTGCAAAGACGACTCCATACGAATTTTACCAATACTGGAGAAATATAGCTGATAATGATGTTGAGAATTGTCTTGCTCTAATGACATTCCTTCCTATGGATGAGGTAAGAAGACTTGGTTCATTGAAAGATGCGGGAATAAACGAGGCAAAAGCAGTTTTGGCTTATGAGGTTACTAAGATTGTACACGGTGAAGAAGAGGCAAAAAAAGCCAAAGAAGCCGCAGAAGCAATATTTGGAGGAAAAGGCAAATCAGATAACATACCGTTTATTGAAGTTAAAACTGCTGATATTGAAGCCGGTATAAAAATAGTTGATTTGTTGATGATTGCAGAACTTACTCCTTCAAAGAGTGAGGCAAGAAGAGCTGTTCAGCAGGGAGGGGTACTTCTGAACGATGAAAAGATAACTGCTTTTGATTACACGGTTGGTACAAATGACCTTGTTAACGGTGAAATGATGCTTCAAAAGGGCAAGAAGAACTTTGTAAAGGTAAAGATTGTTTAGTTTATAAATAAAAATAACCGCTTGTATCAGTCATAATTTTAACTGATACAGGCGGTTATTTTATGTTGACTGATTATATGAGACTATCCTACAAGAATCTTAGCTTCAGGATAAACAATGTCGGAATTCCTTTTAGAGGACTTTAGAGTCAATGCTATGGCAAAAGACAGAGGGCCAACTCTTCCAAAAAACATTGTGAGAATAATGAGTGCTTTACTGGCAGTATTCAGTAAGGGCGTTAATCCAAGACTTGCTCCAACTGTTCCAAAGGCTGAAGTAGTCTCATACAGTATATCCAAAACATGAAATTCACCTTGAATTGAAACAATAGCAATGGTAATTATTAATATAAGTGCAGCACTTAATCCGGTTATTGACAGGGCTTTATTTACCGTATACTGGTTTAGCTTTCTTTTGAAAAGAATTACATCTCCGGAGCCTTTTATTTGTGAAAACATAGTAATGATTATAACTCCAAAGGTAGTAACCTTTATACCTCCTCCTGTTGAACCGGGAGCAGCGCCTACAAACATAAGGAAAACTGTGAAGACCTTTGAAATCTCTTTCATATCTGCAAGATTTATTGAATTCAAGCCTGCACTTCTGGCGGCTGTGGATTGAAAGAAGGCCGCATTGATTTTTTCAATTAAGCTCATAGGTCCCAGGGTTTTAGGATTATTATATTCGGTTGCAAAGATAAATAATGTACCTAAAATCAAAAGCAGAGAAGATATAACAAGCACCAGTTTTGTATGAAAAAGAAGAGTCTTATTTTTTCTGAACTCATATAAATCTCTCCAAACCGTATATCCAAGCCCGCCAAATATTATCAGTCCTGAAATAGTATATATTACTACAGGGTCGTGATTAAATGGCGTAACGCTAAGAAATTTACCTTCAATGGCACCGCTTGTTATGTCAAAACCGGCACTGCAGAACGATGAAATAGAGTAAAAAATACTCATGTATAAGCCGAATGTACCAAATTGGGGCACAAATCTCAAAGCCAAAATTAACGCTCCTATTGTTTCAACTATCAGAGTTATAGTTACTATTTTTCTTACAATTTTCAGGACTTCATCATACCTGAAGGTATTAATGGATTCCTGCGCAATGAGCATTCCTTTTAACCCAACTTTTTTCTTTAATAATAACGAAAAGAAGGTTGCTAAGGTGATAATTCCCAAAGCCCCGGCTTGAACCAATGTTAATATTATTATTTGACCTGCAATGGACCAGTGAGTATGGGTATCGTAAACTATCAGACCTGTTATGCATGATGCCGAGGTAGAAGTAAACAGAGCATTTATAAAAGGTGTCCATTCTCCTGATTTGGAGCAAAAAGGCATTGATAAGAGAACTGCTCCAACGAGTATCAAAACCATGAAGCTTAAAACCAAGAGCTTTTGTGGAGCCATATTTAGCAAATTATGCTTATTTTTCTTATTTTTTCTAATTTTCATAATTGTACCCGCTTAATTATTTTTTGATAATTTAATCATGTCTAATTAAATAGACTACCATATATCACCTATTATTTCAAATATCATCTTTGGTTTGAGATTTTCCTCCTGATACGATTATTATTAATTAGGAATATGATAATTATATTTGTATAAAATAACATTTGAATTCGACTTATATTAAGTTGAATAATTTTACGTGATAAAAGGGAGGATGGACATGCCACTTACAAGTAAAGAGCTGATGCTGATTCAGGATAATATCAGTATGTGTGAAAACAACATAAAGTATTTACAAGGTTGTGCACAGCTGGCAAATGACAGCCAAATAAAGAATCTTTGCAACCATTTGGCTAGTGAAGAGAAGAATGGCTTACAGCTTTTGATGAAGCACATAAACACAGCAGGTCAACAATAGGAGGTATAGAATATGGCAGAATTAACTGATAAGGAAATACTGGCATCAATATTAAATGAAAGAAAACTTGCTGCATCATCATTAACAAATTTGATTCTGGAAAGTTCCAATCCTACACTTAGAAACGATGCAAAAAGTATATTGACCAGAACCTTTGATGAACAGAAACATGTTTTTGATATGATGGCTCAAAAAGGCTGGTATTCAGTACAAAATGCAAACCAACAGGAGATTTCACAAGCACAGCAAAAGGTTAAGGGTATAGAATCCCAGATTGGATAAAACAATACAAGGCAGGCATTAGCCTGCCTTGTATTGTAAAATAAACATGAGTAACACTTTATTCACATACGCATAAACTGATATTGCAGGGATAGAGGTTTATATACGCATTTTAATTTTTTATATAGGGCTATTATAAGCTTCATATATTTCGAGATAAAAACTTATTATAATTAACTTCATTAACTTTAAAATAGGAGTGAAAAAAGTGACATTACAAATATCAACAGTGTCCCGCAATGACGGAGGTGTTTTTTATTATGAGCAAAATAATAGTCACGGGAGGTAAAAAATTAAAAGGTGAAATAGAAATTGAAGGTGCAAAAAATGCTGTTTTACCAATACTGGCTGCTACGATTCTTAACCGTGGTGAGAATGTAATCAAGAATTGTCCTATGTTTAAGGATGTAGAAGTTATAATTGAAATTTTAAGAACTTTAGGTTGCAAAGTAAAAGTAGAAGATAATGCTGTAATTGTAGATTCATCAACATTATCCTCTACAAAGGTTACTGAAGATCTTGCCGCAGAAATGAGATCATCAATTATATTAATGGGTCCTTTACTGGCCAGAGAAGGAAAAGTGACTATAAGCTATCCTGGTGAGTGTGTTACTTTGGATTCAAGTAATTTGAGTTGACTTATCATTTTTCGGAATTGTATAGCTTTTCTTACCTTATTTACTACCACCATTCTGTTAATCTTATTAATTGGTTTTGGAATAAAATCAAAAATATCGTAATTCAATGCTTTTTCAATTTGATCCATTTCTAAGTTTGATGAGATTATTACCGGTATTTCCCTATAAGAATTCATTTTACAGAATTCCTCAAGAAAACCAAACCCATCCAAAACAGGCATTATCAAATCCAGTATTATAACATCAACATTCCTGCTTTCTACTATATCCAGAGCTTCTCGTCCATTAAGGACTGAAACTATATTAACACGTTCTTTGTAAAGATAATTTCTTAGTATTGCATTGTCCAGGATATTATCATCAGTTACAAGAATAGTACTAATCATAGCAGACTCCTTCTTATGTATTTGTATTTTGATTCCAGTACAGTATTCGATATATAATGCAAAAAACCTCCAATAATATAAATTAAAATAAAAGGTTGTATATATTATACAAAATGATAATTTAAAGTTACAATTTTGTTGTAAATTATTATGATATAATAATTTTGATAGTTGAAGACTTGCAATCTTGTAGGCTATTGGGTACAATGACATTTCAGATCTATAATAAAAGTAAGGATCTAAAATATGGAAAAAATAAATGAAAACAACTTGTTGCAAAAGGCACAAAGCGGGGATATAGGGGCATTTGAAGAGCTTATGTCTGTATACTATTCAAAGGTATACAATATTTGCTATAGGATGCTTAATAACACCGAAGATGCATATGAACAGGCTCAGGAGACATTTATAAAGGCTTTCAAGTACATAAAAGACTTTAAGGGAAATTGTGCCATATCTACATGGCTTTATAGAATTGCAACCAATGTATGTCTGGATTTTATTAGAAAGAACAAGAAAAAGAAAACAGTCTCCATAGAACAGAGCACCTTTGAGGATTTACAACTGAAAGACAGTCTGGTTTCGAATATTCCGGGACCGGAAAAAGTAGCAGAGACTAATGCACAGAGAAAGGCTATAAAAGAAGCCATGGATAAAATGAACGAAAAAAATCGTTTGATTATCATTCTTCGTGATTTTATGGGTCTCAGCTATGACGAAATATCAGAGACAATGAAAATCCCTGTGGGCACTGTAAAATCAAGAATCAGCAGAGCCAGAAAAGAACTAAGAGAATTACTATGCAAAGATAAGGAACATTTATTTACCGATTACGTCAAATAAATCAAAAGGAGGGGTAAGAAATGGATTTCTGCAAAGAATCAGATTACTATATATCATTATATATGGATGATATGATGGATGAGACAACTAAAAAAGAATTTGAAAAGCACATGAATGAGTGCAGCAAATGTTCTAAAAACTTCAAGGAAACTTTAGCTTTGGCAGAGTTGTGCAGAGAAAGTGGCGATATAATGTTGCCACAGAATTTTTCGACTTCCCTCCATGATAAATTGGTAATAGTTGCGGAAAATGAAAAAGAAAATAAAGGCAGGTTATTTATATATAATAAAAAGTTAATTGCAGGGCTGTCCACGGCTGCTGTGCTGGTAATATCTTTATTGGCGTACAGCCTGATTCCCCATACAGATTTAAACAGGCAGTCTGCTGATATTTCAGCAGGTATAACTGCATCTAGTTCTGGCGAGGATATTGAAAAGGATTCTGCAATTTCCACAAAGGAATCAGTACAGAACTTTGCCCTGGAGGACAATAGTAATGAAAACCAACCAATATCCGATAAACTAACAGTCGATGACAATAGGAAAATAGAGAATAATTATTCAGAAAAAAGAGTTTTTGAGGAAAAAAGTAAACATAAAGAAGTAATAAAGTCAAATCAAAGTACAAAAAAAATAGATGTAGAATCAAAAGAGAATACAGAGTCAGTATTCAAAACCAATATTTCTGAAAATGAAACTGCTTATACACTGCAATATTTTTCAAATACAGCGGAAATGACTTTAAGTTTGGATACCCAGGATAAAGAAAATAAAAATGAAGGCTTAAAGGGTTTAATGTCAGAGCTGGGAGGAAAGGAGCTAACTGCTGACGACAAAGCTATAGTTATGATGGAGCAAAATAACTATGTTGATTATGTTATTCCTTTGGACTCATTTACAAAAATTCAACAGTTGGCTAATGATAAATATAATCTGGAGATTAGCATAAAGCTACCTGTAACACAAGAGAATATTACTGAACAATATAAAGAACTTGAGAAAAAGAGAGATGAATTGGTGCAAAAAATCAGTAATATGGACATAAAAGGTGATGAAACATTGACCATGGAAAAAGAAATAAATGATTTATCGCAAAAGATGGATGAGATTGTAAAGAATAGTGGTATGATAACTGTAAGAATATTTTTTGCAGATAAATAATTAGCGGAGGCACAAATGAATTCGGAAGACAAAATTTTAGTTGTAGACGGAAACAGTATACTTAACAGAGCATTTTATGGACTTAGCAGAGCAGCCATGCTTACAACGTCTGAGGGTTTATATACAAATGCGGTTTTTGGGTTTATAAATATACTTTCAAAATATCTTCAGGATGAAAATCCAAGATATGTTTGTGTAGCTTTTGATTTAAAAGCTCCTACATTCAGGCATAAGGAGTATGACCAATACAAAGCTCAGAGAAAGGGAATGCCAAATGAGTTGGCAGTTCAGGTTCCACTGATAAAACAGGTTTTAGATGCAATGAACATTGCAAGGGTCGAAGTAGAAGGGTTTGAAGCTGACGATATTTTGGGAACAGTTTCTTTGTATGCCGAAAAGCAGGGAATGGAAGCAGTACTGCTAACGGGAGATAGGGATTCATTGCAGTTGGCTTCTAACCATACAAGAATAAAACTTCCTGTAACAAGAGGAAATAAAACCGAAACAGATCAATACGATTATGAGAAGGTTATAGAGAAATACGGTGTAACACCAAGACAGCTTATAGACGTAAAGGGGCTTATGGGTGATACCTCGGACAACATTCCAGGAGTACCCGGTATCGGCGAAAAAACAGCCCTTGATTTGATTAAGAAGTTTAACTCTTTAGAAGAATTATATGAAAACATAGATAAAGTAGAGAAGAAGGGCGTTCGTGAAAAACTGGAAAATAACAAAGAACTTGCTTTTATGAGTAAAAGACTGGCTACTATATACAGAGAAGTACCCGGAGTTGAGAACCTTAATGACTATGCAAGAGTAGAGATTGACAAAGAAAAACTTTACAGTATTTTCAAGCGTCTTGAGTTTAAAACATTAATCGAAAAGTTTGGTCTGGAAAATACTCCTTTTATTGAAGCAACTGAAGCTTTAAAAATTGAACATGTAGATGTTGATTCCATAAGTGAATTACAATCATATATAAATGTAATTAAACTTAGCGGTAAAGTAGCAGTATATTATCACGTAGATCCTTCCGGCAGTTATATGGATGATTTATGTATTTTTGCTTGCAATGAGCAATACGCTCCTGCAAATATTGTTTTCTCTGAAAAATTAACTTGCCAAGCGGCTATTAATGAACTGCGTGAAGTGTTTGAAAGTAAGGACATTGAAAAATACGGACATGATTTGAAAAACTTATACAAGTATCTCAAATCTCACGGAATAGAGCTTGAAAATGTAGTGTTTGATACTTTTATAGCAGCATATATACTTGAACCTACCAGAAGTACTTACACAATTTCTGAGCTTTCTGAAGATAAGCTAAAACAAAGTATCACCCCAGTTGAAGTTTTATATGATAAACATGGCAAAAGACTTGACCAGGGACAGGATGTAAGTTCATCGGAGGTTTGTGCTGCTGCGATAAATGCCATATTTGGGCTGACTGAAAAGCTGCGTCCAATTATAAGGGAGAATGGCCAGGATGAACTTTACTATAAAATAGAACTTCCTCTTGTTGAGGTACTGGCTGATATGGAGTTAAGGGGCTTCAAAGTTGATGTAGAAGGTCTGAAAGCATATTCAAAGGAATTGGATTCAAGACTTGTAATACTTGAAAATGAAATATACATGCAGGCCGGGGAGACCTTTAATATTAATTCTCCAAAACAGCTGGGTGTAATACTTTTTGAAAAACTTGGACTGCCTGTGGGAAAGAAAACGAAAACAGGATATTCAACAAGTGCGGAGGTACTAGAACAGCTTTCCTACAAGCATGAGATAGTGGAAAGAATTCTCGAATACAGACAATTAATGAAGCTCAAGTCAACATATGCAGATGGACTTTTGGCTGTACTAGAAGAGGATGGTAAGATTCATTCAAACTTTAACCAGACAGTAACGGCAACGGGAAGAATCAGCAGTACTGAGCCTAATTTGCAAAATATACCTGTTAAATTGGAAATGGGAAGAAAAATACGAAAGGTATTTATTCCCACCAATCAAGATTATGTACTATTGGATGCCGATTATTCACAAATAGAGCTAAGAGTACTTGCGCATATAACAGATGATCCTGCAATGATAGAAGCTTTCTTAAAAAACGAGGATATTCATACAACTACAGCATCAAAGGTATTTGGAATACCCCCGGAAGGGGTATCACCTCTTATGAGGTCAAGAGCGAAAGCCGTTAATTTTGGAATAGTTTACGGTATTGGTGATTTTAGTCTATCAAAAGATATAGGGGTAACGAAAAAAGAAGCCAGAAAGTATATAGACGACTATCTAGACAAGTATTCCAAGGTTAAGGAGTATATGAGTGATACTGTTGAAAAAGGCAAAGAATTTGGGTTTGTGACCACCCTTTATAACAGACGAAGGTATCTTCCTGAGCTAAAATCCAGTAATTTTAACATGCGTTCCTTTGGGGAACGTGTTGCAATGAATACACCTATTCAGGGAAGCGCAGCAGATATTATCAAAATATCAATGGTAAAGGTTTACAATGAACTAAAAAAGAGAAAGCTTAAGTCAAAACTTATTCTTCAGGTTCATGATGAATTGATTGTGGAAACAGAAAAATCCGAATTGGAAGAAGTATCAAAATTGCTAAAGGATTGTATGGAAAATGCCGTACAACTAAAAGTGCCTTTAACAGTAGATGTAAAACATGGGGATAGTTGGTATGAAACAAAATAGAAAATCAATTATTTTAGGGGTAACAGGTGGAATAGGAAGCGGAAAAAGTACAGTAAGTAGTATACTCAAAGAACTTGGTGCTGTAGTAATTGATGCAGATGTAATAAGCAGAGAGGTGGTAGAGCCTGGGAAATTGGCTTTAGAAGAGTTGACACAGGAGTTTGGTAAGGATATACTTGATGATTGGGGACAGCTTAAACGCAAGGAACTAGCGGCCCTAGTGTTTAATGATGAAAACAAACTCAGGGTCTTGAACAGTATTGTGCATAAATATGTTGCCAAAAAAATAAAAGAAAATGTGGAAGAGCAGCTGCTAAAACAGACAAAAGTTATTGTTATTGATGCACCCATTCCTATAAAAAACGGTTTTCTTGATTTATGTGATGAGGTTTGGACAGTATTTTCCTTAATGGAAGTAAGGATTGAAAGAATCATGAAGAGAAACGGTATGACCTATGAGGAAGCTGTTTCGAGAATACAATCCCAGATTTCAGATGAGGAATATTTAAGTATTGCGAATAAAGTTATCAATAATAATGCTGATGTGAAACTCCTTAGAAAAGAAGTGGAAATTCAGTTTGCAAGGCTGTTAAGGTGATTTTTTTGAGGAAAAAGAAAAAAGGCGGTATAAAAATATTAGGTGTGCTAATCACACTTGTTATCATAGCAGCAGTAGGAATAGCTGCTTCAAGGTATGTTTTAGAATACTTATATCCTTTGGAATATACGGAGTATGTTGAGAAGTACGCCCGGCAATATAATCTTGATAACTATATGGTTTATGCGGTTATAAAAGCAGAAAGCGGATTTAATTCCCAGGCTGTTTCTCCTAGAGAAGCCAAGGGCCTCATGCAGATAATGGACAGCACGGGGGAGTGGGCTGCTGAAAAGGCAGGAATTAATAACTTTGAAAAAAGTATGCTCCTTGAACCCGAAACAAATATAAAAATTGGCTGCTGGTATTTGGCGAATCTGTTAAAGCAGTTTGATTATGATACGGTGGTTGCATTGGCTGCTTACAATGCAGGTAGCGGAAACGTGTCAAAATGGCTGAAAGATCCTGAAAAAAGTCATGACGGAAAGAGCCTTAGTATTATACCTTTTGAAGAAACAGAAAATTATGTTTCTAGGATACAAAAATACTATAAAATGTATAAAAAGCTTTACGATGTTGACAAATAGTGATATTTTTATAGTGTAAGGAAAAATGTACTATCTAATTTAGGAGGTGCAAGGGTTATGAGTTCACTTCTATTTGAAAGAGATTTGCTATATCCTACACAAAATGTTGTTGATCCCGGAATACTTCATGTAAAGCTGTTAAGTCCTACAAACTCCAGAATACCTGTTATTATTGAGTCAAAATCAATGCATTCCGCGGTTGATAATATAAAAACTATAGTTGATATTTTACAAAAAGAGATATTCGACAGAATAAACATAAAAATTTTTGAAAACACGTTGATGTACTTGAAACTAAATGAATTGGATAAGCTAAATTGCGGTGGCGTTGACTGTATACAGGTTATTTTTAAAGAGGACAATGATTTTACTTATGAACCAGCTGACTTAGAATACATAATATAGATAATATAAAAATACAATAAATGAAAAGGAAAGCTCTGATTTTAACAGTAGCTTTCCTTTTTTGGTAGGATTAAATTGATCTTTGTACTGCCTGTGCTACCAATTTCAATTCCTCCATAAGGCTTTTAAATCTCATAGGCCTTAGAGACTGAGGACCGTCACATAAAGCACATGGTGGATTGGGGTGAACCTCAATAATAAGACCATCTGCGCCTGTAGCAATTGCTCCCTTTGCTAGGGCTGGGACATATTTCCAGTTACCTGTAGCATGACTTGGATCAACTACAACAGGAAGATGAGAAACATCTTTTATTGCTGGTATTGCACTCAAATCGAGGGTATTTCTAGTCATTGTTTCAAAAGTACGTATACCCCTTTCACAAAGAATAACGTCATGATTACCCTCAGCTATTATATATTCAGCAGCCATAAGCCATTCTTCAATAGTTGCAGACAGCCCTCTTTTTAATAGTACAGGCTTACGGGTCATGCCTACTTCACTTAATAACCTGAAGTTCTGCATGTTTCTTGCACCTATTTGAAAAATATCTGTATATTTGTTTACAAGTTCTACATCTCTAGTGTCAACAACCTCAGTAACAATTTTAAGTCCGGTGGCTTCACGACCTGCAACCATTATTTTAAGGCCATCTTCTTCAAGTCCTTGGAATGCATATGGAGAACTTCTGGGCTTAAAAGCACCGCCCCTTAAGATTTTAGCTCCACTTTCCTTTACACTGATTGCAGTATCAACAAAGTCTTTCTCGTTTTCAATAGCGCATGGCCCGGCCATTACAACAATCTCTTCGCCGCCTATTTTTACTCCACCCACATCTATAACTGTCGGTGTATGCTGAAGTTCATTACCTGCAAGTTTATACGGTTTCATAATAGGTACAAGGGTTTCTACACCTTGCATCTGGGATATAGAGTGAATATTAAGAAGTCTTTTATCACCGATTGCCCCAATTACTGTTTTTATATCTCCGTGAATGGGATGGGTTTTAAAACCCAAATCAAGCAGCCTGCTTTCAACGTTTTCAATGTCCTTTGCTGTTGCACTTTGCTTCATTACAATAATCATAACTTAACCCTCCACAAATAAAATTTTTAATACAAAAGTCTCAAGTAAACTAGTTAGCATTTAGGGTTTTAGTAAATAAAAAAGCCCTCATCCCTATAAACAAGGGACGAAGACTTATAGCCTACGCGGTACCACCCAAATTGGTAAAAAACCCACTCAATCATGTACGGGAAAAGAAAATAAATTTTCCGATACACTTCTTCCTGTAACGGGAAAGACCCGGTATGACCTACATAAAAGGTTCAGCCAACTGTTCATGGGAGAACTTCGAAAATACTATCCTGCAATGCTTCCACCAAATCATTGCTCGCTTTGAAGACTCATATAGTTTACTTTTCCCACTCATCACATTTACTTACAAGTATTGTATTAAAATTATAGTAACATGCAATTTAATCAAAAGTCAATAATTTTTTATAGGTTAAAACTATTTTAATATCCTTTGAATCATGGTAAATCTTGCGGCATTCTCAAAAGCATCTTCCAACTGATTGAGGCCATCAAATTTATCATACTTTTGCTTTAAGGCTAAAGATATCAGATGGTCCGCCAGAAGGGGATTTTTTGGCAGTAGACTTCCATGGGAGTATGAGCAATAAACGTTTTTATAGACAGCGCCTTCAAATCCATCCGTACCATTATTACCATTGCCGAAAAGGACTTTACCCAAAGGACGAACACTTTCCCCCAGATAGGTACGCCCAGAATGATTCTCAAATCCAACGATTTTGAGAGGTGAGCCATTATCTGAAATTAGTTCACTTTCAAATACAATATTTCCTATCATTCTTTCCTTGCTGCCTATTGTCCATAAATCAATTGCTCCGAGGTATTCCAACTCTTTTCCGTCCCAGGTCTTATAGTATTTTCCCATAAGCTGATATCCTCCGCAGATACATAGGAATACCTTGCTGCCTTCTACTGCATTTTTAATTTCCGTACCTTTTTGGGTCAGCACATCCTTTTGGATAATCTCTTGCTCGTAATCCTGACCGCCTCCGAGAAAAACAATATCATACTCTTCAGAATCAAAACTGTCTCCGATAGTGACATTGGTTACTGATACATCTATGTTGCGCCACTGAGCACGCCTTTTTAGAGCAAGTATGTTTCCCATGTCTCCGTAGGTGTTTAAAAGATCAGGGTATAAGTGACAAATTTTTAATTGATACATATCTATTTCCAGAACTCCTTTAAGTTAAACTTTTTCTTTAAAATGCCTCTGATATCTAACATAGCTGTGTAAGTAGGCAGAATATAAAAGCATCCGCCGTCAGCAACAGCTTTTAGTCCTTCATCAATAACCCTGTGATAGTCTTTTATAATTCTGATTTTCTTTGTATCTAGGCCGCTGTATTTAAGACGTACAGCCATATCTTCACCGCGTATACCCGAGGTTATTAGATTGACGATTCTGTCACTTGCAGTATTCAAGTGCTCAAAATCAACATCCCACAGCCAGGAAATGTCTGTTCCATCAGCCAACTTGTCATTGATAAGAAAGGCTATATTAAGTGGTTGACTGTCAAGAGTCAGGAAGTTAAGCACCTGATTAAACCCTGTAGGATTTTTCACAAGGATTAATTTTATTGATTTATCTCCAACATTAATGGTTTCCATTCTGCCGAAGCCGCATTCAAAGGATTCCATAGACTTCTGCACCGTTTCATGACTGTATGCAAGTGAGAGTCCACATGTTGCGGCAGCCATTGCATTATATACATTATAGAGACCGGGAAGATTAATCCGGGTTGTATGTTCTGCCTCGTCAGCGGATAATGCCTTTGAACACTTCCACTTGATAGTTGTATAACTGCTGCCGGCTTCTTGAATACCAATACATTCAAGGTCTGCCGCAGGTCTTGAATATCCGCATTCCGGGCAATAGAATCCGCCTAAATGACCGTATACATGGTTTTTGTACTGGTATTTTCCTTTACAGAAAATACAGAACATGGCATCAGTATTGATATTTTCAGAATTCTGTTGACTGGCAGCTTCTCCAAAACCATAATAAAATACAGGCTTCTCAGTTTCATGCCCAAGTGATGCACACATTGAATCATCGGCATTGAGTATAAGGGTAGTTTTTTCATCCAGCCTGTCCAATCCCGATTTAACAGCATTCAGTGTAGAATAGAGTTCTCCGTATCTATCCAACTGGTCTCGGAAAAAGTTGGTAACTACTACAGACTTTGGTTGAAGATGCTTTGTAACTTGATTAAATGCTGCCTCGTCACTTTCAATGAGAGCTGTCTTGTGCTTAGGCTTTCCCAAAGGAGAAACTGCTTGTATAAAAGTAGTAGTTATACCACTTAATAAATTTGCACCAGATTTGTTGGTTATGTAATCAACATTATTGTTTTTAAGAATTTCTTCAATAATTCTGGAAGTAGTTGTCTTACCGTTAGTTCCTGTAACCATGATTACCTCAAAGTCTTTTGCTATTGACTTTAGAATATCAGGATATAATTTGAAGGCAACTTTTCCTGGTAAGGTGGTACCGCCTTTTTTTAATATTCTGAGTATTCTTATGGTTAATTTTGATAATATTATTGTAAATATTTTCCTAAAGTTCATATATTCTCCTAAGTAATTTTATAAGCCAAAATTTAATAACTTTTAGTAAACATTATATCATCTTGAGTTTGCATTTAAATATACTATTTTGATTTTTAACAAATTTCTTAAGTTTTATATCGCATTGATGGGTAATATTACATTATGGTATAATTATTAAAACATAGTGCCAACAAAGTAACACAGTCAGGTGGTTGTGAATTAGGCCCAAGACCTATAGATTTACATTTGAAAGCATTGAGAAGCCTTGGTGCAAAAATAGATGATAGCGGCGGTTACATATTATGTGAATCAGACGGACTCAAGGGATGCGACATTTACCTTGATTATCCTAGTGTAGGTGCAACTGAAAATACCATGATAGCTGCTGTATATGCACAGGGGGAGACTATTATCAGAAATGCAGCGAAAGAGCCTGAGATAGTAGATTTGCAGAACTTTCTGCAAAAAATCGGTGCAAAGGTAACCGGAGCAGGGTCAAGTGTAATACGAATTAAAGGACTTGAGAAAAAACCAAACAATGTTGAGCATACTGTAATTCCAGATAGAATAATTACTGGTACATATATGGTTGCAGCTGCTATTACAGGCGGAAACGTAACAATAAAGAACATTATTCCGGAACACATTATATCTATTGCTTCGGTTTTAAGGGATATAGGTTGTCAAATTTCTATAAAAAGGAATGATATTCAGGTAAACTCTGGAGCAAGGTTAGATGCAATTGAAGTAGTACGGACGCTGCCTTACCCTGGATTCCCAACGGATATGCAGGCACAGCTGATGGCATTGCTTTCAATATGTAAAGGTACCAGCATTGTAATAGAGACAATATTTGAAAGCAGGTACAAACATGTTGACGAACTCTTAAAGATGGGTGCAAATATCAGAATTGACAGTCGTGTGGCTGTTATAAAAGGGGTTGAAGGTCTTAACGGTGCGCAGGTTGCCGCAAGAGATTTACGCGGAGGTGCGGCTTTAATTCTTGCTGGGTTAGCAGCAAAAGGGGAAACTATAGTTTCAGGCCTTGAGCATATTGACAGAGGCTACTACAAAATAGAAGATAAACTGTCTTCTTTAGGTGCAAAAATTATAAGGGTATAAAGCAAATGAATAATAGTCAAAAGAAAAATTTAAAAACTACAAAAGATAAAAAGAAAAAAAAATACAGATTTAGAATAAGAAGGCTAAAAAAGTTATTAACATTTGTTTTGATTGTGACGGCAGTTGTTTTATTTGCCCGTTCTTCACTTTTTATTGTAGATAACATAAAGGTTACTGGAAATAAAAAATACCAGGCAAATGAAATAATTCTGCGTTCAGGTCTTGTTACAGGTCAGAATGTGTTTAAAATGCTTGGAGAGAAACCAAAGAATCTGCTTACTCTAAAATTTGGAGACAAGGAAAAAGCAGTTTCAATGTCTATGCCGTATATTAGCTCTATCAGTATAAGACCTTCCTTACCCAAGTCAATAAAAATAAAGGTGACGGAGAGAACGCCTTTTTGCATATTTGATAACAAAGGGACAAGCCTGTTGATTGATAAACAGGGCTATGCGTTGGAAGTTCTTACAAATCAAAACGAAATAAAGAAATATTTCAAAATAATAGGTAATTCGTTGGATAGCTTTAAACTTGGACAAGAGTTAAAATTTAAGAATAAAGATACACTAAATGACTTAATGAATTTTTGTAATGCACTTACTAAAAGTGATAAGGATTCTAAAATGAAACTGTACCAAAAGCTGACAGCAGTTAATTTGTCAGACCCTGGTGCAGTAACAGCTGTATTTGAAAACAGAGTTACCGTGAAGTTTGGTGACATGGATGATTTGGATTACAAAATAGGTTTCTTCAGACAGTTATTTGTTAATAATATTACTGCCAAGCAAAAGGGAACATTGGATTTCACAACAGGAAACCATCCATTCTTTGCTCCGGCTGAATAATTAAAATACATACACTGCGGCTCATGGAGGTTAATATGATACCGATATTAGGATTAATTCTGGGAATAATTGCAGGAATGCTTATACCAATAACAATACCATCAGAGTATTTTACATATGTAGCGGTTGCCATACTTGCTGCATTAGACTCTGTTTTTGGCGGAATAGTTGCCTCAATAAACAAAAAATTTGAGATGAGAATATTCCTTATCAGGATTTTTTGGTAATGCGTTACTTGCTGCCGGTCTTGCTTATATCGGGGACAAACTGGGTATACAAATTTACTTTGCAGCCATTTTTGCCTTCGGTAACAGACTTTTCTTAAACTTTGCTTTAATTAGAAGATATCTATTGAATAAAGTGTTTAAAAAAGATAATATAGTAAAAGAGGATATTTTAGATTAAAATGTTGCTTAAAGTACTAAAGATACACTTTTTAGGGGGTCAGTTCGGTGTCGAATATCATTGTAGGAATTGACATAGGTACTTCCAAAGTAAGTACGGTAATTGGAAAAATTAATAGCATGGGCGAGGTAGAGGTCTTAGGTAAAGGAACTGATCCTTGTACTGGAGTTAAAAAAGGAATCATTATAGATATTGAGGCGGTTTCGTCATCTATCAGAAATTCTGTAAAAATGGCTGAAGCTCAGGCAGAAATCAAAGTTGTAACTGCATACGTAAATATATCAGGACTTCATGTGGATATTAAAAATCACAAGAATTTTACTGTTGTTGTCAGCGATAATAAAGAAATTTCAAGAAACGATGTAGAAAAACTTCTTTACTCTGCAGGTACTATAGATATACCTGAAGGCAGTGAGATAATTGATGTTGTTCCCAGACAATACATAGTAGACGGTTATGACGGTATAACCGACCCTGTAGGTATGAAGGGAACAAAGCTTGAGGGAGATTTTGATGTAGTCATAGGAAAGGTAATATCAATACAGAATATTGTAAGAAGTATGGAAAAAGCAGGTCTAAAAGTTGATGGCATAATACCAGAAGGGTTTTCTGCAGGAGAATGCATTTTAGCTCCAGATGAAAAGGAAATGGGAGTTGTGCTTATTGATGTTGGAGGAGGTTCAACAGAGATAAGCGTTTTCAAAAATGAGATGCTGGTTATGAATAAGTGTATTCCTGTTGGAGGAGATCATATAACAAATGACTTATCTATAGCTCTTAAGATTACATATTCCGAAGCAGAAAAGATAAAGAGACAGCTTCAACTGGCTTCCACAACTCTTATTAAGTTTGATCAGGATATAACCGTAAACGATATCAGTGAGAGCTTTAAAAAGAATATTAAGGTTTCAGATATTATAGAAGTAATTGAAGCAAGAGTTTATGAGATATTTAGCATTTGCTCTGATCTGATTTCAAAAAACTGTCCCGGAAATTACGGTGCAGGAGTGGTACTTTCCGGTAACGGTATAGCTGCATTGGATGGAGCGGTACAGATTGCAAATGAACTATTTAATACGCCTGTACGGGTAGCATCGCCAAAAGTTAGAAGTTTATCTAGTCTGCAATATTGTACTGCTGCAGGTATAGTCAGTTATATAGGAAAACAGGAAAGAGAAGCAAGTACCACAAGTTCTATCAGTAAAAAAACTGATTTAAAGCCTGTAAAAAAAGCTAAGCAAAGTTCATTTGTAAAAAAGGCTTTAAATGCATTAAAAGAATTTTTTTATTAGGTAATAAAATCAAAACTTGCCTAATTTGTTTTTATAATATATAGTATTGTTATGTGTTTTTCTACGTTATATATGCAATAAGACAATTTATTCCGTTGAATTTAATAGATATACACATCCAGTTTTATTACAAATGCTAAAGGGGGATTTAAATTGCTAGATTTCGAGATTGACATGGACCATTTTGCCCAAATTAAAGTTGTTGGCTGCGGCGGCGGTGGTAACAATGCCGTTAACAGGATGATAGCAGCCGGATTAAGAGGCGTGGATTTTATAGCGATTAATACTGATAAGCAGGCATTATTTTTATCAAAAGCCAATACAAAGATTCAGATAGGTGATAAGCTTACTAAGGGCCTTGGTGCTGGAGCAAATCCTGAAATAGGAGAAAAAGCAGCTAATGAGAGCAGAGATGAGATTGCTCAAGCCATAAAGGGTGCCGACATGGTTTTTGTTACTGCCGGTATGGGCGGTGGAACTGGGACTGGTGCAGCTCCTGTTGTAGCTCAGCTTGCAAGAGAAATGGGTATTCTTACTGTAGCAGTTGTTACAAAACCTTTTATGTTTGAAAGCAGAACCCGTATGCAGCACGCTGAAAGAGGTATAGAAAACCTTAAAAATTCAGTTGATTCTTTGGTAACAATTCCAAATGATAGGCTCCTACAAGTTGTTGAGAAGAGAACAACAATGGTAGAGGCTTTTAAAATGGCTGATGATGTATTACGGCAGGGTGTACAGGGTATTTCTGATTTGATTGCAGTTCCCGGATTGGTAAATCTTGACTTTGCCGATGTAAAAACAATAATGCTTAGTTCAGGTTTGGCTCACATGGGTGTTGGAAGAGCATCCGGTGAAAGCAGGGCAGAAGATGCAGCAAAACAAGCAATTCAAAGTCCTCTGCTTGAAACATCAATTGAGGGAGCAAGGAGAGTTCTTGTAAATATTACAGGAGGACCTGATTTGGGACTGTTTGAAGTAAATACTGCTGCCGAACTGGTTCAGAAATCTGCTGACCCCGAAGCAAATATAATTTTTGGAGCTGTTATTGATGACAATCTCAAGGATGAACTTATGATAACAGTTATTGCAACTGGTTTTGAAACTAGTCCTATACTAAAGAAGACTGAGAAGCCTGCTGAAAAGGCAGTTAAAAATCCAGTGCAAGCAAATGCTTCAACACCTGTTGAAGGAGGAAGTTATGGTTCGACTTCCCAAGAGAAAAATTCTTCTGGTTCAATGTCTCTTGATAATGAACTTGATATACCCACTTTTCTTAGAAGAAACAGATTTAAATAATTACAATATAAATTCGATTAATTTATCGCATTTACAGCCCGTTGGAAGTTCCAACGGGCTTTTTGCATTTTCAGAGATTTTGAAAACCTATTTTGTCAAATGAAAATTCTTTTTCTACATTTCTTTTTGACAAACTTTTGTTAATTAACTATGTATAATGAACATAAAAACATAAAGGCTTGAATAATAATTTAATAGATATAATTTCCGTACAGGTCTTTTAGTAATTGTGAGGTATTAAAGTGGAAATTTATTTGGATGTTCTTATACTTGAAAATTTAGTTATTAACTATCTTATACTATATGTTACTGCAAAGTTTTCCAAATACAGAACTAGTACTTTGCGATTATTCTCTGGAGCAATAATAGGCGCCTTATATGTTGGCATAATAATTATTGAACCAGATATAAAGGTATTCTATACAACATTGGCAAAGATACTTTTATCATTTTTTATAATTGCTGTAACCTTTTCTCCCAGAAAGATTATGACATTTATTAAAACACTGGTAATTTTTTACATATCAACTTTTATATTTGCCGGTGCGGCCCTTGCTTTCTTGTTTTTTAACAATCAGGGAGGTTTTGTGAAAAACGGTATTGTTTATGTATTTGGACAATCAAAATGGAGTTTGATGTTTTTTTCACTTGTTACGGTGGGTATAATCATAAAAATATTTATGGAAGTAATTCAAAGTAAATTTACCAGAGAAAATCTACTAATACCTGTTAAGATTGCCTTTGATAACAGAAAGATAGGGTTTCCAGCTTTGGTGGATACAGGCAACTCGTTAAAGGATCCATTAACAAATAATCCTGTAATGGTTGTGGAGTTTAATGCTCTTGAAGAACTACTGCCCATAGAGATAAAGGATATATTTAAAAATTCAAAAGAAGATGATTTAAGCTGTGTAACTACAACAATTTCAACTTCGAAATGGTTTTCAAGATTCAGATTGATACCCTTTAGCTCACTGGGAAAGGAAAATGGAATGCTTATAGGGTTTAAACCTGATTTTATTGAAATTGGTGAGGAAGAAGAAAAAAGGGATGTAAAAAATGTGATTGTAGGTATATACAACAGGTCCCTGTCAAGGAATGAAAAGTACAAGGCACTGCTTGGCCCGGAACTGGTTGCGTAGGCTAAATTACTATATACATATTTGAAAGGGGACAGCTAAATGAATTTAGTATCCAGGTGTAAGATGTACTTACTAATTAAGTACGAAACGCTATTAAGGAAATTTAAGATTGGGAGCGTATTTCCAATACATTACATAGGAGGCAGTGAGGCCTTACCGCCTCCTCTTACCTTAGACGAGGAGACATACCTCCTTAATAAACTTGAGCAAAGTGATTATGGCGTTAAAAGTATTTTAATTGAGAGAAATCTCAGGCTAGTTGTTTATATTGCAAGAAAATTTGAAAACACGGGCGTAGGAGTAGAAGATTTGATTTCCATAGGTACTATAGGTTTGATAAAGGCTATAAATACCTTCAATCCTTCAAAAAACATTAAGCTTGCAACATATGCTTCAAGATGTATTGAAAATGAAATACTCATGTATTTGAGAAGAAATAACAGGGTTAAGGCAGAAATATCTATTGACGAACCTTTAAATATTGATTGGGATGGTAATGAACTATTACTGTCGGATATACTTGGAACTGATAATGATATGATTCATAGAAGTATTGAGGATGAGGTTGATAAGGAGCTTCTTGCTGCAGCTATGAAAAAATTATCAGTAAGGGAAAAGAAAATCATGGAACTCCGATTTGGTCTTTCAAACGGTGTTGAAAAAACCCAAAAAGAAGTAGCGGATATGTTGGGGATATCACAATCATATATTTCGAGACTTGAAAAAAGAATTATCAGCAGACTGAAAAAAGAGATTAGCAGGATGACCTAGAGAGAAGCCGTTGAGCCCGCAAAAGCAAGATTGTCAAGGGTTTCAAGAAAAATATTTTGAATGCTGATTCAGTATAAAATAGACCTTCATGGCAATAATGATATTGCACAGTTATTATTGCTCTGGAGGTTTTTTATATGCTTATCAATAAAGTTGAAATATGTGGTGTTAATACATCTAAACTTCCTGTTCTTACAAATGAACAGAAAAAAGTATTGTTTGAAAGAATGCATAATGGTGATAATTCTGCTAGAGATGAGTTTATAAAAGGAAATCTCAGGCTTGTTTTGAGCGTTATTCAGAGATTTAATAATAGAGGAGAATACGTAGATGATTTGTTTCAGGTAGGTTGTATAGGTTTAATAAAAGCTATAGATAATTTTGATGTAAGTCAAAATGTAAAGTTTTCAACTTATGCAGTCCCAATGATAATCGGTGAAATCAGAAGATATCTAAGAGATAATAACTCCATAAGAGTTAGCCGTTCTTTGCGAGATATTGCATATAAAGCATTACAGGCAAAGGAGAGACTAACTACAAAAAATTCAAAAGAGCCTACAATCGCAGAACTGGCTCAGGAACTTCAACTTCCCAAAGAGGATATTGTTTTTGCATTGGATGCGATTCAAGACCCCATATCGTTATTTGAGTCTGTTTACCATGACGGAGGAGATGCTATTTATGTAATGGATCAGGTCAGTGATGACAAAAATATTGACGAGAACTGGCTTGAAACAATTTCCTTGAAAGAAGCCATGCGAAAACTAAATGACAGGGAAAAACTGATTCTTAATCTCAGGTTTTTTGAAGGAAGAACTCAAATGGAAGTTGCAGATGAAATTGGAATTTCGCAGGCACAGGTATCAAGACTTGAAAAGACTGCATTAATGCATATGAAAAAATACATTTAATAAATATGAAGAGTTAAATATTTCATATCAAAAAAATTAGGACATATAATTATTAATATATGTCCTAATTTTTTTAAAATTGCGGAGGTCAATACATGAGAAGAGCAAGTAGTTTGAAGGATAAGGAAGTTATAAACGTTTCTGATGGTACACGTCTGGGAATGGTTTCAGATGTGGAAATAAACCTCAATGACGGAAGAATAGAGGGGATAGTAGTACCTATACCGGGTAAATGGTTTGGCATGTTTGGTATGTTTGGAAAGGACAATGAATACATAATTCCATGGGAAAATGTAATTAAGGTTGGTGACGAAATAATACTTGTTGAAACCAATGAAAATATTGTAAGAAAGTTTTTAGAATGATAGTTACTGTATGTATACAAATATTATCAAATAAGGTAAAATGGAATAAGCATAAAAACACTTGCTTTTACAACAGGAGGATATAAACAAATGAAGTGTCCATTTTGCGGTTTTATAGAAGATAAGGTTATTGATTCCAGACCCACAGATGAAGGCTCTGCTATCAGAAGAAGACGTGAATGTACAAAATGTAATAGAAGATTTACTACATATGAAAAGGTTGAAAGTCTACCTTTGATGGTAATTAAAAAGGATAAGTCAAGACAGCCTTTTGATAGAGATAAACTGATGAATGGACTCTTGAGAGCATGTGAGAAAAGGCCCGTCTCTATAAATGATTTGGAGAAAATGGTAGAAAGCATTGAATCACAACTGCATAACTCACTTCAAAGAGAAGTAACTACAGAAGATATAGGTGAAATGGTTATGGCAAAGCTTAAAACTATGGATGAAGTTGCTTATGTGAGATTTGCGTCTGTTTATAGGCAATTCAAGGATATAAATACTTTTATGGACGAGCTTAGAAAACTCCTTAGAGATTAAAATAAGGAATAGATTGTATAAAAATACAACCCATTCATTTTTGATGGATGGGTTTTTTTGACTTTATTATAGTTTTATGTTAAAATTTATTTGATAGAATGATATCATTTCTTGTAATTTTTAGTATTTTGTCTTTTTAAATTTCTTAAAGTTATATTCAAATTTGATTTACATCTAAATTTCAAAAAAATTATAATGAGAGGATCTTTTATATGGTCTCAAAAGTAAAAAGCTGTGCCCTTTTGGGTATTGACGGCTGTATTGTTGACGTTGAAACGGATATAAGCAATGGTATACCCAGTTTTGACGTAGTAGGACTTGGCGATATGGCTGTAAGAGAATCCAGGGAAAGAGTCAGAGCCGCTATTAAGAATAGCGGGATAGATTTTCCCGTAAGGAGGATAACAATAAATTTGGCTCCTGCAAGTCTGAGGAAGGGAGGAGCAATGTATGACGTTTCCATTGCAATAGGAATACTTGTAGCGTCGGGTATAATAAAAAATACCGATTTAACGTCATACATGTTTTTAGGAGAACTATCTCTGGATGGAAGTATAAAACCAGTGGATGGAATCATTTCAATGGTTTGCTGTGCAGCTGCAAATGACATAAAGAATGTAATTGTACCTGAATCAAATTCCGATGAAGCAGCAGTGTTCAAAAGTGTAAACATCTTACCTGTAAAAAATCTTGATGACATTATAAAACATCTCAATGGTGATAAAATTATCCCATCCTATCTTATAGATGTGGATAGTATATTTATGCATAATACAAAAGACAGCTTGGATTTTAGTGATGTAAAGGGACAAGCAAGTCTAAAGAGGGCAATGGAGGTAGCCGCATGTGGTTCCCATAATATGCTTATGATAGGTTCCCCTGGCAGCGGAAAAACTATGCTGGCAAAAAGGCTGCCATCAATACTGCCTGATATGACATTCGATGAAGCAGTTCAAATAACAAAAATACACAGTATTTCAGGTCTTTTGCCTAGAAATGCTTCTTTAGTTACCCACAGACCTTTTAGAAATCCCCATCACACTATATCAGCTGTAAGTCTTGTAGGAGGTGGGAAACAGTGCAAACCGGGAGAGGTTAGCCTTGCCCACTATGGAGTTCTCTTTTTGGACGAGTTTCCCGAATTTGAAAAAGATGCTATCGAGGTGCTTAGGCAACCTTTAGAGGATGGAGAGATAACCATATCTAGAGTCAACGGAAGTATAACATACCCTGCAAGAACAACTCTTATTTGTGCAGCTAACCCATGTAAATGCGGTTATTATCTGGAACAGTCAAATAAATGCAGTTGCACACCCAAAATGGTTCAACAATACCTTGGCAAACTAAGTCAGCCGTTGCTGGATAGGATTGATATACACGCAGAAATACATCCTGTCAGATACGATGAGTTAAATAATGAAGTCAAGGAAGAAACATCTGCCGTTATACGTGAAAGAGTAAATCGGGCAAGGAGGATTCAGAATGACAGATATAAGGGGCAAGGAATATATTCAAATTCTGAATTAACGCCAGCACTAATCAGAAAATACTGTGAACTTGATAGAAGTACGACAAGCCTTCTTAAGATGGCATTTGAAAGACTTGGGCTGAGTGCTCGTACTTATGACAGAATTTTAAAAGTAGCAAGAACTATTGCAGATATGGATGCAAGTGAGAAAATAAATTCTGAACATATTGCCGAAGCTATACAATATCGCAGTATGGACAGAATAAAACTATAAGGAGATTTTATGAGAGATATTGAGTATTGGATTTGGTTATCATCCTTGGAAGGATTAAGTTCAAAAAAAGCATTTAGCTTATTGGAAAAATATAAAAGCCCCGAAATTATATATGGTCTTTCAGAAAATGACCTTAAAAATACAAAAGGATTAACTGAGAAAAATATAAAAGAGCTTTTGAATTCAGACAAAAGGCATAGAGTTGGTGCAATATATGAAGTGATGATGAGAACTAATATAAAAATGGTAAATATTTTTGAAGAAGTTTATCCTCAAAAACTAAAAAATATATATGATCCGCCTATAGCTTTATATTATAAGGGAAAACTTGAATCTGACAGTTTTTCTATTGCAGTAGTTGGTTCAAGAAGGCCTACCGTATATGGTACGAAAACCGCCGGTAGGTTGTCATATGACCTTTCAATGAGAGGTGTAACAATAGTAAGTGGTCTAGCAAGAGGAATTGACAGCATTGCTCATAAAGGTTGTCTGGACGCAGGAGGAAGAACCATAGCAGTTCTTGGTTCTGGGCTGGATATTATTTATCCTCAGGAAAATATAGGACTTTTTAATGATATAATAGCCTCCAAAGGATTAGTGATATCTGAGTACCCTCCGGGAATGCCTCCGCTGCAACATAACTTTCCTGCGCGAAACAGAATAATAAGCGGAATTTCAGGCGGAGTCCTTGTCATTGAGGCAGCAAAAAGAAGTGGTTCTCTAATTACAGCAGGGTTTGCCTTGGAGCAGGGGAAAGAAGTCTTTGCAGTTCCGGGAAATATCGACTGTGCCTACAGTATGGGCACAAACCAATTAATTAAAGAAGGAGCCAAACTGGTATTGAATGCCTCTGATATTCTGGAAGAATTTGAATATAGCGGGGTACAGAATTTTACATTTTTCCATGAAGATACCTTAAGTAAAACCAGTAAAAAATATCTAAATTTATTTAAGGGACTGACAACCGATGAAATAAAAATTTTAAAGATAATTTTAAATGGAGTACATAATATAGATGAAATTATTGAAACAAGTAATATTTCTGCAAAAGATGCAAACAATATACTATTTATGCTTGAAATGAAAGGGATAATTAGTCAAAACCCCGGTAAAATATTTGAGGTTATAATATAATCTGATACATAAAAAAGAGGAATAATTTTGAGTATTTAATGTAGAATTACTATTGTGAGGTTGACAGATTGAAAAAACCAGTTTAAATTAGTAGTTGTTTAATAATACAATATACAGAAAATGGATATTCGACACGGAGGAATAAAATGGCTGATAACCTGGTTATTGTGGAGTCTCCCGGAAAAGTTAAATCAATAAGTAAATTTTTAGGTAAGGGATATAAGGTAGAGGCTTCTGTCGGACATGTTAGGGATTTACCAAAAAGTCAGATGGGTGTTGATATTGATAATGATTTTGAGCCAAAGTATATCACTATAAGAGGCAAGGGAGACGTAATATCAAAATTGAAAAAAGAAGCCAAGGCAGCTAAAAAAGTGTTTCTTGCAACTGACCCTGACCGTGAAGGTGAGGCGATATCCTGGCACTTGGCCAAAATATTAAATATTGATGAACAACAGAAGTGTAGAGTTTCTTTTAATGAAATAACACAAAATGCCGTAAAGAATGCTATAAAGCAGCCAAGGACAATAGATATGGGCCTTGTTGATGCACAGCAGGCAAGAAGAGTGCTGGACAGAATAGTGGGCTATAAGATAAGTCCTCTGCTTTGGAAAAAAGTAAAAAAAGGCTTGAGTGCAGGAAGAGTACAATCTGTAGCTACAAAAATGATTTGCGACAGGGAAGAGGAAATAGAAAATTTTGAATCACAGGAATATTGGTCAATAACAGCGAAGCTTGCGAAACCAAAAGCAAGCCCCAATTTTGAAGCAAGATTCTATGGTATTGGCAAGGAAAAAATTGAATTAGCAAATGAGGAACAAGTTAATTCTATTTTAGATGAAATAAATAAAAGCGAATATATTGTTCGAAAAGTTAAAGAACAGGAAAAGAAAAGGGCAGCTGCAGCACCTTTTATTACCAGTACTTTACAGCAGGAAGCTTCCAGAAAACTTGGATTTACAACCAAGAGAACCATGATGGTTGCTCAGCAGCTATATGAAGGTATTGAAATAAAGGGACGTGGTTCTGTGGGTTTAATAACCTACATGAGAACAGACTCAACAAGGATATCAGCAGACGCACAGAATGAGGCAAGAGAGTATATTAAAACAAAGTATGGACAGGATTATATCCCTGAAAATCCAAAGATATATAAAAACAAATCAGCTTCTCAGGATGCCCATGAAGCAATACGTCCGACATATATGGATATGGCACCTGAAGTAATAAAAGAATTTCTTAGTGCAGAACAATACAAGCTCTACAAGCTTATATGGGACAGATTTATATCAAGTCAGATGTCATCTGCCATATATGATACTGTATCAGCTGATATTAGTGCAGGGAAATATACCTTTAAAGCAAATGGCTCAAAAGTAAAATTCCCGGGCTTTATGGTATTGTACATTGAAGGAAATGATACAGAGGGTAAGGAAGATGATGAGGAGCAGGATGGAAAGGAAAATAACCTACCTCAGTTGAACGAAGGAGATATTCTTGAATTAAAAAAGAATACTCCAAAACAGCATTTTACACAACCTCCCGCTAGGTATACCGAAGCCACCCTTGTAAGAGCCTTAGAAGAAAAAGGGATAGGAAGACCTAGTACTTATGCCCCAACAATCACAACTATATTATCCCGTGGTTATGTTTTGAAAGAGAAGAAGTTATTGGTACCAACAGAACTAGGAAAAATTGTAAATGACATAATGAAAAAACATTTTGAGAACATTGTTGATACAGAATTTACTGCTCAGATGGAAAGCGAACTAGATGATGTTGAGGATGGTAATAAAGAATGGAAGGCCGTAATGAGGGAGTTTTATTCTTCATTTGCAGGAGTACTTAAAAAGGCTGAAGAATCAATAGGAGATGTTGAATTACCTGTAGAGGTATCGGATGTACAATGTGATAAGTGTGGAAGGTATATGGTTGTTAAGCATGGAAGGTTTGGCAAGTTCCTTGCTTGTCCGGGATTTCCAGAATGAAGAAATACAAAACCTATTGTAGAAGAAGCTGGAGTGGAGTGTCCTCTTTGCAAAGGAAAAGTACTCATCAAGAAGACTAAAAAAGGTAAAAAGTATATTGGTTGTGAGAGAAATCCGGAGTGTTCATTTATGAGTTGGGATATGCCTAGTCCGAATAAGGAAACATGTCCTTCTTGCGGAGCATTTATGCTGCAAAAGTCTTCCGGTAAAAAGAAGGTTCTTAAATGCAGCAACGAAAAGTGTGTAAGCAATATGGAAACATCAACACAAACTGGAAAATAAATTGAAATAGAACAATTTTCACATTGTATATTTGCATAAAAGTAATTATACTTATTATAGTTAATGTTAGTTAACCGAAGGTAATAAAAGTCTGCTTTCGGTTAATTTTATTTATTGACATAAATCAAAGGAGACTTTAGATGTGTAAGAAAGTAAATGTAATAGGAGCAGGACTTGCAGGATGTGAGGCGGCGTATCAGATAGCCAAAAGGGGTATTAATGTAACTCTTTATGAGATGAAGCCGGATAAAACTACTCCTGCTCACCATTCTGATAATTTTGCAGAGCTGGTGTGCAGTAACTCACTTCGGTCTGACCAAATGGAAAATGCAGTGGGCTTATTGAAAGAGGAACTTAGGATTATGGATTCTTTGATAATGAAAGCTGCTGACGAGACCAGAGTACCTGCTGGAGGAGCACTTGCTGTAGATAGAGAAGGATTTTCACAATATATAACTGAGGAAATAAAGAAGAATAGTAATATTGAAATAGTTAATAGAGAAATGGATACAGTACCTGATGAAAATATAACTATCATTGCAACAGGGCCTCTTACATCAGAACCAATGTTTAATTATATAAAAGGTATTACTGGTGAAGACTATCTTCACTTTTTTGACGCGGCAGCACCTATAGTTACTTATGATTCTATAAACATGGACAAGGCATTTAAAGCTGCAAGGTACGGAAAGGGCTCTGAAGATTATATAAATTGCCCAATGACCCGGGAAGAGTATGAAATCTTTTATGACGCCCTAGTAAATGCTGAAGCAGCTGAAGTAAAAGACTTTGAGAAGAATATGGTTTTTGAAGGCTGTATGCCTATAGAAAGTATGGCGCATAGGGGAAAAGATACTATGAGGTTCGGGCCTCTGAAACCGGTAGGGCTAATTGATGAAAGAACCAATATAAAGCCCTACGCTGTAGTACAGCTTAGACAGGACAATAAAAATGCAACTCTGTACAATATAGTTGGTTTTCAAACTCATTTAAAATGGCCTGAGCAGAAAAGGGTCTTCAGACTGATACCAGGACTGGAAAATGCAGAGTTTGTCAGATATGGAGTAATGCATAGAAATACCTATATCAACTCTCCTAAGCTTCTTGATAACACATATAGATTAAAGAGTAATGAAAATTTGTACTTTGCAGGGCAAATAACCGGAGTTGAAGGATATATAGAATCAACTTCATCAGGATTTGTAGCAGGAATAAATGCAGCTGCACAGTGTTTGGGAAAAGAAAGAATTATATTTCCGGCCAATACTGCAATTGGAGCATTAAGTAATTATATTTCTGATGTTAGTGTAAAAAATTTCCAACCGATGAATGTTAATTTTGGAATATTTAATGGAATAGATGATATAATTGTTTCTATAAGAGATAAGAAAAAACGTAATATGGAAATTGCAAAAAATTCTGTTAATTTTGTCAAAAAAGTAGAACTTTAAGTACATTATAATCTGGGGAATTAGTCCTAATATGCTATAATAATAAGCTTTATTTATTGTATTTTTAAATTTTATATGCTAGAATTTAGCTAATAAAAAAGTATTGGTTATATGCTATGAGTTGGGAGCGGGGTTATTATGATAGAAAAATTATACGCAAAGAACAATCTACTTGAAAAATCTATAAATGCCTCATGGGCCAGAAACGAGGTTATATCTCAAAACTTGGCTAATGTAGACACTCCGAATTATAAGAGAAAGGATGTTACTTTTGAGGAGTACCTGAATGAATCTCTTGACAGCAAAAGGCTTGAAGGGATTACAACTGATGAAAGGCATATACCTATAAAATCAAAGAATATTGATAAGATTAAGCCCGAAATTACTCAGGACAATTCAGATACCAGCATGCGTATTGATGGAAACAACGTAGATATAGACAGTGAAATGGCTTATCTAGCCAAGAATACCATTCAATATAATTCGCTGATCCAAATGATTAATAATAATTTTAGCAAGATTAAAAACGTAATTTCAGAGGGGAGACGCTGATTATGGGTATTTTTAGTGCATTGGATATAAGTGCTTCAGGGCTTACTGCACAAAGAGTACGAATGGATACCATTTCTCAGAATATTGCAAATGCAAATACTACAAGAACTGCTGAAGGTACTCCGTATAGAAGGAGAGAAGTAGTATTTGAAGAACGTTCTGATTCAAATTCATTTTCTCAAGTTTTAGAGAACGCATCAAACAAACTAAATGGTGGTAATGGAGTTAGGGTCAGCAGTATTGTGGAAGATCCTACGGAGTTCAAAAAGGTATACGATCCAGGGCATCCTGATGCTGATGCAGATGGATATGTTAACATGCCAAATGTAGATATTGTTACCGAAATGGTTAATATGATTTCAGCAACAAGATCCTATGAAGCTAATGTTACTTCGATAAATGCTACTAAATCTATGGCGTTGAAAGCGTTGGAGATTGGTAAATAATTATAGATATATAGATAAATAGATAACCGAAACACTTTAGTTTAAATTCTATGGTTGTAGTTGTAAATCAGGGGGGTTAAGGTATGGCAGTAGACAAGATTGGGGAAGTACAACGATTAATACCTGATAATTATAGTCTTAAAGGAATTAATGACGATAAAAATACACCTGAGGTAAGTTTTGGAGATTACTTGAAATCAGCACTTACAAAGGTGTCAGATCTAGAAAATCAATCTAATAAATTACAAGAAGATTTTGCTTTAGGCAAAACGGATAATATTCCCGAAGTTTTAATTGCTGGAGAAAAAGCTAATGTCGCTCTGCAGTTTACCATGCAAATAAGAAACAAGATTTTAGATGCATATTCTGAAATAATGAGGATGCAGATATAATCAGAAATTTATGTTAATTTTGCAGTATTATGTAAATTTATTTTTAGGTTTCTGTAAATGAAAACTAATGATGAAATAAATTAATGATGAGGTGGTAGTTTTGCCAGAAATTATAACTCGATTGCTTAAGCCGCTTCTTGACTTCTGGAAGGGATTAGATAAATCTCAAAAAACACGTATTTTTGTTATAACAGGCATTGTGGTAGTCTCTGTTGGGATAGGACTATTTTTAATTACAAGGCCTACTTATACTACAGTTATCCGTGATGCCAGTCCTGAAGATGTAGCTTCGATGCAGAAAATCTTGTCGGAGAAAGGAATTTCCTACAAGCTTACTGATGATAAATCGGGGATTATTGTAAACGAAAAAGACAGTGATGAAGCACATTTTGAATTAGTTTCTGCGGGATATCCTAAAAATGGACTTACTTTCGCTGATGCTCTCAGCAGTATAAAGATAAATACAACTGAAAGTGATAAAAAACACATCTGGCAGCAACTTGATGAATCAGATATAGCCAGACAGTTAAAACTTTTTCAAAATATTGAAGATGCAGATGTAACTATTGTAAGACCTGAAAAGACTCTTTTAATTGATGATAGCAATAGTAAGGATGCAAAGGCATCAGTTGTTATTACTCCTAAAGATGAAATAAGTGCCAAGCAGGCTGAAAGTATAGTAAAAATAGTTGCAAGTAGTGTTGAAGGGTTAGACCCTAAAAATGTAACTGTTGTAGACAATAAAGGAAATGTACTTAATACAGATAGTGATAGTGGGATAGATAAAACCTCTACTCAATATGACATGAAAAAGAAGTACAAAAATGACCTTGAAAAGAATTTAAGAGAAGTATTGGTTGATCAACTAGATAGTTTCGATACAGCAAAAGTAGTTGTAAATCCGGTTCTTGATTTTGATACCTTGACTCAGACCTCAAAGGAATTTTCAAATCCTAATGGTGCAGACTCAGGTGCTATTGTTAGTAGACAAGAGACAAAGGAAAATTTAAAAAACGGGGATACCGGAGGAACACCCGGTGTAAATTCAAACCCCGGCACAACGCCATCTTATCCGGCGGGTTCCGACGATTCTAAATCCTATAACAAATCAGATGTAACTGAGAATTTCCAATACAATGAAACAAATAAACAAAGTGAAAAGTCTTTAGGTGAACTTATTCCAGAAAGGTCTTCTGCTGCCATTACTTTATTATATGGTAACAGAGTTCCTGATGATTCAAAGCTTAATGACGAAATGATTACTCAAGTAAAGAATCTGGCTAGTATGGCAACAGGTATTCCAGTGGAAAACATTGCGGTATCTAAGCTGAAGATTCAAACGCCAGTAGTAGAAACACCTTCTACTGCAGATACATTAAAGAATCTTATTTCCAATTATGGTTTACTTGCATTATTGGTATTGATGGTTATAGCTTTTGTAATAATTGCTTTGCCAAAAAAATCAAAAGAGAAACTGGAGCCTGTTTTGGCAGTTGATGACGATACTGCAATGACTCCTTCAAAATTCGCATACAATGATATTAGACCTGATCCTGTCCCGGAAATTGATACGGAGGAAAGGTCGGAGGTTAAAAAGCAGATTGATAAGTTTGTTAAACAAAAGCCGGATGCTGTTGCACAGTTATTACGGAATTGGTTAACAGATGATTATGAATAGAAAAATGTATATGTGGGGTGAAAAGCTTGACTAAAGCAAGTGCAAAGACAGAATACAGTGGTAGGGAAAAAGCTGCGATGCTGCTGATTTCCCTTGGCCCTGAGAAGTCAGCTGAAATATTCAAGCATTTAAAAGAGGATGAGATAGAGCAGTTAACTTTGGAAATTGCCAACATTAGGGCTGTAACTCCTGATGAAAAGGAAAGAGTCCTTGAGGAGTTCTATCAAATATGTCTTGCACAGGAGTATATTGCCGAAGGTGGTATCGGATATGCAAAAGATATACTTGAGAAGGCTTTAGGCTCTCAAAAGGCTGTAGACATAATAAATAAACTTACAGTATCATTACAGGTTAGGCCTTTTGATTTTGTAAGAAAAACTGATCCGTCACAGTTGCTTAACTTTATTCAGGGGGAACATCCTCAGACAATAGCATTGATATTGGCATATTTAAAACCACATCAGGCTTCTGTAGTACTATCAGCCCTTCCACAGGACAAACAAGCAGATGTTGCGCGTAGAGTAGCTACTATGGACAGAACATCTCCTGACATAATAAAAGAAGTTGAAAGAATTCTTGAAAAAAAGCTTTCTTCTTTGGTTACAGAGGATTATACTGCTGCCGGTGGTGTTCAATCTATTGTTGATATCCTTAACACTGTTGATAGAGGAACAGAAAAATTCATTATGGAAACATTGGAAATCGAAGATACCGATCTTGCAGAAGAAATTAAGAGACGTATGTTCGTATTTGAAGATATTCTTACTCTTGACGGAAGATCAATTCAGAGATTCCTCAGAGAAGTTGATAATAACCAGTTGGCAGTTGCTCTTAAGGGTGCAACAGATGATGTACAGAAGCTTATATTTGCTAATATGTCAAAACGTCTAAGCGAAATGATTAGAGAAGATTTGGAATTTATGGGACCTGTAAGGCTCAAAGATGTTGAAGAAGCACAGCAGAAGATTGTTAATATTATTAGAAAGCTTGAGGATGCAGGCGAGATAGTTATTTCAAGAGGAGGAGGCGACGAAATAATTGTCTAATAAGATATATAAAAACAATCAAGTAAATGTTGGGGTTCCGTTTCAAATTAAATTTCCTGTAACATATCAGCCTCCCGTAAAGAATATAGGACCTAAAGCAGATTTGGAGCAGGATGAAGAAGAAGAGCAGGAACAAGTAGATTATAAAGCATTGGGCGAAGAAATTATTAATAAGGCCAAAGCAGAAGCAGATATGATAATAAAGGAAGCCTTGCTTGAAGCTAAGGATATTATAAAAAATGCATCTGTGGATGTAGAAAATCTTAAACAGCAGGTTTCTGAAGAAGCAAGGGCAGAGGGATATGAGACGGGATTGGCTCAAGCCAAACAGGAATATGAAGCACTTATTAAGGAAGCACAAGATATTAAGACCCAAGCTGGTATTGATTATAAGAAGATTTTAGATTCTCTAGAAGAGGATTCGGTAAATACAATTCTTGATATTGCAAAAAAAGTAATTAGCAAAGAACTGGAATGTAAGCAGAATATATTGCTCTTGGTTAAGGATGCTTTTGAAAAGTGTTCAAAAGATAGAAAGGCAATTCTTAAATTAAGCGAGCATGATTTTGATTTTGTTAATGAGAATAAAGATGAATTGGAATCAATGCTTGAAAGATCTGAAGAAATAGAAATTAAAAAAGACCTTTCATTAAAAGAAGGGGGCTGTATCATTGAGACTTCCTTCGGTAGCATAGATGCCAGTGTAGATACGAAATTGGAAAAAATAGAAAATGACTTTAAAGACATATTAAATGAATCAACAAATTAAGGTGCGTTGCAGCTTTCTTTATAGGAGGTCAAATGTCAGGCGTTAACCTAAAAAAATACAGTGAAGCATTAAAGTCAAAAGAATATATAGATTATATTGGTAAAGTTTCAAAGGTTGTAGGACTAACTATTGAATCGGATGGCCCGCAGGTGAGTATAGGGAATCTATGTAATATAAATATTCCTGGTGGCAATAAACTCAAAGCAGAGGTCGTAGGATTTAGGGATGAAAAGGTTTTGCTTATGCCCTTGGGTGAAATGGTGGGTATAGGGCCTGGAAGTACTGTTTCAGCCAATGGTGATACATTGAAGGTTGCAGTGGGACCTGAGTTAATAGGTAGAGTCTTGGATGGTCTGGGAAACCCCATAGACGATAAGGGAAGCTTGCAATCCAAACATTTTTATAAAACCGATAATAAGCCTCCAAACCCTTTAACAAGAAAAAGAATTTCAGAGCCTTTGCCTTTGGGAGTAAGAGCTATTGATGGACTTTTAACAATAGGTAAAGGGCAGAGAGTTGGTATTTTTGCCGGAAGTGGTGTTGGTAAGAGTACCTTGATGGGTATGGTTGCAAGAAATACAAAGGCTGATATAAATGTTATTGCCCTAATAGGAGAACGTGGTAGAGAAGTTAGGGAGTTTTTGGAAAGAGATTTAACAGAGGAAGGTCTTGCAAGATCAGTAGTAGTAGTTGCGACTTCAGATCAGCCTGCACTAATAAGGCTTAAAGGAGCCATGGTTGCCACTGCAATTGCTGAATACTTCAGAGATTGCGGTAAGGATGTACTACTTTTAATGGATTCATTAACAAGATATGCAATGGCACAAAGAGAAGTGGGACTTTCAATAGGGGAGCCTCCTGTGTCAAGGGGATATACACCATCTGTTTTCTCTGTATTCCCTAAGTTACTTGAGAGAGCTGGTACATCTGAGAAAGGCTCTATAACAGGATTGTACACTGTACTGGTAGATGGTGATGACCTTACAGAACCTGTCACAGATACTGCCAGAGGAATCCTTGATGGACATATAGTTCTGTCAAGAGCAATGGCAAACAAAAATCACTACCCTGCCATTGATGTTCTTGCAAGTGTCAGCAGGGTTATGAGTGATATTATTGATAAAGAGCATAAAAAATGTGCCAATGAAATAAAGAAAATAATGGCTGTTTATAGAGATGCAGAGGACTTAATTAATATAGGCGCATATGTAAAAGGAAGTAATGAGAGGATAGACTATGCAATTGAGAGCATTGATGATATAACTTCATTTCTTCAGCAGGAAACTGATGAAAAGGTAACTTTTGAGGATATACACTCACAAGTGCTTAGTTTACTGAAGTAGTAAAGGAGGCTGGGATTGATTGCAAAAGTTCGAATTTAGACTTGAATCAGTACGGAATCTTAAAATCCAAATGGAGGACAATGCTAAAAATAACCTGGCCTTAGCTTCAAGAGAGTTAGAGAAGCAAAAAGGATTTCTTAACAGTTTGAAAATGACCAGAGAATCTTCTATTAATGAACTTAATTCAAAGGTAGAGGAAGGAGTTTCCATAAGTCAAATAAAAGAATATAATAATTATTTGAACTTTTTGAAACAAAGAATAACCCAACAAAAAGAAAACGTAAACATTGCCCAGAATCAAGTCGATATAAAAAGAGAGAGTCTGGTCAAAGCAGTACAGGAAAGAAAAATACTGGATAAACTTAGAGAAAAGAAATATGGCGAGTTCTTGAAAGAACAGGCGAAAGCAGAACAACTAATAATTGACGAGCTTAACAGTTTTAAGTTCAAGGATGGTTCAGGAGAAGAAAATGCCGGAAAATATTAATATTACAGAACAAGATGAAAAAGTAGAGACACTTTTAAAAACGACAGATGTGTCAAAAATACCAGAGAAAAAGACTACTAGCACTCTTTTTTATATAATATCGATAATAACAGCTTTACTGCTAGTTGTTTTAATTATTGGAGGAGCACTGTTTATCGCTGTCAAATTTAATGTAAATGGTGTTGCAGACAGTATGGGAGACAGTATACGGGGAATACCTGTGCTAAATTGGGCTTTGCCGGAGAAACCTGACCCCGAGGACGAGAAGAATATGACTGAGGAGCAGGTAAGAAGCAAGTATAATGAGATTAAAGCTCAAAAAGAAGAATTGGAAAAGCAGGTTGAAGATTTAACAAAGCAGTTAGATAATACTAAAAATCAGGTAACTGCAAAGGATAGTAATACCTCATTGCTTCAGCAACAGATGAAGGCTCTAGAGACTGAAAAAAATAAATTACAAACCGAAAAGGACAGTCTTCAAAAGGATTACGATAAACTGTCAGAGGTTATTTCTAAAGGTGACACAACCGAATATAAGAACTATTTTAAGAAGGTTAACCCACAAAAGGCTGAAGAACTATATACAAGCATTTTACAAGAAGAAAAGATCAGTGCAGATGTAAAAAAATACTGTTCAATATATGAACAAATGGATGCCTCAGCAGTAGCTGCCATAATGGAACAGATGGGCAGCAGTAAAATGACACTGATAATTGATATTATGAAAAATCTCAAAAAGGACACTGCAGGTGAAATACTAACAGAAATGACTCCTACCTTTGCAGCAAAGGTGTCTGAACAATTGGCTAAGGAATACAAGGTTGGGGTTGCAGAAACAACTTCAAAAAAATAATTTTGGTAATAGGGTGAACGGAGAATTCCTACCCCATTACATAAATATAATAAGAAAAAGGAGGTGAGAAAATGATAACGACTAGTAGAGATTTACTAAAACTCAACTTGAATCAGAACAGCGGTAATGACATTTTGAATATAAAATCCAAAACGTCACAGAGTTCAGCTGGTACAGCTTTTAAATCAGTTCTTGATACCACTGTGAGCAATTATTCAAAACGTAATGATACCGCAGTAAACAACAATACAGTCCAGGACAATGACAGTAAATCAAAGTTTAAGTCATTTGCAGAAGTTCAGATGAGTAGAAAGCCTGTCTCCACAAAGTCAGTTGTACAAGCCGATTCCAATAAGGAATTATCAGATGTAAACACTGATGATGCTCAAGCAGTTGAAATGTATGATGAGCAGATTGTGGCTCTTGCACAAATGTTAGGGATTACCCCCGGACAATTGGCTGACCTGGCAAAACAACTTGGTTTCTCCTTGAAAGATCTCAAGGATATTGGTAAACTGGCTATTTTTATGCAAAAGGTATCAGATTTACTTGAGCTCAATGACAAGCAAAAGGACATTCTTCTAAAGCTGGCCACAGAAGTTACAAAACAGATAAAACCTGAGTCAGAAGTTGCTACTGAAAATAGTAATAACATTTCCTCTGGCAATGATAGTGATGACTTACAGGCAGGAAAAGTGTCTGTTGATTTGTCAAAGATGGCTTCAAATATTAAAGAGAAACTGGATACACTTATTGAAAATGGACAGAATAATCAGGGGCTAATCAGTGAGGAAGCAGCAAAAATAATTGCAGTAATGAAATCACAGTCGCAACCCGTAGAAACTGTTGTTTCTCAAAATATTGACACAGATGTTGTGGAGGAAATATCTCTTGAAGGTGACGGCAAAAAAGCTGATTCAAATAAAGTTGAAGCCGAAGCTAATGCAAAGGATATGTCCAGTGAGAATAATGATGAAAAATCAGAGTCAACCAAACCGCAGTTGGAACTGCAAATGCTGAATACTTCACCTCAAGCAGCAACAACAGATGAGCAGAATTTACAGCAAAACTTTCAGGTAGTTGGGGATATTAAAGCCGTTCTAAATAACAGTCAGGTAACTGCTGAAAAATCAGTTTTTTCAGTTCGGCAACCTATTAAAACCGTAGATGTTGTAAATCAGGTTATTGAGCAGGCTAAAGTGATTTTGGGGCAGGATAAATCAGAAATGGTTATTCAGCTAAAACCGGATCATTTAGGAAAGCTTGAACTAAAGGTTGTTACTGAGCAGGGTATTGTAGCTGCTAAATTTATAGCTGAAAGTCAGCAAGTAAAGGAAATTATTGAAACAAACATGCAGCTGCTGAAGGATTCACTGCAAAAACAAGGCATAGCAATAGACGGTGTAAGCGTTCAGATTGGACAGGATAATAGAAGTGAAAGCCGTAACCAGAGTTTGTCACAAGGCAAAAATAACGGTTCGCTAAACAGAATAAAACACGCTGAAGGTGGGACAGAGACAACTGTTGCCGGAGTAAGTCTTTTGGAGAATCTTCCAGAGAGGTTGGCACAGTATACAGATGAGCTCAATACAATTAACCTGACAGCATAGAAAGGAGGTACGATTATGGCACAAACCAGCGGAATAAATAACTCACTTACAATTGACCAGATAATTGAAAGTACCAAGAACAAGCAGGAAGCAGCCGCTAGAAAAACCGGTGGTGAACTTGGAAAAAATGATTTTCTTAATCTTCTGGTAACACAGTTAAGATACCAGGATCCATTGGAACCTGTAGACGACAAAGAGTTTATTGCCCAAATGGCTCAGTTCAGTTCTCTGGAGCAAATGCAGAATATGAACGGTTCTATGACTAAATCTCAGGCATTTACCCTGATAGGAAAAGTCGTTACGGCAACAACTACAGATGACAGAACACTTGAAGTTAGTTCTGTACAGGGTACTGTTACAAGCGTAAAAATGAAGGACGGAAAAACCTTTGTTGTAGTTAATAATAAGGATGTTGATGTAGATAGTATTATTCAGGTTGATGACGCACTTTACAATTCATATGAGAACCTGGCTGATTATTCAAATCTGATAGGTTTTAAAGTAAAAGGTGCGGTATACGATTCATCCAATGGCAATGTAATTTATCTCTCAGGAAATGTTAAGCAGATTCAGAGAGGACTTAATGAAGATTATGCGGTAATGGACGATGTAGATGTTGAAATTGCCGAAGTAACAGGCTCAACTGCTGTGGATCCGAATTATCTCAAGAACTATCTTGAAGAAAAGCTAAACGGAACAACCGAAGCAGATAAGCAGGTTAAGGTAACCATAAAGGATAGCGCTACAGGAGCAAAGGTACCTGTTACAGCGACACTGAAGAGCTACAGTATAGATGAAAACACAGGTAAGGTAACTGCAGTACTTGATAATATGTATATATCAGTGTACAGTGTATCAAATATACAGAAACCATAGGAAGATACATTGGGAGTAGCTAAGTGAAAGAAGGTGAGTTATGGTAATCAATAATAATTATTCAAACAGGATAATTAAACCGCCATTAACAACCGGGAAGGTTCAAACAGGGAATCCCAGAAATGTCAATAGTAATTCTGCAGGAGTTAACTTTGAGAATTTTCTTCAGCAGGCAATTGACAAGGGTTCCGGAGTTAAATTTTCAAAGCATGCTGAAATGAGAATGCAAGCCAGAAATATTGATCTTACCCAGACTCAAAAGGAAAAGATCAGTAATGCAGTTTCAAAAGCTCAGCTCAAAGGGATTAAGGACTCGCTGGTAATACTTGATGACATGGCATTTGTTGTTAATGTAAACAGCAAAACGGTTGTAACGGCAGTGAACAATAGTGAATTGAAAGAAAACGTATTTACAAACATTGATGGTGCAATTTTTGCATAGCACAATAAAACTCGGCTGGACCCTAACGGGAGGCTGAAAGAATGTTCCCGAACGACGGACGGAACAATAAGATACCTTAAATGAGGGGGTCAATAAATTATGATGAGATCTATGTTTTCTGGTGTTTCAGGACTAAAGGCACACCAGGCAAAAATGGACGTTATAGGTAATAACGTTGCAAATGTAAACACTTTAGGATTTAAAGCAGGAAGAGTAACCTTCCAGGAAATATTCAATCAGACATTGAGAGGTGCCGGAGCACCTGACGCTGCCACTGCAAGAGGAGGAACAAATCCTATGCAGATTGGTCTGGGTATTGCGGTTGGTTCAATTGATAACCAAATGACTGGCGGAAGTCCTCAAAGAACCGATAATCCTACTGATTTGTCTATTTCAGGAGATGGCTTCTTTATAGTAAAGGGCTCTGCTGCAGATACTTTTAAATTCACCAGGGCAGGGAATTTTGGCCTTGATAAGTTAGGAAATCTGGTGTCAGGGGATGGTATGAATGTATATGGATGGACTAAGTATGAAATATTAGGGGATGGTACGGTAAAGTTTGATACTGAGTCTGAAATAACTCCTATTAACCTTTACTCTGATATAACCAATGGTAACAAGAAGATTATAGCAGCTAAGGCTACTACTTATGCTGAATTTTCAGGAAACTTGAATTCAGCGTTACCTTTATTAGCAGATCCTGACGATGCAGATCCTCAATTTACAGTACCATTTACAATTTATGATTCATTGGGAAATGCACACGAACTTATGGTAAATTTCAAAAAGACAGGCAGTTTAACTGATATACCTGTGAAATTGCCGGATGGAACAGATGGAACGGAACCTGGTACAGAGTGGACATATACTATTAGTGACAGAGATGGCAATGTGGTATCAGCAGATGAAGGAAAACTAAAGTTTAATTCAAAAGGAAAACTTGTTGTAGGTGACGATGATGCACCTGAGCAAGCAATTCTTGAATTTGATCCAGGTGCCAATAGTGGTACTAATAAAATTAATATTACTCTTGATTTCAAAAAGTTAACTCAGTTTGCAGCTGATAGCTCCGTGAAACCATCTAATGTCAATGGATACACAACAGGAAACCTTGTTACTTTTAATATTGGTTCAGATGGTATGCTTACAGGTGTTTACAGCAACGGTCAGCAGCAGCCGCTGGGACTTATAGCACTTGCAGGATTTGATAATCCTGCCGGTTTGCAAAAGGTTGGAGGAAATCTGTTTATGCCTACAACTAACTCAGGTGACTTTACAAAAGGTGTACCGGCAGGTTCACAGGGAGTAGGTACATTGAGTCCAGGAACACTTGAAATGTCCAATGTAGACCTTTCAAGAGAGTTTACGGATATGATTATTACACAAAGAGGGTTCCAGGCAAACAGTAGAATAATAACTACCTCAGATGAAATGCTGCAGGAACTTGTAAACCTAAAGAGGTAACTTAATTAGTTAATTATTACTATAGACTAAGGCTTAAAGCCTAGTCTATAGTAATAAAATATCGGTTTTGGTCCTGTTTTGTAAATTTGTCGTTAATTGAAAAGTTAAATTCCACTGTAAATTTTAATTCCACAATGAAGAGTAAATTCCACTAAATCAAGTCTTTGAACTATATTCTTTGTGCCTGAAATATAGTATAATAAGCATACAGAAAATTGCTCTGAAGAAAAAATTGCATGGCAAACAGCCGACTGGAGGATTTTTTGTAAAACTAAATTCCACTCGGAATAGAGTTGATATTGAGGTTTCTATCCGCAGTTTTAACTCTTGGTTTGTGTTTCTATTTCAGCAGTTTTGGTTTTAGGATGATATCGTCGCAGGATATCTCTCTTAGTCCGAATGCATTTAATGCATGTTTTTCCAGTAGCAATTGAGCCAGTTCTAATGGGGTTCTACCATTTAGACTGGCTCTTGCTGTACTGTTAATATGATTTGCAAGTCTTGTTACATCCCATTGCGTCAGTTTATCAAAGGATGAGCCTTTGGGAAGAACAGAACGTATATATTCGTGGTTCTTTTCTATACCTGGTTTTTGCCACGAAGCCATAGGATCACAAAAAAATATGGATGTGCGTATGGTATTATCAATCCCACATTCCAGTCCTTCTGGGTTTGAAAATTCCGTACCTCTGTCTGTTAAAATAACTGGAAATGTGTTGTAGAAGCCGATAGGAGACATTTTTTCTTCCAGATGGTCAAATGTTTTTTTAACAGAAGTTGCTGTCTTATCTGGCAATAGATAAATTAACATCAATTTGCAGCTGCGAAAGAATAATGTAAGTAGTACTTTTCGGCTACCCTCACAACCGACTACTGTATCCATTTCAACAACATTCGTCTCTGGATGGGCTTCCATATATTTCATGAAATCATTATAAGTTCGTCCTTCAAAAATCCCTGTATCTTTGGCTTTTGGTCTGTCTTGTTTGCGAGGCTTATACTTTACTTTTCTGGGGAGATCAATGTTTTTCACAGATAACACACCAGATGCAATATAATTATAAATTGTTTTTTCAGAACATTTTATTTCGGGATGATTTTTAAGTATTTGGTACGGAGTCTGCCCCTGCAAAATTAAAGGTGTGACAATTGCATCCATCTGATTAAGTGAATCTTCAGATATATTGATTCCATTTCTAGATTCAACAAGGATAGTCTTATATTGACGATTAGCCTGAGTTGCTTTGTAGAAATATTTATCAAGCCTGCATCCAGCTTTTTTAGAACAACCGTTACAAACAAAAGGAGCCTTTAATACTTTACTGCATATTTCATTTTTAAACTGGTCACAATGGGTATTACAAGCATTACATGTTCTGCATTGCTTCTTACAAGCAACAGTACGTTTGCAGACATTTGTAAGGCCACATTTACCACGATGAACACAATGATTATGGGATACAAAATTGTTTCTAGAAGTAAGAGAACGGTGTTTCTTGACTTCCTTTGAAACAGTAGTAGGGTCTTTGCACAAATATTTCGCAATCACTTTAAAAGGTAAATTGTTGTCTAGTGATTTTTCAATAAAAATCCTATTATCAAGGGTGAGATGTTTTTGGTTTCCTGGTATTAAATTAGACATAATTAACTCCTTTCACTGCGGATTGGGAAACCAAAATTAATTATACATGAAGTAGTGGAATTTACGTAAGACTAAATTCTACTCTAACTTTTTAAAAGTGGAATTTACTTTTTCATTCAACATTTGTAAATTTGTTGAGATTTATCTATTGTGTTTTTGGAGCAAAAATATTATAATAAGATTAACCAAGTTAAACAAGATGTCATTTGTCTTAAACAGCGATTTAATAGAGTGTTTTGAGAGTACACCAGATACTGTTATAACACTTACAAACGGTAAAAAATATGTAGTTTGTGAGAGCGTTGATGAGATTGTTGAAAAGGTAACGAAATTTAAAGCTGGTATTTTGAAATACGCTAATAATAATTAGTCTTGAAGTTCTAGATAATAAGATAAACCTTAATAAATAATGAATTTATATTTAATATGCTAATGTAATTATTTGCTGGATACATAAGCTTAAAGGGGGAAATAAATTTGGAGGGAAAAAGCAGCTATTTTATTTTATTGGTGATTGTAGCTTTTCTATCGATTACACTTGCTTTCCTTGCAATAGGGTTTTTCTTTTTTGGAAACAACGATTCCGGATCAGATAAGGAAGTTGTTGTTGTAACCGATAAGGTACCGTCCGATAGTGATCTTGCTGTAAAGAAACTTTTTGAAAATAAAAACTTTAACCTTAAAAAGACCAATGACAAGCAAATTGCAGTTGTTTCGGTTACTGCCAGTCTTAAGTATTTTAAAGAAGTCGATGACATGAAGGAAGAAGAAGTAGCAGCCAAGATTGATTTCTATTCAGGTGAGATTAATGATGCCATAGGAACATACTTTAAGGGGCAGACTCTTGAAGATATAAGTCAGGTGGATGCTAGTAATAAAGCCTCTGATTATCTCACAAAAAAGATAAATGAAATACTTACAAAAAACGAAAAGAAGTCAAATCCTCTAGTTCACGCATTGGTATTCGACTACATGTTATATCAATAGGGGGGTGAGCTTGTGGGTGATATACTTTCTCAAAATGAGATTGATGAGCTGTTAAAGGCTTTAACAACAGGCGATATAGATGTTCAGCAAATTCAATCAACAAAAACTGAGAAGAAAGTTAAAATTCATGACTTTAAAAAACCGCCTAAGTTTGCAAATGATCATAAAAGAACATTGCAATTTATCAATGAAAACTATGCACGACTCGTTCAGTCGTTTTTATCGGGATATTTAAGATCATTGGTACAGGTAGATGTTTTGTCGGTGGATGCCTTGCAATACAGTGAATTCAGTAATTCTTTGGCTAACCCGATAATTCTTGCTATTGTTGATTTTACTCCATTAAATGGTTCTGTTATATTTGAAATGGACCCTAGCATTGCATATGCTCTTATTGATAGAATTCTTGGGGGCAGGGGTGCATCAATGGAACGTATACGTTCATTTACAGAAATAGAATTAGCTATTATAGAAAGGATTATCATTCAGATGCTCAATTTAATGAGAGAGCCTTGGGAGAGCATAATTGCCATAAAACCAAGACTTGAAAAAATTGAGACAAATGCACAGTTTGCACAGATAATCCATCCAAATGAAATGGTTGCTTTGATTACATTGAATGTTGTAGTAGGGGAAGTAAAGGGTATGATTAACATTTGTATTCCGCATATGACAGTTGAACCTATAATGCCTAAACTCAGTACAAAACTTTGGTTTACCAATGTTGAGAATGAAAAAGTTGAGCATAATAAATCTGATATTGAGTTTAAGATTGAACATACGTATGTTCCGGTTAGGGCAGTATTAGGAAGGACTTCCATAAGCATAAGCGAGTTTCTTGATTTGCAAAGCGGAGATGTTTTGCCTCTTGATACAAATGTTAATGGGGACCTTGAAATACTTGTAGGTGATTTACCTAAATTTAATGCTAAACCAGGTGTAAAGAAGAATAAAGTAGCAGTTAAAATTACTGAAGTTCTTAGAAGGGAGGAAGATTAATGGGGGATATGCTCACACAAGCAGAAATAGATGCACTATTGAATGGTACTTCCTCTTCAGAAGAACCAGACGATGCAACAGGCAGCAATAGTACAAATGATACTTTAACATCACAGGAAATTGATGCACTGGGTGAAATTGGTAATATAAGTATGGGTACTTCTGCAACAACTTTATTTACTTTATTATCCCAGAAGGTAACAATAACTACTCCAAATGTAACACTATCTACTTGGGAGGAGTTATCAAAGAGCTATTCTTCTCAGTATGTTGCTGTAAAAGTAGAATATACAGACGGATTGGTTGGTTCTAATCTTTTAATCTTAAAGCAGGATGATGTTAAAATCATTACTGATTTAATGATGGGAGGAGAAGGTGTTAAAATAGACGGTGATTTGACTGATCTTCATTTAAGTGCGATCAGTGAAGCCATGAATCAAATGATTGGCTCCTCAGCGACATCTATGTCGTCCATGTTTTCTAAGAGGATTGATATTTCACCACCAAAGGCTTATACAATAAGTTTTGATAGCAGTGATCCATATGGTGATTTTAAGCCAAACGAGCAATTGGTTAAAATAGCATTTAAAATGGTTGTTGGAAACTTAATTGATAGCGAAATAATGCAGTTACTTCCAATTAAGTTTGCCAAAGAACTTGTATCATCATTACTGAATTCAACAGAAGATAAAAAGGATGCTTCAATACCTGAACCTCAGAATACACCTGTTCCACCACAGCAAGCTCCTTCGTTCAGTAATCAGAATTCATATATTGAGCCACCTGTACAATCGGTAATGCAGCCACAAATGTCACAACCGATGATGCAGCAGCAAACGCCACAGCCAATGATGCAGCAGGCAATGCCAAACTTTGGTTTTGACGGAGGTTATCAGGAGCCTCAAAGGCAAAAGAGTCCTGTAAATGTTCAGCCTGTGCAGTTTCAGGCTTTTGATGATGGGCTTTCAGCAACAGAGAAAAAGAACATAAGTCTTATTATGGACTTACCTCTGCAAGTAACAGTTGAACTAGGACGAACTCAAAAATTGATTAAAGATATACTTGAGTTTGGAGCGGGTTCAGTAATTGAACTCGATAAACTGGCAGGTGACCCCGTAGACATATTAGTCAACGGAAAAGCTATTGCCAAAGGAGAAGTTGTTGTTATTGATGAAAGCTTTGGTGTAAGGATTACAGATATAATTCATCCATCAAAACGATTATAGTTATAAAATCAACAAATTGTTAAGGAGAGATTGGTTATGGGGAAGAGTATTTTAATTGTTGACGATGCAGCATTTATGAGGATGATGATTAAAGATATTTTATCAAAAAATGGTTATGAAATAGCTGCTGATGTTGACAATGGGTTAAAGGCAATCGAAAAATATAAGGAACTTACTCCTGATTTAGTAATAATGGATATCACTATGCCTGAAATGGATGGTGTAACAGCAGTTAGAGAGATTAAAAAAATACATAGTGATGCCAAAATTATTATGTGCTCAGCTATGGGACAGCAGGCTATGGTTATTGAGTCAATTCAAGCAGGTGCTAGGGATTTTATAGTTAAACCATTCCAAGCAGACCGTGTTGTTGAAGCAGTAAAAAAAGTTATTGGTTAATAAAAAAACAGGCTTTATATTGTGATATCCTGCTGAGTGCTGAGAAAGTTGTATGTTAAAGAAATTTGCTTCTATTGCCATACAACTTTTACTGATAACAGCAGGATATTTTATAATGGATGAGTTAGTCTGAATTAGAAAGCATGTAAGTTTTCATACAAAAATTACAAGAGGAGCTTAATGAATTATTATGACCGTGGTTAATGTTATACTGGCTTTTATAGTAGTTATGGTTCTATTGCTTCTGACTACAAGGTATTTGGCATATAAGTCCAAGAAAATACTTAAAGGAAATTACATGCAGATTATTGAGACACTTAACCTTGGTATCAATAACAGGATTCACCTTGTTAAAGTTGCTAATGAATTTTTTCTTGTAGCAGCTTCAAATAAAAATGTTGAATTTTTATCAAAGGTGAGTATCAATGATTATCAGGAGCAAGAAATAAAAAATCCAATTTCAGAGGTTGTTGATTTTAAATCAATACTGAAAAAGTATACTAACGGGTTAACTTTTGGTGCAAAGACTAAAGAAAAAGTTTCTGAACCTTCGCAACATGAAAATGAAAGCGAAAATAATGCGGTATTCAGGAGTAATTTAGAAAAGCTAAAAAACCTGTCAAATAGTATGAATAATCATCGGAGAGAAAATGGATAAAAAGAAGAAATTTAAAAGGTTAATAGTATTTACCGGAATTCTGGTTGTTATTTTTTGCTTAATGGGCGGACAGGCCCTTGCTGAACCAACAGTATCTGTTACTAAAGATGGTATAAATATAGGTGCATCCAGTGACCCTAAAGAGGTTTCTTCGAGTATACAGCTTTTATTAACATTAACGGTTCTGGCAATTGCTCCTTCAATATTAATTATGATGACAGGATTTACCAGAATAATAATTATTCTGTCATTTTTGAGAAATGCTCTTGGAACACAGCAGATGCCGCCTAATCAGGTATTAATAGGTTTAGCTTTATTTATTACACTGTTTGTTATGAGTCCCGTATTGTCTGATATCAATGACAATGCATTTCAGCCATATACCCAAGGGAAAATTACACAGCAGCAGGCAATAGATAAAAGCTCTCAAAGCATTAAAACCTGGATGGTTAAGCAGATATTCAGCAATAAAAGGGAAAAGGATTTAGAATTATTTATGACTCTTGGAGGTCAGAAGGACCCTGTAAAGGTTCAAGATGCTTCAAAACTGTCGCTTAAAGTAGTTGCTCCGGCCTTCTTAATTAGTGAACTTACAGTAGCATTTAAATTTGGATTTTTGATATTTCTTCCATTTTTAATAATTGATATGGTTGTTTCAAGTTCATTGATGGCAATGGGTATGATGATGCTTCCTCCAATTATGATTTCATTGCCTTTTAAGATATTACTTTTTGTGCTGGTGGACGGATGGTCTATGCTTACACAATCAATTATTACTAGTTTTGCCCGGTGAGAAACCGGGTGGACAAAGTTGGTTTGTATATTGAGTAATAGTTTTACGTTAGTGTATAGAGGGGTGGATTCTCAATGGACGAGAGCAGCATTATAAACATCGCACAAGAAGCTTTAAAAGTAATATTGTATGTATCCGCACCTATTCTGTTAATCAGTATGGTTGTCGGTTTGGTAATAAGTATTTTTCAGGCAACTACACAGATTCAGGAGCAGACTTTGACTTTTGTTCCGAAAATTTTATCGGTTGTAGCAGCCATAGCACTTTTTGGTTCATGGATGTTGAGAGTACTGATAGAATATACACAGAATATATTTATAAACATTAATCAGTTTATAAAATAATTTGGGAGTTGAGATCATTGCAGATACCTTTTGGTATATTGCTTAATAGTGTAGAACTATTTCTACTTATATTTGTAAGGATGACAGGGTTGTTTGTAACAGCTCCCATTTTTGGAAGAAGGAACATTCCTGTATACTATAAAGTTGGATTTGCCTTTATAACTGCTATTTTAGCGTCTAGTGTAATAAGGGTGGACCATGTAATTAATACTGATAATTTTTTGATTTTTGCTTTATATATATTAAAAGAATTTTTAGTAGGTATAGTAATTGGATTTGTAGCTTATGCGGTATTTACATGTATATATCTGGCGGGACAGATTATTGACATGCAGATTGGATTTGGAATGGTAAATGTATTTGATCCAATGTCAAATATACAAATTCCTATTACTGCAAATCTTTATTTTATATTGGCAATGATTATTTTTTTGGTTACTAATGGACACCATATGCTGATTAAGGCATTATATGAGAGTTTTCAGATTGTTCCATTAGGAAGCGGTGTAATCGGTCCTAAGCTTACAGATGATGTAATAGGCATTATAGCAGGAGTATTCAGTATGGGTTTTAAAATAGCCGCTCCTGTAGTAGCTGCAATATTTATTGCTGATGTAGTTTTGGGAATTATATCAAAGACTATACCTCAAATGAATGTATTTATACTCGGTATGCCTTTGAAAATATTTTTGGGTATACTTATTGTTATGGTAACAATACCTGCTTTTGTATATATAGTGACAGTTATTACAGATGACATGAATACACAGATATTCAAGTTCCTTGAGGATATGGGGAATTCCTTGAAAACATAAATATTTATTCGTTGCCAATTGGAGGATGGAATGAGAGACCCCATAACAAACAATATATTTGAAGCAGATTGTAAGCTAGAATTAAATTATCAGCTTTTTGCATCCGGTGGTGCAGAGGATAAAACCGAAAAAGCAACTCCAAAGAAGAAAAGTGATGCAAGGAAAAAGGGACAAGTATTTCAGAGTAGAGAAGTAACAGCATCGCTAATTCTTATTGTAATGGTTGTTACAATAAAGATATTTGGTGGTTCAATTTACGCACAGCTTACACAATATTTGAAGAAGACATTTAATGAGTATCTTACAGTCAATGATGCAATAGATTTTGATATACTTGCGAATCTATTCATTGATGTCTTAATGGTTTTGGCAAAAACGGTGCTTCCGCTACTTTTAGTGGCTTTCCTAACGGCCTTGATTGTTAATTATGCACAGGTCGGAATACTGTTTACCATGGAAACCCTGAAAATTAAGGGAGATAGAATAAATCCATTAAGCGGCTTTAAAAGAATTTTTTCTTTAAGGTCGGTAGTAGAATTATTAAAGTCAATTATTAAAATATTAATTGTAGGCTGGGTAGCATACTCATATCTCAAATCAAAAACCGAGCAGGTATTAACCCTGATTGATACTGATTTGATGAATATATTGATATTTATAGCTGATGCAGCATTTACCGTGGCTTTAAGAATATGTATGGCTATGGTGATTTTGGGATTTGCAGATTATCTATATCAAAGATATGATTATGAAAAGAACCTGAAAATGACTAAACAGGAAGTTAAAGAAGAATATAAACAGACAGAGGGAAATCCTGAGATTAAGTCTAAAATCAAGCAGAAACAACGTCAGATATCTATGAAAAGAATGATGCAGGATATTCCCAAGGCTGATGTGGTTATAACTAACCCTACCCACTTTGCCGTAGCGCTAAAGTATGATGCGGAAAAGGCGGCTGCACCATTTGTAGTGGCAAAGGGACAGGATTATATAGCACTTAGAATAAAACAGGTAGCCGCTGATAATAAGGTACAGATTGTTGAAAACAAGCCATTGGCTAGAACATTGTACAGTACAGTAGACATCGGACAGGCTATTCCGCCTGATTTATACCAAGCTGTTGCGGAAATACTTGCTTTTGTATACAACTTGAAAAACGGAGGTAAGGCAGGATAGCAGCGAAGTTTTTACTTAGGAAAAGGGGGACAAAAAGTGGCAAAAATTAACAATTTTTTTGTACCATTAGTTGTTGTACTTGCAATTTTAAATCTTATTTTGCCAATACCTACAGGAGTGTTGGACTTTTTGCTTGCAGTAAATATAGTACTTGCAGCTGTAATTATGCTTAATACAATATATCTTAAAACGGCACTTGACCTTTCAGTTTTTCCAACGTTGATAGTTGTTACAACCATATTTCGTTTATCACTGAATGTTACGGCCACAAAACTAATATTGGCAAAGGGTGAAGCAGGCCACGTTATCAGGGGTTTTGGTCAATTTGTAGGAGGAAATAACCTGGTTGTTGGCTTTGTTATATTCTTTATAATTATGATTGTAAACTTTTTAGTAATTACAAAAGGTTCTGAAAGAGTCGCAGAAGTTGCTGCCAGATTTACTTTGGATGCTATGCCTGGTAAACAGATGGCTATAGATGCCGACTTGAATACTGGTCTTATAAATGATGCAGAAGCAAAAGAACGCAGAAAAAAGATACAAAGAGAAGCAGATTTTTATGGTTCCATGGATGGTGCCAGTAAATTCGTAAAAAATGATGCCATTGCAGGTATTATTATTACGTTAATAAATATTACAGGCGGTATCATTATAGGTGTTGTTATGCTTGGTAAGGATATTAGTGAAGCTTTACAAGCATACACAATTTTGACTATAGGTGATGGTCTGGTAAGCCAGTTGCCTGCACTTATGCTGTCAACAGCTACAAGCTTTATTGTTACACGTGCAGGTGCAGATTCTGATCTTAACAAAGATGTTGTAAAGCAGTTATTCTATAATCCTAAAGTTCTTATTATAGCAGCACTACTAAGTATTGGTATGGCACCTTTTTTAACCCCAATACCTTTTCTAATTCTTGCTGCAGTCCTATTTTTCGTAGATTATAAAATTAAACAACTTCAACAAGAAGCTGATAAGGATGAGGAAGTACAGATTCAAGAAAGTGAAGTTGAGGAAATCAGAAAACCTGAGAACGTTGTAAGTCTTCTTCAGGTTGACCCTATAGAACTTGAGTTTGGATATGGCATTATCCCTCTGGCAGATGTAAATCAGGGAGGAGATTTGCTGGATAGAGTTGTATTAATCAGAAGACAATTGGCCCTTGAACTTGGTATGATAGTACCTGTTATCAGATTAAGAGATAACATTCAGATAGGACCAAATGAGTATATTATTAAAATAAAAGGTAATCAGGTTGCAAGGGGAGAATTATTGTTTGACTATTTCCTTGCAATGAATTCAGGGGATGTTGATGAAGAGCTTGAGGGTATAAAAACCATAGAGCCTGCATTTGGTTTGCCTGCAATATGGATTCAGGAAAATCAGAGGGATAAAGCTGAAATGCTGGGATATACTGTTGTTGATCCACCTTCAATTATTGCAACACATCTTACTGAGGTTATAAAGAAACATTCATTTGAGTTGCTTGGAAGGCAGGAAGTACAGGCATTGGTGGACAATATCAAGCAATCTTATCCTGCTATTGTTGATGAACTTGTTCCTAAGATTATGAGCATAGGTGAAATACAAAAAGTACTTGCAAACCTCTTAAAAGAAAATGTAACAATTCGAGATATGGTTACTATTATGGAAACCTTGGCGGATTATGCTCCTGCTACTCATGATGTTGACATGTTGACTGAGTATGTGCGTCAGGCTTTAGGAAGGTCAATATCACAGAAATTCCTTAACGGAAATACAAATGTAATTACACTGGATCCTAAGGTAGAGCAGATGATACTGGATTCTATACAAAAAACTGAGTTTGGATCATATCTTGCTCTTGACCCTGCTGTATCTAATACAATAATAAATAGTGTTTCAAAAAATGTTCAAAGATTAATACAACTGGGAAGTCAACCTATTATACTGGCTTCGCCTGTTGTAAGATTATATTTTAAACGTATGACAGAAAATGTAATTCCAGGTTTAGTGGTTTTATCTTATAATGAAGTTGATTCTGGGGTAGAAATACAATCAGTAGGAACAGTGACTGTTTAATGTAGATTAATAAGCGTAATCTGTTGCAAACAAATCCGGAGGTTAACGTATGAAAATAAAGCGCTATATGGGTAAAAATACACAGGAAGCTTTGCTGAAAGTTAAAATGGATCTTGGAAATGATGCCATTATTCTGAGTACAAAAAAGGTAAGACAAAAAGGCTTTAAAAAGTACTTTACCAGTCCTATGATGGAGGTAATGGCCGCGATAGATGATGATTCAGCAAAAGCGTCCAAAAAGGAGTTAGCAAGATCTGACAGCTCCTTGGCAAACGACATAAACCCTAAAAATATGCTATCACAAAAAGAGGAAAAAATAACTCAGCTAGAGAATAAAGTAACTAAAATAGAGACTTTATTAGACCGTATACTGGACATTATAAAACCGGAAAATAAAAGTGCTGATTTTGTTAAAAGCGATGAAACTGCAAAATTATCACAGGTATTCCAATTATTATATAATAACCTGTTGAAAAACGAAGTAGATCAGGATATTGCTCAAAAGATCATTGAAGAAGTTGCTGAGAAAAGTGATGCAAGAAATATTAATGATGCATCACTGGCTATGTTATCTGTTATATCTTCAATATTGGGAAAGGCAGAGCCTATCAACTTCAGGCAGGATGGCAAGCCTACGGTAATACTGTTTGTAGGCCCTACCGGCGTAGGAAAAACAACTACACTTGCTAAACTTGCTGCTTCATTTATGTTAACAAACAATAAAAATGTTGGGTTTATTACTGCCGATACTTATAGAATAGCTGCTGTTGACCAACTTAAGACTTATGCAGAAATACTTGGAATACCCATATCAATTGCCTATTCGACAGAGGAAATTAGCAGCCAAATAGAGAATTACAGTGATAAGGACGTAATACTTATAGACACTGCTGGATGCAGCTACCGAGATAAACAAAAGTTTGAGGAATTACAAAAAATCATAGAAGTTTGCAATGCAGATGAGGTATTTCTTGTATTGAGTGCAACTGTAAGCTCAAAAAATTGCAGAGATATAATTAAAAACTACGGATTTATACCAAATTACAGACTTATCTTTACAAAGCTTGATGAAACGCCTGTTTATGGTAGTATACTTAATACAAAATGCTATTCGGATAAACCTCTGGCGTATATAACTAATGGACAAAACGTACCCGATGATATAGAAGTGGTTAACACGGAAAAGATATCAAAAAATTTACTGGGGAGCATATCATAATATGATAGATCAAGCTGATAAGTTAAGGCAGATAGTTAATAATCTTAATAAAAAGGAAAACCTGCAGCAGCCTCAAAACTTAGCAGAGCAAAAACGTGCAAAGGTTATTACTGTAACCAGTGGAAAAGGTGGGGTAGGTAAAACAAATGTTACCGTAAACCTTGCAATAGCTCTTAGTCAAAGAGGCTACAGAGTTGTAATAATTGATGCTGACTTGGGTTTATCAAATATAGATGTTGTATTTGGAATTGTGCCTAAATACACAATGTTGGATTGTATTAAAAATGGAAAGGATTTAGTGGACATACTGTGTGATGGACCAGGAAATATAAAATTTATTTCCGGCGGTTCAGGTGTACAGGAACTAATTAACCTTGACAAAAGTTCTTTGGAAATTTTTATGGCAAATATGTCATTACTTGATCATATTGCTGATTATATTTTAATAGATACAGGTGCCGGTTTATCTGATACTGTTATGAATTTTGTAATGTCTGCCGACGAAGTAGTTCTTGTTGTAACACCGGAACCCACGTCTATTACCGATGCATATGCATTAGTAAAGACTGTATCAAATATAAAAAAAGACTGTGCAATAAATGTTTTGATAAACAGAGCTGAAAGTGAGCAAGAGGCTAAAAATGTGTACAATAACTTTGCAATGGTTTCTGAAAAGTTTTTAGGCATGAAACTTCATTCACTGGGTTATCTGCCATTTGATCAGATGTTAATAAAATCAGTAAAACTTCAAAAGCCGTATTTGTTAAGTTATCCTAAAAATTATACTAGTAAGTTATTTGTAGAACTTGCTGATACACTTATAAAAAACGACATGAATCAACAAAAAAATACACAATCTGGCATAAAAGGTTTCCTGAACCGCTTTGTTGGGTTGTTTACTCATTAATAAGAGAGTATACTATAATTAAGTGGGATTATTTTGGGATGTTTTATAAGTTTAACGGGGAAAAAATAAACATTTATATTTAAAGTATATAAAATTGGCTACAAAGACAGTATGAAAATAATAGGATAATAGTAAGTCAGCAATGAAACTTCGAATATAAAGCTGAGGTAACCAATGAGTTTAAAGTTAAAAAAGAACAATCCAATAAAGGTATTGATTGTAGATGACTCTGCATTTATGAGAAAAGTGCTGTCAGACATGCTTAACTCAGATGATTCTATTTCTGTGGTGGGTACTGCTGTTGATGGTAAAGATGCATTGGAAAAAATACATCATTTACATCCGGATGTGGTAACATTGGATGTAGATATGCCTGTAATGGACGGGATTAACTGTTTGAAGCAAATTATGCAGAGAGTTCCCAAACCTGTAATAATGTTTGGAAGCGAAACAGAGTATGGTACTGAAATGACCATAAGAGCACTGGATGAAGGTGCAGTTGATTTTGTTGTAAAGCCAAAGAATATATTTGAAATAAAAAATGATTCTAAGAGAAATGAAATAATAGAGAAAATTATTATTGCTAAAAACATTAAGCTAAAATCTATTCAAAAAAAGACGATAGATAGTGATAAAAGAGCAGCCTCAAAAGGCAGAAAGCCTGTGAAAAATATTATAGCAATTGGAAGTTCTACAGGTGGGCCAAAGGCATTGCAAACAGTTATACCATACTTGCCAGGAGATATGTCCATAGCGGTTCTGATAGTTCAGCACATGCCTCCTGGATTTACTAAGTCCCTGGCTGAAAGATTGGATAGTAAGAGTAACTTGATAGTCAAAGAAGCTACCCATAAAGAAAAAGTACTTGAGGGTTATGCATATATAGCACCTGGGGACTCACATATGAAGATTCAAACATCTGCAAATGGTGATATAATAATTAATTTGGATAAATCGCCTCCTGTTGGAGGACATAGACCATCAGTAGATGTTATGATGACTTCTCTGTCGGAAACAGGGTTACAAAATATAATCGGTGTTATTCTGACAGGTATGGGTGCTGATGGAAGTGCAGGAATTAAAAAATTAAAGGAAGTAAATAAAAGTTTTATAATAGCCCAAGATGAAGAAACAAGCGTAGTTTATGGAATGCCAAAAATGGCAGTACAAACCGGAGCAGTAGACAAAATAGTATCACTTGATAAAATTCCAAGTGAAATAATCCAATATTTGGGGGTGCGTTAAAATGGATATGAGTCAATATTTACAAATATTCATAGAGGAAGCAAAAGAACACGTTCAGAGTTTGAATGAGTGCCTTTTGCAAATAGAAAAGGATCCTGAAGATAAAGATGTGTTAAACGAGATTTTCAGGGTGGCACATACACTTAAAGGAATGGCAGGAACCATGGGGTATACTAAAATGACAAAATTAACCCATGACATGGAAAATGTTCTTCATGCTATTAGAAACGATGAAATCAAGGTTACTTCAGACCTTGTTGATGTGTTGTTTAAATGTCTTGATGCACTTGAAAATTATGTAAACAGTGTAGTTAATACCGGCGGAGAGGGCGATAAGGAATATAAAAATGTAATAGATGCCCTTAATGAGATACTGGCCAATAAGGGTACAGTTAAAACTCCTGAGAAAACAAGATCAGCAGAAAAGCCTGCACAGCCTGTTAATGAGGATAAATATTTAACTGCACAGATGCAACTTGATGAGTTTGAGAAAAATGCAGTAAACAAGGCAAAAGATATGGGCATCAATGCTTTAAAGATTACTCTTGTGCTTAATAGCGGGTGTCTGTTGAAATCAGCAAGAGCATTTATATTATTCCAAACATTGGAAAGATATGGTGAAATTATAAAGTCACAGCCTTCAGTACAAGATATTGAGGATGAAAAATTTGATAATGAATTCACAGTAATTGTAGTATCAAAAGAAAATGAACAGCTTTTTGAAAAGGAATTGAATTCCATAGCAGAAGTTGATGAAGTCGTTATATCTACTCTTGATAAGTTTGATACTGACAGTTCTTCTGCAGCTTCAGAAGCAGACAAACCTGTTGTTGAGGCAAAAGCCAGTGAAACTGTGCAGGAGACTCAAAAACATGTAACTGAGCATCAAGAATCTCCAAAGCCAAGTGCTAATAATGCTCCTAAAAAAACACAGAGAACAGTCAGAGTTGATATTGACAGACTTGATGTTTTAATGAATCTTGTTGGAGAACTTATAATAACAAAAACGAGACTTGAAGGAACTGATATAACCGAAAAGCCTCAGGAATATCATGAAACTCTTGAATATCTTGAAAGGATAACTACTAATCTCAATGACGCTGTTATGAAGGTTAGAATGGTTCCTGTTGAGACCGTATTTAACCGTTTCCCTAGAATGATAAGAGATATCGCAAAGGATTTGGGTAAAGAAATAGAATTGAAGATGTCGGGTGAGGAAACAGAACTTGACAGGACTGTTATTGATGAAATCGGAGATCCTCTTATCCACTTGCTCAGAAATTCCTGTGACCACGGTCTGGAATCTACCGAAAAAAGAAAAGAACTTGGTAAGCCTGAGGTAGGAAGAATTAACCTCACAGCATACCAGTCAGGAAATAACGTATTAATTGAGGTTGAAGATGACGGTGCAGGAATAAATATAGAAAAGATAAAAAATAAAGCTGTAGAAAACGGTATAATAACTAGAGAAGCTGCTAATTCAATGACTCAACAAGATGCAATAGAGCTTTTATTTAGACCAAGCTTCAGTACTGCTGACAAGATTACAGGATTGTCAGGAAGAGGTGTGGGTCTTGATGTGGTTAAAACCAAAATTGAGCAGCTTGGAGGAACAGTTGAAGTTGAAACACAAAGCGGTAAGGGAAGTAAATTTATTATAAAATTACCGTTGACATTGGCAATATATCAAGCATTATTGGTAAATGTAGGCGGAGAAAAATATGCTATACCATTAGGCTCAATTTATCAGATATATAATTGGTCTGCAGAAGATGTAAAAACTGTTCAGGGACAAGAGGTTATATTGCTTCGTAACATGGTTGTACCTATTACAAGGCTTGCTGATTCTCTTGAGGTTCCAAACAGGGAGGAACAAGCTAACCAGAAACAGTTAAAAATAGTAATTGTTAGAAAAGGTGAAAAGCTGACAGGACTTGTTGTAGACAGTGTTATAGGACAGCAGGAAATAGTTATTAAATCTTTGGGTAAACTCCTGACTGGAATCAAGTATTTGGCTGGGGCTACAATACTTGGTGACGGAAATGTGGCATTAATAGTTGATGTAAATTCCATTACTTAACTTATGAACTAGTGCGGATTAAATATAGGATTCCAAATAAAATAAATAATGGCACAGACAGTAAGTATGCGATTATATTATATAGCTACTTTTGTCTGTGACGGAAATGGAGATAAATATGGCTGACGTACAACTTCAAGAATTTGAATCAAAACAGTTTATTGTATTTAGTCTCGGAGAAGAGCGTTTTGGTATTGACTCACTTAAAATTACAACTATAGACAGAATGAAAACAATAACAAGGGTCCCTAAAACGCCACCTTATATTAAAGGGGTTATAAATTTAAGAGGGGATATAATCCCTGTAATGGATTTAAGACTAAAATTTAATCTTCCTGTAGCAGAAGAGACGGAAGAAACGCGTATAATAATTTTAAAGCTTGAAGAAGTTTCAATAGGTGTTATAGTTGATCAAGTACTTCAAACGATACAACTTACTGGAGATTCTATTGAGAGTGCTGCAAGTTTAATGAACAGTACTATAGCAGATTATATATTAGGAATTGGCAAGGTTGATGGAGAAATTGTGACTCTTCTGAATTTCGATAAGCTTGTTAAAATATAATTGATTAAAAATAAAAATAGGGGTATGAGTGATGTCAATTAGTTTTGATGAATTAAATAATATTCAGATGGATGTGCTTAGAGAGATTGGAAATATCGGCGCAGGAAATGCAGTAACTTCTTTGGCTAAAATGATAGACAAAAAAGTGGATATGGCTGTACCAGAAGTTAAAATAATGGGATTTGATAAGGTTAGTCAGATTCTTGGTGGTGAAGAAATACTTGTTGTTGGAATCTTGCTTAATGTAACCGGTGATTTAACCGGTAATATGATGTTTATTTTGGACATTAATGCTGCCAGAAAACTGGTAAATATATTACTAGGTTCCAATGATGAAACTAATCTAGATTTTAACGAGTTGGAGTTATCTGCATTAAAGGAAATCGGTAACATACTAACGGCATCATATCTATCAGCATTGGCTGGCTTGACAAACTTAAAAATATTGCCTTCTGTACCGGAACTTGCTATAGACATGGCAGGTGCAATACTAAGCGTACCGGCAATTGAGTTTGGAAAGGTCGGCGATTCAGTATTATATATAGAGACTGAGTTTAGTGAAGGCATTACAAAGGTTTTTGGAGACTTTCTACTGATACCTGATGTTGAATCATACGAGGTACTATTAAGAGCATTGGGAGTTATAGAATAATGGATATTGAAATTATAAAGGTTGGTATGGCTGACCTTAATTCATCGCGTCATCCTTGTATGTTAACTACACTAGGTCTTGGTTCATGTGTGGGGGTTGCCCTGTATGATTCTACATCAAAAGTAGCCGGATTAGCACACGTTATGCTGCCTAGCAGTGAACAAGCAAAAAATAACAGTAACATTGCCAAGTTTGCTGATACGGCTATAGTAAAATTAGTAGATGACATGATAAAACTTGGTGCAAGGAAAGACAGAATAGTAGCAAAACTAGCCGGTGGAGCCCAAATGTTTGTATTTAATCAAAGCTCAGATTTAATGAGAATAGGATACAGAAATGTGGTTGCATCAAAGGAAAAACTTAAACTATTAAATATACCCGTTATATCTGAGGATACGGGAGGAAATTACGGACGTACCATAGAACTGTACTCTGACGATGGAAGACTAATGATAAAGACAATCGGTTTTGGAATAAAACAAATATAGAGCAATATAGCAACATATGATTTTTGTTTTACGACTGAGGTGTAAGAATGGAGACAATCATGAAAATACCGTTTCTATTTGCATTATTTGCAGCTTTTATAGCAGGATTAATTGGTATTAGCACTAATAAAACCATGAATCAGACTTGTATATATATGATAATTGCAATGGTAGTTTTTTATCTTATAGGTGCTTTGCTAAAAGCTACTATTACTGGCATTATAGAAGAGCAAAACAAGCTGAAGGAACAGGAAGAAAAAGAAAAGCAGGAAATGGAAGAGCAGGGAAAATTAAGAATAGAAAAAGAGAAGGAAGAAAAATTGGCCAAAGAACAACATTTAGGTAACAACCTGGATTTAGTCGCAGACAGCGACTTAGACGATGGCTTTACTCCACTAGATTTATCACAGGCAGTGAGGACTAAAATGAAAGAATAACTTTAGTGATAATTATAGTAAGATACTAATTGGAGGACAACATGTTTAGCGAAAATGTTAATCATCTATGGAAACAATATATTGAAACTAAAGATGCCGCTGCAAAAGAAAAGTTAATAATACAATACGCATATCTTATAAAATATGTTGCAGGAAGGCTAAGTATATATTTTGGTTCAAATGTGGAATTTGATGATTTGGTTGGATACGGTGCATTCGGGCTTATTGATGCAATAGAAAAATATGATCTCGCTAAGGGTGTTAAATTTGAAACATATGCCTCTTTAAGAATAAGAGGTTCAATTATAGATAGTATACGTGATATGGACTGGGTTCCCAGATCGCTTAGGCAAAAAAACAAGGAACTGGAAAAAGTATATGCTGAAATAGAAAATGAAAAAGGCCATACTGCAACCGACAAGGAAGTTGCTGAAAAAATGGGGTTGGGTATGGACGATTTTTATAAATTATTAAATGACGTAAATGTGTCTTCAATGATGTCTCTTGATGAGTTTATGGAGCAAAATTATGAAAGAGGACTTGAAATATTTAGTGAAAGTACTGAAGATAAACCGGAAGCTTCCTTGGAATTTAATGAAATGAAGCAGCTTCTTGCTGATTCTATAGACAAGTTACCAGAAAAAGAAAAAGCGGTAATTACATTCTATTATTTTGAGGAACTGACTTTAAAGGAAATAAGTGCTATAATGAATGTAACGGAATCAAGAATTTCCCAATTGCATACAAAAGCACTACTTAGAATGAAAGGGAAGCTGTTTAGGCATAAGATAATGCTTGAATCGTAAAGGAGAAAATATGGTAGAACAAAAAGATTTGAAAATTTTAGTAACGGTTTCACCAGACGAGCTAAAAGCTTATATAACTCTTTACAACACCGGAGACAATTCAGCAATTACAAAAGAAGATATTATTAGCGCTCTTGAAAGTCAGAGAGTAGTTTTTGGAATCAAGGAAGATATTATAGAATATCTTGTTGAAAGCCCAATGTACAACGAAGCATTTTGTGTAGCGGAAGGTATTGCACCTCAAAATGGTAAAAACGGTATGGTTACATACCATTTTAACACTGATGTTAGCAAAACTCCTACTTTAATGGAGGACGGCAGGATAAATTATAGGGAGTTGAATTTGATTCAGTCGGTTCAGGAGGGGCAGGTACTATGCTCTTTGGTTCCCCCTATAAAAGGTGTAGAAGGTAAAACTGTTAAAGGTAGAGTTTTACCCGCTGTAAACGGTAAACCTGCGGTTCTTCCAAGGGGAAAGAATGTTGCAATATCTGAGGATGGACAAACCCTTATTGCAACAACTGCAGGAGAGGTTGAATATCTGGACGCTACGAAAGTAAGCGTTTATACAAACCATGAAGTTCCCGCTGATGTAGATAATTCAACAGGAAATGTTAATTTTGTAGGAAGTGTTATTATAAAGGGTAATGTTTTATCAGGATTCTCTGTAGAAGCCGGCGGAAATGTTGAAGTATTTGGGGTTGTTGAAGGTGCAACAATTAAAGCCGGAGGGAATATTATATTACGACGGGGAATGCAGGGGATGGGTAAAGGAACACTCATTGCCGGCGGTGATATAGTAGCAAGATACATAGAATACAGTAACATAGAAGCAAGTAATAATATTCAGGCCGAAGCCATAATGCACAGTAATGTAAAATGCGGAAACAAGCTTGAGCTAACTGGAAACAAGGGACTTCTGGTGGGAGGTACCTGTAAGGTTGGTAACATTGTAGTTGCTAAGGTTATAGGCTCACATATGGCTACAACTACAGACGTTGAAGTAGGTGTGGATCCTTCTGTAAGGGAAAGATATAAAAATGCAAGAGAAGAATTGATTTCAATGGAAAATGATATAAAAAAGGCAGACCAAGCAATTACAATATTACGCAAGATGGAAAGTGCGGGTGCATTGACTCCGGATAAGCAGGAGATTTTAACAAAGAGTGTTCGGACAAAAGTGTATTTATCATCAAAGATTGAGGAAGTAAAACATGAAGTAGCACTTCTGGATGAAAAGTTACAACAGGAAGGCAATGGCAAGATTCGTGCATTAAATTATATTTATCCCGGAGTAAAGGTTTCCATTGGAACATGTATGATGTATGTGAAGGAACCTCTTCAATACTGTACCTTGTACAGAGATGGTGCAGATGTACGTGTTGGGCCTATTGACAAGTAATAAGAGATCAGTTAATGCTCTTTCCATATGCTTATTACAATTATTACCAAGGATTGTTTAGTTAAATAAATCCGGCATGGGGGGCGGTTTTTTTGTCAATAAAACCTATAGACTTTCAGATGGTAGTTCCAAAGACATCTGAAATATCAAAGATTTATAACGACGACGTTAATAAAAATCAAGCAATTCAGCAGCAGCAGCAAACAGCCAATCAGACGAAAATAGACAATAATCTGAAACAGGTTGTTAGCAGAGAAAATGTGAAAAACGATCGTATTAAAGAAAAACAAGAAAAAAATAATTCAAGGCAGAATGAAAAGAAAAAGAAAAGGCAAAATAAGGATGATGACAGACCCACAATAGACATTAGGGTCTGATAAAAACAAAGGATAAGTTCTAGAGGTGGATATGGGAGCATTTTACGTTACTATAATATTCTTGGGAGTTATTTTGGTAGCAGTAGCTCTTTTTCTGATTTTAATGGATAGGGCTAACGGTAAAGACTTTTTTAAAGAATTTGATCGCAAAAAAGATGAGATGTTCAGTTTAATTCAGGATTCAGAAGAAATGATACATGAACTTAACAGAATGTCTGATTATGTTGTAACAGTGATTTCTGAAAAGAATCAGGAATTTTTCAAAAAAGTTAAAGAAATGGATAACCAAGACAAAGCAGAAGAAAAGTCTGTTAGCAAAATTCAAGAGCAAACACAAATTGAGGAGCCGGTTGTTTTAGACCAGGAGCTTTCAACTGAAGTGGATAAAATTAATCAGCAAATCAATCAGGATATTCAAAAGTTATCAAATATCCAGAGCTACAAGAATATGCAAAGCGGTAAAAAACAGCAAAACGATTCAACCAATGAAATAGTTGATACAAAAGAAGAAAATGAGAAGCCTTCAAAATTGGTACTTAACAGCAGAAGAAAGCAAGTACTGCAATTAATTGAGCAGGGCTTAAGTAATGATGAAATTGCAGAGAAAATGAAGATAGGAAAAGGTGAAATTGGACTTATACGTGGTTTAAGCGGCAGTAAATAGTGTAATTTTACAATTTTGAAGTGATATTTGCATAGTAGGAGTATACAGATGAGAAAAGTGCACGAGAAAAGTATTTTGTTGGGAATCGGCATCGGAATGATTATAACCGCAATAGTTGGTATGATTTATTCCAGCGGGACAGAAACACAAAAGGAATTAACCAAGGAAGAGATAATCAGCCGTGCTAAGACCTATGGCTTGATAGAACCTGTTAGAATACTAGATAAAGATAATTCTGAAGCCACAGATAGTACAGCTGCTGATACAACAAGTGAAAAGTCACCGGGAGTAAGTACTGTTTCTCCGGCTTCAAATGAGGCTGCAGAAAAAACAAGCACTGCAAATAAGGACAACACAAGTACAGATACTAATGAACGAAATATCGTTATTAATATAGAAGATGGTCATACATCAAGCGATGTAATGAAACAACTTCTTAATAAAGGAATCATAGCAAACGAAAAAGATTTTACCAATACTATTCATACTTACAAGGCAACCAGAAAAATTATTTCGGGAACATATAAGTTTAAGAAAAATGAAGATGTAGAATACCTTGTAAAGAAAATATGCGGTATTAAATAACACGTTAAAAATTATTAGTTTTTTGTATTTTAGTATTGCGTTATTTTATTTTCTGTGTTAATATATACAAGCAGCAGATGTTATGTATGCCGAAGTGGTGAAATTGGCAGACGCACTGGACTCAAAATCCAGCGGTAGCGATACCATGTCGGTTCGAGTCCGACCTTCGGCACCATATGAGAGATACCAAGCGGTTAAGACGTTTGGTATTTTTTTGTTGTTTATAATAGTGGTTCTATGTCAATATTGGGGTAGATTAGTAAACTGGAATTTTCATTTACAGAGCCAATTGCTTCAAAGGTGATTGGCTTTCTATTTACTTGCACAATTATACTTTATGTCTTCAACCCCTCTTACAATTCTGCATCAAATACCTAGAATCAAAAAGCTACAATGTATTCTTAGAGATGGAATGTACTCCCATAAAACTATCTTATCGACTAATTAGTAACAATAATTACTTTTTATTGAATGAATAAGAAAATTAACAAATTTATGATATAATTTGTTCCGAAACCTTGTCACTTTTAGTGGTAGCAAAACCTTTTTATCACTATCCCTAAAAGACTGTATAAGGTTTCGTTTTATATAAATACATACTTGGCTACAAATTTTATTTAGGAGGATTACTATGGAGTATTTACAACCGTTTGATGAAATTTTATTTTCATGGAAAAAATGTATCGATTCGGGTCTATCAACTAAAGCCACACCAACTGGTATTGATATGAACTCCAATTACCTACAGCAAATATTAAATGACAGTAAGGAGTTTATATTAATTTTTAAAAGATGTATTAAAAATATTAGAGACATGATTAATGATGACTTTCTTTTTTTATATTAACTAATGGAGAAGGTATTTTATTAAGCATGAAAATGAGCAAAGGGATGAAAAAGGATGCTGATAAATTTTTGATACAGCCTGGAATGTCGTTTCAAGAAGGTATAAGTGGTACAAATGCGGTTAATCTAGCTATAAGTTTGGAAAAGTCTGTTTATATATTACCCCATCATCATTACTGTGATTTTTTGAGAAAATGGTATTGCTATTCTACTCCAATAAACTATAAAGGAAAATTATCGGGGTGTTTGGCACTTTTTATTGCCGGACATCCAATAAAAACTGAACTGATAGCCATTACTGAATTAATAGCGTATCAGATTGCAACTGAACTTAGAAATATTTCAAAAGAATCCCCATGTTGCCAACCAAATATTAAGTTGAATGACCGTCAGATAACTTTATTAAAGCTGCTTGCCATGGGGCTGACCGACAAGGCAATAGCCATGGAAATGAATCTTAATATTGGTACAATAAGCTATCATAAAACTAATATGTATAAAATATTGGAAGCAGAATGTAGCACTCAGGCTGTGGTTAAAGCTCTTAAATTTAATATAATCTCCATAGACCAAATCGAACTTTGAACACTTAAGTGCATAATCCATTTCTTATTTATTGATTTTCCATAAAAAACGTTTTACTCACATGGACGATAATATTGGGCGTTCTTTATTACCACTGTTGTTTTTAATAGTATATGGATAAAGTGCATGATACTGTTATAAAACATAGTATGTTTTAATAAAGAAAAAAGATATAAACATATACATTGAAAGCGATAAATCTTTTACAAGAACACGCAGGTCTGCCATTAAAAAATACAATCCCAGGGGTAGACTTGTGTGTCTACCCTAATGGGAGTCAATAAGGTGAGTAAATTTATGCTGAATCCAAAAAACCTGAATATACAAGTAATAGCTGAAAAAGTTATCATATTCCTTATATACTTTGTCATTTTTGAAAGTCTAATAACAAAATATGTTTTTGACAACGTATTATTTAAATACATCTCGGAAGCAGTTATATACGGTTTAGCTGGGTATTTTATTGTACTCCGTATTAAAGAAAACAAAAGGTTTAGAGTACTTAAACATGAAGTATTTCTGATAATGCTTCCCATTTACTTGTTTATGACTACAATAATCATTAACAGATTTGATATGGTAGTATTTATTATTAGTATTAGAACATTATATAGATACATTGTTTTGTACTTTATTGTGACCAACATTGAATTTACAGAAGACAGTACTAAAAGAATTATAAAGCATATTAAATTCAGCGGTATAATCGTATTGGCTATTGGTACGTTGCAAATACTATTACCACGATTTATGAATCCCTTTTTGACACCCAAAGCTTACCAATTGGGAGATATGGTCAGAGAGGGCAGTATTATGGTTTTTGATGGTAAGGCTATTTTTTCACTACTCGAGAGATATGACAGGTATGGAATATTCTTAATTATTTTTATTTCAGTACTACTGATGGGGGGATATAAAAAGAGAAGCAATATAGTGATAATGATATTGGCTGTAATCAATATGATATATACTTATTCCAGACAGGCGTGGGTAGGTTTAGGGGTAGTAGTGCTGGTAGGGCTAATCCTTAAAAAAAGGTTTTTTGTAATTTTTTTTACGTCGAGTACTTCAGCATTAGGCCTGGCGGCAATGTTGACAAGAGACAATATGGTACAAGATATCTATTTCGGCTCCCCAATGCAAAGGGTTTTGCAGATTTTTAGCGATTCTTACATAAAAACTAGTGTTGAGACAGCTCGGCTCAGGATATTTGTAGATATCTTACCAAAGTTCTTGCACGAATTTAACTTATATACAATTTTCGGCCTTGGAATTGGAAATTTTGCAGCCTTGGCAAACAGTATGACCAATAATGAACTTTATATGAGGTATTTTTTGCTATTTAATGTAGAGTATTCAGGAATATATCATATAAGTGATGTGTATTGGATTGAACTGCTAATGGAGTTGGGACTAGTTGGTATAGCTATTTTTCTCATTTACTTTGTAAGTGCTTTTAAGTATTACCATAACTTCTATACGCAGAAAATAAGCAACTTTTCAAAAGAATTAAATCTCTTAGCATTGAGATTGATTGCGGGGACTGTTGTTATTAATTTTTTTGGCCCTAATATGTTGATTACGAGTTATTCTGTTAATGTCAATCAAAATTTAGGCCACTTACCGGAGTAAAATCAGGCCACCATTTCATAAAAAATCAGTCATTATTTGCCTGCTTGGAAAGAGCCTGCTTAAACCTGTAGCTTTCACCATTGATGTTCAGTATGTGTGCATTATGGGTCAGGCGGTCAAGCAGGGCAGCTGTCATTTGTTCATCGCCTAACACCTCCGTCCATTTTGGAAATTCTAAGTTTGTAGTTATGATCAGGCTGCCTCTCTCATATCGGGAGGAGCAGAACTGGAACAATAATTCAGCTCCGACTTTATTGAAGGGCACATAGCCCAATTCGTCAAGGATCACTAATTGCGGCGCCAGCCATTGCTTTTCTAACTTGTTAAGACGATATTCCTGCTGTGCTGCAAGCAATTCATTTATCAAACCAGCTGCCGTATAGAATTTGACCTTCATACCCTGCCGACAAGCCTCGTAACCGAGCGCAGTTGCAATATGGGTTTTCCCTACTCCGGAGTTGCCTATCAAAATGACATTTTCTCTTCTTCGGATATATTCTCCCTGCATGAGTTTCAATACCCGTGGTTTGTTCAAAGAAGGTATGGCAAGGAAGTCAAAGCTTTCAATCGTTTTGATTACGGGGAAGCCCGCTTGTCGTATCCCTCTCTGAATCCGGTTGTTCTCCCGCTGGTGTACTTCCTGCTCCAGCACACACAGCAGATATTCTTCATAATCCAGATTGTTGTCTGCGGCTTCTCTTGCCAGGGATTCATAGGTTTTTGCCACCTGAGGCATTTTTAGCTTCTTCAAGTAAGTTTCAATAAGCATTTTATTGACCGGCATTATTGCCCACCTCCTGACATGAGAGCGCTGTATTTGCTGAGATCAGGAGGTATTACAACAACCTCGGGGATGCCCTGAAGCTTGTCTTTGCTGACAGGAGCCGTCTTAGGATTGCCTGAGACCAGCAGCTGTCCTAATATGTTAAATAAACCGTCATAACTGTATACATTGTATGCCATAGCTATTTCAATAGCTTCTGTCACCAGTGCCGTAGGGTAATCCCTGTGCAGCATAAGTATCTTTACGAATTCCCTGTTGCCTCTCGGACTTCTTGCATTTAAGCTTCGACGATACTGCTCATAAACGGGTGCCAGCATCTGAGGTTTATATACTTTTGTGTTGCCCAGGGCGCGTGATTTTTGCAGCAGCAGTTCCAGATAGTGATCAAGCTTTATCTGCTCCTGGTATCGTCCGTATATCCTTGGATGGCTTGCTATCATTGTCCCTTTGTATAGTATTTTTACTTCATCTGCTGTAGCTTTAACAGTGACTTTCTCTCCCACATATATCGTGGGAACAGAGTATCGGTTAGTTTCAAACTGTACCATAGAATAGCGGTTGACCTTTGCTTCTTTATACCTCGCGCCATCAAACCTTACTGTCGGTAATGGCCTCAAAGCAGCCCTTTCCGCCTCCCATTTCGGATTACTTTCCAAAATCTTTATGCATTCGTTGTGCAGATATTCATTCAACTCCTCAAAGGAATCAACCTCAGGGTAGGGTACGAAGAACCTTCGCACAGCCTCTTTGCCTGCATTCTCCACACCGCCTTTATCGCTTCCCTTTGCTGGCCGGCAGAATGAAGATTCATAAAGGTAATGGGTACGTAAGGCGATAAATTGCTCCTGTTCTTCTCTGTTGCTGCCTTCGAGTATCTTCTTCACTGCCGTTTTTAGATTGTCATATGCTATCTTGTATGGTACACCGTTCATAAACTCAAAGCATTTGATATGCCCATCAAAAAATGCTTCCTGTTTCTCAAAAGGGTATGCTCTTACGTAGAATCCGCCTGATCCTCTCAACTTCATTACAAACAAATGTGCCTTGGTTTCTTTGCCTTTCAGATAAAAGTATGCTTCTGTCCAGTCCACTTCTGCATAGGCCCCCAGTTCGAACTCCAATGGCAGGAAAGCTTCCTTTTGCTTTCTGTATTCCTTCCTCAGGTAATCCATTACAGTATTGTATCCGCCCAAGAAGCCTTCTTTTTTAAGTGTCTCAAATATTTTAGTCCCTGTGTGACGCTGCTTACGATGCCTTGTTTTATCGTCTTCTATTATTTGCTTGATCATTGGTATGTATGGGCCTAATACCGGATGGCTACGTTCTTTTGTCAACTTATATTTCGGCGGTTTTGGTTCATCCATGGAAATATATTTTGAGATCGTATCCCTGTGCATTCCAGTTCTGCGGCTTATTTCCCTGATACTTAGGTCTTCCATGAAGTACATTTTTCTGATATCCTCTAATTGTGCCATCTTAATCATATCCTTTCCTCCTGTACGATGATGCTGTCAACATAATCATACAGGAAATTTGATTAAGGTGGCCTAATTTTTTACCGGTATGTGGTACAATTTTAGAGTAGCACTAACATTCCTTTTTTCTATGGTTACTGCTGGGGCTTGTTGTAAATATGAATAATTTGGAGAGATGTCGGGGAAATGTGAAATGAATGGTATGACAGTAAAAAAGATATTAAAGATGTTTTATATTACAGCTTTAATATTTGTTTTAACAACGATATTTATATTGTCTAACCAAGATGGTATAAAATCGAATAGTATAACTTCAAGTATTAGCGGAAAATTTAGCAGTCTCATAAAGCAAACCTTTAATAGCAAGTACATTAAATTGACTAGAAAAGATGGCAGAATTACGGCATTCTACTCTACATATGGCCTATTGTGGTGGAAAATAGGAGATTCTATAGACTTGAATCTGGCAAGAAAAATATACATGGGATTGGCAGTGACTTCTCATAATACTGAGGCATTATGTGGTGCTGTTTTTTCAGATGTAAAAGTAACTAGTAGAAGAAATAGTATTCGGTTTTTAAATTATGAAAGTAAGGATATTGGAAAGGTTAAGTTAAAAGGGTCAACGAGTTTTTTGCAAGGTGAATTTATAGTTAAAGGATCTGGTAAGGATATATGGAGAGGAGAAGATGAATTTCAATTTGCGTATATTCCCGTTGAAGACGATTGTACAATAACCACAAGGGTAGTTTCAATGGATAATACACATGAGTGGGCGAAAGCAGGCATCATCATGAGAGATAGCTTACAGCCGAAAAGTAGTTATGCGGGCGTTCTGATGACGCCGGGAGGGCATACTTCTTTTCAATGGAGAAATCAAAACGAACTCGGACAAAAATTAGAATATAGCCAGAGTTTGTTATTAAACTATTTGCTTAGAAAAATCTTACACTTCACAGAATATTTTATTTTAACCCTGCTCGTGTACGGCACAATAACAATAGTATTTAAAAACTCATGCAAAAAGGTTTTTTTGACAGGAGCTTTTTGTATCTTATATGCAGTTTCAGATGAAATTCATCAGATTTTTATCCCCAATAGAAATTCTTCTGTTTATGATGTTTTAATTGATAGTTTAGGAGTACTTATAGGAACTTTCATGGTTTACCTTTATAGAAAAAGAAAGAATAGCAAATTCAAAAACAAAAAATCCGAACAAGACACTGTGTGATACCATGGTGTCTTGTTTCTATTAGTATAAACTGTGGAATCCAACAGTGTAAGTTCAACCTGGTTTATATTACAGTATATATTGTTACAAAATTTTACATTATATTTTAAAAATAGAAAAAATTCTAAATTGTACATGGGAGCAAAAAGAGGCATGAGAATATTAATGGTAAACAAATTTCTGTATCCCAGAGGCGGAAGCGAAACATATATGTTTGAGCTTGCCGACAATCTTGTTAAAAGGGGAACAAGATCTGTTACTTTGGCATGTATGATCAACAGAACATAGTCAATATGCCAAAAGATATGCTTGTGGGTAATATGGATTTCAGGAGAAAATCAATTAAGAATCTAAGTTATCCTTTTAGAATTATATATTCTATTGAGGCAAGAAAAAAAATAGGCGTACTCATAAAAGAATTTAAGCCTCACATTGTGCATTTAAATAATTATAATTTTCAAATTACTCCGTCCATTATATATGAAATAAAGAAATACAGAATACCCATAGTACAGACTTTGCATGACTATGCCATTTTATGTCCTGCGCACACCTTATACAATTCACGAAAAGGAGAGGTTTGTGAGAAATGCAAAGGATATAAATATGTCAATTGTATTAGGTTAAAATGTATACACAATTCATTGATGAAAAGTATTATAGGGGCAATGGAAGGATACTTGTACCACTGGAAAAAAACATATGATTATATCAGCACTTTTATTTGTCCTAGTGGTTTTATTGCTGCAAAAGTTGCTCAATTTGGGATTGCACCACATAAGCTTAAGGTTCTGCATAATTTTACTACTGGAAATGAGTTTGATGGTGGGTACAAAAAGCAAGATTATGTATTATACTTCGGGAGAATCTCAGAGGAAAAAGGTATCAGAAGCTTGTTGAAAGCAGTGTCAGAGCTGAAGCATATCAGATTTGTTTTTGCAGGAAGCGGTCCCATGGATATGGATATAAAAGGATATGACAATATTATATATGTAGGCTTTAAAACTGGACAGGAACTAAAAATACTCATAAAGGAGAGCCTTTTTACAGTTTATCCTTCTGAGTATTACGATAACTGTCCCATGTCCATATTGGAGTCACAGACGCTGGGCACGCCGGTTATTGCTTCAAATATTGGGGGGATACCTGAACTTGTAAAGGATAATTATTCAGGTCTCTTATTTGAAGCTGGGAACACAAAAGATTTAACAGTAAAGATAGATACATTATATCAAAACAGAGAGCTAATAAATTTATTTTCTGAAAGATGCAGAGAAATAATAAATATGTATTCAAAGGAAGCTTATTGCGATGAAATCACCAATATATATAATGAAAGCTTAGCCGGCTGCGGTGGTAATTAAAGGAGAGTATTATGGAAGCATTGATTGCGGTAACTTACAGGTGCAATGCAAAGTGTTATATGTGTAATACATGGAAATATCCGAGCCGTAGTGAGGATGAAATTACTCCGAGAGATATAGATAAGTTACCCTCGGGATTAAAGTTTGTAAATATAACAGGTGGAGAACCTTTTACCCATGAGTATATCGAAGAAATAATATCGGTAGCTTCAAGGAAAACTAGGAGGCTGGTAATCAGTACAAATGGATTTTTTACAGACAAAATTGTAGATATAGCCAAAAAATATCCAAGTATAGGAGTAAGGGTGAGCATTGAAGGTTTGCCGGCTTCCAACGATAGGTTGAGGGGGATACAGGACGGTTTCGACCATGGTTTGAGAACCCTTTTACGGCTTCATGAGTTGGGTCTTAAAGATATAGGCTTTGGAATTACCATATCCGACAGAAATGCAAAAGACTTGAATGAGCTTTATACTCTTTCCGAGAAGTTAGGGATGGAATTTGCAACTGCTACAGTACACAACAATTTTTATTTTCACAAATATGATAACAGAATAGAGAACAAGGATGAAGTGATAACTGAGTTAAGAAAATTGGAGAAAAGAATGCTAGCCAGCAAGAAACCAAAAAGCTGGTTTAGGGCCTTTTTCAACGAAGGATTGGTCAATTTTATCCGGGGAAATGAGAGGCTTTTGCCTTGTGGAATGGGTAAAGATGTGTTTTTTGTGGACCCTTTTGGCGATATTATGCCGTGTAATGGACTGAATATGTCTATGGGAAATATAAAAGAACAATCATTTGAAGAAATATGGTTTGGTCAAAAGGCAAAGGAGGTTAGGTTGGCAGTTAAAGAATGTGACAAGAACTGTTGGATGGTTGGTAGTGCATCTCCTGCAATGAAAAAATCTATACTTGTTCCAATAAAGTGGATATTGCAGAACAAATGGAGAAAGGAAATTGGTAACTAAGATGAAGATTGCAATGATTGGACTCAAGGGGGTTCCGTCAAGAGCAGGAGGTATTGAGATACATGTAGAGGAGATAGGAAAGCGTCTTGTGAAAATGGGACATGAGGTGTGTGTTTATACAAGACCTCATTATATCGACAAAGAAGTGAAGGAGTTCGAAGGTATGGTTCTTAAAAGCATTCCAACCTTTCATACTAAACACCTTGATGCAATAGTACATACATTCTTGTCTTCTATTGATAGTTTGACAAGGGGATTTGACATAATTCATTTTCATGGCGTAGGTCCTTCTACAATGTGTTTTATACCAAAACTGGCAGGGAAAAAAGTGGTGTGTACAATTCATGGACTAGATTGGAAAAGAGATAAATGGGGGCCCTTTGCAAGTACGTATTTAAAACTAGGCGAAAGAATGGCAGTCCAAGTACCGGATATGACCATAGCTGTATCAAAAACAATGAAATACTACATAAAGAAAAAATATGCAAGGGACTGTCACTACATACCTAATGGGGTAAATATTGTACAGAAGTCCAAAGCCGGAATTATTAAAGAAAGATACTCCCTTGAAAAGGATGGTTTTTTCTTTATCTATCCAGACTAGTTCCGGAAAAAGGAGCCCACTATCTGATACAGGCTTATAAGAGACTTAAGACAGATAAAAAACTGGTAGTCGCAGGCGGAGCAAGTCATTCTAAAGAGTATGAAAAGTTTTTAAAAACTCTGGTGGAAGATAATAAGGGCATAATTTTTACCGGGCATGTGGAAGGCAGGGAACTTAGTGAATTATTTAGCAATGCATATACTTATGTTTTACCATCGGAAGTTGAGGGGATGCCAATAGCCTTATTGGAGGCCATGAGTTACGGGCAGTGTGTAATAGCAAGTGATATTAATGAAAACTTAGAAGTTTTGGAAGACAAAGGTTTTAGCTTTATAAGTGGAGATATAGAGAGTCTGTACGATATTCTGGCTTACACAGATGCTCATCCACAGGAAGTAGCAGCACAAAAGATGATGGCTGAGCAGTATATCCTATCCCAATATGATTGGGATAGGATAAGCTATGAAACCGAGGAGATTTATAAGGGTGTCCTGAAGGATAAGGTATGAACATTTCCATGAAAATTGATTTTTTTATAAAGGGTATATGCATAATATTGCTGCTTGGTTCATTAGGGTGCGGGATTTCAGCGTATATTTCTCTAACAACATATATTCCACAATACAAGGCAACCGCAACCATAATCGCTATAAATGAAGTAAATAGTTCTGCTATACAACAGACATATGCTGATATATTGGCGGGGCAGCAGTTGGTAAAAGAATTCAAGGAAATTATTAGGAGTAAATCAGTGACGGAAAAAGTTATTGAAGAGCTTAAATTGTACAATATGAGTCCTGAGGAACTGGCCAAGGATGTAACAGTAAAGCTTGTAAGTGATACTAGGATAATTGAAATTGAGGTGTTGAGCGTTTCACCAAAAACGTCTGCAAAGCTTGCAAATAGCTTTACCGAGGTTTTTAAAGAAAAGATACAAGAGATAATGAAAGAGCAAAATATTGTTGTTATTGATAAAGCTGAAGAAGGGAGCAAGCCGGTTGAGCCCCAACACAAAAAGAATGTTGTTATCGGAGGATGTACAGGATTACTAATGGGGTTCCTCATCGTCTATTTAAGACAGGAATTAGATAAAACAGTAAAGTCAACAGAGGATATCGAAAAGTTGCTGGAAGTAAAAGTTCTGGGAGTGATACCGAAGTCTAAAAAGAAAACGGTGAGTGGCAGTAGACGGAATAGATATAATAGGATATACAATGTAAAAAGTCCACCCATAGAGGAGGCATATAAAGCATTAAGGGTAAACGTGAAATTCAATACATTCAACAGTAAATGCATAGCCATTGCCATAGTTGGCTTTGCTCCGAAGCAGGGGAAGACATTTGTTGCAATAAACCTTGCAATTTCTTTTGCAAAAGACAATAAAAGAGTATTACTTGTGGATGCGGATTTGCGAAAGCCGTTAGAACTAAAACGGTTAGCCGGATATAATTCAGAAGGACTTGCCAGCTATCTCAGTTATGAGCAAATATCTTACGAGGAGATAATTCTTAAAACCAACATTGAGAATCTGTCATATGTACCTGCGGGAAGAAAACCCCACAACCCGACAGAGTTACTTGATTCTTTTAGGTTTACCGAGTTCATGATGAAGGTCAGGGAGAGTTATGACATTGTACTTGTTGACACTCCTTGCCTTGGAAATGTAATAGATGGGGCTATTATTGCTTCAAAAACAGACGGTAGCCTCATTGTAATTGCTCCAGACTCAGTTGATTGCAGTAGGGCCAAGGCTTTGAAACGGCAGTTGGAGGAGGCGAGTTCAACGGTTGTTGGAGCGGTCTTTAATAAGGCATCAGACTATTTTGATAAGAATAATGATTATTTTAATGAATTTTCATACTTTGATTCTATTAAAGATATTAGAAAATATACAAGGCAAAAATTTGTGAGGCCCAATAAGGGTAGGTGGAGAACTGGTGATTGACTTACATTGTCATTTGCTTCATGGCCTTGACGATGGTCCGGCTACAATCAGTGAATCGATTAGGATGATAAGTGAGGCGGAAAAAATCGGTATAAAGGAGATAATTACAACACTTCATTTACACGGCAATGTATTTAAATATAATGATGAGGACATATGTCAAAAGTTTTTTGACCTTGAGAATAAAACTAGTAACTTTAATATTTCTGTCAAAATTGGATTTGAAGTGTTTATAACATCTGTCTGTAAAGAAAATATGAACCTACTTGTGAATTATACCATGAACAATACGAGATTTATGCTTGTAGAAATTCCATATAGTGAATTCTCACTTCAGACATTTGAAAGAATACAACTACTAAGAAAGTATAGAATTATTCCAATCATAGCTCACCCCGAAAGATGCTGTGCTTTTTTCAAAAATTATAACTTGATAGAAAGCTTGATTGATAGCGGATGTCTAGTTCAGATTGATGCTCCGAGCATATTGGGGGTATATGGGAGCAGTGCGAAGTATCTGGCCAAAAAACTTATAAAGAATAAGGCTGCACATTTTATTGCCTCAAATGCACACTTTGCTTCGGATTATTCAGAATGGTATGAAAGGGCCTATTACACTGTGAAAAGATGGGCTGGAAACGAGTACGTGAAAAGGTTGTTTTGTGATAATGCTGAGTCTATAGTTCAATGTAATAAGAATAAAATCTCAAAAATTATTTAATACAGCCAAGGAGTTAAAAATGAATATTTTGCAAAACAAAATTAAAGAAGTTGTTGATGAAGGAGCCCTATATACAAATAAAAATTATTTATATGTTATTGAAAAAAGAGTGTTCGACATTGTGATATCGTCAATAGCTTTGATAGTATTGTTCCCATTGTTTATAGTTATCTCTTTTGCTATTAAGGTGGATTCACCCGGACCTGCTATTTTTAAACAAGAGAGAATGGGTTTCAGGGGCAAAATATTTAACATGTATAAATTTCGTACAATGGTTAACAATGCAGAGCAGCTTTTAGAAGAGGTTCAGCAAAGGAATCAGATGTCAGGACATATGTTTAAAATCAAGGATGACCCCAGGATTACAAAGTTAGGAAGAGTACTTAGAAAAACCAGCATTGATGAATTGCCTCAGCTTGTAAATGTGATAAAGGGAGAAATGAGTCTTGTAGGGCCTAGGCCGCCACTTATACGAGAAGTGGAAAAATATGACATATGGCACCATCTTAGGATGTCCATCAAACCTGGGTTAACAGGGATATGGCAGATTAGTGGAAGAAATAAATTGGGTTTTGATGGGATGATAAGGCTGGATCTTAAATACATAAGAGAAAGAAACTTTTGGTATGACTTGAAAATTATTATTAAGACTATGCCGGTGCTTCTTGGAGACAGGAATGCATTTTAATTATTGAAGGAGAGTGGCTTTTGATGAAAATTTCGATTATAGGGACAGGGTATGTGGGGCTGGTGACAGGAGCTTGCCTATCAGATTGCGGAATGGATGTTACTTGCATGGATATGGACGAGGAGAAGATTGCCAATTTGAGAGAAGGAATATTGCCAATTCATGAGCCGGGACTTCAAGAGATAGTTGAAAGAAATTATCAGGCTGCCAGACTGAAGTTTACTACAAATATACAGGAAACTGTTACGAGAGCCGAAGTCATTTTTATAACTGTAGGAACTCCTCCCCAGGAGGATGGTTCGGCTGATTTGAAGCATGTAAAAACAGTTGCAGGAGAACTTGCACAGTATATTAATGGGTATAAGGTTATCGTGAGTAAAAGTACTGTACCGGTAGGAACTGCGAAGATGCTCTCTTCTTTGATTCGTGAGAAGATGAACAGGCTAAAGAATGGGTTTGACTTTGATGTAGTAGCCAATCCGGAATTCCTTGGAGAAGGAACAGCTGTAAGAGATTTTATGCATCCAAGCCGTATTGTAATAGGAACCAGAAGCATAAAGGCACAGAAAATACTTAAAGGGATTTATGAATCATGCATAAAGGAGAAAGTTCCATTTGTACTGACCAATTTTGAAACAGCTGAGTTAATCAAATATGCATCAAATGCATTCCTTGCTACAAAGATTAGCTTTATTAACGAAATATCTAATCTATGTGACAAAATAGGAGTAGATATATGTGGTGTGTCGAGGGCTATGGGAATGGACAAAAGGATTGGCGAACGTTTCCTGCGTCCCGGACCGGGGTACGGGGGAAGTTGCTTACCAAAGGATACACGTGCATTAATAAAAATGGGCGAAGAATCAAGAGTGGACATGAGAATTATCAAATCGGTCTGTGAAGTGAATTATAACCAGAAGAATATAATGACAGATAAGATAGAAAGAAAACTACACGGTGTAATCAATAAGGTTATAGGTGTCCTTGGTCTTTCATTCAAGCCCGGAACTGACGACATTCGGGAATCGCCTTCCATTGGAATCATTAAAGAATTGCTAAACAGAGGTGCAAGTGTGAAAGTATATGACCCCATAGCAATAGAAAGTGTTCGTAGACAGCTAACTTTACATAAAACGATAAAGTATTGCAGTGATGAATATGAGTGTGCCAGGGACGCAGATGCAATTGTTCTGGCTACCGAGTGGGATTGCTTCAGGAATCTGGACCTCATGCGTATGAAAGCAAATATGCACGGCAAATATTTCTTTGATTTCAGAAATGTATATGACCCCAAAAAAGTGATTGCTTCAGGTTTTTATTACGAGGGGGTGGGAAGGAGCAATATAAGCACAGAAATAGAGTCGGTAGGGAGAGACATTTTTAATGACAATAAGTAAGAAAAAGGTTATAACCCGTGCTACATTTCTTTATGTGGGAGAGATAGTAAGTAAAGCTGCTTTGTTCTTAATGAATGCCATAGTAGCTAGAAAACTGGGTGTTGCCGGTTATGGGGCATATATATACGGTATAAATCTTGGATTACTGCTGATTAACTTTGTAGACTTTGGCACCAATAATTTTATACTGAAAAAGCTTTCAGAAGAAAGAGAAAAGAATGCGGTGTATATATGGAAGGTTATTGAATTTGAAGCCTTAGTTTCAATTATTTCATTTGTGGGACTTTATATTTATGTAACCAATTTTGAAAACTCTCAGTGTATCAGAAATGTTGTTATCATACTTTTCGTTTCAATTATATTTGAAAACCTTACAAATGTTTTCCGAAATGTGTTAAGGGCTATCGGCAGGTTCGCACTAGATGCATTTATAAGTATATTTAGTAGCTTTCTACGGCTAGGTTTAGGCCTAGCACTTTATTATCTTACATACAATATATACGGATTAAGTGCCGGAATCACCATCAGCACCCTTTTAATACTGTTTGTAGTGACATATATTATTTGGAGTATTTTTGGAGGGCCGAGGGTAATGTTGAAGCATCCCTCCTTAAATCTTAAGGTCATATTTAAAAGTTGTATTGTTTTTGCCATACCTATAATTATAAGAGGAGTATACTTTCGTGTTGATTCAGTACTGGTAAAGAGCTTTGTGAACAGTGCTGAAATGGGATTGTATAGCAGCGTGACAAAGCTTTTGTTTATACAGCAATTTCTTCCTAACGGATTAATACAGGTGATTTTTCCGATTTTAACAAACCTCTATTACAATAACGATTATAACGGAGCAAATAATCTATTTAATAGGATTTATATAGTTTTTATTGTGTTCTTTAATTTTATTCAGATGGTTCAGTATATTTTTTCAGATTATATAATTAAGTTGGTATATGGTTCAGAGTTCTTAGGAGCAACATTAATATACAAAACAATGATACCGTTCTTCGTTTTTACATCACTATCATTTCTTCTGGCTTTTTTGTTTATATCAAATAATAAAGTGAGCATGATGTATAAGTATTATCTAATTTGTCTGATTGAAAAAATAATATTGGTTATAGCTTTAACACTAAAATATGGTGCTATAGGGAGTGCTGTCGCGTTTCTTATCAGTGAATTTATATTGTTTGGGGTGCTTCTCTTTTCACTTCTATTAAAAACAATATCAATTTTAAATCAAATTACCTTACGACAGTAATTGCAATAGTTGTTGTTGATATGGGAGTTATGCTGTTTGGGAAGAGTGTCTTATTTCAAACCGCTATATTGATATTAGGACATATAATAATTTGCTATCTATTTAGAGTGAATTTACCGGGATATTTTAAAGAACTATTTATGAAAAAAAGTGATAAGAAGGTTACCCTTGATAATAATTAAAATGTAGATTTGAGGAGAGACTATGAAAATTCTTGATTCTCATGAATTTATTGAATTGTACAGAGGCGATAAAGATTTGAAGCTAGGCTTCCTGCTGTGTGAGAGGTATGATGACAAGTATACATTTCTATGTCCCAGAGTCAATAGTTATGCAGATGAGAAATTTTTTGGACAAAAATATTTTGACATAGGGAACGTCAAAAACATACTGGGGGATGTCCCCCGAAATATGAGATTTTACTTTTATAACTGCATAAGACTATATAAAAAAATATTCTATTTCAAGAAAGTTGAATCCACGAATTTTTTTAATCTGCCCATTGGCTACTTACTAAAACTAATACGTATAAAGCCTGATGTAATCATTGAATCGAATTATACAACATTGACTCCTAGGAGTTATTTGAACTATATGGCAAGCAGGATTTTTAAAATTCCTGTTTTATGGATAGATTGTGGAGACGGTGGTAAGATGATGTTCTTCAGAAGACTGGAGAAGATAATCGCCGGAAATGTAGCTAGAATAGTAACATATAGTCATGGTGGAAAGCAACGCCTTATAGATAAGTACAATATTTCTCCCCAAAGGATAATTGTTAAGCCTAAACCTATTGATTTGGAAAGATTTAAATTTTCCTTAACGAAGGAAAAAAGGAGAAAATGCTTTTCTATTGGATATATTGGCAGACTGGCGGAAAATAAAGGTTTTGGTTCTTTTGTAGGGTTAGCAAGACACTATTTACATAAGGATATATTTAAGTTTATTGCCGTGGGAGATTTTACTAGTCCCCACGAACGAGAGAAATATTTGCCTCTTATTCCTAGTAATATGCTACTTAGCGGTTATGTAGAAAACAAAAGCATACCTGAATATTTGGCAAAAATAGATTTGCTTGTGATTCCAAATATGACAAACCCTCCTGCATTTACCACTGTACTTGCAGAGGCTCTTGCAAGCGGTGTACCAAGCATTGTAGGTATTAAAGGCTATGAAGAATTCATACCTGTAAACAGACAAAATGCATGCTTCATTGTTGAACCTGACAGAATTGAAGATATTGTGGACAAAGTTGAATTTTTAATAAATAAGCCGGTGGACGAATATAACGAGTTGAAAAAACAGGCTAGAGCATATGCGGAAAAAGAACTATCATGGGATGCACAGTTGAGTTTTTATAAGTCCATACTGGAGGAATTGACACACAAATAATAAATCTGGATGAGGTAATTATGATGAAAACAACAACCTGCCCATTATGCGGGAAAGATGATTTACAACTTTTGCATGGTGAGAGCGGATTCAGTTTGCTTAAGTGTTTAAAATGCAGTCTGGTTTTTAAGAGTCTTGAGAACTCACTAGCGGAGCATATCGGAGATATGCCTGACAGACTGTATAATGACGTTGAAATCCGGGGAAGGGAGAAATCAAATATACAGAGGGCTAGAGATAGGCTGAATATCCTAAATAGATATAAGAAGCAGGGAAAGTTGCTTGAAATCGGATGTGCAACAGGTGAATTTTTGGAGACTGCCCAACATGTAGGATTTGATGTTTCAGGATTGGATGCATCCCAGGTATATGTGGAATATGCGTTTGGAAAAGGCTTGAATGTAAAGTATGGCCGACTTGAGGATTTCGATTATAATAAGGAAGAATTTGATGTGATTTGCATGTTTCATTTGATTGAGCACATACAATACCCTAAGGAATTTCTCAAACAGGTCCATGAGTACTTGAAGCCTGGGGGACTGCTATATATAATTACCCCGAATCTTGAATCTCATACTGATAAATTGTTTAAATACAAGCATCCCAATTTTGCTCAGGCAGACCACTTATTCTTTTACTCGAAGGATGTGTTGGGAAAGCTTCTCTCAATATCAGGATTTAGTATGGGCGGGGTGTATTCAAAGGAGTATGTTTATCATATTTTTACTTCATTTATACAGTTTCTAGCCACAAGGTTGAAAAGATATTCTTTGAAGTCTCGCACCCATTTATGTGACAAAGGAAGTTCAGAGTTTTTAAAGAGACAGAATAAAGGAAATTCCTTTATAAAAAGAATGGTGTATAAAATTTCCTTTTTAGTCGCTTACCTGTTTTATCCTGTTCTGAAGCCATATGGACTCATCCTTGACAGGTACAAAAAAGGGCATGAGTTGATTATTATTGCAAAAAAGCGCCCCTGTGTGAAAGGGCTATAATTATTTGAAGAGGAGATTTAGAGTATGTCTAGACTGGTTAAAGAGTTAGATTTTAAGTCGCAAAAATCCATATCCTACAAACTGAGAAGAAAAAGGATGCAATTACTTGAAAGGCTGCTTGAAGGTGTATGTCATGATTCGAATGGGTTAAAAATTATTGACATTGGTGGGACACAGGCTTTTTGGGACTGTTTGGCTCCTGATTTCATCAGCAGATGTACAGTAACATTATTAAATCTCAAGATAACTGCGGCAAATAGGGACAATTTTATAAGTATTTTGGGAGATGCGACTAATATGTCTGAGTTTGGGGATAAGACCTTTGATTTAGCATTTTCAAATTCTGTTATCGAGCATATAGGTGACTTTGAAGCACAGAAGAAAATGGCGATGGAAGTACAAAGGGTCGGTAAAATGTATTTTTTGCAGACACCTAATAAACACTTTCCGGTAGAACCTCATTTCATATTTCCATTTTTTCAGTATTTACCTCTTTGCATAAAAGTTTTTCTTATCTCGCACTTCAATTTGGGACCTTATAAAAGAATAACGGATAAAGATAAGGCGAAAGCCTTGGGACAATCAATTCGGCTGCTCACAAAAAAGGAGTTAAAAAAACTTTTTCCCAGCGCTAATATTTATGAGGAGAAGGTTTTAGGGTTGACAAAGTCTTTTATCGTTTATGATTTTAGGGTCTGACTTTACATTATAATATGTGGAGAGTGATTAACGCTTTCGCAAATATGGGTGTACATAACGCTATGTACAATCATAAGTCTACATGGTAAAATTTATTATTAATTACATAATAAGGAATATTGGATACTACTATAGAATCTGATCAAGTACTTACAAAATTCTTGGGAAAAGGAGATAAATTATGGGGTTTAGGAAAAAGTGTTTTGTATTTATGAGTAGTATTATATTGCTTTTAATGTTCATGCTTTCAAGCATATCTGTGTTTGCAGACGGAAATAATACTTGGACGAACAATGAAATGACTATAGCAAGGTCAGAATCTGAAGAAATAAATATAAACTTCCAACCCGCTGGCTCAGAGATACCGGAGGGATACATACCCGACTATGGAGATGTCTATGGGGTACGTAACGGTTACAGTTACGGTTGGAATGTATCGTATGCCGGAGCAATGAGGGACAGAAATCTAAATACAGATCAGAAGCTGGATACACTGATAATGCTTTACAAAGCTGGTAAGTGGGAGATGAAGGTAGAAAACGGTTTCTACGATGTTACGGTATGTGCAGGAGATGCAGAGTTTACTTCTACACCAACTGTGAACGTGGAAGGAGTCAACTACTGGTCTGGCATAAATCTTGGTGTAAATCAGTTTTCGCAGGTAACAAAGACTGTGATGGTGACTGATGGAAAGCTAACAATAGACAATGGTGGGACTGCAGACCAAATAACAAAGCTAAACTATGTGAAAATGGTTAAAAGCGATGTTACATTCCAAACTCCTATAAATATAAAAACAACAGCAGAAGATGAAAGCATCACCATATCCTGGGATATGGTAAACTATGCTGCAGGCTATGAGGTTGAAGCAGATGGGCAAAGCTATACGGTAACAGAGACGTTTTTTAATCATCAGTGGCTGGAAGTAAATACATCACATACATATAGGGTAAGAGCAGTGAATAATGGAATCAAAGGGACATGGAGTGAACCTGTCACAGCGACTACACTGCCAGAATCACCTGGTACAATAAAGATAAATTTCCAACCCGCTGGCTCAGAGATACCGGAGGGATACATATCCGATTATGGAGAAGTCTATGGGGTGCGTAACGGTTACAGTTACGGTTGGAATGTATCGTATGCCGGAGCAACAAGGGACAGAAATTTAAATGATAATCAGAAGCTGGATACACTGATAATGCTTTACAAAGCTGGTAAGTGGGAGATGGAGTTAGTAAACGGTTTCTACGATGTTACGGTATGTGCAGGAGATGCAGAGTTTACTTCTACGCCAACGGTGAATGTGGAAGGAGTTAACTACTGGTCTGGCATAAATCTTGGTGTAAATCAGTTTTCACAGGTAACAAAGACAGTGATAGTGACTGATGGAAAGCTAACAATAGACAACGGTGGGACTGCAGACCAAATAACAAATCTAAACTATGTGAAAATAGTTAAAAGCGATGTTACATTCCAAACTCCTATAAATATAAAAACAACAGCAGCAGATGATAGTATCACCATATCCTGGGATATGGTAAACTATGCTGCAGGCTATGAGGTTGAAGGGGATGGACAGATTTATACGGTAACAGAGCCGCTATTTATTCATCAGTGGCTGGAAGAAAACACCTCACATACATATAGGGTAAGAGCAGTGAATAATGGAATCAAAGGGACATGGAGTGAGCCTGTTACAGCGACTACACTGCCCGAAGCACTAGATATTTCAATAGGTGACACAACAGTTAATGAGGCTGACGGAATAGCTTATTTCACTGTTTCTCTTTCAGGAGCATGCAACAGAGATGTGGCAGTCAGCTATACTATTTCTGAAAATACTGCAGTAGCGGAAGTTGATTACACAAGTGTTTCTGGTACAGTAGTTATTCCCGAGGGTAATACATCTGTAAATGTTACAGTTCCAATAATTGACGATACGGATTATGAAGAAAATGAAAGCTTTTATTTAAAATTGACAAGAACTAGTGCAGGCAGAATAGCGGACAGTCAGGGAGAATGTATAATTATTGATAATGACAGCCCACCAACTGTTAACTTAAACATATCTGAAAGCAGTATTTCAGAGAATGGCGGTACAAGCGTAATCACAGCCACATTATCTAATAAGTCATACCAAGATGTAACCGTCAATATTGAGTATTCAGGAACTGCAATCAACGGAACAGACTATATAGCCTCAGGAAACTCAATAGTTATACCTGCAGGGGAACTGTCAGGTTCAGTTACTCTCACCAGTATAGATAATTCACTTTATGAGGCTGACAAAACAATAATAGTAGATATATCCAGTGTAATCAACGGAACAAAGGGAAGTATACAACAGGTGACAGCAACCATTAAGGGTGATGAACTGAATACAAGTCAATATCTGTCCGACCTACAAATAAGCAGTGGAATACTTAGCCCAATATTTAACAAGAATGTTTATAGTTATAAGTAGTGATGTTACCAGTATTAACGTCATACCGATTGCTGAAATAGCAGAATATATGGGTAAGAATGCAATAATAAAAGTAAATGGAACTGTTGTGACCAGCAGTTCGGGTGTAAATGTGGGCTTGAATTTAGGAGAAAATATTATAAATATTGACGTTACATCTGCAGTAGGAGGTGTGACACAGAGGTATACAATTGTTGTTACCAGAGTAGATACTTACCTCTCGGATATATCAATTAAGGCTTCTAAAAAACAGATTATTAATGATTTTAATATGTATACTACCAGTTATACTGAAACAAGCCCTAGTATTACCGCATTAACCATAATCCCAACTGCAAATGATCCTAATAATGTAACAATATATGTTAATGGGACAGCAGTTGTAAGCGGGAACAGTATAAATGTTCCTGTAACCAGTGGTAAGACTAATAATATAAGTATCATAGTTAAATCAAACATCTATTCAGACTATATACTTACTTATAATTTTGAAATTATGGTGGGCAGTTGAGCTAACAATGCAAAATATATGATTTTATAATCACACTATGTATCAAAAATCACATAACATAAAAGCTCTTTTTGTTATGTGATTTTTATATCCAATTTTACAGGGGGAATGTATTATGAATAAAAAATTATCAAAAGTAGTAGTAATGCTATATATCATAAGTATCTTGGGGATATTTAATTTGCAGCCAAATTCTGTTTTAGCGGCTATACCTTCAGATCAGTTATTTGACGGAAAGAGCTTAAGCGGAGTAAATTCACTGGTGCTAGATGGAATACGGTATACTACAAATAATAATACTGATTCACTTTACAACGGAATATGTGTTGGTGGGTGCGATGCATTTTGTTTAAACTATGGAAGTGCCAATAGTACATACTATTCGGGTCATGCATTGACAAATGATTTTAGCTTTTCTAAAGCTCCCACATTTTTTCAGATAAGCTCAGAGGATCTGGCTTTTAATTTTAAGATAAATTCAATGTATTATATAGCCACTGATGATGGTACCGGACATAAAATTAATATTGAGGGCTACGACGGAGATACTTTAGTTGCTAGTGTTTATGGTGTGGATATGGGTAAGTCGGGTACTTATGGGACCGGAATAAAAACAGTTACTTTGGAAAATGACATAAACAGTCAAGAAGATGCGGAGTACGGTGGACTTCTGACATTTGATTCCGGTTGGACAAATATTGATACAATACGTATAACCAACAATAATAATGGAGGTTCGGTATATGCTGTAATTGATTCACTGGACTTCTTGGAGAATGTAGGTACCGATGGAAGGCCTGTTGACTTAAGTTTATGGAATTATAGCAGTAATGGTAATTACTATACACTAATAGGTTACAAAGGCAGTATTAAAGACGGTAAAATTGAAGGAAGTGTACCTGCTATAATAAATGGACTGCCGCTTAAAGCAATGTATAATACATTTAGAGACTGTACAGGATTAACACAGGCCCCAGAAATACCGAATAGTGTAACGAATATGAGTTTTACATTTTATAATTGTATAGGATTAAAACAGGCCCCGGAAATACCGGAGGGTGTAACTGATATGAGTTATACATTTTCTGGTTGTACAGGATTAACCCAGGCCCCGGAAATACCAGAGGGTGTAACTGACATGAGTAATACATTTTTTGAATGTAAAGGATTAACTCAAGCCCCAGAAATACCGAATAGTGTAAAGGACATGAGTTATACATTTTATGGTTGTACAGGATTAACCCAGGCCCCGAAAATATCGAATAGTGTAAAGGACATGAGTTATACATTTTATGGCTGTACAGGATTAACCCAGGCCCCAGAAATACCGGATAGTGTAAAGGACATGACATGTACATTTTGGGATTGTACAGGATTAACCCAGGCTCCGAAAATACCGAATAGTGTAATTGATATTAGGTTTACATTTTGTGGTTGTACAGGACTAACCCAGGCCCCGGAAATACCGGAGGGTATAACGAACATGGATTATACATTTTGTGGTTGTACAGGACTAACCCAGACTCCGAAAATACCCAAGGGTGTAACATCCATGTTTTCTACATTTGCCTATTGTTCGCAATTAACCTGGGCCCCGGAAATACCGAAGGGTGTAAAAGATATGAGTTGGACATTTGGATATTGTACAGGACTAACCCAGGCCCCGGAAATACCCGAGAGTGTAAGGAATATGAGTCTTACATTTTATGGTTGTACAGGACTAACCCAAGCCCCGAAAATACCGGATAGCGTAACGGATATGAGTTGGACATTTGCATATTGTACAGGATTAACCCAGGCCCCGGAAATACCAGAGGGTGTAATTGATATGAGTAAAACATTTTATGGGTGTACAGCACTGACAGGAAATGTATATATTCCGGATTCAGTAATTAATTTAGATAATATTTTTTCGGGTACTTCAAAACCCATAAATATGGTTTATTCATCTACAAACAAAGTTGCAGGGGCATACTCTGCTCCAGGGAATGTAACAAAGATTGAATATTAATGTACCTGATAGTATTTGCTATAAAGGACATATTTCATTAAGTGCATGTATAAATGCAACTGATAATTATTGATTTACGGATAGGCTGTTCTGATTATATTATGTCGTCAGGGTGATATGTAAAAAAATGTCATTCTGGCGTTTTCTTTGTATGCAAATAACTTTAAAAATGATTATTATATATCACACAAGCTCAGAGGATTTGGCTTTTAACTTTAAGATAAATTCAATGTATTATATAGCTATTAATTCCTGCAGTTAATATATCTGCAAAAATTTCGGTTCCAATAAATATCTACAAAAATCAAATCAAAACACTGCATTTCAGCAATGGAATGCAGTGTTTTGTTGCAACGAATATTCTACATGTGATGTACTATATCATAATGATTTCATTTTTTGCTGTTAACTGAATTGTAGTGTGTTTAAGTCAATAAGATATGTTTTTCCATTACCAATAGTCGAATAAAATTGATATGTATCATATGTTAACAAAGTCCCAATTTCGAATTCATTGTTTGACCAAAATAAAATATTTTTATTGGCAATTTCATTCCCGAGTATTCTATCAACTCTGTATAATTCATTATGGCCACTTCCGTCTGAATACCAAGATGCCCTTCCATATATAATTCTGTTACCGCAAGATACCCAGCTTACAAAGTATGGTTTATTTCCTGTCGGATCGTATCCACCATCAATTATTTTACTTATAGACGGGTTAAAAAAATCAAATAAATAGAATGTCCTATACTCTCCAAATTCTGTATGTGAATACTTTTGAATAGGTACATATGCACTAATGATTCCGGCTCTGATGGAAAGACCGTTATAAGCACTTCCGCTGCCATAGGTTATCCCATTAAACCCTTTGCTGTAGCGCCCATTATTATATAAAGGATGGCTCTTATAATTCTGATTATATACAATTAAGCCGTGATCCTCAACTACAGGGCTTCCCGGATAAAAACTAACAGGATATACTATTTCCATTGCATAAAAATCCTGTCTTATGCCATTGATTGTTGTACTTAAAAGGTATACTGAATCTATTGCATAATTACTTGAATAACTTATAGTAGGGTTACTTTGTTTTATTTTGTTGAAAGTATCAGCTACACTAGCATTTCCTGGTGTATTTGGCATGTTGGAAAATTGTTGATCTAGAAAATTAATAAAAGGAGTATATGCGTTCGCTGATACTAAAGAATTTGAATTTCCCATTTTATTATTTTGCTTTGATTTCAAGTCACTGTTGGATTTACTAATTTCACTGCGAAGTTTATTTAAATCAAGATTTTTTAAAATAGGCTGGCTTTCAATACTTAAATTCTTAATAGAATCATTTTGAACATCTGACTGCTCAAAACTGCCAGTAGAAGCAAATACATTGCAGAATAGCAAATTAAGTATTACTATCAATATCCCTAGAGTTCTGAGTTTCATTTTTCTTTTAGTCATTTGAAGTACCTCCTATAATAATAAGTATCAAGCAAAGTATATGATTTTTTAAACTTATTGTCAAATATTTCCAACAGTATATTTCGACCTTAAATATTAGCTATTGCGAATTTTGAATCTCTATCTATTTTCATTAATTTGTATCTTTTTACAACATTTCCTTTCTTTAACCGCTAATATGTAATATAATGTAATATAAATGAAATTCACTGAATGCATTCGATGAAATTATAAAAATAGATTATTTCTTTGCTGCAGCCTCATATCAAAATTTTATAATCAAAAGTGAGTTCATACATTAAATTAATCTTTTGGAGGTTAAAATCATGAAAAAACTACTTTTATTTTCTATCATCGTGGTTGTTATTATGGCAAGCTTTGCACCTGCAACTATTTTTGCTGCTGCCCCTCAAATCAAGGGAAGTGACGTAATGGTTATTGGTGATTCATATTTCGCATTGTCTGGTGAAATTGTCAGAGCTTTAGAAAATGAAGCTAGAAATGCTGGTGTTTTAGGTGCAAATGATAGGTTTAGAGACTATACAGTATCTGGGTCTACATTGGCGAATAATGGCATACCTTCTCAGTACACAAATGGTATTAATTCCGGTAAAGTTAAGTATGTAATAATGGATGGTGGTGGAAACGATTGTCTACAAGGTTGGACTCCTGCACCATATAATGAAAACACTCCTTTTATTAAGAATGCTACAGATGCAGTTACTAATCTATTGAAAAAAATGAAAGCTGATGGCGTTGTTAAAGTATTTTATTTGTTCTATCCTAATCCAAACGGAGATCTCAACGGTTTAAAAGCAAAATTGGATGCATTAAGACCTATAATGCAATCTACAATAGCTAATACAACAGAAAAGCCGGAAACATATTTCTTTGATATAAGGCCAGCATGGGACGGACATTTATCAGAGTATACACTACCTGACGGTATACATCCTACTACAGCAGGAAGCGTGGCAACAGCAAAAGCTATGTGGGCAGAAATGCAAAAAGTTAACTTTTTCGGTACTAGTACTCCTACAATAAAATATGGAGATTATAACAATGATGGAAGCATTGATGCCTTGGATTTCTCAGCTTTAAAGATGCACTTGATGAATCCTACACATGCATACAATGAAGTTTTGGATCTTAATCTTGATAACACCATAGATTCAATTGATTTTGCTATTATGAAGCAGTACCTGTTGGGTATCGTAAAAAATTTACCTTACAAATAAAAATTCTGGTATAAACATCTGTCGTAAAAACCAAGGGATTCATCAAATAGCTGAGACCCTTGGTTTTTGTCATAGACTTTTGATATTATACAAGTAATAATATGATTAACATCCTAAAGGAATTTGCTTAATTTAATAATTTATCTATAGATATACAAGGATTATAAGTCTAAATGTACAGCCAATATTTCGGTATATGAATGGCGTATGGCGGTGTCTATTCTTAAAATACTTGTTTTAAATATTTAAGAGGTGATATTATGAAAAAACTTACATTAAAAGATTACAAAGAGATTGAATCGTGGATGTATCGTAATGCGAGACCCTTAGAATTAGCAATTTGGCAGTATTATTTTGAAAATGGCAGTAAAGAGGCAGTGCTTTCTGTTTTAGAATTTTATCAGAATGACGACGGTGGATTTGGCCATGTTCTTGAAGCAGATAGCTGGAATCCCAATTCATCGCCTTATACAACATTAAAGGCAATAAACATTTTAAAAGAAATTGGTTTTAATGATAAGCAGCATCCTTTAATACAAGGAATATTTAAATTCCTGGGAAGCAATGTCTATTGTTCTGAAAACGGATGGTATTTTAATATTCCTTCTAATGATGACTATGCTCATGCGCCTTGGTGGACATACAATATGGAAGCCAACGCTTTTGAAAGTATTGGACTAACCGCAGAAATTGTTAGCTTTATATTATTGAATGCGGACAAGGATTCTGAAATATTCAATAAGGCTCAAAGGATTTCCGATGTTATAATCAATAAAATCAGCACAGCGGACAATCATGGAGAAATGGGAGTTAGAGGTTACTGCGTGTTACTTGACGCTTTGGATAAAACAGGGTTGGCACTGAATTTTGACCATAAATCACTTACAGAAAAAGTAAAAAAACTAGTATATAATTTTATAGAAAGAGATACATCCAAATGGATTTATTACAATAAAAGACCTTCTGATTATATAAATTCTCCTGAAAGTATCTTTTATAAGGATAATCAGGATATTATAGCAAAAGAGCTTGATTACTTAATTGATACAAGGCCTCAAAATGGTGTTTGGAATATTACATGGAGTTGGTTTGAAAACAATGAGAAATATCCGAAGGAATTCGCTATAAGTGAAAATTGGTGGAAAGCCAGAGTTGCCATAGATAAAATTATTTTTCTAAAAAACTTTTGTAGGTTGGACGTTCCCTTGAAATAAATAATATTTATTGCCACACTACTACTAATAACTGTATGATAAGTCTAAATTAGGAAAATTAATTGGTTTATAGAGGTTGAATTCTATTGAAAAGAATACTATTAATTATTTGTTTAATGGAAGTTGTAATGAAGAATTCAAAACTAAGCCTGATGCAGAAATTACACAAAAGTGGTATAAAAATCTTTTTCAGGACAAATCTATAAGTTTTGTAGAATACTACTTTTGTATTTCAAGCATGGCAAAACTAATTTTAATGGCTTTACTATTTATTGGAATGTTAAGTTTTAAGATATTATTCGGTAAAATCACCCATTTTGGCTTAGCAAAATATCCCCGGCATAAGGTTTAAAAAACTTTGAAACCATTAAATAGTTACTATTGCAATCAAGCCAGACAAAAGAATCCTCCGGTCTCAAAATTACAGGCATCCTGTTGTGTATATATGACATTTGCTGGTTTGCATCAGTAGTCAGGATAACAAATCTGTTATCTACAGCTCCAGTGTTATCAATGAAACTGTTGTACAGTCCGGCCATATATATTACATTACTTGTTGCAGAGCTAATAAAATACTTCTCTTTTTTACTGTTGACTTTTCTCCATTCATAAAAACCACTTGCGGGGATAATACATCTTCTTGATATCAAAAGCTTTCTGAAAGTGGGTTTTTCGTGAACAGTTTCACTTCTTGCGTTTATAATAACACCGCTGGACTGTTTGAAATGGGGGAATCCCCACTTAAACAAATCAGTTGTTTTTTTACCGTCAGAAGAAATATCAGTTATAACTGGGACAGTATCAGTGGGAAAAATCTCACCTGTTTTCATTGCTGTGGCTTTTCCTTTAAGTTTTTCATTAATATCATTAACTATATTCCTAAGTTCCTGATTTTCTTCTTCTGTAAAAATAGCGTATCTTCCACACATAATTTTTGCTCCTCAAATTTACTTGGTGGCCTGCCTTGTCTATTATATATTTTACTCTATCAATGTAAAACAATAAATGGGGGTAAAAAAATGAAAAGATCGAATAAACTATTTTTTTAGTATTAATAATTTTAATGGTAACAGGGTTAAAAAATATAGTATACGCTGAAACATATGATACCTCAGCAGAAGATACTATATATGTTAGTGGATACATTTCTAAGAATACTACATGGACTAACGACTATACTTACGTAGTTGATGGAGGTATAATTATTCAGCCAGGCGTAAAACTTCAGATTGACCAAGGAGTAATTGTGAAGTTTACCAAAGGAAGTGAGATTGTTGTAAATGGTACACTAACTGCTTCGGGAACGGAATCAGATAAAGTTGTATTTACCAGCAATAGTGATGTAGCATAAGAGTTACTTGCCCTCTATAAACCACCGGCCTTCTTCGAAAAAAATAAATATTTCTTTTCCCATGACCCTACAACGGTAGCGGATACCTTGGCCACCTACCTTTAAGCTTGCCGCTTTTTTATGGTCATATACCTTGTCTATTATATACTTTACTCCATCTTCCCAGACAAAGGAAACAGGTATCAGCTCACCATTTGGGGAAAATGTTGCATTTAATTGAACAAAAACCTTTTTCATAACATCACCTTATCTAAAAAATGAAACAGGATGAATAATGTTGTCTTCAACAGGGTTGGCATTAAGGGCACTATCTTTAAGTAAAATTGCCTTTTGAACAGAGTAATGCCCAAATCTTTTACGAATTGCATCAATACTGAATTCCAGATTCTCTAATCGCGGACGTTTATTATAATCCTCAAAAAGGAAAAGCTGGGTATGAGTGTCCGCAGTAACTAAATCAGTTGCACGTACACCAAGAGAGCGTATAGGTCTGTGCCAACCCCAATTTGTATTAAAAATATCCATAGCTTTACGTGAAATTTCACCGGATATATAGCTGGGGGCCGGAAGCCTTCCTTGTCGTTCAATTGATGCAAGCTGGTTATCACGAATATAAATCTGTATTGTAGAACCCTTTAAATTATGTTTTCTAAGCCTATGTGCAACACTTTCAGCTAATACAGTAAAAGTAACTTTCACATCCTCTGTGTTTACAAGATCTCTAGCGGTTGTCATGCTGTTTCCTATGCCCTTTATAGTTTCATGATAATCTGTTGCAGTTACTTCGGAATAGTCCATGCCATTAGCAAAACTCCAGATAGTTTCGCCCCATTTTCCAAGATAACTTTTAATAAAAGAAAGAGGTGTTTTTGCAAGATCTCCGATAGTCATTATACCGACCCGGATAAGCTTTCTTCGTGTTGACCTGCCTACATAAAGCAATTCTCCAACGTCTAAATTCCAAACCTTTTCTTTGAAATTATTTTGATTAATAACAGTAGTAGCATCGGGCTTTTGTAAATCAGACCCAAGCTTTGCAAATATCTTATTGAAGCTGACTCCTATTGAAGCAGTAATGCCAAGTTCTGTTTTAATTAGTTCACGTATTTCATTTGCAATTTTTTCTCCGTTCCCGAAAAGATTTGTGCTTTCAGAAACGTCAATCCAGCACTCATCTATACCGAAACTTTCAACAAGATTGGAATATCTCGAGTAAATTTCTCTGGCTTCCTTTGAAAACCTCAGATATAAAGCATAATTTGGATTAATTACTACAAGGTTTGGACACTTTTGCTTTGCCTGCCAGATAGCCTCGCCTGTTTTTATACCAAACTTTTTTGCAATATAGTTTTTAGCCAGGACAATACCGTGACGCAAATCCTGACTTCCACACACGGCTAAAGGACAATCCCTATACTGTGGATTGTACAGACATTCAACAGAAGCGTAAAAATTATTGAGGTCACAGTGTAAAATTACTCTATCCATAAAGTCACTCCAGTCAGAACATTTGTTCGTAATAATATTATAAATCCGAACAAACGTTCTTGTAAAGAGGTAAAATTTTGTAATACTAATATTTGTGTGTTCTGTGTTTTGGTAATAAAACTATAGCTTGACTAATATATCCAATACTGCTATAGTTTACTTTAATAAAATATGTTAATAATGATAATGACACTTCAGGGATAGGTGAAAATCCTTACCGGCGGTAGATAGCACAAGCTATAAGCCCGCGAGCGAAAGCAGATCCGGTCAAACTCCGGAGCCGACAGTACAGTCTGGATGAAAGATAGTGTATTTAATTTTGCTATTTTGTCCCCAGGGGTTGTCTTCCTCTGGGGATTTTTAAATTTTAAGGAAATAAAAGCAAGGAGAACAAAAATGAATATACATGAGTTCTATATGAAAAGAGCATTGGAAATTGCAAAAGGAGGGTGGGGGAGAACAAACCCAAATCCATTGGTGGGAGCAGTTATAGTAAAAGATGGGAAAATAATATCCGAGGGCTTCCATGAAGCCTTGGGTTGTGCCCATGCTGAAGTTAGTGCTTTTAAAAATGCTACAGCGGATATTTCAGAAGCTACTCTTTATGTAAATCTTGAGCCTTGCTCACATTATGGAAGAACACCTCCGTGTGCAAAAGCAATTGTTGAGTCTGGAATAAAAGAAGTAGTTGTCTCAATGGTGGACCCAAACCCAAAGGTGTCAGGTAAGGGCATACAAATACTAAAAGATGCCAATATTAATGTCATAGTAGGAGTCCTTGAGGAAGAGGCAAAAAGGCTGAATGAAATTTTTATACACTATATAACTAAAAGGCTTCCATTTGTAATTATGAAAACGGCAATGACATTGGACGGCAAAATTGCATCGGTTACAGGAGATTCCAAATGGATAAGCGGTGAATCATCAAGGGAGTATGTCCATACTATACGCAATAGAGTATCGTCAATTATGGTAGGGGTAAACACAGTAATAAATGACAATCCTGCATTGACATCAAGACCAACCTTGGGAGAAGGCATTGATCCTGTACGTATTGTAGTGGACAGCAGCGGAAGGATTCCAATGGACAGTAGAGTTATTAATTGTGATTCTAAGGCAGGACTTATACTTGCAACAACAGATAAAATCAATAAAGACAAGGAAAACCAGCTTTTATCCCGAGGCGTTAGAATAATAAAAACGGATATAAAAAATGGAAAGGTAAATCTCAAGGAGCTTATGGAAGAATTATACAAGCTTGAAATTGACAGTGTCCTTTTGGAAGGAGGAGGTACCCTTAACTTTTCGGCACTTGAGGCAGGCATAGTGAATAAGGTAATGACCTTCATTTCACCTAAAATAATAGGCGGTAGTTCGGCTGTAACGCCTGTAGGGGGAAATGGAATAGAAAAAATGAAGGATGCAATAGCACTGTCGAATGTTAGAGTTGAAAGTTTTGACAGAGATGTACTTATTGAGGGATATATTGCAGACAAATAAGGATTTGGGAGGTGAAAGGGTGTTTACTGGAATTGTTGAGGAAATGGGAAGTGTAAAAAACATTGTATATGGCAGCAGCTCAATAAAACTTTTCATAGAATGTGCCACTGTAATTGAAGGCACTGTTAAAGGGGACAGCATAGCTGTAAACGGTATATGCCTTACTGTTACTGAATTAGGAGAAAAATGGTTTGCGGCGGATGTAATGCCGGAAACCATGCGAAAAACAGGACTTGAAAAGCTAAAACCCGGAAGAAAAGTAAACTTGGAGAGAGCATTAAGACTTGCTGACAGACTGGGAGGCCATATAGTAAGCGGTCATATAGACGGAACAGGGACTATTACCGGATTAAAAAAAGAGGATAACGCAGTTCTTATTACCATTACTGCACCCAAACAGATTATGAAATATATTGTTCAAAAAGGTTCTGTGGCTTTGGACGGTACAAGTCTTACCATTGCGGAGGTGACTTCAAATACCTTTACGGTTTCTCTCATACCTTTGACACGAGGATTCACCATACTTGGCTCTAAAAGTATAGGTGATGAAGTAAATATAGAATGTGACATTATAGGGAAGTACGTAGAAAAGATGTTAAAAGGTGAAATCTTGGAGTCAGAGCATTTATCAGCTGAATTTCTTAGAGAACACGGGTTTATGTAATATAAAATAAAAAGGAGTGAACTTCATGAATTTTAGTACTATAGAAGAAGCAATTGAGGATATCCGCCAAGGCAAAATAATTGTAGTGGTAGATGATGAAGACAGGGAAAATGAGGGAGATCTTATTATGGCAGCAGAAAAGGCTACCCCTGAAAGTATAAATTTCATGGCTACCTATGGCAAGGGAATGATATGCGTTCCACTGACAGAAGACAGAGCACAAGAGTTGGAGCTTTTTCCCATGGTAAGTCACAATGAGGAACGCCTTGGTACGGCATTTACGGTAACTGTAGACCACAAGGATTCAACAACAGGAATCTCGGCCTTTGAAAGAGCACATACAATAGTTGAACTTACAAATAAGAATGCACGTCCGGGAGATTTCAAAAAGCCGGGACATGTATTTCCTCTTACGGCACGAGACGGAGGAGTTCTAAAACGTGCCGGACATACCGAAGCTGCAGTTGATTTGGCTAGAATGGCAGGATTGCACCCGGCGGGTGTAATATGTGAAATAATGAATGATGACGGAAGGATGGCAAGGGTTCCTCAATTAATGGAATTCTGCAAAAAGCATGGTTTAAAGATAATAACTGTAGCAGGTCTCATTGAGTATCGCAGAAAAAATGAAAAGTTGATTAAAAGAGCTGCCGAAGCAAAAATGCCTACTGCTTATGGGGAATTCACAATAGTTGGTTATGAGAATACTACTAATGGAGAACACCATGTGGCACTTGTTAAGGGAGATGTTGCAGGCTCAACAGAGCCTGTTCTGGTCAGAGTACATTCAGAATGTCTTACTGGAGATGCTTTTCATTCCAAAAGGTGCGACTGCGGAGAACAGCTAGAAGCCGCAATGAGCAGAATTAACAGTGAAGGAAAAGGTGTTTTGCTTTATATGCGTCAGGAGGGAAGGGGAATTGGTCTGATAAATAAAATACGTGCATATGAGCTTCAGGACCAAGGACTGGATACCGTTGAGGCAAATATAAAACTGGGCTTTCCAGCAGATTTGCGTGAATACGGCATAGGTGCCCAAATCCTGTACGATTTAGGAATCAAAAAAATAAGGCTTTTGACTAACAATCCCAAAAAACTCATTGGGCTAAATGGATATGGTCTGGAGGTAGTTGGACGAGAGCCTATTCAAATAAAAGAAAATGAAAAAAATGAATTTTATCTTAGAACTAAAAAAGAAAAAATGGGCCATTTATTTGAAGGCTTAAATAATAGTGAGAAAAATACAACAGCACATCAGGAGGGAAATAAAAATGTCGATTAAAACAAATGAAGGAAATCTTATTGCAAGTGGTTTGAAGTTTGGAATTGTTGTAGGGCGTTTTAATGATTTTATAAGCAGTAAGCTTTTGTCCGGAGCAATAGACGGATTGGTAAGGCATGGGGCTGAAGAGTCAGATATCACTGTTTCATGGGTTCCAGGTGCTTTTGAAATACCAATAGTTGCACAAAAAATGGCAAGTTCAGGTAAGTATTCTGCGGTAATTTGCGCAGGTGCAGTTATCAGAGGCTCAACACCGCATTTTGACTATGTGGCCGGGGAGGTATCAAAAGGAATAGCTAAAATATCACTGGATACAGGGGTACCAGTTATTTTCGGAGTACTTACTACTGATACAATAGAGCAGGCCATTGAACGTGCAGGTACCAAAGCAGGGAACAAAGGCTATGATGCAGCAGTAACAGCAATAGAAATGGCAAACCTGCTTAAACAACTGTAAAAAATTCGATAAAAAAATCTAAAAAATTTAATTATTCATAGATATTGAAAAAAGAATAATAGAGGTATATAATTACTTTGTTAATTAAATATTCGTTAGGTGAGGTTCCTATACAGATATATGCTGCTGCCCGGAAACATCGAGAGATGCCAATGGGTCAACAGGTACTGCCGAAATAAGGTTTTACTTAATGTAGCTGGAGAGAAGTAGTCCAAAGCTGTATAGTGCTAAAGCTCAACGAGTGAAGGTTATTTCTATGACATAAATCCGTCACTCGTTTTGCGACGGTTTTTTTATTTCTTTTTAAATTTCTTTAGGAGGTGAACGGTATGGATTGTGACCCTGATAGTAATTCTCACATATGTAATTCGATAAATTATATGGGCTTGTTTGCTGTGCCGTTTACTTTGTCGACAAAGTAATGTATGCAAATAGTCCCTTAATGCAAGACTATATAGAGAAGAGGGATATCTATGATTGGAATATATAAAACAATAAATAACGAAATAGTGCGTACAGAAACATTTGAGGATGGAGTATGGGTGAATCTCATTAATCCTACTGAGGAAGAAATTGTAAAGGTACACAATACCCTGGGGGTTGAAATGGACTTCCTCAAGGCTGCACTTGATGAAGAGGAAAGAGCCCGTATTGAAAGTGACAATGGACAGACTCTCATAATTGTTGACATACCCATTGTAGAAAAAGAGGGTAAGCTCAATGTATATACAACTATACCTCTTGCAATTATACTTATAAAGCATATAATCATTACGGTGTGCCTGAAAGAAGACACTATACTTAATGATTTTGTAAACAACAGAGTTAAATCCTTTTTAACTCAATTTAAGACAAGGTTTGTGCTTCAGATTCTATACAGAAATGCAACAAGATACTTACAATACCTTAAACATATAGACAAAACCAGCAGCAGAATAGAGCAGGAAGTTTACAAGTCCATGAAGAACAAAGAAGTAATTCAAATGCTGAAACTTGAAAAGAGTCTTGTATACTTTTCAACAGCATTAAAATCAAACGAAGTTGTTCTTGAAAAACTGATGAAATTTGAATATATAAAGAATTATCCAGATGACCAAGAACTTCTTGAAGATGTTATTATAGAAAACAAGCAGGCCATAGAGATGGCCAATATATATAGCAGTATTTTGTCGGGAACAATGGATGCTTTTGCTTCTGTTATATCAAATAATCTCAATATAGTAATGAAGTTTTTAACATCAGTAACCATTGTTATGGCAATACCTACAATGATTTCAAGCTTCTTTGGTATGAATGTTGATTTGCCATTAAGAGGAGGACATTCATTCTGGTTTATAGTAATTATTGCTGTGGCCATGTGTATGGTTACAGGTTATACTCTTTATAAGAAAAAGTTATTTTAGAAACAAAAAGGGATGTCTCATAAGAGACATCCTATATTTATCTTTCACACATGTTTCCTGCACCGTCATAAAAACTTTCATCACATTTTCTCAAAAGACCCTGACTATCATAAAAGTTTTCATCGGCTTTTCTTAATATACTGAAATAATCAAAATAATCATCACCCGGATCCCTAAGTATACCTTCTTTATCGAAGAAACTTTCTCCCGGATTTCTTAAAATTCCCCGGCCGTCATAAAATTTTTCCTTACGGGAATACAAAATTCATCACTCTTCCTTTTAATAATCAATCAGAAAAATTATAACACATTGCTCATAAAATAGCCAAAGTCAGTTATTCTCTAAACTGACATGTTTATGTTCAATGTACAAGGAGTTGCCATCAAAAGACGGCAAGTATGTATTATAGCTTTAAATTCCTTGTTTATATTAATATATGCAAAGAATTTGATAATGTACAATTATTTCTCGGAAATATTAATCACATAAAACCTAAACATTTTTTTAAGAGTGGAATTGTGCTATAATTCAAATATATTTTTGTAAGAAAATAGGTATTGATGTCTCTCGGAGGGTAATAATGGAAATAAATTCTCAAAATAAATTTGATGTTGTAATAGTTGGGGCGGGTGCTGTTGGCTGCGCAATAGCAAGAGAGCTTTCCAGATACCAATTGAAAATTGCGGTTTTTGAAAAGGAAAGCGATGTGGCAGCAGGAACCAGCGGTAGAAACAGTGCTGTAGTGCACGCTGGCTTTAACAATAAGCCCGGAAGTCTTATGGCAAAGTTTTGTGTGGAAGGAAATGAAGGCTTTGAAAGCCTGTGCAAGGAGCTGGATGTTCCATATAAAAAAACAGGAAAGTTAATAGTTGCTTTTGATGAAAGCGACTTTGCCGGAATAGACAAGTTAATTGAAAACGGTAAAAAGAATGGAGTAAAAGGTCTTGAATTTGTAAATGCAGATGTTGTTAAAAAGCTGGAACCCCACGTTGGAGGAATTGGAGCAATGCTGTCTCCAAATACAGCAATAACAAACCCATTTTTATATACGGTGGCTCTTGCTGAAAACGCAGTACAAAATGGAGTTAAGTTCTTTCTGGAAACTGAAGTAAAGGGAATTTCAAAAAGAAATGATATCTTCCGCATAAAAGCCGGAGAATCTTATTACTACAGCAGATATGTTATTAACAGTGCAGGACTTTACTCAGACAGGGTGGCTTCAATGGCAGGAGAAATAGGCTACAAGATTTATCCCTGCAGAGGAGAATACTTTATATTAGACAAGCGTACAAGTCAATATCTGAATATGCCTGTTTACCCCGTCCCAAGGCCTGGAATAGGGGGACTTGGAGTTCACCTGACACCTACAATGGAAGGAAATATACTTATTGGCCCAAGTGCAGAGTATATTAAAACAAAAAATGACTATAGTGCTACAAAACCTGTAATGGACAAGCTCTTTAAGGAAGCAAAGGAACTTCTTCCTCCATTAAGCATGAAGCATATAATACGCAGCTATACCGGTATCAGGTCAAAAATAGTAGGGCCTAAAACCGGAGGCTTCGGAGATTTCATTATAGAGGAATCAAAGGTAGTACCGGGACTCATAAACCTTATAGGTATTGAATCACCGGGACTAACATCATCAGCTCCAATTAGTCGTATGGTTAGAGACATTATTGCAAATAAAGAGGATTTGATATCTAAAGATGACTTTATAGCTCAAAGAAAGGGAATTGTTCAGTTCAGGGAATTACCTGCTGAGGAAAAACAAGCATTAATTAAAGAATGTCCTGAGTATGGAGAGATAGTTTGCAGATGTGAGGGGATTACTAAAAAGGAAATACTGGACGCAGTAAATAACCCACTTGGAGTTACAACTCTTGCGGGAATAAAATACAGGGCAAGAGCAATGATGGGAAGATGTCAGGGCGGTTACTGTCTGACCAGAATTGTTGACATACTGAAAAATGAAAAAGGATTAAATCCTGAAGAAATAACTCTACGAGGTAAAAATTCAAAATTGTTTACCGGACAGGTAAAGTAAATAAGTATAGGTGAGGCTTATGATAATAAATAAAGATTTAGTTATAGTTGGCGCAGGCCCAGCAGGTCTGGCTGCGGCTATAGAAGCTAAAAAGAACGGTATAGAAGATATTCTGGTGGTTGAAAGAGAGCCTGTTGCCGGAGGCATATTAAACCAATGTATTCATGATGGATTTGGAATTGTAAAGTTCAATGAAGCCCTGACCGGCCCAGAGTATGCTAGAAAATATATAGACGAGGCTGAGAAGCTACAAATAGAAATAGCCACAAATACCATGGTCCAGGATATTAGCAGTAACAAAGAGGTTACAACCGTAAGTCCAGAGGGAATAAAAACCTATAAGGCAGGGGCTGTTATACTGGCAATGGGGTGCAGGGAAAGAACAAGAGGGGCAATATGCATACCGGGAACCCGTCCGGCAGGAGTCTTTACAGCAGGGGTAGCTCAGAATCTGGTTAATATCAGAAATATAATGGTAGGTAAAAAAGTAGTAATACTTGGTTCAGGGGATATAGGGCTTATTATGGCAAGAAGGTTGACCTTGGAAGGTGCTGAAGTTTTAGCCGTTGTAGAAAAACTTCCTTATTCCAGTGGACTTCAGAGAAATATAACCCAGTGCCTTGAGGATTTTAATATACCTCTTTTATTAAGCCATACTGTGACTAAAATAGAGGGCCATGAGAGGGTTAAAAGTGTAACTGTGGCAAAAGTCAATGAAAAGGGAGACCCTATACGTGGTACATCCATAAAATTTGACTGTGATACATTAATTTTATCAGTTGGATTGATACCTGAAAATGAGGTTGCTCTAGACGCAGGAATTATTCTGGACAACGTTACTGGCGGTGCGGCTGTGGACGAAAACCTTCAAACTAATATACCCGGAATCTTTGCATGCGGCAATGTTTTGCATGTACATGATTTGGTTGACTATGTTTCTGCAGAAGGTGAACTTGCTGCTAAAAGTGCAGTTTCGTATATAAGAAATAATAAACTTAAAGAATCAGAGATTACGGTTAAAGTCGGCAAGGGTATCAGATATGTACTTCCCCAAACTATTTCCGCAGACAAGGATATTACCTTTGCAATGAGAGTTAATGCTCCCTCAAAAAGAAAAACAATAGTTTTTAAAGACGGGGAAAAACAATTAAAGAAAAAATTCTTTGTGGCTCTAAATCCTGCCGAAATGGTAAGAATTGAACTAAAATCCCATGAACTTAAGGATATAGTTGGTCTGGAGGTATGCATAGATGAATAAAAGCCGTGAAATAGTTTGCATAGTTTGTCCAAATGGCTGCAGAATGAATGTTGTCTATGACGAAAACAACAAAGTAAAACAGGTAGAAAATGCCTCATGTAAAAAGGGTGAGGAATACGCTGTAAATGAAATTCAATGCCCAAAAAGAAGTATTACATCAACTGTGGGTGTAATAAACGGTGTTTTGCCTTTAGTTAGTGTCAGAACCGACAAACCAATTCCAAAAGAAAAGATAACAGAAGCTTTAGCTGAAATAAGAAAAATACGGCTTGAAGCCCCGGTAGCCTTTCATCAGGTAATTGTAAAAGATTTTTTAGAAACCGGAGCACAGCTCATATCAACCAAGGAGGTTGCAAAAGCAGAAAAATTGTAAACTGGAGGTTTTAATGGAACAGGAAAAAGTCAATTGCCTGAAATGCAAGTACTACTTTATAACTTACGATGCCAGAATGCCTTATGGCTGTAGGCTCTTTGGGTTTAAAGGCAGACAGATGCCTTCTGTTTCCGTTCGACAGTCATCGGGAAATGATTGTCAGGGCTATGATGAAAAGGTAAAACCAAATAAGTCTTGAAAATATTAGTACAAATTACCGTTATTTTATTGACAATGATTATCATTTAAGTTAATATATTATTGAGAATAGTTATCAAAAAAGGTGGCGGTTAATTTGACATTAGACAAAGTTAACAGAGGAGATTTCGTTGAAATTGTAAGTATTGAAGATAAGGATATCCGCGCCCAAGCAATCCGCCTTTGTATATATGAAGGCTCAAAACTGAAGTGTTCTGAAAAACTGCCTGCAGGGCCCATAATATTACAGAATAGACTTCAGGAAGTTGCAATAAGCAGAAAACTTGCAGAACACATAATTATTGAAAAAGTTAGCTGAAAAAACTGAAATTATTGGCATGCCTGGGGGATATTATGGAAAAGAGTAATAATAAAAAAGATTTAAAGCATCTGGTTCTTGTGGGAAACCCGAATGTAGGAAAATCGGTATTTTTCAATGCACTTACAGGAATGTACGTTGATGTATCGAATTTTCCCGGTACTACGGTAGATATAAGCACCGGGCGTTATGGAGATTATATAGTAGAGGATACACCCGGAATATATGGTGTATCCTCATTTAATGATGAGGAAAGAGTTGCCAGAGACGTAATAATTAACGGAGACCTGGTGTTAAATGTAATTGATGCCGTTCATATGCAAAGGGATATCTTTTTGACACAGCAACTTATTGACATGGGTAAAAAAGTAATTGTTGCAGTGAACCTTATTGACGAGGCGGCTAAAAATGGCATTAAAGTAGATACGAAAGAACTGTCCAGACAATTAGGGGTGGAAGTTGTTGCTACTTCCGCACTCAAAGGCATTGGCATAAATGAAGTTAAGCAGAAGATAGACAGTGCCAGAGTAGGTATAAAAACGGAAGGTGTTCAAGAGCTTTTGAGCAATTATGACCTTAATGAAATAACAGAAGCAGAAGCATTGATGCTCTTGGAGGACGATGAAGTAATTTCACAAAGAAAGGGTATGCCCACTGCGGGTAAACGGGAAGAGATTTATAAAAATAGGCGGAAAAGAGTAGACAAAATTCTGGAAAGCGTTCTTTCTGATTCATATAACGGAGTAAGTTTGGGAACTACCATTGGAAGACTTTTGCTAAAGCCTATTACAGGTATACCTATGTTGTTGGCAATAATGGCAGGTATGTTCTGGTTCATAGGAGTTTTTGTAGCACAGACAGTTGTTGATTTTACAGAAGGAACATTAATGGAAGGATATTATAAACCTTTTATTGAATCAATTTTAAGTTTTATCCCTAAAAATTCATTTATCGGAAGTTTGTTGATAGGCGATTACGGATTGTTAACAATGACAGTAATCTATATATTAGGATTGCTGTTGCCTTTGACTATAGGATTTTACATGCTCATGTCAATTCTTGAGGACTCTGGTTTCTTGCCTAGAATTGCAGTACTTTCAGACAAGACCCTTTCAAAGGTTGGCCTTAACGGAAGGGCAATAATACCTCTTATATTAGGCTTCGGTTGTATAACCATGGCAACAATGACCACACGTCTTTTGGGCTCAAGAAGAGAGCGTGTAATTGCTACTTTTCTATTGGGACTGACCATTCCATGTTCTGCACAGTTTGGTGTAATTATAGGATTACTGACGCCTTTGGGAATGAAATATATAATAGCTTATACGGTATTATTGATTTTAATATTCGGTATTTCAGGAGTTCTAATGAATAAAATCCTGCCGGGGGAATCTACACAGTTATTTATAGACTTACCGCAAATAAGGTTGCCTCAGTTTAAGAATGTTATGAAAAAGACATTTGTAAAGGCAAAAGTCTTCCTTATAGAGGCTACACCAATATTTGCCCTTGGTGCGGTTCTAATAACGGTATTACAGTATACAGGATTGCTTGGAAGGATAGAAAGTGCCATATCACCTTTGACGGTTCAGTGGCTTAAACTGCCTGAACAGGCATCAGTAGTATTCATAATGGGAATTATTAGAAGAGACTTCGGAGCGGCAGGATTAAGTCACATGGTTTTGACTAATCCTCAAATGTTGGTGGCACTTATCACAATTACCCTATTTGTACCATGTGTAGCCTCGATTATTATGATATTTAAGGAGAGGTCAAAGTTGGAGGCAACTGCAATCTGGCTCGGCAGCTTTGCTATAGCATTTTTAGTAGGTGGAATTCTGGCTCAGATAATAGTCTGACAAGGAGGCTTAAATTATGTTAGTTGTGTGCAGCCAGTGTAATTATCGGTTTGAGTATAATTCAGATAAAAAAGAAAGTACAAAATGCCCTAGATGTGGTAAAATATTTATAGAAAAGCGGGGATGTGAAAATTGCAAAGGATGTTCATTGTGGAAAACCTGCAAAAATAGTTGAAGGAGGACTACCTTTTGAATACTGGCGATAGCGGCTTATTAAAAGAAAAATTGAAGGAATGCGGATATAAATTTACAGGGCAGAGAGCAGCAATCCTTGATACATTGGTTCAGTGTTCCGGACAACATGTAAGTACTGAGGAGCTGTTCAATCTAGTTAAAGCCAAGCATCCTGAAATTGGCCTTGCAACAGTGTACAGAACTATGATTTTGCTAGATAAGCTCAATCTTGTTCATAAGCTTGATTTTGATGACGGTTTTAGCAGATATGAGCTGGTTAAGCCCAATGAAGATCACAGACATCATCATCTTATTTGCAGTTCCTGCGGTTGTGTTTCAGAAGTTGAGGAAGACTTGTTAGATAATCTGGAAGAAGAGATTCTTAGAAAAAATGGCTTTTTGGTAAAAGACCACAGAGTACAGTTCTATGGATTATGTAAAAAATGCAGAGAATGAATTATATAATTATATTTAAAGAGGGCATAGTGGAAAATAAGTAATTATTTATCTGCTGTGCCTTTAAATTTATTCAAATTGATATAGTTTATAGTGTATAATTAAGTTTGAAATTACAATAAATGGAGGAGGAGCAATGAGGAATTTTATAAAGCTAATAAGCTTAATGCTGATAATTCTGATGCTGGGCGGAACAGTTGCGTATGCTGCCCAAGAGAACAGCCAGTTGGCTTCAGAGGATATATATGTACCTGTCAAGTTTATTTGTGAGACCTTGGGTGGACAGGTTTCCTGGGATGCTAAAAAGCAAATTACTACAATCAAGCTGGGTAGCAATGAATTAAAACTTTTTATTAACCGTTGTGATGCTATATTAAACGGAAAAACAAAGGTTTTAAAAGAAAAAGTTAAGGTTCAAGAAGGAAGAACAATTCTACCATTAAGTGTTTTGAATTCCCAGCTGGGGCTTAAGCTTACAGGCGATGATTATATTAAACTCATTTCGGCAAAGTTCATAGACTTGGTTAAAGCAGGAAAGACTGGAGATACATCAATTCTACTTAGCAAAAGTTTTTCAAAGTATGTGACAACAGAATTTCTAAATTCTACATTGGCTCCTGTATTTTCAGTTGTTGAGCCTGACGTTAAAACCATGACTATATCAAAAAACACTGTACATCAGAATGTTTTTATACCATTTACAGCTCAGCAGGCCAAATACAATTTTATATTCAGATTTGACTATAACGGAAAAATAGATGAATTTAATCAGGCAGCTGATTCGTCACAAATTACATATTCCAAACCTTCATACGATAATTCTGCAAACTATATCGAAAAAGAGGCAACAATAGGAGAGGGAGAATGGAAACTTCCCGGTACGCTGACAATCCCAAAGGGTAAAGGCCCGTTTCCGGCACTTATTCTGGTACATGGTTCAGGCCCTAATGACAGAGATGAAACTGTAGGACCACTAAAGCCGTTTAGAGATTTGGCTGTAGGTCTTGCAAGTCAAGGAGTGGCAGTTTTGAGATACGAAAAAAGAACTTTGGAATATGGCGTTAGAACGCAGCTATTACCGAAACTGACCATGGTGGAGGAATTTGAAGAGGACGCTTTTGCTGCTGCAAAGTATCTAAAATCAATAGATAGTATAGATGCTTCAAATATTACTGTACTGGGCCACAGTGAAGGTGGATATGATTTGCCGAGGATACTTGACAGAGACAAAACAGGTATATTCAAAGCCGGAATCATAATGAGCGGATGTTCCAGACCATTGTATGAACTTTTGCCGGAGCAATATAAATATCTTGCAGATTTGGGTATGGCAACTAAGGAGCAGGCTGAGGCTGCAAAGGAACAGGTTGCTTTGATACAGGACAAGAGTTTTAATCCGGAAAATCCTCCAAAAGGGTATAGCCTTGGTATGCCATATTACTTCTATGATATGAAAAACTATGATGTTATTGGAACAGCTAGGCAAATAGAAAAACCAATACTTGTGCTGCAGGGTGAAAGAGATTATCAGGTTAATCCCCAAACAGACTATGAGGGATGGAAAAAAGCTTTTGAAGGTAAATCAAATGCAGAATTCAAGTTTTATCCCAAACTAAATCATATGTATATGGAGGGAGAAGGACAATCCACTCCTGCTGAATATTATGTAAATGGAAATATTCCTCAATATGTTATAAATGATATTGCAGGATTTATAAAAAATAATACTTAACTTAACACAATTTGAAAAGGGAAATTAGTTCTTTACCCTTTTGTTATATTGTGATAAAATTCAATAGTACTAGTTGCGGGGGGACCATTTTGGTTGAGAAGGTAAAACCTGACCCTTGGAACCTGTCGGTTAACACCGGTGTAGGGAAGCAAAATATTATCAGAAAATTTTTAAAATAAATTTTGATAAAGTCGCTTACCTTACAAGGGTGAGCGTTTTTTTATTATTAAAATATAATAGTTGTGACTTGTGGGGGGACCAATTTTGGTTGAGAAGGTAAAACCTGACCCTTGGAACCTGTCGGTTAATACCGGTGTAGGGAAGCAAAGAAGATTATTTATGGTAAAGGTTTAAATGTGCTTTCCTGCTGGAGGGCACTTTTTATGTGTCTTTTACTTTGTCAAAGGTCAAGTGAATAAATACCCCTGTTATATTAAGGAGGTGTAGCAATTAATGAAAAAAGTATTGACTATTGCCGGGTCTGATTGCAGTGGAGGAGCAGGAGTTCAGGCAGATTTAAAAACTTTTGCTGCTAATGGTGTCTATGGAATGAGTGTTATTGTTTCAGTGGTAGCAGAGAATACCTGTAGAGTTATTGATATTCAGGATATAACCCCTGATATGATTAAAAAGCAGATGGATGCAGTTTTTGAGGACATAATACCTGATGCTGTAAAAATAGGTATGCTGTCAGGTAAGGAGTGTATGGAAGCGGTTGCTGAAAAATTGGAAAAGTATAAGCCTGTAAATGTGGTTATTGATCCTGTAATGATTGCAAAAGGCGGTCATGCATTAATGAAAGAAGACTCTTTGGAGTTTTTTATAAAAAGGTTGATACCTTTGGCAGGCATACTAACTCCAAATATTCCGGAGGCTGAGGCAATAACCGGAATAGAGATAACTACCGTAGAGGATATGAAAAAGGCGGCTCTTAGAATATATGAAATGGGTGCGGACAGTGTTCTTCTAAAAGGAGGACATTTGGACGGAGACGCATTAGACATACTTTTTGACGGAAAAGAATTTTACATATATTCAACAAAAAGAATCCAGACAAAAAATACTCACGGAACAGGGTGTACATTATCCTCTGCCATAGCCTCAAACCTTGCTTTGGGACTGTCCTTTCCAGCAGCGGTTGAAAAGGCAAAAGCATTTGTCACAATGGCAATTGAGCATTCACTTGAAATCGGAAAGGGGCATGGCCCCACAAATCATTTATATGGAGTTTATAAAAACGGATTGGATTATTGGAGGTTACTATGAATTACAAAACGCAGATGGAAGCGGCAAAAAAAGGTATTATTACAAATGAAATGAGGATTGTTGCTAAAAAGGAGTCAATGGACGAAAACAAGCTTCGTGAGCTTGTTGGTGAGGGTAAAATAGCCATTCCGGCAAATATAAACCACAAGTCCTTGAGCCCAGAGGGAATAGGTCAGGGGCTTAGAACAAAAATCAATGTAAACCTGGGTATATCAGGAGACTGTCCTGACTACACAAAAGAAATGGAAAAGGTTGATATGTCAATTAAATTTGGCGTTGAAGCCATAATGGACCTTAGTAATTACGGTAAGACAAACACTTTCCGCAAAGAGCTTATTAAGCGTTCTCCTGCCATGATAGGAACAGTTCCCATGTATGATGCAATAGGCTATCTTGAAAAGGACTTAATGGATATTAAGGCTTCGGACTTTTTGAAAGTTGTTGAGGCTCATGCTGCAGAAGGTGTGGACTTTATGACAATCCATGCAGGAATAAATAAACGTGCTGTTGAGTGCTTCAAACGCTCAAAGAGGCTTACTAACATTGTTTCAAGAGGAGGTTCCCTTCTTTTTGCGTGGATGGAAATGACTGGAAATGAAAATCCTTTTTATGAATATTATGATGATTTCCTTGAAATTCTTAGGGAATATGATGTAACAATTAGTCTTGGAGATGCATTGAGACCAGGCAGTATCAACGATAGTTCAGATGCAGGACAGTTAAGTGAACTTATAGAACTGGGTAACCTTACAAAACGTGCATGGGAAAAGGATGTACAGGTGATGGTTGAAGGACCAGGTCATATGGCTATTAATGAAATAGCCGCAAATATGACTATTCAGAAGAGACTGTGCCACGGAGCACCTTTCTATGTACTAGGGCCTTTGGTAACTGACATAGCACCGGGCTATGACCATATTACTTCGGCAATTGGCGGAGCAATTGCAGCTGCAAACGGTGCAGATTTCTTGTGTTATGTAACTCCTGCAGAGCATTTAAGATTACCTGACCTTTCGGATGTAAAAGAAGGAATTGTTGCTTCGAAAATTGCTGCTCATGCTGCCGATATTGCTAAGGGAATACCCAATGCACGTGAAATTGATAACAAAATGAGCGATGCCAGACGACGAATTGACTGGGAAGAAATGTTCTCATATGCTATTGACGAAGATAAGGCAAGAGCATATTTTGAAAGCACACCTCCAGCTGACAGACATACTTGCTCAATGTGCGGAAAAATGTGTGCTATGAGGACTACAAATAAGATTTTAGCCGGTGAAAAGGTGGAGTTTGTAACAGAGAAATAGTAAAGGAGACCAATTATGAGTGATTATACAAAGCAAATAGCAAACTTAATTGCTGATGTCAGAAATAAAAAGCCCCTTATTCATAATATTACAAATTATGTAACCGTAAATGATTGTGCAAATGTTGTTCTAGCAATAGGTGCATCACCTATAATGGCAGATGATATTAATGAGGCTGCGGATATCACATCCATTTCTTCCGCACTTGTAATAAATATAGGGACATTAAACAAAAGAACTGTGGAATCAATGCTAGTATCCGGCAAAAAAGCAAATGAGAAGGGGATTCCCGTTATATTTGATCCTGTGGGGGCAGGGGCCTCAACATTAAGAAATGAAGTCACAAGAACTATTTTAAATACAGTAAAAATAAATGTTTTGCGAGGAAATTTGTCTGAGGTATCATACATAGCCGGACTTAATGCAACAACAAAAGGTGTTGATGCATCAGCTGCTGATATTGAATCCAATGACGCTACCACCGTTGCAAAAAAAGCCGCTGAAAAGCTCGGATGTATTGTAGCAGTAACCGGAGCTGTTGATGTAATTTCAGACGGTAAAAATCTTATAACTATCTCCAATGGACATAGAATGCTGTCAAATGTTACGGGAACGGGGTGTATGACTACTGCTTTGGTTGGCTCATTTTGCGGGGCAGAAAGAGATTATTTCAAAGCTGCTGTGGCAGGAGTGACGGTAATGGGAATAGCGGGAGAAATTGCTTTTGAAGCCGCAGGACATAAAGGTACGGGCAGCTATCATATTGCTATTATTGATGCTATTAGTAAAATGAATGATAATATTTTGGGAGAGAAGGCAAGAATAAATGAAATCTAAAATTGATTATACCCTTTATCTTGTAACCGACCGTGAATTAATGAGCACCAAAACACTGGAGGAAGCAGTAGAACAGGCGATATTGGGAGGTTGTACATTGGTTCAGCTACGTGAAAAAACAGCTTCTTCCCGAGAATTTTACCAAACTGCACTTAAAGTAAAAGCAATAACAGACAAGTATAAGGTATCCCTTATTATAAATGACAGAGTTGATATCGCATTGGCAATAGGAGCTGACGGAGTTCATGTAGGGCAGAGTGATTTGCCGGCTGCTGTTGTAAGGAAAATTATAGGTAAAGACAGAATACTTGGTGTATCGGCTGAATCTGTTGAGAAAGCACTAGAAGCTCAAAGAGACGGTGCTGATTATATCGGAGTAGGAGCCTTGTTTACTACAAGCACAAAAACAGATGCAAAGGCCGTATCTATAGAGACTCTAATGACAATTACGAAAGAAATATCAATACCAGTAGTAGGAATAGGTGGAATAAATGCACAGAATGCAGCTAAACTGAAAAATACGGGAATAAGCGGGATTGCCGTAGTATCAGCTATTATTGCACAAAAGGATATAAAATTATCTGCTAAAAAAATGCTTGAAATTTTTGGGAAAAAAGCTTAAAAAAAAACACCTCAAATCTTTGTGTAAGAAGAAAATATTTGAGGTGTTTTTTTATGCCATATTAATTAAAATTTAACAGTAGCATAATCAATATATTTGATTGGTAAAACTAAATTATCGTTAGTTAGCTTAGAAATTATTATATGACATTCAACGGAGCAAAGAATGAAGCGGATAACTACAACAACTGGGTTAAAGAACAAGAAGAAAAAGATTTATATCCCTGTAAAAAACAAGTTTATAATAAGCATGGCTGTGGGACTAATATGGATGGCTCTATCCATCTATTTTTCCATACCATGGATTGTTGATTTATCACTTTACATAACTTTGCCCATTTCTATACTGGTAATTGCCGGTATAGCATATATTCCCGGATATATGAATGCCTTCATGATATCAAGCCTATTATTGGATAGGCAGCCCGAACTTAAAAATTCCACACCCAAAGTCCCTGTAACCATACTGATTGCATGCTATAACGAGGAAAAAAGTGTTGAAAACACTATTAAATATGTAGCATCACAGGATTATGAGGGAGAAATAAAAATAATAGTAATAGATAATAATTCAAAGGACAAAACAGCAGAAGCTGCAATAGAAGCAGGAGAAAAAATGAATCTCAATCTAAAGGTAATACATGAGAGTACTCCAGGTAAGAACTTTGCTTTAAATGCAGCACTGGAATATGTAGAAACAGAATATGCTTTGACACTTGATGCAGATACATTGCTGCATAAATCTGCTTTGAGGAATATTGTTGCCCGTATGGAAAGTTCTCCTGACGATGTATGCGCTGTTGCAGGAACTGTTTTGGTCAGAAACAGTCGTGGAAATATACTAGCCAGAATTCAAGAATGGGACTATTTTTTAGGTATCGCAAGTATTAAAAGATTGCAGGGCTTATTTCAAAGCACATTGGTAGCACAGGGAGCTTTTTCATTGTACAAGACTGAGCTGATTAGAAAAGTAGGCGGATGGCCTGATGCAATCGGTGAGGATATAGTTTTGACTTGGAGTTTTCTAAGAAATAATTGCCGGGTTTATTTTGAGCCGTCGGCAGTTGCATTTACAGATGTTCCAACCTCCTTGAAACATTTTTTTAGACAAAGAAGCAGGTGGGCCAGAGGAATGGTTGAGGCTTTGAAGCTATTTAAGCCTTGGTCCCAACCAATTTATTCTGCGAGATATCTTACAGGGTGCAACCTATTTATGCCATTTATGGATTTTGTGTATACATTTTGCTGGCTGCCAGGGTTGATACTGGCCTTTTTCGGGCATTTTTGGATTGTGGGCCCGGCGACACTTTTTGTAATACCACTTGCACTATTCCAGAATTTTATATTGTACACCTATCAAAAGGGTGTTTTTAAATCTTTAAATTTACGCATAAGAAAAAATATTATAGGATTTATTTTATATGTTTTATTTTATCAGATGTTAATGAGTCCTATTTCTGTCTGGGGCTACATTCAGGAAACCCTTAAGCTTCGAAGAATATGGAAATGAGATTGTTTTTTGTACAAATTTTATAGTAAACAAATTATTTTTCTATCCTTCTTTGTCTATAATCACTAAAAATTTTCTAAAAAAATTAAAGGATTATAAAAAAAATCACATTTATTTAGAATATTCAAAAGATTAATATAACAATATAATACTTGACCGACAGAGTTAGTGTTATAAGAACTTATTTCTAATATAAGTCGGAAAAGTAAAATATTTTCAGGAGGAATAAAGACATGAAAAAGGTAATCGCTTTGATTTTGGTGGCAGTCCTTTCAGTAGGTATGCTTGCTGCTTGTGGAACTTCAACTGATAATTCTTCATCATCAGCTTCATCAGCAGCAACAACTGATTCTGCAAAAGGTACAGACACAGCTACTGGCGGACAATTAATTGGTGTAGCAATGCCTACTCAGTCATTACAACGTTGGAACCAAGATGGTGCTAACATGAAGAAGGAACTTGAAGGAAAAGGCTACAAGGTTGATCTTCAGTATGCTAACAATGATGTAAACACTCAAATTCAGCAGATTGAAAACATGATTGTTAAGGGTAGTAAAGTTCTTGTTATTGCAGCTATTGACGGTTCAGCTCTCACTGACGTTTTGAAAAAAGCAGCAGATAATGGAGTAAAAGTAATAGCTTATGACAGACTTATTATGAAAAGTCCTAACGTAGACTATTATGCTACATTTGATAATTTCAAGGTTGGTGTTATTCAAGGTCAATATATTGAATCAAAATTGGGTCTTAAAGATGGAAAAGGACCATTCAATATTGAACTTTTTGGTGGATCACCTGATGATAATAATGCAAATTTCTTCTTTAACGGTGCATATAGTGTTTTGAAACCTTATATAGACAGTGGTAAGCTTGTTGTAACAAGCGGTCAGAAAGATTTTGCAAAAATAGCAATCCAAGGTTGGGATTCTGCAAAAGCACAGGCAAGAATGGACAATCTGATTACAGCTAATTATGCAGGCGGTAAGAAACTTGATGCAATTCTTTCACCAAATGACAGTCTTGCAATAGGTATTATTGCATCTCTCAAAAATGCAGGTTTTGGTAGCAGTGACAAACCATATCCTATTATCACAGGACAGGACTGCGACAAACCAAACGTTATAGCAATGATTAACGGACAACAGTCAATGTCAATATTCAAGGATACTAGAACTCTTGCTTCAAAGGTTGTTGAAATGGTAGACGCTCTGTTGCAGGGTAAAGAAGCTCCTGTTAACGACACTGAGACATATAACAACGATAGCAAAGTAGTTCCTTCATTCCTCTGCGATCCTGTATACGCTGATAAAGACAACTACAAGCAAATTCTTGTTGAAAGCGGATATTACAGTGAAGCTGACCTGAAGTAATAAATTATAGTGATATGCAAATAATTTAATTATGCAAACTAATTACATTATGCAAACCGGACATAGATGTGTTCGGTTTGCATATGTCAAGGCTTGATTAGCTTTTATATATGCAAGCCGAATACAAGTAAAGGGAGATGAGGAAATGGCAGAGTTTATACTTGAAATGAGAAATATTACAAAGCTTTTTCCCGGAGTAAGAGCCCTTGACAACGTTAATTTTAAAGTGCGAAAAGGAGAAATCCACGCACTTGTTGGAGAGAATGGAGCGGGAAAATCCACATTGATGAATGTACTAAGTGGAATTTACCCCCATGGCACTTACGCAGGAGATATTATTTTTGATGATCAGGAATGTATTTTTAGTAATATTAAAGACAGTGAAAAGATGGGAATCGTTATCATTCACCAGGAATTAGCATTAGAACCTTATCTTTCTATTGGCGAAAACATATTCTTGCGTAATGAAAGGGCAAAGTACGGTTTTATAAACTGGAACAAAACTCATGTTCAAGCAACGGAACTGTTGAAAAAAGTACGTCTTAAAGATGACCCATATACACTTGTTTCAGAAATTGGTGTAGGTAAACAACAATTGGTGGAAATTGCAAAAGCCCTTGCCAAGAACGTTAAATTACTTATACTGGATGAGCCTACAGCTGCATTAAATGAAGATGATTCAGAAAATCTCTTAAAGCTTATACTCGAGTTAAAAGCAGAAGGAATCACTTCTATTATAATTTCTCACAAGCTTAACGAAGTTTTGGAAGTAGCTGATACTATTACTGTTCTTCGTGATGGAGCTACTATCGAAACTATAAAAAAAGATGAGGATTTAACTGAAGACAGAATAATAAAGGGAATGGTTGGACGTCAGCTGGTTGACAGATTTCCAAAACGTATACCTAAAATCGGTGATATTAATTTCGAAATTAAGAACTGGAATGTTTATGATCCTGCTATCGAAGGGAAAAAAGTTATAAAGAACGTAAACCTGAATGTTAGAAAGGGCGAAATAGTAGGGATTGCCGGTTTAATGGGATCGGGAAGAACCGAACTTGCAATGAGTGTATTTGGAAAGGCGTACGGTAAAAATATCAGCGGAGAGATTATCAAAGACGGAAAGAAGATTGAACTTCACAATATAAAACAAGCAATTGATAATGGGTTGGCTTATGTAACTGAGGACAGAAAGTCAGCAGGTCTTATCCTTATGCAGGATATAAAAAATAATATATCTCTGGCGGGAATTCAAAAACTCAAGAAAAATATGCTTGTAGATGAGAATCAGGAAATTCGCGTTGCTGAGGATTTCCGTAAAAAAATGAATATTAAGTCTCCAAGTATATTACAAAAAACCGGTAATTTATCAGGAGGAAATCAGCAAAAAGTTGTTTTAAGTAAATGGATATATACTGAGCCGGATGTGCTGATTCTGGATGAACCTACAAGAGGTATCGATGTCGGAGCCAAATATGAAATATATACCATAATAAACAGACTGGTAGACGAAGGAAAGTCAGTTATTATCATATCATCAGAGCTTCCAGAAATACTTGGTATGAGTGATAGGGTATATGTCATGAACGAAGGAAGGATTGTAGGAGAACTTGACAGGAGTCAAGCATCACAGGAAAGCATTATGAAATGCATTATGCAGAGTAACAGGGAGGTAGTATAATGGAAACAATTAAAAATATTTTCAAAAATAACATAAGACAGTATGCCATGCTGATTGCCTTGGTTGTAATAATGGCATTCTTTCAGATTGCAACGAAGGGTGTCCTTCTGTTACCAATGAACGTGTCAAACTTGATACTTCAAAACAGCTATGTCCTTATTCTTGCAGTTGGTATGACCCTATGTATTTTAACCGGCGGTAACATAGACCTTTCGGTAGGCTCAGTTTGCGCTTTCATTGGCGGAATCATGGGTATTTTTGTAATTAATATGAAGATGAATGTTGGACTTGCCATTTTACTATGCCTCTTAATTGGTCTTGTTATTGGAATTTGGCAAGGTTTCTGGATAGCATATGTAAGAATTCCTGCATTTATTGTTACCTTGGCCGGAATGCTTATTTTCAGAGGTCTTACAATAACTATGCTCAAAGGATTAACTCTTTCACCTTTCCCTGAAAGCTTCACTAATATCAGTGCAGGTTACATTCCTGATATATTTGGTGGGTTTGGTACAAAACTTAACATGTTGACTTTAGTTGTAGGATTAATTGTTTCAATTATATATATCTATCTTGAAATTAAGAAAAGAGCAGAAAGAAAGAAATATGATTTTGAAGTTACACCTGGATATCTGTTCGTAATCCAATTAATTCTTGTGGTAGCAGCAATAGGCGTTTTCACATACTGGTTGGCTATTTACAAGGGAATTCCAATAATCCTTGCATTAATCGGTATTTTGATACTGGCTTATTCAATATTTACAATGAAGACAGTACCTGGACGTTATCTTTATGCAATGGGTGGAAATGAAAAAGCTGCAAAACTATCAGGTATAAATACTAACAAGGTTCTTTTCTTCTCATATGTAAATATGGCGGTATTAGCTGCTCTTGCAGGTATAACTTTCACAGCACGTCTTAATGCAGCTTCCCCTCAAGCAGGAGTTAACTTTGAACTTGATGCTATCGCAGCCTGCTTTATAGGTGGGGCGTCTGCTTACGGTGGTATAGGAACAGTTGTTGGAGGCGTTATTGGTGCCCTGGTTATGGGAGTTCTGAATAACGGTATGTCAATACTTGGAGTAGGCAGTGACATGCAGATGACAATCAAAGGTCTTGTATTATTGGTAGCAGTTGCATTTGATGTATTTTCTAAATCAAAATCAAAATAAAAAGCAGTAAGCTTACAAATGTAAAAATAGGATTTCGTACTGTCCGTGGTATACTAGCGGTGGTAGAAATCCTATTATTTATATTTGGCCTTAGCCTCAATAATATAAAGATATTGAAGGCAAATTTTGATATAATTAAGGAGTTTTTGATTGAAACAATGAATAAAAATAGTTTTTTCAAAAAAACCAAATTCGTTTACTTAATATTGGTATTACTTATAGCTTTACCGGGATGCGGCGGTTCAATACCTGAAAAAAGTCAGGTAACTGAGCCAAGCACATCTTATGAGGAAAATTCAAATATTACTCCAAATAAGGACATTACAATAGCAATGGTTCCGAAATCTTTGGATAATCCCGTTTTTCTTGATGCACTTGAACAAGGTGAACGCATTGGTAGGGAATTAGGGGTAAAAGTTGAATGGCTTGGGCCTATGCAGTCTGACACAAATGTACAGATTGCTATAGTAGAGAGCCTTATCCGACGCAAAGTAGACGGAATTGTCATTAGTTGTATTGATCCCGCTAAAATAAAGCCTGTTATTAACAAAGCAGTCCAGGCAGGTATAAAGGTTGCTACATTTGATTCGGATTCTCCTGATAGTAATAGGCTTTTCTACTGCGGCACCGACAATTATGCGGCTGGTGTAGCTTGCGGAAAAGCTCTGATAAAAGAAGCTAAGGCAAGGGGAAAGGACAAGAAGGTACTAAATCTTTTAATAATGACTGCAGATAAAGAAAGTAACAATCTTAACAAGCGACTCAATGGTTTTCTTGAAACTGCTCGTGAAGGAGGAATTCAACTTAATATAATAGATACACTGTATTGCAATGACGATGTTAATATTGCAGGAGATATGCTTGAAAAGCATATTAGAACAGAGGATACCCCGGACGTCTTTTTTAGTACGGGAGGTTGGCCTTTTGTTTCACCGCCGGAATCACTTCCGGGCTTTCATGCATGGTGTAAAGATGGAGGAATTTCTATTCTTGTAGATACCTATTATCCGGTGTTGGAAGCTGCTGAAAAGGGCTTGGCGGATTCTTTGGTGGGACAGAATTTTAATAAGATGGGTGAACTGAGTATAAAAAATTTGTATAAAGCAATTAAGGGCGAAAAGATTCCTTCAAGTTTTATAAATACAGGACTTGAATTGGGTGATAAGAGTAATTTTGCTAAACTCCTTGAGGGAAAACAAAGATGGGAGATAAAATAGTTATGAAGGATAACTTTTTCAAAAAGTTTAGTATTTACAGCATAAGATCAAAAATGACCATTTGCTTTTTGGCTTTGGGACTTATACCCATCCTGGTTTTTGGTTTTATTTCATATCACCTTTATTTGCTAAACCTTCATAAAAATGTAGCAAACTATTCGGAACAGGTAATAGAAAGAGTCGATAAAAATTTGGAAACCTATATCAGCGATATTGAAAATATTATGAGGTTAAAAAGTAATTATTACTTTCAGCAGTATTCTAAATTAAATGAAACAGGAGATATTGAAGGAAACAGAAAATATATAGTAAGGATTTGGGAAACATTTGACAGTCTTAAACAAATGAAAACAGATTTGGTTGACATAAGATATATATCTTCCTCAGGAAGTGCCATTAGTTGTTATGGCAGATACTGGGGTGATTTAACCACTGAGCCGTTATATGGTGAATTGGTTACTAAAAAAAATGATGTTGTAGCCATACAGCCGCCACATTTAAATATTTTGAACAAAAAAGTCTTTTCCATTGGCCAGGCAGTAAATCGTACTGCAAAAGGAGATATGGGAATTATGGCTATTGATATAGATGTTAATTTCCTGAAAAAAATCTGTAGTGATATTAAGCTTGGTGATACAGGTTTTGTTTTCTTTGAAAAGGATGGTAAAGTGGTATTTACTCCTGAGAGTTCGGACAAGCCGGGACTTTCAAATATTATTACTCAAAATACTAAGCTTATAAATAGCAAAAATGGAAACCTTATAGAAAGCATAAACAATACAAATTATATTATTACTTATAAGACATCTGATATCACCAGGTGGAAAATAATAGGAGTTACTCCTGAAGCAGAGATGACCAGAGAAGTTAGTACGCTAAGAGAAGTGTTTTTCTGGATTATAACCTTAATAATCATTATAATTCTACTGCTTACTATATATCTTACTTCTGTTCTGACAAATCCAATGAGGAAGCTGAGGAGCATTATGAAACAAGCTTCTGAAAATGATTTATCTATTTATGCGGATATAAGAACCAGGGACGAAATAGGGCAGCTGGCAAGCAGTTTTAACAAAATGATGAATCAAATAAGAGAACTTATGGATAAAGTTAAAGACGATCAACAGAAAATAAGAGTTATGGAAATGAAGGCAATGCAGGAGCTTATTAAACCCCATTTTGTTTACAATACTCTTGATTCTATTATTGGACTTCTTGAACAGAATAGGAATGAGGATGCTATAGATATTGTTGATTCACTTGGCAAGTTCTTTAGAACAAGTCTGAGTCACGGAAGAGAAGTTGTTTTTATAAGGGAAGAAATTGACCACATCAGAAGCTATTTGATGATACAGCAATTTAGATTTTCTTATAAATTTGACTATTTGTTTGAAATAGATGATGGGATTTACAATTTTAAAACGGTTAAGTTAATATTACAACCCCTTGTTGAGAATTCTATCTATCATGGTATAAGAAATTTGGATAAAAAAGGCCTTATAGTTATAAACGGTTATCTAAAGGATGACTAGGTTATCTTTGAAATTTCAGATAACGGTGAAGGGATATACCAAGAAAAAATGGAGCAGCTTAACAGAATAATGGCAGGGGAGGAAGAGGTTGAGGATCAGAACATGTATTTTGGTATTAGAAATGTAAATGAGCGTATAAAATTAAATTTTGGAAGCGAGTACGGCTTAAAATACCAAAGCAAGGTATCTGTAGGTACAAAAGTAGTAGTAAATATTCCTCAGATAGGTGGGTGAGAGTATGTTTAGGCTTTTAGTTGTTGAAGATGAAGAAATGATAAGGAATAAAATAATATACAATACAAATTGGAAAGAACACGGATTTGTTGAAGTTTTCCAGGCAAGTAACGGCAAGGAGGCCCTTGACATTGTAAGAAAAAATAACATTGACATAGTAATTACCGACATACAAATGCCTGAAATGAATGGCATTGAGCTTATCAGAGAGATAAAGGGCCTAAATCGAGGTATCAAGTGTATAATTATTACTGCATATGCAGAGTTTGAGTATGCAAAGGAGTCCGTTAGACTCCATGTTAATGATTACATCCTTAAACCTTTTAAATCCAAGGATCTTTTAGACATTGTAAAAAAACTCTTGGAGGAAATTATAAGGGAGAGGAATGAGAGAGTAGAAGTTGAAAACCTTAGAAGGCAGTTAAGAGAAAACAAGAAAGCCTTACGGGAAAAACTTTTCAATGATTTATTAAGCAACAGCTATATAGGTGATATAGAGAGCGATTTAAACTATCTTGAACTTTCAGAATTAAAGGATAGGGATTATTTTATTGCAGTAATAAATATTAATAATTTTATGGAGCTTATAAGAGAAGAGGATGAGGAGCAGAAATATATAGTAAATCTGTCTTTTTATAACCTTGTAACCAAGTTTCTTTCATCTTTTGAAAGAGACTCATCCGAAACTAATGAAGATAAGCTTGTTTATTCTGTTATAAATTATAAAATAGATCAGCTTGTAATTGTCGCTCATGAAGATATTGATAAATTTATTCCTGCATTCGAAGACTTAATTAAGTCCGGAAGACTGGAACTGGGGTTTTCCATAACTATTGGTATAGGGAATAAATACAAAAACCTTACAGATATGCACATTTCTTATAGGGAAGCTTGTTCAGCAGCTTTACTTGATCGTGTTTACGGAAGAGATATTATTTATATTTTTAACGACCTTAACTTTGGTAATAAGGTTTACAGTAAACAACTTCATATTCTTGTAGATACAAAACTGTATGACGACCTTAAAATAGGTGCATTTCCTGAAATTAAAAAGGATATTGTTGAAATTATAACACAGATTAAGAGTTCCAAACTTGAGTTGGATGCAATAAATACAATTATTTATAATATAGTACTTTTATCCTGTAAAACCATAAATGAGTTGGGCTATGATGTTTTTGAAATAATGGGCGAAGATTTTAATCTTCATTTTGATGTAAAGGAAATAAATAATCTGGTACAGCTTGAAGAATGGTTACTCAGCTTTTTTTATAAAATTAATGAATACATTAACCAAAAAAGAAGCAACAGAAATGAAAAGCTCCTTTCCAAAGTAAAGGATTATGTGGATAGAAATTATAGTGAAAACATAACTCTCACAAGTATTTCAAAGGATTTTGGGATTAGTTCCGGTTACCTTAGTGTACTTTTCAATGACCATATAGGACAGAATTTTATAGATTATCTTACAAATCTAAGAATTCAAAGTGCTAAAAATCTGCTTAAAAGTACAGACCTCAAAATTTATGAAATTGCAGACAGGGTTGGTTACCGTGATGCATATTATTTTAGTACGGCATTTAAAAAAATTGTTGGTATAAATCCTACCGATTATAGAGAAAAGCTGAGCATGCTTTAATTTACGAAAGTATAAATTGCATAAATGAAAGCTTGGTTCAAGATATTTGCAGATGTTATAAATTCTTGCAAATATCTTGAAATCAATCATCGATATAGTTTTATACCTAACAGATAAATTTCAAATGCTAATCCCTTGTCACATTTCTAAGCCATTTAAGGCTTCTATATCTCCATAAAACCAGAGGAACTTTAATAATTTCATCACTCATGAGAATTAAGTATACAACAGGTACACTCCATTTGAAAATGAAAGCAGCCAATGCGCCAAATAGGATTGAACCAGCCCACATAGTGGATACGTCAAGGAATAGGCCAAACTTCGTATCCCCTCCGCCACGGAAAACACCAACTACAAGGGTAGTATTGTAAGCTTGTGCCACCACGAAATAGGACATGACGAACATCATAACAGATAAATGGCCTCTTGTTATAGGCGTTAGGTTGAGCATTGACATGAGAAAAGGTCTTACAATAAGTATAAGAACTCCTCCTGCTATACCTGCAAGTATACTTAGCTTTATAAAACGGTTTGCATAAGTTTTGGCACCTTCATAGTTGTTTTCTCCGATTGCCTTACCGACAATTATGGCTGTTGCATTTGCAAGACCAAATGCTATGACTGTAGCAAGCTGTCTGGTAATCTGAGCTACGGAATTTGCTGAGACTACCGAACTCCCCAGATGTCCTATTACAATTGCATTGGTAGCCACACCTGCACCCCACATGAGCTCATTTAATGTTACGGGGATTGAATAAGTTAAGAAATCCCTAAATAATAATTTATCCCGAACAAATAAATCGGATGGCTTGAATTTAATTAATTTGTTAACCTTCAAGTGATATATAATAACAATTGACAATTCAACTCCGCGTGCAGCCAAAGTTGCAATTGCTGCACCAACTATACCCATTTTAGGTAAACCAAAAAGACCGAAAATTAATGACGATGCAATTATTAAGTTTACAATAAGGGAAGCGAGGTATACAACTGTTGAAATAATTACGCGTTCTACGCTTCTCATAATATTTAAGTAAATCATGGTGATTGCCATGAAAATGTATGATAATGCTATTATTTTAAGGTATTTAGCGCCTTCCGCAATAACTGGTGCTTCATTTGTAAAAATAGTCATTACCTGTGTAGGGAATAACAATACAATTGTAGTAAAAAACAGTGCTACCAAAAGAGAAAATCTCATACAGATTCCCATGATTTTTTCAATGCTTTTGGTGTCACCTTTGCCCCAGTATTGGGATGTAAGTACTGCCGCACCTGATGTCAGTCCAAAAAATATAAGGGTCATTATGAACTGAACCTGACCTGCTAGAGAGGCAGCAGAAAGTACAGTTTCACTTACTTTTCCAAGCATAAGAACATCTATTGATGTTATTCCTACATTTATTAGGTTTTGAACAGCCATTGGAAGAACCAGAGCGAAAGCCATTTTGTAGAAGGATTTAGTGTCCTTGATGATAATGTTGTTTTCCATATTGAATACTCCGTTTTTTGAATCATTTTGTAACTAGTATACAATATCATAATGTGATACCATAAGTAAAGTTAATAAAACCTTACTTTTGGGAGATGAAGGCTTTGCTTTATAGAGATAATGCTGGTTTGTATATCCATGTGCCCTTTTGCAGTTCAAAATGTAATTACTGTGATTTTAACTCCTATGCAGGAAAGATTAATCTTGCTGAGGATTACTTTAAAGCAATGATAAAAGAAATTGAGCTATATAAAGAAAACATGAAAGATTATATAATTCATACGATATTTATAGGGGGAGGAACACCTTCGGTAGTAGATGTTAGGTATATTTCTAGAATTTTGGAAAAATGTAGAACTGAGTTTAGTATATCTGACAACTGTGAAATAAGTATAGAAAGTAACCCCGGTACATTAAGCACCGAAAAACTAAAGGTATATAAAAATGCAGGTATAAATAGAATAAGTATGGGATTACAGGCACAGCAGGACAAGCTTCTTAAATTTCTTGGAAGATGCCATAGCCACAAGGATTTTTCTGAAAGTGTAAAGAATGCAAGAGATGCTGGTTTTGAAAATATTAATGGGGATGTTATTTTTGGAATTCCCGGACAGACTCTTGATGACTGGAAAGAAACTCTTGAGTATTTGATTTCTTTGGGTATCAACCATATTTCAGCTTACAGTCTTAAAATTGAAGAGGATACCAAATTTGGAGTAATGCAGGAAGAAGGGGCTCTTGTTCCGGTGGAAGACGAGCTTGACAGGGAAATGTATCATTTTGCGGTTGATTACTTAAGTAAAAATGGATTAAAGCAGTACGAAATATCCAATTTTGCAAAAGAAGGATATGAATGTAAGCATAATCTCACATATTGGAAGTGTGTTGATTACCTTGGATTAGGGGCAGGGGCACATTCCTGTTTAAAGGACATAAGATTTTCAAACGAAGTATCCATTGAGGGATATATAGATTATCTGAAGGGTGGAGAAAAACCAGTTTGTGAGAAATTTTCACTTGAATTAGCAGATAAAATGTCAGAGTATATGTTTTTAGGATTACGGTTAACAAAAGGGGTAACAGGAAAAGAATTCTTCCAGCGCTTTAATCAGGACCTATTTGTAAAGTATAATGATTCTTTAAAAAAACTTGAAAATAAAGGACTTATAGAAATAGCAGGTGATTGTGTTAAATTAACAAGACTTGGTTTTGATTTGGCTAATCAGGTGTTTGTAGAATTTATATAAAATGAAAAAATAAAAACTCAGGGTTAAACCTGAGTTTTTGTTTTTAAATTATTTTGCTGCATTCATAGCTTTTGCTAATCTGGATTTCTTTCTCGCAGCGGTGTTTTTATGCATTAAGTTCTTTGCTGCGGCTTTATCTAAAGCCTTTGTTGCTGCTTTATAAGCGTCAGTTGTATTTTCACCAGTAGCGATAGCTTCCTTGCATTTTTTAATAGTAGTCTTGAGTGCTGACTTTCTGATAGTGTTCTTCAAAGTCTTAGTCTCAATTACTTTAACTCTCTTTATAGCAGATTTAATGTTTGGCACAGTATTCACCTCCTGCGAGCCGGTTTAGCATAATAAGTGAGCAAAAATTACAAAAAAATATGTTAATCGGTTTTAGAAACCGCTTCTTGCCCATAACAGATGATATTTTACCATGAAAGGTTTTAAATTGCAAGTACAAACTGGATAAATTTGATTATGCACCATATTTTTATTTGAAATTTTAATACTAAAAACATGAGATTTTGAAATAATATTAATAAATTTTAAATAGATTTATAGCGAAAGGAAAATTATTTATGATTAATTTGTCCAACAGATATACAGACCTTGCCATTGAGGCACATGAAATATTTATGAACAGCAGTGAAGCAAAGCAGCAAGCTCAGGAAGGAAAAACACCTCCTGGTGTGGTTATCGAAAATGCTGGAGATGAGGATGTAAAGATTACCAGGGTGCGTATTACCTCACGTACAGGAGAAGCATCTATAGGAAAACCGATGGGAAACTATATAACTCTTGAGGTTCCTGAATTAAAGGACAATAACGAGGATGTAAATAAGAAGACTATTGATGCTATGGCAAAAGAATTAAAGGATATGCTGAAGCTGAAAGAAGGCTCTACTACCCTTGTTATTGGATTGGGAAACTGGAATGTTACCCCTGATGCACTGGGGCCTAAGGTTGTTTCAAATCTGATGGTAACAAGACATCTTCTTCAATATGTACCTGAACATGTTGACGAAGGAGTTAGCCCTGTTTGCGCAATTTCTCCGGGAGTACTGGGGATAACTGGCATTGAAACAGGAGAAATTGTAAGAGGAGTTGTTGACAGGCTTAAACCTGATGCTTTGATTGCAATAGATGCTCTTGCTGCAAGAAGTATGGAAAGGGTTAGTACTACTATTCAGATTGCTGATACGGGTATTGCACCCGGAGGTGGAGTAGGAAACAAGAGAATGGAGTTAAGCGAGCAGACATTGGGGATGCCTGTGATTGCTATTGGTGTGCCAACTGTTGTTGATGCGGCTACTTTGACAAATGATGCAATGGATCTTGTGATTGACAGCCTCATAAATGAATCACCAAAGGATTCAGCGTTTTATAATACGTTGAAGGATATTGACCGTGACCAGAAGTATGAACTTATTAAGGAGGCTTTAAATCCCTTTGTAGGGCACCTTATTGTTACTCCTAAGGAAATAGATGATATCATTAGTCGTGTTTCAAAGGTAGTGGCAAACGGACTTAATATGGCTCTACATCAGGGAATTACACTTGATGATGTAGGCAGATATATTAACTGATATATATGATTATCTTCCCTTTTGCTGCTTCACAGGTTATAATTTTATTTGGACGTTTAACAATGACATTTCCCTTTAGGAGGCAATTTTGAAGCAGACAGGAAGATTTTTGATAATATTCGGCTCACTTATGATATTATGGAATACATTTTTGATTAAACCCATAAAATTGTTTACTGTTTTTCTTCATGAGTTGGGACATGCATTTATGGCTATTACCACCGGCAGCGGAATAACAGAGCTTAAAATATATTTTAATGAAAGCGGACATGTGATGTCACTTCCCAAAAGCTGGTGGTCAGCCTTTCTTATTGCCAATGGGGGTTATTTGGGGAGTGTCCTTTTTGCTATTCTGATACTGGTTCTTAAAAATACTCGTTTCAGAAAATACATAATAGGAGTTATAGCCATTATATTTCTTGGATTTACATTCAGATATTCCGGTATTATGTCATTTACAATGCTTTACTCGGTAATATTTGCTGTTTTTGCACTTATACTTTATATGGTTCAGAATGACAGCCTTAACCAATGGGTAATTGAAATAATTGGTATTGGAAGTGTTACATATGCAATATATGATACACTGGTGGATACCGTTATAATGCAGTTGAATTATCAGTTTGATTTGTTCAGAGTGGGCAGTATGCCGGTGACTGATGCTGTTTCTTTATCCAGACTTACTCATATCTCGGCTATAGTTTGGGGGCTGATTTGGGTAGGTATATCTATTTTTGCAGTTTATTCTGTTTTTCTAAAGAGCAAAAGTAAACCTTTACGTAAAAGATACTAATTTCAATAGGGTAATTTTAAATGTTAACATAAATATTTTTCACTTAACTAATCGGAGGTAAACATGGCAGATAAAATTCAATTAATGAAAGATAAGATTGAGATACTTAACAAAGCAGATAAAGCATATCATAATGATAACATTGAGATTATGCCCAATATAGAATACGACAAGCTTTACGACGAATTATTGGAACTTGAAAAAGAAACAGGTGTTGTATTATCAAACAGTCCGTCTATTCGCATAGGATATGAATTACTGAGCAATCTGCCTAAAGAGCGTCACGAAAAACCTATGCTGTCATTGGATAAAACTAAGGATGTTGGTGCATTAAAGGAATGGTTAGGCAGTCAAAAAGGGATTCTTTCATGGAAACTTGACGGCCTTACTATTGTGTTAACCTATCAGGACGGACATTTGGTAAAGGCTGTTACAAGAGGAAATGGTGAAGTGGGAGAGGTTATCACAAATAATGCAAAGGTGTTCAAGAACCTGCCGGTTACCATAGCACACAAGGATACGTTGATTTTGCGTGGAGAAGCAATTATCCGCTATTCTGATTTCATTAAAATGAATAATGAAATCGAAGATGTTGATGCAAAATATAAGAATCCCAGAAACCTGTGCAGTGGGTCTGTAAGACAGCTGAACAACAAGGTTACGGCGGAAAGAAATGTATATTTCTTTGCTTTTTCATTGGTAAAAGCCGAAAATGTTGAGCTTGAAAACTCCAGAGCTTCTCAAATGAATTGGCTGAAGAGTCAGGGGTTTGATATAGTTGAATTTAAAGAGGTAACAAAAACTAATATAGAAGAAACAGTTCAATGGTTTTCACAAAGTATTGAGTCAAACGACTTGCCGTCAGACGGACTGGTGCTTACATTTGATGACATAGACTACGGAGAGTCATTGGGCTCTACAGCAAAATTTCCTAGAGATTCCATTGCTTTCAAATGGAGGGACGAAATTAAGGAAACCACTCTTCTTAGTATTGAATGGAGTGCCTCCAGAACAGGACTGATAAATCCTATTGCTATATTTGAGCCTGTTGAGTTGGAAGGAACAACTGTAAGCAGGGCCAGTATTCATAATCTAAGCATTATGGAAGGACTGGAACTTGGGATTGGTGATACAATATGTGTTTACAAGGCAAATATGATAATACCACAGATTTCTGAGAACCTCACCAGAAGCGGTATGGCTCCTATACCTGATGAGTGTCCTGTTTGTAAGAGTAAAACCGAGATTAAGCAGGAGAACGGGGTAAAAACATTATACTGTGTTAATAATGAGTGTCTAGCAAAGCAGATAAAGTCATTTACCCATTTCGTCAGCAGGGATGCTATGAATATAGAAGGTTTATCCGAAGCCACTTTGGAGAAATTAATTGCGAAAGGCTTAATTAAGGAGTTAGCGGACTTATTTCATATTGAAAAATACAAAAATGAAATAATTGAGATGGAAGGCCTGGGTGAAAAATCCTTTAGTAAACTAGTGGCATCCATAAATAAGGCTAGAAAAACTACTGCCGTAAGGCTTCTGTACAGTCTTGGAATTCCTAATGTAGGTCTGTCAAATGCCAAGCTTATATGCAAATTTTTTAAATACGATTGGAATAAAATTGAGAATGCTAACTTTACCGAATTGATTCAGATAGGCGGAATTGGTGACATTATGGCGGAATCATTTATTAAATTTTTCGCTGATGAAAAAAAGAAGGTTATTGTTCATGACGTTTTAAAAGAACTTGAACTTGAAGAGATTCAGGTATCTCAATCAGAACAGATTTTTGAAAATATGAACTTCGTTATTACAGGTTCGGTGGAGCAATTTAAAAACAGGGATGAATTAAAGAATGTTATTGAAGAAAAAGGGGGGAAGGTTACCGGTTCGGTTACTTCAAAAACCAATTACCTAATAAATAATGATAATTTGTCTAATTCATCAAAGAACAAAAAAGCAAAAGAACTAAACATAAGTATTATAACAGAAGCCCAGTTCATCGATTGGCTAAATAACGGAGTAAAGCCTTAGTAGACAGTAAAAATACATTTGCAAAAAGTTAATCGGTTTAGCCAAAAGGAGTAAAGAGAATAGGTTCAACTCTAATTATTTTGGAGTTGAACCTATTTTACGCTAATATAATTATCATTTATATCAAAAAATCCTACAATTACAGTAATGAGTTACATTATATACAAATTAATTCAAAAAAATAAAAAATATTCCAAAAAATTCATAAAACCCATTGACGTTATAAATTGCTAATTGTATAATTATGTCAATTGGACTCTATTTTTGTTTTTTTAAAAAAAGGAGGCGATGTATTTGGAAAGTGAAATTTTTCGATTTGTAGGTATCAGGCCTGCACAAAAAGCAATAAATTATAAGGACGGTTTGAAACACCTGAATTATACGCAAGACATTGATGTTAACAAGACACATTCTATAGCAAGTAATAGAAACAGATATACCGTAGCAAAGAATATCCGCTCTTACACCGCTAAAATCCCACCTTCTTTTTATGATGTTATGCATTGCATATATAGTCTGGCGTCTAATATTCAAAAAAATGAGCATATTGAAAAACTCACACATGACATAGATGCTATTCTGATGGAGAAAGGGTATGCAAAAAGTACATTGGAGCTTTATAAATTGATTAAGAAGGAAGCTAATGAAAAAAATGAAAGTATTTACAATATACTTTGGCAACAGCTGTTTTTGTTTGCCTATTGGACATATGACGATTCTCAGGCTCACGAAAATGTAATTACTTCCTTGAGAGTAATTAACCTTATAGAGTATCTAACCAGCAATGAAATCAAAACAAAGAATATTCAAGATATACATACTATTTTAAATGCATCAGTTGTTATTCCAAAGGATTTCTTCGATAATAAAACCTCCTCAAGTTCATCCCAGAATAAATATTTCAAAGTGCTGGGCGTAGGCGACCTTAAAGTTGTCAAGCAGACATATAAAGGGGCTAAAATGGGCGATATAGCTTATATTGAAAATGTGCTGAAGGGAGAATTTAAAGAGAGGATCCACCGGCGCCTTGACAGGACAGAGGATACCGCATTTCTAGAAACAGAAACAACAAAAGAGGACGAAAAGGATCTACAAAACGATGAAAGATTCAGTCTTCAAAGAGAATCCCAAAATATAATTTCTTCTAATACCGATTTTAGTGCAGGCTTAAGTGTATCTGCTTCTTATGGACAATTTGTCAAACTTACTGCAAACACAAATATATCACACTCCGGCTCACAATCAGAAACAAACAGAATAGCTTCAGACTACTCCAGAGAAATAGTGTCACGGGCAGTCTCAAAAATAACGGAAAGAGTTAAAGAGTCCCGTAAAAGTATATCAATAAGCGAGATAGAAGAAAAAAACAACCATTCTTTTGACAACAAAACAGGTGATGATAATATTGTTGGCATATACAGATGGGTTGATAAGGTTTACGAAGCAAAAATTTTCAACTATGGCAAGAGAATGCTTTATGAATTTATCATACCTGAGCCGGCCGCCTTTTATAACTTTGTAAATAAGAAATTAAAGACTGAAATGAAAAACGGCGTAAAAATGCCCAATGCACTGAATATAACACATAAAGATATAAATGAGAGCAATTTTATGAACTTTATACATCAATATAATGTAAAAGGAGTTACACCGCCACCTGTTAAGCTTGTAACAATTGGAGAATCCTATGACATACCTTCAAATCCTCCTTCTATAGTAACTAATGTAACCAAAAAACTTAAAGTGCCGGAAGGTTACAAAGCTGTGCGAGCATATGCCGGAGGCGGCGGAAATGGTAATAACACTGATTTTCAGGTAGTGATAGGAAAAGAATGGAGGGGTAAACCCCAGCTTTTTGAAATAATAAACCTTGACGGTTACATAGGTGAAATACCTGTAGCCATAATGATGAAAAATTATAGCGGAGTTGCAATAAATGTTGTAGTTGAGTGTGAAAGAACTCCAGAACTATATGAAAGCTGGCAGATAAAAACTTATACAGCCATAATGGAGGCTTACGAAGCTCAGATGGCAGAATATCATAAACAGATTTCTGAATTGGAATATACCCAACCTGTTTATAGCAATTCGGTAACAAATAGAGAAATTGAAAAGAAAGAACTAAAAAAGTGGTGTATTCACTTACTAAGGGGAGAGGAATTTAATTTTAACGCATTCAAAGAAACAAGTACCGAGGTTGAAATAAAACTAAACACTATTGAGAAAATTAGTGAAAATGTGCAATTCTTTGAGCAGGCATTCGAATGGGAGCAAATGTCATATGTTTTCTATCCCTATTTTTGGGGAAGAAATGAAGGTTGGGATGATGCAATTAAAGACGTTGAAGGCTCCGATCCACAATTCACTAAGTTCCTTCATGCCGGTGCAGCAAAGGTAGTTGTCCCTGTACGCCCCAGTTATGAAGAAGCACTGGCCTTCTATACAAGCACCGGAAAGCTTTGGAATGGAGGAACTGTACCTCTTATTGATGATGATCTTTATGTATCAATTATTGATGAAATAAAATCACAAACGAATGATACGGCGGAAGGCGAATTTACAGGTGAACAGTGGGAAGTTACAATCCCAACTTCATTAGTTATTCTTCAGAAAAGTGATGAACTGGAAGCTTAGGGACAGTGAATTTGATAATACCAGTTACTTATTTGTTTAGAACAGTCTTAGGGGGTTACTTAAGTTGAAAATTGAAAAGGAAGAGATAGAGTATCTGGCTTTAGAAGGCGGAGGCGGCCGAGGCAATGCTTTTATTGGAGCAATCAAGGCTCTCGAGGACATGAAAGTAATTCAGCATGAGAACTTCCGCCTAAAAAATATAAAAGGAGTAGCCGGTGCTTCTGCCGGCTCTATAACATCGCTCTTTCTGGCATGTGGATATAATTCCAGAGAGATAACGGACATTTTAAAGTTGGAGAACTTTAATAAATTCTTTGATGGACCGGATTTAAATAGACAGCCCTTTTTAATAAACAATAATAAAATGATTGACAAAAGGTTCCGTGATAGACAAAAACAACGTTTAACGGGGCTGGGTAACATACACAAGCTGATATTAAGTGGGCTTGGAATAGATGTATTTAGTGAAATAAGACCCATGGAACTCGGAGATTTTCAGGGAATATGGAGTTTTTTAAACTCAATTATAGACAATTTGATTATATATTTCGGCAAAAACAATCTGCCCGCTGAAGTACTCCTTAGAATTAAGAAAAGGAAAAGGGATTTAATTTGCTGTCTTTATGCCGACTTTGGAGTATTTACAGGAAATGAAATCAGAAACTTTTTTGATAAATGGATTACTATGGCGAGGGTGAGAATCGAAAACCCCGATATGTTTAGAAATGCCAGTATATCCGATTTATCTCGTATTTACGATAAAAGTAAGTCATCTATTGAATTTAACAGACAATATATGAACACTTCTATCGGTGATTTGGGTGAGTTGACTAAAATAAAGCTTGCATTTACAGGTACTAATATGTTGGATATGAAAAGTTATACCTTTTCCAGCTTTGATGATATGACAAATAAAATATCCGCCGCAGATATTGTCCGTATTTCAATGAGTATTCCATTTGCATATAAACCTATAATAATTGAACCCGAAGACCTGCAATACATCTTTAAAAGTTCAGACTGGAAAAAATACAGAGTATTAGAAGGAATATGGGTAGACGGAGGTCTTACTAACAATATTCCCATAAATGCTTTCAAAGAGTTTTCAAACAGCTCTTCCAGGCCAAATACTTTTGGCCTCAGGCTCAATACAGATGAGAAAACACCGATATTAAACATTTTAGATTTTATAAAACAATATATGAGCCTTCTTGGAGGTACCGGAGAGGCGCATATGTCAGGAACACAGTCTTTTTATGATAACTGTATTCAGCTAGACGCAAGTCCACTCAAACTTTTTAGCTTCACACCAGACCCCAAAGATTTTGATAAGGTCAATGCCAAATCTTACATGGATGTGGTAAAGTATTTTGAGTGCCAGAACGTATGTAATCCTGTCTGTGAGTTTTATTAAAACTCCATAATCCCATAAAGCAGAATTACGGTTATATTCAAGCTTTGAAGGAAGCATTGGTGAACGTGCAAGCTGAAGATTTCTCAAACTCACAAATCTCACTAGAGAACTATGAAGGAAACCATTCAATTCGTTCAATCAATTAAATGTTACAATAGCCTAAGAACGCCAAAAAACTCGCTAAAACAGCGAGTTTTTGAACAAATTTTGGTGCGGACGGTGGGACTTGAACCCACACGGTCTCCCATACGCCCCTCAAACGTACGCGTCTGCCAGTTCCGCCACGACCGCATCTATAAAATTTCTATGTTTTCGCTGTCGCATTCCGCATCAGCAAGTATGATTATACTAGCTACTATTCAGGTTGTCAATACAATATTTCAAAAAAATTTATTAAATTATATTACCATAAGATAATGTAAATTAATTATTTATTTTATTTAAAATGTGTTGAAGTGAAATGCAACGACTGGTAAAATACTATTTAATGACACAAACAAAAAGGAGAGTTATACGTGGGTTTATTTAGTGGAAATTACAATAAGCCGGGGCCAGGGGTTGATAAAGATGCACCTCCAAAACCGCGATTTTTTATATTTTTTGAGGTATTAAAAAGGAAATTTTGGCATCTTATAAAAGTTAATTTGCTGTATGTACTTTGCAATATACCCGCTTTGCTGCTGGCATTTGTTGTTTCTTCTGTTTATCTGCAGAAAATCAGTATAGATAATGTAGCAAGTGATTTATATATCAGGTTTTTTCTTGCAATCATTATGATTTTTTTATCAGTAGTAACAATTGGACCCGTACAAGCAGGTTTTACCTATATTATGAGAAATTATTCTAGAGAAGAACATGCATTTATATGGTGGGATTTTAAAGATAATTTTATTAAGAACTTTAAGCAAGGTATGATAATTACAGTAATTGATTTTGTTGTTATGTATATTTTGGGTATAGCATTGAATTTCTATCTCAGCACCCCAGGAATACTTTCAACAGTAGCATCAGCTGTTGTATTTCTATCTATAATTATATATTGTATTATGCATTTGTATTTATATCCAATGTTGGTAACAGTAAAATTAAGTATAAAAAATCTATATAAAAATGCATTTATATTTTCTATTATAAGGCTATTGCCAAATATACTGTTTCTAGTTTTAAACATTTTAATAGCATATGCAACCTTCTATAATCCAATTATTGGAATGGTTTTATATTTATTTATTATTCCTAGCTTCATTGGACTTATGAATAATTTCTTTGTTAATCCTACTATAAAGAAATATGTTGTAGAACCTATGCAGCCTACAGTAGAAGATGATGAAGACGAAGAAGAAGATTCAGATGATGACAGCGATGAAGGTTTCTACAAAAAAGAGTTACCTGAAGATAAAGAATAAAATAATTGAAAAAGAAGGTGCTGTTGCAAAACAGAAATACTCACTGTTTTAATACTAGTACTTCCGTATAATTAAATGACACATATGTGGTGCTTTGCACGTAAATCTGATTACGGTACAAAGTGTTATAATGTGTCTTTTTCATTGTCAAAAATTTAATAATCAGTAAGGTAGTTTTAATGCCAACAACAAAGTTTCAAAGAGTAGTATTTGCATTTATAATCGGTGTAATTACAGTTCACTTATTCGTATTTTATAATCTTGCCATTGAGATGGGAGGAATGTCTAATCAAGTATTTATATCATCTCGAAAAGTAGAATCAAATTAACAATAAATTAACTGTTTCAAAATACTAAATTAATACGATAGATGTAAAATAAATACAAACCTTATCCATAGGGTACATCCTTTTAACGACTTTGTGCATATCGAAGCTAAATTGCTATTAATTCAGAAAACAACAGGAGGGGGCTGCAGTATGGCTTGGAGTACATGTCCTAAATGTAATAATCATAATTTTGAGGTTGTTGAAAAATCTTTGGTAGGAAGCAGCCTCAATTTTTCATTTGTTCAGTGCTTGGTATGTGGTGCTGTTGTTGGTGTGACAGATAGTAATAATTTTGATAACAGGATTACCGAGTTGGAAAACAAGTTGAATGGCTTATTGGGTAAAATGAGCAGCTAATAAAGTTAAAGTACGGCCAGAAGGGGTCTTGGCAGTCCGACATATGGATGACAGACCCATTTGATATATTTTCCGTATTTGCTCTTCACCAATGGACAGAAGGCAGTCATACATTAGCATATGGGTACTTCAATAATGACGGAAATACAGATGTCTAGATGCTAATACTTTTTATCTGATAAGTACTTCCTCTTAAAACCTAGTTCAAATTATTTACAATAATAGTAAACATATGTATATTTATAGTATATATAGTTTTTTAGGAGGGGGAAAATGATTAAGAAAATAACAGTTTTAATTATGGTTATGCTAACTACATTAATATTAGGTACTACTGTGGCCTTTGCCGAAATCGGTATAATTAATAACGGTACGAAATTCGGAGGAGTACAGGCACACGGTGGAAGTATTATCAAAGTTGGCGATACATATTATTGGTATGGAGAAAATCGTGATACAAATAACCTGTTTGTATCAGTAAAAGTTTACTCATCAACCGATCTTGTAAATTGGACAGACAGGGGTGATGCCCTATCAAAATCATCAGCTGCAGAGCTTAACTACTGCAATATTGAGCGACCTAAGGTTATGTACAATGCCTCAACAAAGCAATATGTAATGTGGATGCATTACGAAAACGGCAGGGACTATTCATTAGCAAGGGCAGCTGTGGCATACAGTACAAGTCCCACAGGGCCTTTTATTTATCTGGGAAGCTTTAGACCCAATAATAATATGTCAAGGGATTGTACTACCTTTGTAGATACTGATGGAACTGGCTATTTTATTTCTGCTGCAAATGAAAATGCTGATTTAATTATATACAGACTGACTTCTGATTATAAGTCAATAGCGTCACAAGTGGTAACTCTTTGGCCGGGACAAAAAAGAGAAGCTCCATGTATGTTTAAACGTGACAATACATATTATCTGATAACATCCGGATGTACGGGATGGAGTCCAAACCAACAGAAATATGCTACATCCACATCTATTTCATCGGGATGGTCAAATTTAATAGATATAGGAAATTCAACCTGTTATGATTCTCAAGGGGCATGTGTTTTCCAGGTAGGACAAAATTTTGCTTTCCTTGCTGATAGATGGGCCGGTGCCTGGGGGGGAAAAGTCAATGATTCATCATACCTGATGCTGCCTTTAATTTTTAATGGTACTTCAATGTCTCTGAATTTTGCAGATACGGTAATGGTTGCAGCAGAATTTGGTGCCATTGCTAATGATTATCGTAAGTTTACTTTCGAAGGAGTACTGACAAATGCTGACCCATATCAATGGGGTATAAGTCAACCTGCATCAACTGATATACAAGTACTTTCAGTAGACGGAGATAAGGCTCTTCAAATGTCAGATAGCACTACATCTAATTATTGTTATGCTTACAAGGATTTTCCAGCGAAAAATGGTATAGTTACATTTAATGTGAGTTATAAATATGCCAATACCGGAAGATGGGATAGAATCAGATTTTACAATGGAACAAACATAGGAATAGACATTATAAATTTTGAAGAAGGGCTTGGTTGGCTTACCGGAACTTCTACAAGAAATGTAATACAAAGGATTTCTGCAAACACGTGGTATAATTTAAAAATTGTTGCTGACACTTCTACTCAGAAATTTGATGCATATATTAATGATGTACTTGTTAAATCAGGTTGCCCATTTACTGGTTATGTTACTCAGTTTGACAGAATTGCACTGGATACTGGAAACAGTTTTACAAATACTGCAGTATATGACGATATAATCATTAAATAGAATGACTTAAAAAGAACTGGTTGTTGTACTATTAAAAGTGCAACAGTCAGTTCTTTTAGACGCTGTAAATAATTTTGTGTATGAAACATAGGAAATACTCTTTTCTGGTTAAGAATTTAAGTATTAACCAGAAAGGAGTATTTTTTATGAGCGTATTATCAAAAGAGTTAGTACAGGAAATAATTGCGGAGAATGATTTTAAAAATCCCGGAGAAATAATCTCCTTTTTAAAGGAGGCATTTAAAGATGTTCTTCAGGAAATGCTTGAAGTCGAAATGGATGTTTCTCTTGGGTATTCCCGAGATGAGTCAAGACATAAAATTACCGACAACAGTAGAAACGGTTACTCAACAAAAAAACTAAAGAGTGAATTCGGTCCTGTACAGATTGATATTCCAAGGGACAGAAAAGGTGAATTTGAGCCTAAAATAGTTCCCAAGTACAAAAGGGATGTATCAGGAATTGAGGATAAGGTGATTTCTCTTTATGCCCGAGGCATGTCTACCAGAGATATTCACGATCAGGTTAAAGAGCTTTATGGAATAGATATTTCTGCTGAAATGGTTAGTAAAATAACTGAAAGAATCCTTCCTGAAATAAAAGAATGGCAAGGTAGGCCCCTTGAGGATATCTATCCTTTTGTATTTATGGATGCTATCCATTACAAGGTAAGAACTGATGGACAAATAGTAAATAGAGCTGCTTATGTTGTTATGGGTGTAGATATTTCAGGTAAGAAAGATATCCTTGGAATATGGATTGGAGAGAACGAATCCTCCAAGTTCTGGTTAGGTGTGTTAAATGACCTTAAAAACAGAGGTATAGAAGATGTACTCATATTCTGTGTGGACGGACTTACAGGGCTCAAAGAAGCTATTGCAGCTGCTTTTCCAAAGTCAGAAATTCAAAGGTGTATAATTCATCAACTAAGAAACTCATTTAAATATGTTTCATATAAGGATTTGAAGGCTTTTTCAAAGGATTTTAAAACTGTCTACACAAGCCCCAGTGAAGAAATAGCATTAAACCGGTTTGAAGACCTGAAAAACAAATGGGGCAAGGATTATCCATATGCATTTAAAAGTTGGGAAAACAATTGGGAAGTTTTATCACCATATTACAAGTTCCCGGAGCAGATAAGAAAAATAATATATACAACCAATATAATTGAAGGATTGCATCGGCAGTTCAGAAAAGTTACTAAGACAAAATCCGTTTTTCCTTCTGATACTTCTCTTGAAAAGATGCTTTATTTGGCATCAATGAATGTAATAAAAAAATGGACTCAACGATACCGGAATTGGGATCAGGTCATGAGTCAATTAATGATTATGTACGATGGGAGACTGGATAACTATATTTAAAACATAGAGCAAAGCCCCCACCGCCCTGAAGGGCTCGTCCTCATTGCCGGACGGGCTAGACCTTCAAAATACAGGTATAAGCATAGAAATACCATTTTTAAATAATTATTGCCAGATTTAATCTAAATAATGCATAAAAATAGAATAATCTGGCAATAATTTGAAATATAGTATTAAATTTTTGAGAGTTAATACTTTGGAAATACTTAGCCATCATTGAGTTTGAAAGGCTTCATACACAAAATTATTTACAGTCCCTTCTTTTAGTTTAGCTAGTTATTTATTTTTTCATTCAATATATCGCAAATAATGGTGGCATACAGGTTACCCTCGCTTTTCCTCAGCTTTGTAAGCAAGTCTTTTATAAAGGTATCATCTTTAGAAAGTCTTGCTTTTATCTTATTTTTAATGGCTTCCAGTCCTTCCACAGCAGAGCCGTATTCTTTAAAGACCCTTTCTTCCACTAAGTCAGAATAGACAAAGGTGTTAAGGGAATCTCCCTTTAGCCTAATCCAGATTCCGTTGCCGTTACTTTCTATAAATTTCCCTTCACAGATAAGCCCTTCTTTTATATCTATATAGAAAATCTTTTCGTTTTTTGAAAAACTAATCATACAAACAGTCCTTTGCAATTTATTTTAGCTAATAAATATTATTCTATATTATATAAAAACTTTCTCATATTTTGAGTATATTTGAAAAAATTACTTCGGATACCTTTTTTAAATATTCTTATACTAATTACAACTAAAAATAGATAAAGGTGAAAAAATATGAGTAAAAAGAAAGGTCTATTAAAGTCTTTTTTTTCTTGTATAACTTATAAAGAGAAAAAGCATAAAAAGAAGTTTTATATACCTGAAATAGATAATGAAGATGCCACTGAGGATAACAATGGACAAGATAAAGATACAAGAATCATGAAACGTGGCAGTTTAAAAAACAGAAGAATTAAAAGGCCCGTGCCGGTTTCAGAATCAAACAAAGAAAATAAGCCGGAATATAAAAAGGCTGATGATGAGAAGATATCTACTAATATAGAAGAAAACATAAAGTATATCGAAGACAAATTTAATTTCCCAATTAATAAAGATATTGTTATAAGGGAATTAACAGTCGCAAAAAAGTACAAAGCATTTATTGCATATATGGACGGGATGGTTGATAGAATAACCATTAACAACTTTATTTTAAGGGCGCTAATGGTAAATGATGAGAAATTCGATGAAGAATCCAATGATAAATGCAAGCTGGATTTTATATTGTCCAATATACTGCAGACCAATCAGGCAAAAAAGGTAGATAATCCCGATGAATTTATGTACGAAATTCTCTCAGGAAACACACTGCTTTATGTTGATGGTTGTGACTTTTATATTAGCAATGAAACAAAGGGCTTTGATAAAAGAGGAGTAGATAAACCTCTTATTGAAGGAGTAGTTCTTGGCTCACAGGAAGCATTCAATGAAAACCTGAGAACAAATGTAACTCTTATCAGAAAATTGATAAAGAATAACAATCTTACTACCGAATTTATTAAAGTTGGAAATGTAAACAAACAGTTATGTGCTGTTATGTCAATAAATGGGATAACTAATCCTGCAATAGTAGAAGAGGTTAAGAGAAGAATAAAAGGTATTAAAAGTGATATGGTGCTTGGAGACGGACTTTTAGAACAGTTTATTGAGGATAATCCATATTCAATAGTCCCAACTGTATTAAGTACCGAAAGACCTGACAGAGCTGCATCACATATACTGGAAGGAAAGGTTGCAATACTTGTTGAAGGAGCACCCTTTGCAAAGATTGTACCTGTTACTCTGCCATCTCTAATCCATAGTCCTGAGGATTCGTATATGAGATGGCCATATGGTACCTTAATAAGGCTGATTAGATTTGCCGCAGCCTTTATTGCAACATTATTACCGGGAATTTATGTTGCAATTACTAGTTTCCATCAGGAAATGATACCTACAGAGCTTCTTATTGCCATAGCAAAAGCCAAAGAGAATGTGCCGTTTCCAACAATCGTTGAAGTAATCCTAATGGAATTATCCTTCGAACTTATAAGGGAAGCAGGAATAAGAATTCCGGGTATAATCGGTAACACATTGGGTATTATTGGTGCTTTGATTCTGGGACAGGCAGCTGTTCAGGCCAATATTGTTAGTCCTGTTTTAATCATTATTGTTTCTGTAACAGGACTTGGCAACTTTGCATTACCCAATTACAGTCTGGCGCTAGCAGCGAGAGTATCTCGTTTCTGTTTTATTCTTTTAGGTACTTTACTTGGGTTTTATGGAATAAGTATTGGAATTGCTCTGTTTGCTATACTGGTTACCAATATTAAATCATTTGGAGTGCCGTTTTTTGCTCCTATTGCTCCGAAAACAAAAGAAAGCAGTGACTTATTCTTTAAAAAACCTGCATGGCAGCAAATTTACAGACCGGATTATTTAAATACCTTAAAACAGAAAAGGCAGGCTAAGATATCCAGACAGTGGACGGAGGAAGAGCCAAAATACAGCTATGAAAGGGATGAAGAAGATGATTAAAGAAGGAAAATTCGGAACAGCAGAAGCAGTTTACCTGATTACTCTTGCAATAGCATCAAAAACCTTTTATACAAGTATACGTGTTATGATTAAAAAAACAGGAACAGCTGCATGGTATATGACTCTTATGTCATGTCTAGTAAGTATAATATTTTTTCTTCTGATATCATTGGTTATGAAAAGATTTCCAGGCAAAAATTTGGTTGAAATATTCGAAATTGTTACAGGCAGATTTTTCGGAAAGATATTGGCGCTTATGTTTTCGGCGTACTATGTATACTATGCAGGCTCAAGCTTAAGGGAGTTCCTTGAAATGATAAAAGCATATAATCTTCCATATACCCCCCCAAGCTTAATAATTTTTGCTTTCATGACTGTTGTTGTAATTTTGGCATATATAGGTCTGGAAGGTATAGCCAGAATGGCAACAGTTAGTTTCTATCCAATATTTATAGGATTAGCTATAATCCTCTTTCTTGCATTTCCTTACTATAATGTAAGAGCTATATTTCCAATTGGTGGATATGGCATTACAGAAACATTAAAATCAGGTTTTTTCAGAAGCTCAGCATATGATGAAGTAATCATTTTAGCATTTATAATAAATTCAATTAATGGTGTAAAGACATTTAAGAAAGTCGGAGTTTATAGCATTGTTATCTCCGGCGTTGCTTTAATATTTACATGTTTATGTGTTATTATGGCTTTTGACTATACAATGGCAAGCGAAAATGTATCAGATCTTTTTCAGTTAGCCAGGATTATATATTTTAGTAGATTTTTCCAACGAATTGAATCAATATTTCTTTTTATATGGATTATTGCATCCCTGATAGCTGTTGGACTGGCATTCTATGTTTCTATTAGCATTTTTTGCAAAGCATTTAAGATTAGCAATCACAGACCTTTGATATTGCAATTTGCATTTTTAACATATATGGTGTCCCTTTTACCAGAAGGACTTATAGAGCTTGCTAAAAAAAATATTGTGGTTATGCGTGAATATAGCATGATATTAATTTATGGAATACCAATACTGGTTTTATTTATCTCCGTAATCTTTGGTAAAAAGGGGGATAGACAATGCTTAAAGTCAGTAAAGTAATTGCTTTAATACTTATATCTGTATGCATTTTATCAGGTTGTACTACAGACAGTAAAAATATTGATGAGCAGGTATATGCAATAATGGTTGGTATTGACAGGGGAGCAAATAATAAAATAAGGCTTACCCTTCAGTTTCCCACATATAAAGGAGGGGGAAGCGGCGGTTCTTCAGGTTCTGGAGGCGGCGGGGGAGAAAAAAGTGAAGAAAAAGAATCAGGTAAGGTTGACGGTACAATCGTTACAACAGTAGAATGCTCAACTGTACTGGAAGGGATAAATTTACTTAGTACTTCAACATCTAGGCATATATCCCTCGTCCATTGCAAAGCCATTATTTTTTCAGAGAAAATAGCACATGATGGAATAAACTTATATTTGTCTGATTTTGCAAGATTCAGAGAAACCAGACGTATTGGAATGATAGGTGTTTGCAGAGGAACCGCGGAAGAGTATATTATGAAGAATAAAACCCTGATAGGTGAGAATATTTCTAAATCAATAGAACTATCATTTTCACAGTCAAGAAATGCAGGGTTGTTCCCTATGACGGTGTTTACAAATTTCTACAAGAATACTATATCGCCGTATTCTCAGGCGTATTCACTATATATGGGTATAAACAACTTTAAGAACTTAGAAAAAGAGGATAAAGGTCAGGATTCTTCACTTAAAACCGAAGAGGAATATTATCCTGGTGATGTCCCTAAAAAAGGAAATTTACAACAAGAGATGATTGGAACAGCCGTTTTTAACGGTGACAAGCTAATTGGTACCTTGAATGCCGATGAAACTCGCTATTTTATGATGATAATAAATGATTTTAAACATGGAATTTTGACAGTTGAGGACAAAAAAAATCCCGGAATGGCTATACCCTTTGATTTACGTCCTGGAAGAAAACCCCATATAAAGGTGAGATTTGACAAAAGCACACCGATAATTGATGTAAAGCTTAATATTGAAGCGGATATAGTTGGTATACAAAGTGGTATGCACTATGAAAGCCTGGATAGGATAAAGGAATTAAACGGATTACTAAAAGGCTGTATAGAAGAGGGAGCAAAAAAAACCATAGAAAAAGTTCAAAAGAAAATGGGAACTGATATTTTTGGTTTTGGTTATTATGCAGCAAGCAAATTCCTAACAATAAAGGATTTTGAAAAATATAACTGGTTATCACATTTTACAGATGCAAAGATAAATTTAAGTGTGTATACCAATATAAGAAGAACCGGGCTTATGGCTGAAAGTATGCCAGTAAAATATCGTGATAAAACAGCAAAATAGGAGTTAAAGATATGATATATATATTAATGTTTTTAATGCTTTTAAGCGGATATTATACATTTACTTTTGGAATTAGCCAGATAAAACGGAAAAACAGACTTGGAGGCTTTAGTACAATCGTAGTTGCCGTATTTGGTACAATAATCCCAATGGTCATTTTGTATATAAAGAATAAATAGGATAAACCGCTGTAGTATGGAGGCAATATGAGAAAAGACAGACGATGGAAAAACTCAACAGTAGCTATTACAAGGAATACTAATGAGGCTATTGCTATAAAAGAAGCTATTGAACTCCTTCAGGTTTTGCCTGCAATTGGTAAAGAGGATGTTGTTGTTATTACTCCTAACTGGGTAAATAATAAAAAAAGTCCTGATTCAGGAGTAGTTGTAGGACAGGACAGTTTAAGACGAATTATATCCTTAATAAAGCAAAGAGAACCCAAAAGAATTGTAGTTGCAACAGGTACGGCAGATGGAGAGACAGCTGATGTAATGAACAATGTCGGGTTTGGAGAAGTAATAAGAAATGAAGGGGTAGAATTTATTGACCTTAACCATGGACCATTTATACGTATAAATCTTAACCATTCAGTAGTACCTTCCACTAATATAAACAAGCTTTTGGAAGAGGTTACAGTACTCATCTCTTTTACGCAGCTAAAACAACATGAAGAGGCAACAATATCGGCTGCAATTAAAAACATAGCATTGGGTTGGCCTCCGGCAGACGAGCATGGTCATCCAAAGAAAAACACCGGAATCCATAAAGAGCTTCATGGCTTCATATCAGCAATGGCTGAGCAAATACCTATTGATTTGTCAATAGTAAGTGCAAGTCCGGCAATGATAGGAACAGGTCCTACAAAGGGTATTGCCAGACATACAGGACTGGTTGTTGCAGGGTGTGATCCGGTAGCAACAGATACTGTGGCAGCGCGGCTTATGGGTTTTAGGCCTCAGGCAATACGATACCTATTTGAATGTAGTAATAAAAAAATTGGAGAAAGTGATATTGAAAATATTACTATTGAGGGAATACCACTGATAGAGGCAGAGAATATATTCAGTCAGGCAGCATATGGAGATGGATTTTCGGTGGACAAAGCATAGGATACTAAAAGGAGGTAATGTATGAAAAGTATAATACCAAATATATCAGTAGATAATTGTCATGAAGCTATGGAATTCTATAAAAATGTTTTTGGCGGAGAACTTAAAAATGTTAAGATTGCAGATAAACAAGAATTGTTCAAAGGACATGAAGGCAAGGTAATGCATTCAGAAATTTATATGGGTGAAAATTGTGTTATGTATTTTACAGATATTTTTGGTGCCAAGTCACAACAAGGCTCCAATATTCAAATGATACTTGGAATGGATTCGAAAGAGGAAATAGAGAAGGTATATGCAGAACTTATTAAGGAAGGAAAGATAGAATATGAACTTCAGAAAACCTTTTGGGGAGCGTATCACGCTGTAGTAAGGGATAAGTATGGAATAACATGGGGATTGGATTATAATGAAAATAACTAAAATTTAGAAAATATAGAAACCCGAAAATCTGCGTAAAAGCAAATTTTTCGGGTTTTTTACAAGACCAGTTAAAAAAATTATCTAAACACTTTTGCAAGAGCTTCAAAAGCAGGCAGAGAATTTTTAATTGTTTCAAGACTTACGCAGTATGCAAGTCTGAAATAGCCCGGAGCGCCAAACCCTGAACCAGGTACAATAAGCAGATTATATTTTACAGCTCGATTTTTAAATTCAACATCGTCAGGAATTAATGCTTTCGGAAACAGATAAAAAGCTCCATCAGGCTTAACACATTCATAACCGAATTCTGTAAGACTGTTGTACAATAAATCTCTTCTTTCTTTATAGATGTTTATGTCAACTGATGAATTAATAGATTTTGCAATAACTTTCTGGAACAGAGCAGGGGCGTTAACAAAACCTAGTACTCTGTTGCAGTAAATAAGGCCATTCATAATGGTATCTATGTCGTCGGCTTCAGGATTTGTAGCGATATATCCCATACGTTCGCCGGGAAGTGATAATGATTTACTAAAACAGTCAATCATTATGGCATTTTTATAAATGGTTAAAATATTAGGAACTTCCACATCATAAGCAAGTTTCCTGTAGGGTTCGTCAGATATAAGATAAATAGTATTTCCGTACTCCTTGCTCTTATCCTCTAAAACTTTAGCAATACTGTTTAAAGTGTCTCTTCCGTAAACAACACCTGTAGGATTGTTAGGGGTATTTATAATAATTGCCTTAGTATTAGGAGTTATTTTTGACTTTAAAACCTCCGGGTCAGGAAGGAAGGTTTTGAAATCAGTATTAATTATTACTGTTTTTCCTCCATGATTATCAATATATGAAGTATACTCTACGAAAAAAGGTGCAAATACAATTACTTCTTCACCTGGGTTAAGAAGTGTTTTAAGAACGACATTTAAAGCACCACCTGCACCAACAGTCATAACAATATTGTTAAAACTTAGATTTAGACCTGTTTCGCTGTTTATTTTCTGAGCAATAGTTTCCCTTACCTCAGGATATCCTGCATTGTTCATGTAGGCATGCATTTTTAGCTCGTGGGAGCCTGCAAGTTCCCTGAGAGCAGATTTAACCTCAGCAGGAGGCTCCGGATCAGGATTACCTAAGGAAAAGTCATAAACTTTGTCCGCACCATAAATTTTTCTTAATTTTTCACCTTCCTCAAACATTGCTCGTATCATTGATGAATTAGCCAGATTATTGCTTATCTTTTTTGATATCATTTTAAATGAGCCCTCCAATCCTACTTAGCCAAATTATTTTTATTATTAATTATTTTTGTTATTATTTCTTCTTCAGGTGTAACATTAATAGTTTTAAAATTCTCATATATAACCATTCCCGGTTTAGCACCGGATGGTTTTTTTACATTTTTGACAGTGGTATAATCTACAGGAACATTGTAAGACATTTTCGCACTGCTGTGATATGCTGCAAGAGTTGCTGCTTCCAACAATGTTGAATCCGGAACATTTCTGCGCTCAGTTCTGATAATAACGTGTGAACCAGGTATGTTTTTTGTATGAAGCCATAAATCATTGGAAGCTGCTGTCTTTAGCGTAAGCAAGTCGTTTTGCTTATTGTTTTTACCCACTAAAATCTGAAATCCGTCACTTGATACAAATTCCAGAGGGGAAGACGGCTTATCTTGCTTTTTTCTGGCATTTTTCAATGACTTTCTAATGTAACCTTGGTCAATTAACTCTTGCCTTATTTCATCGATTTCCTGTCTTGAACTGCAATTTTCAAGCATTGCCAGAACACTTTGAAGGTATTCAAGCTCTGACAAGGTTTCCTCAAGTTGTTTGGTCACATTTAAATGAGTACTTTTTGCCTTTGAATATTGCTTGAAATATTTTTGAGCGTTATCCTGAGCAGATTTATGCTCGTTAAGTGGAATATCAATATATTCTTCATTATCACTGTAATAATTCAGTACTTTCACTGATTTTGCACCTTCAGGGATGCAGTAAATATTTGCAGTAATCAGCTCTCCATATAGCTGAAGTTTATCTCTGTCTGATACTTCCTTGAGTTTTTCATCAAACATTGAGGCCTTTTTCTGGCATCGTTCAATACCGTTTTTAACAACCTTTAAAACATCACCCATTTTCTGTCCAAGACGCTCATTGGTGTCTCGCAGCATGTAGTATTCATCTAGGGCTGTGGACAAAAGGTCATAGCTTTTGTAGAAAACCTCCTTTGAAGGCTTAAAACAATAAAAGTCAATTGGTTTTAACAAACTTTTATCTTCATAAATAATACAGGGTGAGAAATTGCTGCTTTTTATTTTGTCAATATAATTTACAAGGGCAGCCTTAATTTTTTCTTTATCAGAGTCATTCAGCTCATTTAAAGGAGTTTTTGGTTGAACCCCTGCAGCAGCACATATGTCTCGGCAGGTATAAGGACTAAATCCCTTAATAGTATTTAAGAGTAAACCTTCCGGATGCTTTGCCCTTTCCATATTCTCTTCGAAAAAAATATTATCAACTTCTATATTCTCAGGAAGCTCCTTGTTTTGTGCAGGTGGTAGAATGTAAATTCTGGCAGGCATGACTTCTCTAAAACTGCTTATATCACTGTCAACATGCTTAACAGAATCAATTATTTTATTTTCGCTATTAAGTAGGATTATATTACTGTGCTTACCCATGATTTCTACAACAAGCTTTTTTACTGTAAGGTCTCCAAGCTCATTAACTGACTCTATATTTAATGTAATAACACGCTCATAATCATGGAAGCTTATATCCAAAAGCCTTCCGCCTGCAACATGTTTCCTCATAAGCATACAAAAAACAGGGGGAGTAGAAGGATTTTCCTTTTGTAAGGTAGTCAAATGAAGTCTTGGATTACTTGCATTTGCACTTGCAACAAGTCTGTAATTCTGACCTTTTGAACGTATCAACAAAACTATCTCATCGTTCTCAGGCTGAAATACTTTATCAATTCTGCCTCCTGAAAGTAAATCATTTAGTTCACTGACTATACATTTTGTTACTATTCCATCAAATGGCATTTTTAAAGCTCCTGACATGCATATTTTAATCAAACGCAATCTGTAAAAAATAAAGCTGCAATGCTTGCAACTTATTTTTAAAATCATATTTTAGTATACCATTTTACAGGCTGACAAACTAGCTCTGTTTTTGGTCCATTGAATCTACCGGCAGGCAGAAACTCTGTTTGTCAGTACTTAGAACCATGCTGGTTTCAATTTTATTTACCCCCGGAAATGAAAGGAGAGTATCAATAAGAAAGTCACGGCAATCAGCTAGATTGTGGGCAGCAATCTTAATAAGGTAATCCCAGCTCCCTGAAATGTTATAGCATTCAAGTATCTGAGGTGTTTCATTAATTTTTGATATGAAGGCATTTGTTATATCCCTGTTATGGGGTGAAAGGTTAACAAAAGTAAACGCTATTACTTCATATCCAAGCTTTTTTTCATCCATAATTGCTGCAAACTTTTTTATAACACCTATTTCCTTTAATCTTTTTGTTCGGCTAAGACATGCAGAAGGAGAGAGTCCAACCTTTTCTGCAAGGTCTTTGTTTGAAATTACGGGGTCTGCCTGTATTATTTCAAGGATTTGCTTATCTAATTCATCAAATGTAAAGTGCACAATAACCACCTCATTAAAATATTGGCTGGCATTTTATGTCTATATAATTCCATAAAAGTATTAATCTTCTAAAGCTTGTTTTATGTCCGCTATTATATCATCCACATTTTCGATACCTACGGAAAAACGAATAAGTCCAGGGTCAATTCCAGCCTGTACAAGTTGCTCATCACTCAACTGTCTGTGTGTAGAACTGGCAGGGTGCAGTACAGCTGTTCTGCAATCAGCCACGTGAACTACTATGGTTGCAAGCTTTAACTTATCCATAAACTTAACTGCACCTTCTCTGCCACCCTTAATTCTGAAGGACACAACTCCGCTGCAGCCCTTTGGAAGATATTTTTTTGCAAGTGAGTGATATGCATCGTTTTCAAGAGCAGGATAGCTTACAGATAACACCTTATCACTGGTAGAAAGATATTCTGCAACTTTTTCAGCGTTCTGACAGTGACGTTCAATTCTCAAGTGAAGGGTTTCAAGTCCAAGATTCAGTAAAAACGCATTATTTGCAGACATGTAACAGCCATAATCTCTGATAAGCTGTACTCTTGCTTTGGTTATATATGCAGCTTTACCGCAGTCTCTTGTATAAACCATACCATGATAAGTAGCATCAGGTTCTGTTAAACCCGGGAACTTACCATTATCCCAGTTAAAGTTACCCGAATCAACGATGACTCCGCCAATGCATACAGCATGTCCATCCATGTATTTACTGGTGGAATGCACTACAATATCGGCACCATATTCTATAGGTCTCAATAAAATAGGTGTTGCAAAGGTATTGTCAACTATAAGAGGAACGTTGTTTTTATGAGCTATTCTTGCAAACTTTTCTATATCAAGTACACTTATTTTAGGGTTAGCAATTGATTCACCAAACAGAGCTTTGGTATTAGGCTGAAAAGCCTTTTGAATCTCTTCTTCAGAGCTGTCTTGATCAACAAAAGTTACACTTATACCATGTTTTTTCAAGCTGGCACCGAAAAGATTAATTGTTCCTCCGTAAATAGTGCTGGAGCATACAAAATGATCTCCTGCTTCACATATATTGAGAATGGATACTAATGAGGCCGCTTGTCCGGAAGAAGTACATAGAGCACCAATACCGCCCTCTAAAGCAGCAATCTTGTTTTCAACACATTCCACTGTAGGATTGCTAATCCTAGAATACATATGACCCGGAACAGATAAGTCAAAAAGCTTTGCAACATGTTCGGTTGAGTCATATTTGTAGGTGGTACTTTGGTAGATAGGAAGCACACGTGGTTGACCGTTTTCAGGTTTGTACCCTTCCTGAAGACATTTGGTTTCAATTTTCCATGACATATAATCACCTCAAATAAAATTAAACGATTTATCACTAAAACGAATATTATTTTCACATAAGAAAAGAATATAAAATAGAATACATATTTGTCAAGTCAGGTGAGAATATAATTTAATTAAATGAGGGAAAGGGGCTGTTTAAAAATAGTAGGATATTTTACCGTCGCTCACATTCATCGTCCATGATTCTGTGTTTTGCTAATCCCTACATGGTACAGGAGGGCGGTAAAATATCCATGTTCATCTGCAAATAGCTTCAACCAAGCTGCCTTTGATACAATTTATGCTCATTTACAGGCTAGTAAAGATAAAAATTATCTAAATTTTTCGATATCTTCCTCAGACAATTCACTGTCATCATAAGAATTCTCCCTTGTTTTACTTTGAAATCTTATTGGAAAACTATTTATTATTCGTTCAAAAACGGTTAAAAGAGAATCATCGTCTATTCTTCTGTTTCTCATTTTTTATACCTCCGTCTGCCAGATTATGACTGTGCTATAATGTGAAATACCTTTAAAGATATTTTGCTAGAAAAACAGTAAATATATGCTTCCAATAAAAAACTGGCACAGCTTAATACTATGCCAGTTTGCGAAATGTTGGAAATTAATTTTGATTATGCAGAAGCTCCTTCTGATATTTTAACGAAATCGTCAGAATCGGAAGAAATGCTTCCAAATCTTAGCTTAGATACTACAAGGTTCAATATAAGGAAACCTGTCATTATGGCAACTAAAACAATTAGGTTTTGTGCCAGGAATCCATTATTGATACCTGAAATTACTTCTCTTAATGCATCAACTGAATATGTCATTGGCATAAACGGATTAAGCACATTGAAGAATTTTGGAACAAGTTCCATAGGGAAGGTTCCTCCGCAGGAAGTAAGCTGTAATATTAAAAGAAGAATTGCAAGGAACTTGCCTACATCTCTTAACTGTACCAGTAAAAATCTCATAATCGACGTAAATGACAATGATATTATTACACTAGTCAGTACAAAAAGCCCCATATTGGCAACTTCCAAGTGTAAACCTTTTACTATTACAAAGTCTAATACAAGTGCTTGAGCAATGCCTATGAAAGTATATGCCAAAAATCTCATGATGCCTTTAGACTCGGAACAGGACTTGCGGAATCTTACTTCCTCATCCAGATAAATTCCAAAGAACATCAGCAATGCACCAACCCAAAGAGAAAGTGATACAAAATAAGGTGTAAAGGCAGTACCATAATCAGGAACACTGTAAACCTTCTTTTCTGTTATTTTAACAGGTTCTGCCGCATATTCCTTCAGCCCTTCTGTACCGTTTAATTTATCGTCAGCTTTTAGAAGGGAAGAGGACACACCAGTACTAGCTTCAGTTATTCCATCCTTAAGTTTGCCTAAACCGTCCTGAATCTTTGTTTCACCGTCAAGTAACGCCCCAGAATTCTTAGATAATTCTTTGCTGCCGGCTGCCAGGGTTGAAATACCATTTGAAAGTTTTGCAACTCCATCATTAACCGATGAAGCACCTAAAGCAAGTTCTTTGGATTTATCGGAGGCAGTTTTAATGCTGGAAGCAGTATCAATGATACCTTTGTTAATCATAGGATATGATTTATTTAATTCATTTGATCCTGCAGCAAGTTTATTAATACCTTCTGTTACAGAGCCTAATTGTGCAGCTAATTGGGAAACTCCACCTGCAACTTTTCCAGAACCTTCAGCAAGCTGTTTCCCGGAAGAAGATAATTGTTCTCCGGCAGCTTTTAATTGTTCGGGAACAGACTTTGAGGCTTCCAGAGTAGCGATTACAGCTTTGAAATTTGGGTCTGTCATAGCTTCAGGATGACTCGCTACATACTTTTGTATAGAGTCTGCCAAAGAAGATTGAGCCTGAGAAACCTTATTTACTGATTCAATATACTTATCAACACCTGATGTATAGGACTGTACTCCGGTGTTCAAATCAGAGCTTCCTTTAGTCAGTTGAAGTATCTCTGGAGCAGCACTAGTAATGCCTGAATTCAACTGATTTAAACCTGAGTTCAGATTTGACAGGCCTGACATAAAAGTATTTGAACCGTTAACCAAACTAGTTATTTTATCGGAACCGCCGGATAAACTCTTGTAGAACAGTTCAGCACCGTCGCTAAGCTGTTTTGAACCTTGTGCCAGAGTATTTGAACCGGTATTGGCATCTGCAAGTCCGTTGTTCAGCTTATTGACACCATCGTTAAATTTCTTTTGACCGTCTGCAATTTTACCATTGCTGTCATAGAGTAATTCAGCACCGCTTTTTATTTCCTTTAAGCCATCATCAAGTTCTTTAAGGCTATTAGGAAGGTCCTTTATTTGATCTAAAAGGGTTCCTACAATTTCTTCTGAAACAGATTTGGAGATGCTGTCCTTAAATTCTAATGTGACCCTACTCAGTACCTGACTTGCCAAATAATTTCCCTTTTCATTCACAGTATATATCAGATTACCTTGAGTCTTCTCACTGTCTGCTACTGAAGAAATATTATTGGAGAAATCACCAGGTATAGTAATCATTGCGTAATACTTTTTGCTCTCTATACCGTCTTTTGCATCGGATTCCGACGTTATAACCCAATTAAGATTTTTATCGGTTTTTAGTTTGTCAGTAATTTCTTTTCCCAGATTTCTGTTTTCACCGCCGATAGTTGCTCCGTTATCCTGATTTACCACGGCTACAGGAAGTTTGTCAAGTTTGCTGTATGGATCCCAAAAAGCATCAAGATAGAAGAAACTGTAGACCAATGGAATTAGTATAACTGCGATGATCACGGCAAATTTCTTGTACTTTTTTAATGTTTGCATCATTTTTACCTCCTTGTTTCTCTGGATAGATGTTTGTTTTATTTTTACTTCACCACCTCGAATGTTGTAATTTTAAATAATTTGAAATTCAAAGCATTTCGACAAAAAAACTACTTACTTTTAAAAGAAAAAATATCATCAAAGTGTGAATTAAGTGATGAAAGTATATTAATCAGTGCTTTTCTGTCGTCTTCACTAAGGATACCGTATATTTTTTCAGCAAGTATATTCCTAATTGTAGTGATTGATTTAAAAACATCCTTCCCGGTTTCAGAAAGAGAAATAAAAACTCGTCTTCTGTCTTCATTATCACGCCTTCTTATGACATAACCTTTTTTTATAAGTCTGTCAACAGTTACAGTTGGAGTTCCAAAGGTTACCCCTAGAGTATTGGCAATCTCGGACATTTTCTTATCTTCTTCACCGTGGCCTATAACAACTATTGTATTGATTTCAATAACAGTAAGATCATCAAGTGTTTTGCTAAAAAATTTCTTACTTTCAAGTTTATTGTACTTATCAAAAAGTTTCCTAAATAGTTCATCCACAATAAGTAAACTATTTTCTGTTTCTGGGTTCATGATTCACATTCCTCACTTAATTTGAATTTCAAACTATTTTATTTTAATATACTACTGAAAGTTTAAAAAGTAAACTGTTTTTTGCAAAAAAATCAACGAATGTGAACTTACAAATTTTAGGATATGTATTTACTAGAATACAAAATAATGGTAAAATAATTATGTATTTTACCAAAGAAAAGAAGTGGGGTTACATAATGCAAACAAACATTTATACACTTAACAAAGAAGTCGAGTGTCTTAAGCAGCAGCTCTATGATTTGTTGGACAACGAACCATGGGCAGAACACGACATTCTTAGGATTAGTGAAAGATTAGATGACTTAATTTTGCAATTTTACAGTTTAAATTAGTAACTACGATTAATTTCCATACATTCATGAATTACACACTCAATTGATGATCTTCTTTCAGATTGTATATGCTTAAGGTTACTTTGGATATAACTGATTTTAAGCTCAGAATTGCTCTTGAAATCAGTTATATCTATCAAATTTTTTTTAAACACTTCCAATAACAATTTAAGAGTTATGAATGAACATTCAAATAGTTGCGGGTTAAATGTCTTACTCATTTTTTAATCCTCTCTGTCTTTTGTAAAATGTTTATGTGCTTATATAATTAAAATATAGTTATTTGTAACAGATGTCAAATATTTCCTATTTTAAATTGGTCTTTATGCTGAATTGTTTGGTATAATTCAATATACAGTACCTTTTGCTTAGTAAGGATATGGTAATATGCTAAAGATAGATATATTGTGTGATGATTTGCGTATAAAAAATATTAAATATGAAAGTATTGAAAATATATATTCAATATACAAAAATACAGATAGTTTCAAATATGCAACGGGAGTTAATAATTTTATAAGCTTTGATGTATTTTCCAGTCAGCTTTTTAAGTTTATATCTCAAAATAATGTGTTCTTTTTAGATATTTTCCTTGAAAAGAAGGATTCTTTATGTAGCAGCAAATCTATAGGTCTGGTTAAAGGTGCTTTAAATGTAGAGGAAAATATACTTTGGATAAATTCAATAGCTATTGATTTGCCCTACCAATCTAAAGGTTATGGTAAAAAAGTTGTTAGTACTCTGGAGAATTATTTTAAGAATTCATACAATGTAAATACTATTTGCCTTTCGGTAAGCAAAAATAATATGTCTGGTGTAAAATTTTGGGAGAAATGTGGTTATTCCGAATATGAATTTGACTCAACTTATGATTTACACAAAATAACTGATCATGCCCTGATCATGTGGAAGAAAGTGTAAAAAATCATTAATATTACAAAAATATTACCAAAAAATTGCTGTAATATTACTGAAAGTTTGACAAACTGTAATAAATTAAATATAATAATAACGAAATTAACAAGCTGAATCCTCGAAAGAGGTACGGAGGAACCAAGATTTGGGGTTAATCCATTCTTTATTTTATTGAATGGTAGGGAGGTCCTATTGCCCGAGCCCGTCAGCTAACTTCGGAAGCGCTACTATAGGAGGGGCCAATGACAGGTAAGATTACCAAGGTACTTGTCGGTTGTATTTTTGCCTTTTCGCTTGTGTTGGTATGTTCTGCTGCTATGGCTGCTTCGCAGTCAGCCCAGATTAGCGGTACTAACGTCAATGTAAGAAAAGAGCCCAATACTTCTGCAAGTATCATCACTAAACTTTCTAATAAGAGAGTTTCAGTGCTTGATAAGTCTAGCGGTTGGTACAAGATTTCTTTTGATGGAAAGACTGGTTGGGTAATTGATGACTACATAAAAGTTGTAACCACAAAAGGAAGTATTAATGCTAATGGTGTCAATTTCAGAGAAAGTGCCAGTACAAGTAGTAAAGTAATTAGTTCTCTAAAAAAAGGAACAGAAGTACAAATACTGGATACACTTACTGGATGGCACAAGGTTAAAGTAGGTTCAAAGGTTGGATACGTTTCAAAAGAATTTGTTTCTTCAGCAGCGAATTCAACAAAAACTTCCCGTTCTACGGAAGCTGCAACTATTGTCAGCGATGAGGATGATTCTCTAGTTGGCAGGATAATTGCATATGCAAAAAAGTTTATTGGTGTAAAGTATGTTTATGGTGGGAAGAGCCCAAGCGGCTTTGATTGCTCTGGCTATGTTGGCTACGTATACAAGAATTTTGGTATTAGCCTTAACAGTTCAGCATCAAGTATGTACTCAAATGGTACAAAAGTTTCTAAGACAGCTTTAAGAGCTGGTGATTTATTGTTCTTTGATGCTTCTTCCAGAAAATCGACTGGCGATATAGACCATGTAGGTATTTACTTAGGTAATAACCAATTTATTCATGCATCAACTTCCAATGGAAAAGTGCTTATTCAGAGTTTATCTGAATATCGGGGAACTTTTATTGGTGCAAAAAGAGTGATTTAAATCTTATCATAGACCACAAAAACGTCTTTTATAAGACGTTTTTGTGGTCTATATCAACTTTTAATTCTTAACGTTTCTTTTTATTTTTAAAAATTTCTAATTACTAATTCTATATAATTTAATATGGAGGTTGTATTGAATATCAAAAGACCGCTCTGTCTATTTACTGTGTCCTTTACTTTGGGGATACTTCTCGTTAGCAGTATCGGATTGAACCCATTTCTTTTAATTTCTTCAATCATGCTGTTATCTATAATCTGTTTTTTTAAAAAACTTGGCAATTTAAAAAACGTAATTTTTATCTCCCTTTCTTTTTTTATTATGGGTGGAATGCTTTTCTATAATGCAGAATATCGATATACCGGAAGCTTTAATTCATATTATGATAATCCCATAGAAGTAAGAGGTTTTATTGATAGCGAAGTACAGAATTCGGAAGATGGAAAGTCAAATTTTATTTTGCAAACGGAATCCGTAATTTATAAAAATAAGACATTCAAGGTAAAAAATAAGATAATGGTTTATGTAAACAATTTTAATATAAAAATTGGATACAGAACGAAAATTGGCTTTACGGGAGTTGTTGAAAAACCAAAGCCTGCAACCAATCCTGGAGGTTTTGACTATAGAAGGTATCTGGCATCTATAGGAATTTCAGGACGAATATATTTACAGGGTACATCAGATATTCAGGTTACTGGTCAAAAGGGCGGAGGCTACTTACATAGAATAGGATATGCAATAAAAAATAAAGTTCTAGACATAATCAGTTATTCTCTGGATAAAAACCAAGCAGGACTGTTGGAGGGTATGCTCATCGGGTATAAGGACGGCTTGGATGAAAATGCCTTTACAGCATTCAGTAAAGCCGGACTTACTCACATCATGGTAGCGTCAGGAATGAATGTAGCATTTATAATTCTTCCATTTACTTTTATTTTTAAAAAGCTGAGATTAAGCAGTTTTAAAGCAAACATAATTACTATTTTTGTACTTGTATTATTTGTATTTGTGACGGGTTTTTCAGCTTCGGTAGTCAGGGCGGTTATTATGGGAATAATTATATTGGCAGGCAGAATTATAATGCGGGAACCGGAAATATATACAAGTATTTCAGCCTCGGCACTTATTTTACTGATAATTAATCCATATACACTATTTGATATAGGATTTCAGCTTTCATTTGGTGCAACACTATCACTTGTTATGTTCTATCCCCAGATTAAATCCTTTACAGAGTGTAAATACATTCCAAATATAATTTCAGATACTCTTGCAGCAACAATTGCAGCCCAGTTAGGAGTTATACCAATTACATTATATTATTTTAACAACTTTTCAACATTTTCTATTATTTCTAACATTCTAGTTGTGCCCTTGGTTGAATTTGTAACAATAATAGGCTTTATTATGGTTTTCGCAGGTTTACTTAATATATATCTTGCGGTTATTATCGGATATATTAACAACACATTTCTATCCTTCATATTATTTGTCACTGAAGTTACTTCTAAAATACCATTTGCGTTGTTAAAATTGCCTACACCATCACTGGGAATGGTTCTATTTTACTATTTGCTTATAATTTACATATTTAAAGCCAGGAATTATTTTAAAGCCAAAAAATACACAAAACACCTTAAAATAGCAATAATTATGCTGATAATTATTTTATTCGGAGGTAGAGCATTATTACCTAAACCCCTTGAAATAACATTTTTAGATGTTGGTCAAGGTGACAGCACATATATAAGAACAGCTCATGGTAAAAAAATATTAATTGATGGAGGAGGGCGTGAAGCAAACTCGAAATCTAAGTTTGATATAGGTGAGTCAGTTATGGTACCATATATTCTTGACAGAGGGACGAAAAGGGTTGATATTGTCATTGCTTCCCACGGACACTCTGACCATACCGAGGGGCTTGAGGCAGTGCTTAGGGAGCTGTCTGTGGGGACAGTTATAGTACCTGAAACTGATGGACGGGGATTTGAGAAGATAAAAAAAATATGTAAAGAAAAAAATATTCCAGTACTTAAGTGTAAGCAAGGAGATATAATTAATCTTGATAAGGAAACGGTATTTGAAGTATTAAACCCGCTGCCTTATAAATTAGACACTCTTGCCCAAGAGGATTTGAATGAAAGCTCATTAGTGCTAAAATTAGTTTATAAGAATGTAAAAGTTTTGCTTACAGGTGACAGTGGAATTCCTTCAGAGGAAAGAATGTTAAAACAAGGTCTGGATTTAAAAGCGGACATAATAAAAGTAGGACATCATGGTTCTCCAGGTTCTTCTAGTAATGATTACATAATGGCGGTCAAACCAAAATATGGAGTTGTTTCAGTAGGAAGAAATAATTTTGGACATCCAAGCCAATTTGTTATTGATATACTTGAAAAAAATGGAGCAAAACTTTTTAGGACAGACGAAAACGGAGCAGTTATCGCAACTAGCTATGGGAACGGGTTTAACATTAGCTTAATGATGCCATAAAATATATTAAAAAGAGGGAAAATATGAGTTTTGATATTTTAAAAAAAGAATTAAAGGATAATAAACTGCGAAATGTATACCTCTTTTATGGTCAGGAAGATTATCTTATAAAATATTATATGAATACTATAGCTGACCTGATTGTTAATGAAGAAACCAAGGAATTAAATTATATATATCTTGAAGGAAAAAAAGATACGGAAACTCTTATTGAAAACTGTGAAACAATGCCTGTTTTCAGTGATAAAAAGATTGTTATTTCAAGAAATTCCGGCTTTTTCAAGTCCAAAAAAGGCGGAGGCGATAGTTCTGACAAGAAATCAGAAAATAATAAACTTGCAGACTATATTGAAAATATGCCTCCTTATACATGCCTCATATTTGTGGAACAAGAAGTAGACAAGAGGATAAAGCTGGTAAATGCTGTTAAGAAAAAAGGACTTGTTGTAGAGTTTGCTTATCAAAAACCTGCTGACCTTGTAAAATGGGTTGCAAAGGTCTTTAAAAGCCATAAAAAAACAATAGATTCTATTGCAGCATCTTATATAGTTGAGAACAGCGAATATTCCATGACAGAACTGCTGAACGAAATTGACAAAATAGTGAATTTTATTGGAGATAAACAGGAGATATCTCTAGAGGATGTTCAGTCAATATGTACGAAAACTATAAAAAGCAGGATTTTTGACCTTACAGATGCAGTAGCAGAAGGAAACATTTCAAAAGCACTAAAACTGTTAAATGATATGGCTGCTTTGAAGGAGCCAATGCAAAAAGTAATGTACATGATTGTAAGACAAATAAGAATGGTTTACAGAATGAAATTACTTAAGCAACAGGGGATGAGAGAGGATGCAGCAGCAAAGCAAATGGGATTAACACCTTTTGTTGCCTCAAAAGTCCTAGGATTAAGCAGGAATATGGAAATAGGTATTTTGGAAAAGGCCATGTATTACAGCCTTGAATTGGATGAGTCTATAAAAACGGGGAAAATGGCTGATAGAACGGCGATTGAACTTCTCATAGCCTCAATGAAGTAATACTATATACGGGGGTCAGGTAGAGTTGCAAAAGTGGATATTAAGGAATCCTAAGTTTGATTTCAAGAAAATGTCAAAGGAATTGGGAATTAGCGAACTTCTTTGTAGAATTATTGTAAACAGAGGCATAAAGGATATAGATAATGCCAGAAAATACATAAAGGCTGATTTGCAAGGGTTAAACGATCCTAAACTAATGAAAGATATGATGAAAGGTGTTTCCATTGTTAAAGAAAAAATTAAGCTCAATAAAAAAATACGAATAATTGGCGACTACGATGTTGACGGTGTTGTAAGTACTTATATATTATATAAGGCCTTGACTAGGTGTGGGGCAACCGTTGACTATGCCATTCCTCACAGGATACTGGACGGATACGGTATAAGTAACAGCTTGGTTGAAAATGCTTTAAATGACGGAATTGATACAATTATTACCTGTGATAACGGTATTGCAGCAAAAGAACAGATACAATTTGCTAAAGAATCCGGCTTGACAGTAATAGTTACAGACCACCATGATGTACCTGAGATTATTCCTGAAGCTGATGCCATTATAGATATGAAGCAGGCAGATTGTCAGTATCCCTTTAAACTGCTTTGCGGGGCAGGAGTAGCGTTTAAATTTGCACAAGTACTATATGAGCAAATGTGTATTCCCAGGGAGGCGGAAGCGGAATTTTATGAGTTTGTAGCAATTGCAACTGTTTGTGATGTAGTTGATTTGACAGAAGAAAACAGGATTCTTGTAAGACAGGGCCTTAATGCAATAGCAGATACAAAAAATATAGGACTTAATGCACTTCTAAAAAAGACCGGAATATGGGGAAAAAATATCGGTGTATATCATCTCGGCTTTATAATAGGTCCGTGTATTAATGCATCAGGTAGGTTGGACTGGGCAATGAAGGGGCTGAAATTACTACTTACTGACGATCCACAGGAAGCAGAAGTTTTGGCAGCTGAATTACATGACCTGAATAATGAACGAAAATCCATGACTGTAAAAGGTGTGGAGGAGACCATTGAAACCATAGAAAACAGCGATTTAAAAGACGACAAGGTTTTGGTTGTATATAAGCCGGAAATTCATGAAAGTATTGCAGGTATCATTGCGGGTAAGATAAGAGAAAAATATAATGTTCCAACATTTATACTTACAAAGGGTGAGAATTGTGTAAAAGGCTCAGGTCGCTCTATAGAGGAATATAATATGTTCGAAGAGCTATCAAAATGTCGAGAACTATTTACGAAATTCGGGGGACATCCAATGGCAGCAGGATTTAGTCTGGATGCTGACAAAGTTGATGTTTTAAGAGAAAGGATAAACAGTATTACTACACTTACGGATGATGACCTTATCCCTAAAATATATATTGACGCACATATACCATTATCTGCAATAAATTTAAGAACGGCTGAAGAATTAAATTATTTAGAGCCATATGGAAAGGGAAACACAAAACCTTTGTTTGCAGAAAAAAATATATCAGTAAAGCGAGCCGCAGTATTCGGAAACGAAAGAAAAGTACTAAAGCTGAGATTGAAAAGCGGAAACAGTTTTGTTGACTGCGTTTACTTTGGAAATATTGATGAGTTCGATTCATACGTTGCTCAAAGGTATGGAAATACGGAGTTGCAAAACATGTATGCAGGACGGGACAATAAAATAAAGCTGGATATGATTTTTAACATTGATATCAATGAGTATAATGGCTATAGAAATGTACAAGTTGTTTTACAACATTACAGATAATATTTTTATAAAAGTAAATAAATATACTTAGAGTATAAATTATATCAATGAAAGCTTAGAAGTAATCAAAAAAGCAATCATTGATATAATTTTATACAACAAAAGTATTTCTTTTTTCCAACAACCCCAAATAGTTACAAAATTATCATACAAAAGTCAAAAGAATTTATATTGAGATGTAAAGGGCTTACATTTTATAATGAATTAGAATGAGATTTACTAATAGGATCTTTTCATTTTGCTCCTATTCTTTATACCTGCCTATTTGAAAAAAATTTCCTTGTTCGGATCGTGGTATTAGATGTATTAAGGAAAGGTGCCTTGTTGATTCGAAAAGTTAATTTATAAAGTAAGAAGGGAGGTTAAAAATCAGAAATCGAATCACTTATAAACTTCTTTAAATTCACGCTAATTTGTGCTAATAAAGTAATTAATAACTTATCTTTATTCAAAAATGGATATAGGAGTATATTTTTAGTGCTTCACTTTTTTAATCACATTAATAATTTTAAAGGAGGCTTATTTTATGCTTAAAAAAGTTAAGAAATTGTCAGTTCTACTAGTTGTTTGTATACTGGTATCAATGTCAGGCATTAATACTGTATTTGCGGATTATCCGATTTTTTACCAGCGCTATACAGCTGATCCTACCGGAATTGAAGCCAACGGCAGACTGTATCTTTATTGCTCCCACGATGTATACAATCCGAATAACCCGGGTTATATCATGAATGATATAACTTGTATATCAACAGATGATTTGAAGAACTGGACGGACCACGGAGAGGTTTTCAAAGCATCCGGCTGGGCTTCATTGTCATGGGCTCCTTCAGTTGTAGCAAGGAACAATAAATACTATATGTATTTCGCTAATGGCGGCGGAAGTATAGGTGTTGCAGTGAGCGACAGTCCTGCTGGACCTTTTAAGGATGCACTTGGAAAAGCTCTTGTAACCGGAAGTACTCCCGGTGTAAATCCTCCTAACGGATTCTGGTGCTTTGATCCGGCCGCTTTTATAGATGATGACGGACAGGCTTATTTATATTTTGGCGGAAACGGTGAGGGAAATACAAGAGTAATTAAGCTTAACAATGATATGATTAGTGTTAACGGTTCTGCATCAAAGATTGTGGCTCCAATTTTCTTTGAAGCTTCATTACTTCACAAGTATAACGGAAAGTATTACTTCTCATATTCTACTGATTTTTCTAAGGGAGCTGCTACTATTGATTATATGATGAGCGACAACCCAATTACTGGATTCCAATATAAAGGAACAGTATTGGCAAATCCTCCATCCAATGAAGGCAATAACAACCATCATTCCATATTCTCATTTAAAAACAACTGGTACATAGCTTATCATAACAGAGCTCTTGCAATAGCTAACGGTGCTCCAAGCGGTGATGCAAGAACATACCAGAGAAGTGTGTGTATAGATAAAATAACATATAACGCAGACGGAACAATGCAGAAGGTCAATATTACAAAAGATGGACTTACACAATTAAAGTATGTAAATCCTTACGTTGTTAATGAAGCTGAAACAATGGCACAGGAAATGGGTATAAATACTGAGGCGTGCGGCGAAGGTGGCCGTAATGTATGCAATATCGAAAATGGAGACTGGGTAAAAGTAAGCGGTGTTGATTTTGGTTCTACGGGTGCTGCCTCATTTGAGGCAAGAGTTGCATCAGCAACCAATGGAGGTAATATAGAAATCCGTCTTGACAGTGTTGATGGAAAACTTGTTGGTACTTGTAGTGTTCCAGGAACCGGCGGTTGGCAGACTTACACAACAAAATCATGTGCAGTCAGCGGTGCAACAGGAGTACATGATCTCTATCTGAAATTCACAGGTGGAAGCGGATATTTGTTTAATGTAAATACATGGAAGTTTAATGCTCAAGCAAATAAAGTTGTATATGGAGATTTGGACGGAAGCGGAGACATAAATGCAATTGACTTTTCACTTATGAAGCAGTACATTCTTGGAACAATAACAAAATTCCCTTCTGCAGATGGACTTGCTGCTGCAGACTTGGATGGTAACGGTGCAATAGATGCACTTGACTATGTACTTTTAAAAGAGTACCTTCTTGGAAAAAGAACGCAGTTTCCCGTTGAAATTAAGTAGTGGGTTACAGATGTTGGAGCTAATGGATAAAGATAAGTAATGGACAACCAAACCATAAACAAAAATCATAATTTTCTTTAATATAGACTTCCGAGATTGATGTTAGAAGTAAAATCTCGGAAGTTTTTATGGTTCGTGAATTTACTTTTTCATTTTACTTTAATAAACTTAAGCCATTATATTTATTGTAATAACTTCAATATTATGTTAAAATTAACATGTTATTTAAGTTGTACAAGTTACTTACTTTTATAAACCGTAACTATTAAAGGATGTTACTTAATAAATCCATTTACCAGGATGACCCTTATGTTAAATAACTTATCAATATCCTGTGGTTAGATATGAATTATCTATGGGAATTTTATACTAACATGCTATAATTTTGGAGAGGAATATAGTACCTCAAATAGTAAGAATTTAGTACAACAAGTGAATGCAGTATTTTGCAATTGACCTATTAGAAACCTTAATATATTGAGGAGTGAATGAGTTGAACATCGTAGTATGTATTAAGCAAGTTCCAGATACAACCGAAGTAAGAATGAACAAAGAAACGAATACAATCATCAGAGAAGGCCAGAAATCCATAATTAACCCGTTTGATACTTATGCAATTGAGGAGAGTATACGGATAAGGGAAAAGTTGGGTGGAAAAGTTACGGCAATAAGTATGGGCATACCATCTGTTGAAGACTTGCTTAAACAAGCAATAGCATTGGGTGTTGACGAAGGTGTTTTGTTGAGCGATAAGGCGTTTGCAGGTGCGGATTCGCTTGCAACTGCCTATACACTTTCAAAGGGAATTATGAAGAACGGAAAATTTGATTTAATTATTTGCGGTAAGCAGGCAACAGACGGGGATACAGCACAGGTTGGTCCGGGTCTTGCTGAAAAACTAGGTATACCTCACACAACATGTGTAAGGAAAATTGAGGAAATCCGTGAAGGATATATCAGATGCCAGCGTATGAACGAGGATGGATATGAAATTATAGAGATGCCTTTGCCGGCAGTGATAACTGTTGTAAAGGAAATAAATGAACCAAGACTCTCGTCTATAAAAGGTATAATGAGGGCAAATAAAGCAAAAATTAGTGTTTGGAATGCGGAGGATATTAATGCCACTAAGTCATTATGCGGACTTAGCGGTTCACCGACACAGGTAGTGGACACTTTTGTTCCGGAACTTAATATAAAAGCTGAAATGATTGAAGGAGATTCTGATCAGCAGGCTAAAAAATTGGTAGACAAGTTGCTCTCTATGCAACTTCCTGTATTTAAATAGACGGAGGAAAATATGACTGGTATAAAAATAGAGACTGATAAATGTACTGGGTGTAAGTTGTGTATCTCCGCATGCCCTTTTGGAGCCATTACAATCAAAAATATGAAGGCTGAGATACTTAACAACTGTACATTATGTGGAGCATGTTCATCATCATGCAAATTTGATGCATTGCAATTTGAAAATGAAAAGTTACAAGTGGATAATGATATTACTGAATACAAAGGAGTATGGGTTTTTGCAGAACAAAAAAACGGGATACCTGTAAGTGTAGTTCTGGAATTACTTGGACAAGGTAGAAAACTTGCTGAGCAGCTACAGGTTCCTTTATCTGCAGTGTTGCTAGGCGAAAATGTTGAAGATGCTGCAAAAACTCTTATTACCTACGGTGCAGATGTCGTATATTTGGTAGATAGCCCGGTATTAAAACACTATAATGATGAAGCCTACACTGATGTATTTATACAAATAATTAATAAGTACAAACCGGAAATCATTTTAATAGGAGGTACTACATACGGTCGATCTCTTGCCCCAAGAATTTCTTCAAGATTAAATACCGGGCTTACAGCCGATTGTACAGGGTTGGAGATTGATAAAGATAAGAGATTATTATTGCAAACCAGACCTGCGTTTGGCGGAAACATTATGGCAACAATTGTATGTCCTAACCAAAGACCACAGATGTCAACTGTCAGGCCTAAGGTTATGAAGTCGCTTGAGCCTGATGCATCAAGAGTCGGTGAAATAATTAAAACTGATGTAACAATACCTAGTAATGTCAAGACAAAGGTTACGAAGATGGTATCGGCAATAAATGAAAAGATTAACTTGTTGGAGGCCGATGTAATTGTTTCAGCAGGTAGAGGAATAGAAGATCCCCAAAATATGAAAATAATTGAAGAACTTGCTGAAGTATTAGGCGGAGCCGTTGGGGCTTCACGGGCAATCGTTGACAGCGGCTGGATAGGCTATAATCATCAAATCGGGCAAACTGGAAAAGTGGTTAGTCCTAAAATATATTTTGCATGTGGCATCTCAGGCGCAATACAACACCTTGCAGGTATGTCATCTTCTGATGTAATAATAGCGGTAAATAAGAATCCTGATGCTCCTATCTTTAAGATAGCGAACTTTGGTATTGTCGGAGATGTTTTAGAGGTAGTTCCATTGTTGGTAAAAGAGTTCAAATCAAGAATTAGCTAATTCATAAAGATATTGAATGGAAAGAAAGCTGTTGGGAACAGAATACCCCTCTTTTCTTAATATACCTGAAACAGGAATATAACATGCATTTTGTGCATGGTCTGAAAGTACTAATTTTTACTGTAAGGATACTATACATTGTTAAATGATTAACAATAGTATTTGTTTTAATAAAAAAGATAATAAATAGGAGGATGTAATTATGGATTTCAATTTGTCGAAGGAACAGATGCAACTTAAAGAGATGGTAAGCAAATTTGTTGATAAGGAACTGATACCTTTTACAGCAGAGTATGATAGGAAACAAAATCCAAAGGATTGTATTCCTTTGCCGATTATAAAAGAAGCTATGAAGCTTGGAATTGGAAGTGCTGCTGTTCCAGAAGCGTATAACGGAAATGAACTGTCAAATCTCGAAATATTAACCATCATGGAAGAACTTGCTCGCGGTGACGCAGGGGTTGCATATACAATTTTGTCAATGATAACTGGTGCAAAGATATTAAAGAAGTTCGGGACAGATGAACAGAAGGATAAATGGCTAAGAAGGATTGCTGATGATAAAGAAGATCCATTTTTAATAGGTTTAGCCATATCTGAGCCTCAAAGCGGATGTGACAATATGTCAGGTAACCCCAATGCAGGGTTGCTAACGACTGCAGAATTAAAAGGTGATAATTATGTAATAAATGGTTCCAAAAGTTTTATTACAAATGCAGGTATTGCCGGTATATATATTGTCTGGGCCAGAACTGATAAAACAAAAGGTGCCCCTCAAGGAGGACTTAGTGCATTTCTAGTACCTGCAGATACACAGGGGTTAAAAGTGGGCAAAATAGAAGATAAGATGGGACTTAGGTTAGCACAACAGGGAGAATTGATTTTGGACAATTGTATAGTTCCAAAAGAAAATTTGCTTGGTAAGGAAGGAATGGGTTTTCCGGTAATCATGACATTTGTTGAGAATAGATTACCTGCTGTAGGTGCTATAAGTACTGGTATTGCACAGGCGGCTTTTAATGTTGCTTATAAGTATTCTAAACAAAGGGTTCAAGGTGGAACACAAATAATTAATCTTCAGGCTATTGCTCATAAACTGTCAAATATGCTACTAATGATAGAATCATCTAGGTTATTATACCAAAAAGCTGCTTTTTATCAGGATAGCGGTATACCAAGTATGATTAATTGCCAAATGAGTAAAGTGCAAGGTTCAGAAACGGCTATTATGGTAGCCAATGAGTCAATTCAAATTTTAGGCTGCTACGGATATTCAAGAGAGTATCTTGCGGAGAAGTTTTTAAGGGACGCAAGGGCATTTACAATTTGTGAAAATGGGAATGAATTTATGCGAAATAGAATAATTGCAACATACCAAAAAATGGAGGAACAAAAATAAGAAATTACAACTTCTGCTAAGTGCAAATATAATATCAGCAATTTTACACAAATACACAAAAATTCAGAGCGATAGATGTGGAAAGCCTTATAAAATTAAAGCCTCTTATGTTTGAAATGAAATATAAGAGGCTTATTTATATACGCTCAAACTAATTAAATGACAAGCTTATCAAAAAGGATAAGGTTAAATGAAATAAATTGTAATATATTTGAATTTTACAGGAAGTAAGGAAAAAACTGTAAAAATCCATAGTATACCCATAATATAACTATATTTTACTTTATATATCAAATTTCACAAATTTAACCAAAATTTTGTTGCTTATTCATGGTAAATGTTATATAATAGTACCAATGATTAGTAAAAATACTAAATATATATCAATTTTTTATCAGGGAGGAAAATATGGATATTTTTAACAAAGTGATGGATAGCATTAAACAACATGCAAAGGAGATATATCCACAAGAACTTTTTAATGAATATCAAAATTTAGAAAAAAGTTATATGGATAAAAATGAAGCTAGTATAAAAACAACTGCAGATAAAATTACAGAAATTAAGAGTTCATTGAAGAAAAGGGCAATAAGTATTGACTGGGATGTATTCTTCAAAGATTTATCAAAAAAAGTGGAAAGTGGAGAAGAGGTTTCCATAAATGATATTGTTACTTTGGAATATGCCCCTAGTGAAACGAAAGAGTGCTTAGTACAGCTGGCAAAAATAATTGCAAAACGTCGAAACGAGCAAGATGAAGAAAAAATGAGACTATGTAAATCTATTTATGGATTTACAACTTGTATGGAACCATGTGCTTACGGAGCGTACGGATCCTGTCTATTTGCATCAAGAAAGGATAACGAGCCAAGTATTGCAGAACAAATGCTCGGAAATATAACTACAGCAGACGAATATACGAAAGAGATAAAACTAGCTACAGAATACGCAACTAATCTTAAGTTAATTACCACCTCTCATAAGCCTACAAATGAGGTGTTAGATGTAATACTGGAAGCAGTAAAAAGGACTAGAGCAGATGAAAAAATAAAAGATTTTCCGATGTGTGCCTCAGTAGGAAGCTTGAACGAGGAACAAATAGTTATGGCGAGAGACGCAGGAGTAACTAGAATAAACCATAACTTAGAGACTTCTTATTATAATGCCCTGTACCTATCAAGTATTGCAAATAACAGCGGTGAAAATAATGGTCAAGGAATAAGTACTGACAGTGCAACTGAATATCAAAAAAGGCTAACGACATTAACCGCAGCACTCACAAATAAAATAGGTATTTGCTCAGGCGGTATGTTCTTTTACGGTGATGATGAAATCCCTGAAGACAGAATATTATTATATCTTACATTTAAAGAGCTTGATAAAATTTACAAAATTAATTCATCACCATTTAATGTTTATGTTCCATTGCAGGATATTATTGATGAATCAATTGGTTGGTTTAATGCGTTTTCACTGCCCTGCGTAAAAAGAGATAAAGTAATAGATAGTTTTACTATATTTAAGACACTTGTAACATTTTCGTTAGTAGTTAATGCTAAACATAAAATTATTATAAGTGCCGGATCCAAGTGGATTGGCGACGAATATTATAGCTTGGCGGTTGAACTTGGCGGTGGTGCCGGACTAAAAAGTTATTTACAACAAATGAACAGTGAGAAGTCAATAGAGATAGCTAAAGAAATTAATAGTAAATACGCAGCTTGTGATGTTTGTCCCTGAGGATAGCACATAGAAGTCCAGTAGTATTTTGAATTTGTATGTAGACGGGGTGATTTTGATAGAAAAGAAAATGAATGCAACGGCAACAGCTCTATTTGTGGCTTATTTGCGTGGCTATCATGCTACATGTGATTCACCAAAGATATTTGATGATAATCTGGCTTTTCAAATAATAGGGAAAGATGTATGTACATACTACGAGCAACAATATACAAATCCTCGGATTCTTTGGTTTTTAGAGCATTTAGGCTTCCCGGGTGCTACACAGATTACCGATAAGGCATCTGCGTTGGCTATGGCTATGCAGGGTTACTCGCCTTTATCCCTTCCGGTAAGCCGGGCGCGGTTTACAGAAGACAAGCTTGAGCAAGCTGTGGAACAAGGTGTACGTCAATACGTAATTTTAGGTGCTGGATTGGATACATTTGCTTTCCGGAGGTCATCAATGTTAAAAAACTTACAGGTATTTGAGGTTGATCATCCGGACATGCAGGAATATAAGCGCCAGCGTATTGAAGAATTGGGTTGGAATATACCTGAACAACTACATTTTGTTCCCATTGATTTTATGAAAGAAAGTCTGAATACAGCTCTTGCTAAATCTTCATATGACCCTCAGGCTCCAAGTTTTTTTAGCTGGTTGGGTGTGACATACTTCTTGCCCCGTGATACAGTGTATAATACTTTGTCTGGCATTGCCAAGATTGCACCGGCAGGTAGTACTATTGTATTTGATTATGTCCATGAAGACATATTTAATCCTGAGAAGACCTCTGAGGTTGTACAAATCGGATTGAGGATTCGTCAGCAACAAGGTGAACCTTGGATAACAGGATTTAAACCATCTGAAATTACTAAGGAACTTGAATCAATAGGTTTGAATGTTAGGGAGAATTTGGCTCCACATGATATTCAACAGAAATTTTTTCAGGAGCGCGCAGATAGATATTGTGCATATGAACATGCACATTTTATATCAGCAATAACTAAATAGTTTAGGTAATAAACGTAAAATTCAGTAAGTAGAAAATCAGATTTGCAAATATAGAGCGAAGCACAGGCTTGAATGTGTAATCAATACTGCAATTACTATAAATATAATTAAACTAAAATTTATAGTAATTGCACGCCGCTCTTATATTATCAAGATTATAAATAGAATTTTGGAGGAGAGAATTTATGCCTTATATTAATGTGAAAGTTGGCGGGCCGCTAACAAGGGAACAAAGAAAAACAATTGCCAAAGAATTTTGTGGAACATTAGCAAGAGTGGCTGGAAAGAATATAGCAACTATATATACTGTTTTTGATGAGGTAGATAGGGATTATTGGGCAGTTGGTGAAGATTTATTAACTGATAAAGATGCGAAAGCAAAATAATTATTACAATGATTTTAAAATAGGATACTGGAGGAGAGAATTCATGCCTTATATTAATGTAAAAGTTGGCGGGCCGCTAACAAGGGAACAAAGAAAAACAATTGCCAAAGAATTTTGTGGAACATTAGCAAGAGTGGCTGGAAAGAATATAGCAACTATATATACTGTTTTTGATGAGGTAGATAGGGATTATTGGGCAGTTGGTGAAGATTTATTAACTGATAAAGATGCCAAAGCAAAATGACAATGATGGTATGGAGTTGAGACAATGAAAACAAACGAAAATCAAGCGTGTGAACACGGAGATTCAGTCTTTCCTGATAGCGATAACCAACGTCTTTATGAATTAAACAACAGATATTCGTGTACCTGTGATGAATCAAAAATGTATAATCGTTTTATGGTTCCTGTTAAAGCTGAGGGAATGTGGGTTTGGGGTATGAACGATGACGAACCGTACCTAGACTTAATCATGGGCTATAGCTCAATAAATTTTGGACATAAATGCCCGGAAATTGAGAAAATTGTAATAGAAGCACTTGAATCTGTTGTCCACATTCATTCCTTTCATACTCAGTCTCAAATAGAGCTATCGTATTACTTGAGCCGAAAGCTTTCAGAAGAATTCATATACAAGGTATATTATAATCTTGGTGGGAGCAATGTAGTTTGTGACGCTATCAGATTATGTCGCCAGTTTACCGGTAGACAAAAAATTGTGACTTTTGATGGTGCTTATCATGGTTCCAACTATGCTTCGGGAGCCGTTACTGATGATAGTTTCCTTAATCCGGATCAATATGGGAATAATCCGTTAAAAAAGGATGTGGTACGGGTTCCTTTTCCTAATATGAACAGAGGCATTAATACAGATTTTTGTATTGATAAATTGGAGGAGGCACTTAAAAGTTCCGATAAACCGGCAGGTCTCATTATTGAACCTGTTCAAGGGGCGAATGGATTTATTATTCCTGATAATCAATTTATACGAGCGGTACGTGAATTAACGTTAAAATATGACGTAGTTATGGTAGATGATGAAATACAGGTTGGAGTTGGAAGGGCGGGATACCTTTACAGCATTCATAACTGGGGAGTAACTCCAGACATTGCATTGCTTTCCAAGTCACTGGCAGGTAGTTACTATCCACTTAGTGCAGTAATAGCAAAAGAAGAGATATTTAATGCTGTATCACCAAAAAGAACAGCTTTTCAGGCTACTTTTAATAATAGTCCTATTGGTACATACATAGCCTTAAGAACGCTAGAATATGCTGAAAAAAATAGTATTTTTGAAAACGTAAAGCCATTAGGAGAATTATTATTAGACCAGTTAAGTTTTCTAAATGAAATATCCTGGATTGATAATTTGCGTGGCATTGGTTTAGCCATTGCTTTTGATGTGATTGATAAAACTACAAAACAGCCGGATAGAGTATTAGCAAAGGAATTTGTCGAGTATGCCTTTTATAACCACATACTTATATATCCTTCAGGAGTCAACCAAAATGTTATTAAAATTGCACCTCCACTAAATATTACCAAACAAGATATAGAGAAAATTGTTAACTGTTTAAAAAGGTGTATTTATAAATTTAATAGGGATAGCTAGATGAATAATATAAAAATTATGGATGTTAGTCTTAGAGATGGAGGATACCTTAACAATTGGCAATTTAGCAAAGATCAAATAGAGAGAGTTTGCTATTCTTTAGATGATTTCAAAGTTGACTATATTGAAACTGGTTATTTGAGTAATGAGCTTTGTTTGGGGATGGATTATAAAGCTGCTTTGGGGCTCTTAGAAAAAATAAAGAATAACATTAGTTACTCACAGTTAGTCCTAATGATTACCCCTAAAAATAAAGCCGTAAGTAATAGAATGTCTGATTTTACAGATTATATTAGTTACGTTCGAATACCCTGCGATTTTAGTAATATACAAGACGCTTTGGTAATTGCAGAGAATGTTAAAAAGTCAAATATTAAGGTGTCATTAAATTTGATAAGTGTTACTCAATATAATTATGATGAGTTTCTCGACTTTATTTCTTCATTCAGTAGCACTAATTTGATAGATGCACTTTACATAGCTGACTCAAGGGGGGCGTTACTTCCTGATGATGTTTATGAGATTATTAGAACCTTAAAATCATACTGTAACAAACCGATAGGGTTTCATGCTCACGATAATTTAGATCTGGCACACTCAAATACAATAGCGTCTATAAAAGCGGGATGCGAATTGGTTGATGGTTCTTTAAATGGATTTGGATTAGGGGGTGGGAACACCTGTACTGAATTCTTGTTAGATTATGTTAAAGGCTTAGATATTAAAAACGACGAAGTAAAAGAAAACATTCGAGAACTTATACAGCTTTTAAATTTGGAAAAACCGAAAGGATTAGAAAAAGAACTATATAAATATTCGGGTCTTAAAAATTTAGAACAAGAGTGGGTTCCTATTCTAATTGAAAATTATTATAAAGATTCATTAGCTTTAATCAAAAGTATATCTAAGAGAAATTATAAAAACAGTGAAAGTATTCACCAAATAATTCTAGAACATGGGGCTAGAGGTGCAGATTGAGGCATAGAATTTTGAATGTTAATTTATGCCCCATTTCTTAGAATAGAGGGCAGTTTTATAGCAAAAGCAAGTAATTTACTAGTAAAAAGTAATAAAAGTGAGTTATAGATAATAGATTATCGAATTCAAGTGGAATTAGGCATTAATTTAAGGAGGTAAACCATGAGTTTTGAATATCCACTTTCACTATCACAACAAATGATTTGGAATCTTCAGCAGTCAGAACCAACAAAATCCTTTTATAATGAAGGATTTGCTTTTAAAATCATAGGTCCGCTTAATCCTTCTATTTTGGAAGAAGCTTTAATGAAAACCTTAGAAAAGCATAGCGTATTTAAATCTAGTTTCATAATTCGTGACGGCATACCAATTCAACAAGTCCAATCTCTTGAGAATTTTAAACTCAGGATTGAAGATGTAAGAAGTATCACTACATCCGATAAAGATGAGTTCCTTGAGAATAAGATATATCAAGAAACTATAGTTCCTTTTGATTTTGAAAAAGCCCCGCTTTGTCGAGCGATATTATATATTTTAGGTGACAATGAATATCTTTTTCAATTTGTAATTCACCATATGATTTGTGATGGATACGCATTAGGTGAGTTAACTAAAGAATTATCTGCTATTTATAATGCTTTAGCATGCAATGAGGAAATTCCAAATAAGCCAGCAAAAGCTGATTATTCCGATTATGTAAATTGGTTACAACAATGGGAAAAGAGTGAAGAATATTCACAACATTTGGAATATTGGAAAAAGAATTTGCAAGGTCTACCTATGAGTAATTTGCCTACAGACTATAAACGCCCTAAGGCAAATACGTACTCAGGAAAAAGATATAGTTTTTACATATCAGAAGAAATAAGGAGTAACTTAAGAGATTTATCTAAATCTTACGGGGTAACTTTGCCTGCGGTTTTTTTAACTATTTTACAAATTCTTGTTTATCGTTATGGCGGGCAGTCTGACTTTGGAATGGGGGTGCCTGTTCTCAATCGTTCAAAACGAGAGTTCAGAGGTATATTTGGTATATTTGTAAATATGATTGTGTTTCGTTGCGGTATTGATGGTCAGTCTACATTTGAAGAACACCTAAAATCTGTATGGGAGAAGCTGAAAGAAGACTACCGTCATGATTCCTTTCCATTTCACAGATTAGTGAGCGTTTTGCCGAACCAAAGAAATTCTAACTATAATCCGTTTTATGAAACTCAGTTTGTATATAGGGATTTTGGACTACCTCAAATTGACTTTAAGTCGATGCAAATTGAACGGGTATCAATGTATCAAAGAACGTCAAAAGTTGATATAAATTTTATACTTGACGAGAGACCAGATGAATTATTCTGTATGTTTGAATACAATGACAGTTTATTTCATTCATCTACGATTGAGAGAATGGTATCAAGTTTCTTTAATATAATTGATGATGTTATCAAAAATCCGAGACAAAAAATTGGTTTGTTGTCACTGATGAAAGAAGATGAAGTTCAAAACATTTGTAATAATTGGAATCATACAGAAGAAAAATATCCGCTTGAATGTATCCATGAACTCATTGAGAAGCAGGCTGCACTTACACCGGACAGATGTGCTATATGTTTTGAGGATCAAGAAATCAGTTATAAAGATCTTAACAATAGAGCTAATGCTTTAGCAAGGTTTATTTGCGGAAAAAATTCTAATCCCAATATACCAATTGGTGTTTGTCTTGATCGCTCCCCAAGTGTGATTATTGCGTTACTTGCTGTATTAAAATCTGGTCATCCATATATTGCGATTGATCCGAACTATCCTGATGAACGTATATCATACATGTTGGATGATGCAGACATTAGTTTGATTATTACGGAAAAGACTCATCAATCTAAATTTTTGACTAAAATTGATCAATGTATATTGATTGATGAACAAAGAGAGTTAATTGAAAAAGAAGATACCAGTAATCTAAATTTGAGTATAGACTTAGATAAGCTGTTTTATATTATCTATACGTCTGGGTCTACTGGCAAACCCAAGGGGGTTCCAATACGACACAGATCGATAAGTAATCTTCTATACACTATGAAGAGCAGACCGGGAATACAGAAAGATGATGTGGTGTTAGCCATGGCTAGCATTTCCTTTGATATGTCGGTACCGGAAATTTATTTACCGCTTATTACCGGTGCAAAGGTTATTCTTTTGAGAAACAATGAAGCAGATTTGGGGCCAGCCTTAATTAACACATTGGAAAAGCATGGGGTAACTATGATGTGTGCCACACCTACAGCGTATCGTATTTTAGTTGAGTCCGGATGGGAAGGAAAACAAGATTTGAAAATCCTTGCAGGAGGAGAAGGTCTTTCACCTGATTTAGCAAAAGAACTCTTAAAAAAATCTAAATCTGTTTGGAATGGATATGGACCTAGTGAAGCTGTATTTTCGTCGTTTTATGAGGTTGGCTCTAATCCCGATTATAACGACTTGAATTGTACCCCTCTAGGTTTTCCAATCGCCAACACACAATATTACGTTGTAGATGAGAATTGCCAAGTTGTACCAATTGGTGTAGCTGGTGAACTTTTAATTGGAGGAGAATGCTTATCTCCTGGTTACTTGAATAAACCTCAGTTAACTAAAGAAAAATTCATTGATAATCCATGGAATAGGTCGGCGCATGCGCCCCTTTATAAATCAGGTGATTTAGTAAAACGTCTACCTGATGGTAATATTGAATTCTTGGGAAGAATTGATCATCAAGTGAAAATAAGAGGGTTTAGGATTGAAATTGAGGAGATCGAAGCAGTCTTGAATGAGCATGAAGAAGTCATCCAATCGGTTGTAATAGCTAAAACATATAATACAAATGATCGCCGATTAGTTGCTTATATTGTTCCACGCTCTGCTAAGAATGAGAATTTAGTATTTGATTTAAAAGATTATTTAAGCCTCAAACTCCCTGCTTATATGATACCAAGTGCTTTCTGCCTAATCGAGAAAATGCCTCTTACACCTAGTGGTAAAATTGACCGAAAAAACCTACCTGAGGAAGCATTATTCCCTATTCAAACCAAAACCCATGTTGAACCTCAATCAGATGTTGAAAAGGCGATTGCTAGTGTATGGAAAGAATTTTTACATATAAGCGAAGTAGATGTAAACGATAGCTTTTTTAATATTGGTGGTGACTCTCTTGTAGTTGTCTTCGTCGCCAACAAGCTCAGTGAATTGATGGGACAAAAGATACCGGCAGTTACTATATTTGAATATCCAACGTTGAAAGGGCTAGCGGAATATTTATCTAAAAATGTATCAAAGGAAGGGACTCTAAATGAAGGAACTTAAAATATCCATAATATATCACTCTGATTCGGAAGATAAAAATACTGAGAAAATGGCCCAGTGCATCGCTGAAGGGTGTTCTATGGAGGGCATAACAGTAAGAGTTATGTCATTAGATAGTTATGATAAGGTGTTTATGTGTGATAGCCAAGCAATAATTATTGGTTCGCCAAATTGGGATGGTACATGCTGTTGGCAGATTAAACGCTTTTTAGATACAGAACTGAAAGGAAATGTTGCAGGAAAACTCTGTGCTGCTTTTATTTCCCAAAACCAACCATGTGGGGGAGGAAGTTTTGCATTGATGTCAATCATTGCAGCAGGATTAATCCATGGAATGCTTATTTATTCCGGAGGCATGTCTTTGGGAAGGCCGTTTACACATTTTGGGGCCATATCAACTAAAGCACCTATAGACAATGATCGTGAGTGTTGTGTTAAATTAGGTCAAAACATTGCCAACAAGGTGATTGAATTATTTGGGGACAAAAATTAATATCTAAGAAAGGACTAGAAGCTATGAAAAAAATTATGGTAGTTAATGGGCCTAATTTGAATTTGTTAGGACAAAAAGATCCTACACTTTATGGGTGCTTTACTTTAGATGATTTAAATCAAAAAATATTAGACTTTGCAGATAAAAATGAGTTGGAAGTTAAACTTTTCCAATCAAACTATGAAGGTGAAATTGTCGAAGAACTCCATAAGGCAAGGGGAAACTTTGATGGTATTATCATCAATCCGGCTGCTTTAACTCATAATTCGTATGTTCTCAGGTCGGCTATTGAAAGCATTCAAGTACCTTGTTTAGAAGTACACATTAGTAACGTTCATAAAGGAGACGACTTCCGTAAACAAGATGTTATTGGACCAGCATGTGTCGGTGTAATTACTGGTCTTGGTTGGTTAGGCTACTTACTCGCTTTAGAATATTTCCTTAAACTTTGAAAGAATAAACAAATATTGTGAGATTAGTTTATGTCAAGCGAATTTTGATTTTAAAGTTTTGAGACCATTGTTTTAATTGAAATCATGTATATGGTTACAAAGGACAGGTTGAAGAAATTCAATCTGTCCTTTGTAAGAATTTGCTTATAAACAAAGAGGAGAGAATTAGCATGCTAACAAAAAAATTATTAAGAGACGAGAATATAAACTTTATTAAGCTATTTCAAAGTCAGGTGGAAAGTAATTATGATAAATGTGCTATCCATTATCAGGATAATAAGGTTACTTACAAACAATTAGATTTGTATTCCAATAAAATCGCCCATATGATTAAAAAGAATTGTGCTAATCAGAACAGTGTAATTTTATTGTTAAGTAATCCAGTATCTCAAATTAGTGCTATGTTAGGTGTTTTAAAAAGTGGATTATGTTATATTCCTTTAGATCCTACTTATCCAGATATAACAAATGAGACTATCGTTAAAGATTCCTGTGCAAAACTAATTTTAGTAGAAGATGATCAATTACCTTTTGTGAAGAAATTTAATAATATGGGTATGGAAATTTTGAATCTCAGGGACGCAGAGAATTATCCTTCAGATAATTTAAATGAAAAAGTTACACTTGACGATAATTCATATATTTTATACACTTCAGGTTCTACAGGGAAACCTAAGGGAGTGGTGCATAACCATAGAAACTTACTTCATGTTATTACTGTTTATTGCGAAGATTTGAAAATTGAAAGTTGCGATAGATTTTCATATCTTTATTCATACAGTTTTAGTGCCGGTATTAAAGATATATTTGCTCCTCTGGCTTGCGGAGCTACTATATTCCCTTATTCCATAAAAAAAGAAGGTATTAAAGGTTTGATTTCCTATCTCAGGGATAATGCGATTTCTGTGTATCATTCCGTACCTACAGTTTTTCGTCACTTATGTGATGAGTTGAAAGAGGGGGACAAATTTCCGGATTTACGCTTAGTTAGCTTGGGAAGTGAGGCCATTACTAATAAAGATGTACAACTATATACCGAGTATTTCGGTGATAATGCACGCTTACATATAGAGTATGGAATAACCGAGGCAGGTGTTATTACACAAAATTTTATAGACAAGAATACTATTATTAACACAGATGGAGTACCAGTTGGAGCACCGTTATTTGGAAAACACGTAAGTTTGTTGGATGATATGGACAATCCGGTTCAACCCGGCGAAATTGGTGAAATAGTTGTAACAAGTGCATATATTGCAAAGGGGTATTGGAAACAAGGAAAATTAGAGGAACTTAGTAAAAGTAATTGCCCGGATGAATTGGAGACTAGAGTTTTCAAAACTGGAGATCTTGGGAGATGGTGTGAGGAATCGGTTCTAGAACATCTTGGAAGAAAAGATAACCAGATAAAAATATATGGACATAAAGTCAACTTAACTGAAATTGAAAAGATTTTAAATAACTTAGACTTTATAGATGAAGCGGTAGTTCTTTATAAAAAAGACAAAACAGGAGATAATAGCCTTATTGCATTTTGTGTACTAGGTGATAATAAAGAGCAAGATGCAAATTCACTTATCAGAGAACAGTTAAAGCAAAAAGTTCCAGAATACATGATCCCTGCCCGCTTTATTCAACTAGATCAAATACCAAAGCTTCCTAATGGAAAAACGGACCGCCAAAACTTGATATGTGAACTTGAAAAGCTTAAGGAAGAAAATAGAGCTTACTCATCCAACATCATCGAACAGGCCATTGCGCTCATATACTCTAGCATTTTAGATATTAACAATTTTGATATCAATGATAGTATATTCACCTTAGGAGCGAGTTCTATTAAAGTATCATTAGTTTGTAGCATGATCGAAGACTTATTTGATATCGATTTTCCTGCTTCGTATATCTTTAGCAACCCATCAGTAACCAATTTAGCGAAATTTTTGACACAATGCGAAGATATAACAAAGTTAGAAACTAAGGCTCATATGATTGTAGAAAAAGGACTGTAATGCATGACAATGCCGAAACTATGTTTAGGCATAATTGAAAGGGGGAGCAAAATGAAGATTTGCACAAAATGTATACTACCTGAAACCTATCCTGGAATAAGTTTTGACGAAAATGGGGTATGTAATTTTTGTAAGGAAGATGAGGTTAAGAAAAAAGAAGCAATAGTAAATTTCCAAACTGAGAATGAATTGAAAAATTGCCTGGAGAAGTATAAGAATATTAATAAAAAATACGATGTGTTAGTGCCACTCAGTGGAGGCGTTGATAGTGCGCATACATTGATAAAACTGGTAAAAGAGTATAACCTAAGACCTCTGGCTTATCATAATGATAATGGCTATGAGCATGAGACTGCAGTGAATAATGCAAGGAAGCTTTGCAAAGCATTGGATGTTGACTTGGTTATTACTCAGCCGGGATCAACTTTCTTGAAAAAGTTATGGAAGTATCTTCACGAGAGCAAGGCGTATGGAATTCCTAGCTGTTATGTGTGTGCCAATATTATATTTATCAGTGCTGTTGAAGTTGCGGAGCGTTACGGGATAAAGTTGGTAATTAATGGGTATTCAAAAGGACAGGCCCAGGTAATGAAAGATACCGTTATGGGTGTTAATATGCTCAAAGCAATGTACCAAATTACACGGAATAACGGTGACAAGGAGTTTTATGAAGAGTTTGTTGAAAAATTTGAAAAGCTCTCAAAAGTTATAACCTATCGTGAAAAAGAAGATTTGAAGAAAAATGTAGATTTAGATAAGATTCTTGTGGTTCCCTTTTTCATTTTTAAATTTAACAAGACTGACAAAGAGATGCTTAAAAGTGAAATACGTAAAGTGTTTAATTGGGAACATATACCGTATAGTTTTCCTTCCCGTACTACAAACTGCAGAATGAATTGGCTAAATACATATATTGACAGAATAAAAATAGGTTATTGTAGTTACGATATCGAATTTGCCGAGCTCATAAGAAGTGGGGAAATAACAAGAGAACAGGCGTTAGAAGATCTAATTTTAAATCCACCAGAAGGCATGGTGGAAAAGCTTGCTGACGAGGTAGGTGTTAATCTAAATTCCATCAAGCCACTTACAAAGAATAAGGTTTAGAACAGCATTTTGCGCCTTGATGGTAGTTGTACACCATGATATAATGGAATAAGTTTACAAATATTTAAAATGAAGGAGAATGAGCATGAAGTTTTTGTGGACAACAATCAATGTAAAAAGTTTAGATGAATCGATTGGTTTTTATTCTGACCTATTAGGGCTTAAACTGTTAAAGAGGTTTCCTGCGGGAGCTGGAATGGAAATTGCTTTTATGGGTAATGGTATTGAAAATGAAACATTAGTTGAACTTATGGTGGATAGTAACAATAATGCAGTTAATTTCAGTGAATTTATATCTATTGGTTTTGCAGTCGATTCTGTTGATGCAATGCTGAATACGGTAAAAAGTAAAAACATTCCTGTACAAAGTGGACCGGTTGATACCCCTAGTTCTAAATTTTTCACTATAAAGGATCCGAATGGTCTTAATGTTCAGTTTTTTCAGCAAAAATAACCGCTTTGAAGTATCTTTTAAGGATAGCTTAAAAATAGTATAAAGTTTAGTTTTATTATAAAAAATGATAGTATTACGTTTAAAATTGAGCAAACAAAAATACCCATTGCAATGAAGGACTGGTATTTGATTTGCTCAATTTTAAATATATACGGTTTGTTTTGCTATAAATAGTATTTTATTAACGGATTAACATATAAACTTTAATTTAAAAAATATTCTGAGTTAGTAGGTGTAAACATGACAGTTAATAAGCATCTTTGTTTTATTTCTGATGTTGTAAAAGAAAAGAATATTTACCAAAGCAAAGAATCACTCTGCCCATTTTGTGATCGCGAAGCACTTTCTGATATTATAGATGAACAAGATTCAATAATATTGGTAAAAAACAAATTTCCAACATTAGCTAATACTTTTCAAACAGTACTTATAGAAACTAACAATTGCTTTGAAAATATTTCTACGTATGATACATATCATATGAGAAAATTAATTACATTTGGAATAAACCATTGGTTAAAAATGGAGAAAAGCGGTGATTTTAAATCTGTAGTTTTTTATAAAAATCATGGACCAATGTCTGGTGGAACAGTAAATCATTCACATATGCAAATAGTAGGACTAAAAGATATTGATTATAAAATAGGCTTAAATGATGAAATTTTTGAAGGAATTGAAATTTATCAAGAAGGAAGTTGCTCTATAAACATATCTAGTAAACCCAAAGTTTGCTCAACTGAATTCAATATTATTACTACCTCTCGCAATGACAATTTTATGGCGGATAATATACAAAATATCGTAAAATATTTACTTAAACGTTGTAATAGCTTTAACTTATTTTTCTACCAATGGAAACGATCTATTATCTGTAAAATAGTTCCAAGGTATGTAACTTCTCCACTATTCGTTGGCTTTTCTATTCCTCAAACTTCCAATAGGTTGAATGAGATTGCTGAAGAAATTAAAAATACATACTATAGTATTAAAAAGTAAATAAAAAAAATATGGAAAGGTACGGTACCTTGCGTAGTAAATATTCTGATTTGCATAATAACAAAATAAAATGGATGTTTATTCTTTTAATGATTTCATCAGTAACAGATGGAATAACACAAGGGATTTTGCTTTTACAGGAGAAAATTGCACAAAACCCTCTTAAATCGTCTGACCTTGACATAACTGTGATCAGTATTATAGCTTCAGCGACGATTATTTTTTCACTACTGTTTACTGTATTGTATTCCGGTAAAAGCAAAAAAAAACTACTTGTATGGGGGTATATTATTGGTAGGTTTATTTTTTTATTTAGTTTTGTTATAAATTATTCTGCTGTATATTTAGTTTTTCTTTTTTTCTATCACTCAGTGTTTGCAATACAGTTCCCTGTAACCAATAGCTTTTTTCCATACTTTTTTAAAGAGAGAAGCGGATTATATTTTGGTATTGTACGAAGCATACTTATGTTCTCCATGATGATAACCTCATTACTTGTTGGCAAATTGTTAGATTTTAACCCCAGCATGTTCAAATGGATTTTATCGATAATAGCAGTTGCTTCACTTTTAACATATGGAGTTTTCTATTATATTGAATCAAAGGTTGATTACACTGAATTGAAAGGTACTAAACCGGTAACTTTTAAAATATCAATGACTTCAATTTTTAAAAATACTGATTTCATTGTCTTTGAGATAATATTTATGATTTATGGTTTTGCATATATGATAAGTATGCCTACTGTCAACTTATTTATGTTGAATGTTCTAAAACTGTCTACAGTAGAAATGGCTAATGCTAAGGGCATTTACGCACAACTTTTTATTATTTTGACCATGCCTTACGCAGGGAGAATTTTTGACAGAATAAACATATGGAAAGTTGGGGCAATCTCGTTCGGTATACTAATTTTATATCCTTTGTTTTTTATATTATCAGATGTAAGTATATCTAAAATTTATGCATACTTGGGACTTGCTTGTTATTCATTGGGGTTAAGTGGGATAGGTATATTATGGAACCTAGGCACAATAAAATTTTCTACAAAAGAAAACGAGCTTATTTATCAGGGATTTCACCAGACACTTACAGGAATAAGAGGCTTTATAGGACCACTACTTGGATATTATTTGCTTTTACAATTCGGATACAATTTGAACTTTTATATGGCTTTAATTCTATTTTTAATTGCTACTGTTTGGAGTGGTGGCATATATATTAAGCAAAAAATGTGCAGACAGTTCAAAGAATTGAGGAAGTAAAGAAGTGTAGAAGATTGTGTATTCTTGTGTGAACTTAAGTATACACTATAGATTAATGGATGCACTTTCCGCACTATTTTTTTACTAATTGTAACATATTTATTGCATAACTAGAAAAATTTTCCAAATTAAATTATACATCCTTGTAACTAAGAATTTATTTATTTATAATATATTTATGTGTGATATAATATTTATTTATGAGAGGAGTTTACTATGAATTTTAAAGATAAACTCAGACATGTTATGGATTTTCCTAAAGAAGGAATCGATTTTATCGATATTACTACAGTACTTCAGGATGCGGAGACATTCAGAGCATGTATGGATTCATTAAAGGCACTTTCGGAAAATATGGGAGATTTTGATATTATTGTAGGTTCAGAGTCAAGAGGATTTATTTTTGGAGCCCCCCTAGCTTACCACATGAATAAAGGCTTTGTTCCTGTAAGAAAGAAAGGAAAACTCCCATATAAAACTGTACGTGAAGAATATGATTTGGAATACGGAAAAGATGTCCTCGAGATGCACTCAGATGCAATCAAGCCAGGACAGAGAGTGTTAATAGTTGATGATCTTCTTGCAACTGGCGGAACTACTCAAGCTAACATTAGACTTATAGAGAAGCTGGGAGGAGAGGTTGCAGGTATAGTATACTTTATTGAGCTTCTATCACTAAATGGTAGAGATAAGCTCAAAGGCTATAAAGTTGATTCCATAGTAAAATTCTAACAAGATTAATAATGAATTTATTGGTAGTCATTTGGACAGGTGGAGGGACACATTGATAGACAGCTTTTCAGTACTTGTTGAGAAAGTAAATAAATATGACCCTGACTGTAATTTGGAAATGCTTAAAAAAGCATATTCTGTTTCAAAAGCTGCGCACATGGGTCAACAGAGAATATCAGGAGAGCCATACATTATTCATCCGGTTGAGGTTGCGATAATACTTGCCGAGATGGAGCTGGATTGTACGGCTCTTGTAGCTGCCCTTTTACACGATACCATTGAAGATACAACATGTACTTATGATCAACTGAAATCTCAGTTTGGACAAGAAGTATCAGAACTAGTGGACGGTGTAACCAAATTGGGAAAGATACCGTTCACTACAAAAGAAGAGCAGCAGGTTGAAAATCTGCGTAAAATGTTTTTAGCTATGGCTAAGGACATAAGGGTTATCATGATTAAACTTGCAGACAGGCTTCATAATATGAGAACCCTTAAGTATATGACCCAGGACAAACAACTTGAAAAAGCCAGAGAAACCCTAGAGATATATGCTCCACTTGCCCATAGGCTTGGTATATCCAAGATTAAGTGGGAGCTTGAAGATATTTGTCTCAGATATCTTGATCCAAAGGGCTATTACGATCTTGTTGAAAAAATTAACACCAAGCGAAAACAAAGAGAAGCATATATAGCAACAATTATTGATACTCTACGTGAAAAAACAAATGAACTTGGGATAGAAAACGCACAGATAGACGGAAGGCCAAAGCACTTCTACAGTATTTACAGGAAGATGGTAAAGCAGAACAAGACACTCGAGCAAATATACGACTTGTTTGCGTTTAGAATAATTGTAAATTCTGTAAAAGATTGCTATGCTGTTCTTGGACTTGTGCATGAGCTATATAAACCAATGCCAGGCAGATTCAAGGATTACATTGCCATGCCCAAACCAAACATGTACCAATCTTTACATACCACATTGATTGGGCCTGAAGGACAACCTTTTGAAGTACAGATAAGAACATGGGATATGCATAGGGTTGCCGAGGTTGGTATTGCAGCGCACTGGAAATATAAGGAAGGAATTAACAGCGCAAAGGATTCAGACAATAAGTTTGCATGGCTCAGGCAGCTTTTGGAATGGCAAAAGGATACCAGAGACGAAAGCGAATTTATGGAGACCCTTAAAATTGATTTGTTTACCGACGAGGTATTTGTATTTACCCCAAAAGGTGATGTAATAAATCTTCCAGTGGGCTCCACGCCTGTAGACTTTGCCTATGCAATACACAGTGCTATTGGTAATAAAATGATAGGTGCCAGAATAAATGGAAAAATGGAGCCTATAGATTACAAGCTAAAAAACGGCGATATAATAGACATTCTTACGTCATCAACAATTCATGGTCCCAGCAGGGACTGGCTTAAAATTGTTAAGAGCAGTCAGGCAAAAAGTAAGATTAATCAGTGGTTTAAAAAGGAAAAGCGTGAAGAAAATATTATCAGGGGCAAGGAAATGCTTGAGCGTGAGCTTAAAAAGCAGGGATTGACCTATTCACAGTTATTTAGAAATGAGTGGGTTGAAATTGTATTAAAAAAATACAATTTTGCATCCCAAGAGGATTTATATGCCGGAGTAGGGTATGGGGCAATTACGGCAAATAAGGTTATAACTAGGCTCAAGGAAGAATTCAAAAAGACACTTAAGCCGGAAGAATTGGAAGAAATGCTGGAAACAATAGCCCAGACCAAAAATGACAGAAAGAAAAGGCATACACTTGAAAGTGGTGTAGTAGTAAAGGGAATAGACAATTGTCTTGTACGTTTATCTAGATGCTGCAATCCGGTTCCTGGTGATGAGATAATAGGTTATATAACAAGAGGAAGAGGTGTTTCAGTCCACAGAAGCGACTGTATAAATATTTCTGCTGATAGAGAGGAAGAAGAAAGGCTTATAGACGTTAAGTGGCGTACTACCAATGATGTTGCCTATAAGGCAGACATTACACTTATGGCTAATGACAGGACTTCTCTTCTGTTGGATGTAACCAACTGTATCACAGAAGTAAAAATACCTATAAAGGCAGTTAACGCAAGGACTACCAAGGAACAGATTACGGTTATAACACTTACCCTTGAGATAACAAATACCGAGCAGCTTGAAAAAATAATTAAAAGACTGAGAAAAATAGACAGCGTATTTGACGTAACTAGAAATAAACAATAATCGGGGGTTTACATTTAAATGAGAGCAGTTGTTCAAAGAGTAAAAAAATCAACGGTTACTGTAAATGAGAATATTGTAGGAAGCATTGGACAGGGACTTTTGGTGCTCCTTGGAGTTGGTAAGGAAGATGACGACAGTGATATAGAATATCTATCAGATAAAATACTGAATTTGCGTATTTTTGAGGATGATGACGGCAAGATGAATAAGTCTTTGGTAGATATTGGAGGTCAGTTGCTGGTTGTATCACAGTTTACACTTTTCGGAGATTGCAGAAAAGGCAGAAGGCCCGGTTTTGATAAAGCAGCCAAACCAGAGATTGCGAGAGAACTGTATGAACGTTTTGTAAATAGATGTAGAGAAGCCGGCGTACTTACCGAAACAGGAATTTTTCAGGCAGATATGCTTGTAGATATAAGTAATGACGGTCCAGTTACACTTTTATTGGACAGTAAAAAGGAATTTTAGATGATGGAGGTTTGGCATAATGTTTGTAAAACCAATATACGGAGGGTTATTTGACTCTGTTTCCTATATGGTTGGAAATGAAAATGAAGCTATTCTGATAGATGCAGGAGTTCCCCCTGAAAAGGTAATTGCTGCACAAAAAGAATATAATACAAAAATAAAAAAAATAATTCTTACCCATGGGCATATTGACCATATATTACATGTTGATGATATAGTACAGAAAACAAATGCTATGGTTTATATCCATGTTGATGAAGAGCAGGCAATGACGAATGCAAGATTCAACATTTCTGCATTTACAGGAAAAGCGAAAACCTTTGAAAGCAAGTATGAAGTTCTTAGAGATGGAAACAGTGTGAACTTGGGAGAACTGAAGTTTAAGGTAATTCTTACTCCGGGACATACACCAGGCTCTATCTGTATTCAGATTGAAAACCTTCTTTTCTCAGGAGATACATTGTTTAAGTTTGGATATGGAAGAGTTGATTTACCAAATGGTAATTTTTCTGATATATATAATTCAATCGTCGAGAAACTTTTTGTACTGCCCGGTGAAACAATAGTTTACCCCGGTCATGGTGGAAGTACAACGATTATAGATGAAATAAGAGGCAATCCTATAAAAAATGCAATTCAATGGTAAAACAAAGAGGATAAAATGTTAATTTATAATAACGAGACAAAATACTTTGATTATGAATTGGAAGATGTTATAAAATTATTCTTTACTCAAAATGAAATAGTAAAATCCGATGAGCCTTGGGATGAGTGTTCCGGGGCATTTCTTTTCTGTTTTCTGTCCTATGAGGATGGAAAGGACTGTTTTAATATAAGCCTGAAGGCTAAGGATTTTAGTGAGCTTATAAGCCTCCCATGTACAGGGATAATTGGCTCTTCTGACAAACTTAAAGTAAAAGAGTTTAAGAGAATACTAAAGAGGAAGACGTTTTTGCTGCTTGCAAAATATACTAACAAGGTAATTCCTTGGGGTATTTTGACAGGTATAAGGCCTGTTAAGCTGGTAAACGAGTTGATTGATGAGAAAATGACAAAGAGTGATATTCTAACTGTTTTACAGAAGGATTATTTTGTTACGAAGAATAAATCAAGGCTTCTATATGAGGTGGCAGTCAATCAAAGGAAATTGTTTTCAGAGTCAAAGGAAAACAGCATATCACTGTACATTGGTATTCCATTCTGTCCTACCCGTTGCTTGTATTGCTCTTTTAGTTCAAGTACCATAGGGCAATATAAAAAAATGGTAGATGTTTATGTGGATACACTTTTGAAGGAAATAAAGCATACGGCCATGCTTATGAAAGATAAAGGACTAATTGCTGAGAGTATATATATTGGGGGCGGTACACCAACTTCCCTAAATGAGCAGCAGTTGAGCCGTCTCCTAAGAGGTATAGAGGACTGTATTGATATGACATACCTTAAAGAATATACCCTTGAGGCTGGCCGTCCAGATACCATAACTGTTGATAAGCTAAAGGTTATTAAAAATAGTAGGGTATCCAGAATAAGCATAAATCCTCAGACAATGAATGAAAAAACCCTTGCCAGAATAGGGAGACTGCACAAACCGGAAGATGTGGGGATGGCTTTTTATGCCGCTAGGGATATGGGTTTTGACAATATAAATATGGATTTAATATGTGGACTCCCAGGCGAAGATGTCCAAATGTTTAATGAAACTTTAAGAAAAATAAAAGAATTAAACCCGGACAGTTTAACAGTTCACACAATGGCTATAAAAAGAGCTTCACAGCTTACAAAGGAAATGGAAAAATACAATCTGGAAGCTCAATATGTTGATTCTGCCGTAATGGTTGATATGGCACGTACATGTGCAAAAGAAATGGGTTTAAGCCCATATTATCTTTACAGACAGAAAAATATTCTAGGTAATTTAGAAAATGTTGGATATAGTCGGCCTGGTATGGAATGTTTATACAACATACAAATTATGGAGGAACGTCAGACAATTCTAGCTTGCGGAGCTGGGGCGGTTACAAAGGTGATTTTCCCTATGAACAGACTGGAAAGGTCATTTAACGTAAAGAGTGTTGAGGAATATATCGGTAGAATCAATGAAATGCTGGAACGGAAAGCCAATATTCTCATGGAAGGAAATAATAAATATTGACAAGCTTAGATGTAAATTCTAAAATATATGTATGCAAATAGGGAAGTAGCCTTAAAAGGGAAGAGTAATTAGAAACTGCTATTAAGGGAAAAGCTGTCATGGACTGAGAGCAGCTTATAGTAAGACTACTGAAAGACACCCTTTAGAGCCGTAGCTTAAGGGCTGATGAGAAAGACTCATCCGTTTTCCGCGTTAAGGATATAAGTGGGTTCTGTATTGGAATCATTAGGGTGGCACCACGGGAAGTTCCTCTCGTCCCTTGTTGGGATACGGGAGGTTTTTTACTGTTCTTGGGTATGCTTTCATTAGAAATTTCATATTTCTTTTTATTTATTAATTAATGTGTTAATAATTGGTAGTGTATTATACTTTTATGATAGGAGTTGTTTAAATGGCAAAAGAAGTAATTACGCCTTCAATATTACCGGGATTTATGGAACTGTTACCGGCTGATCAGATTGTTTTTAACAATATGCTGGAAATAATTAAAAAAACATATGAAAAGTACGGTTTTATACCTCTTGATACACCGATGATTGAGAAGTCGGAAGTTTTGCTGGCAAAAAGTGGTGGTGAAACAGAGAAGCAGGTATACAGGTTTAATAAGGGAGATAATGATTTATCCTTGAGATTTGACCTTACGGTTCCCCTTGCCAGATACGTGTCACAGCACTTTGGTGATTTGACGTTTCCATTTAAAAGGTATCATATCGGCAAGGTCTTCAGAGGTGAAAAACCACAAAAGGGTAGATTCAGAGAGTTTTATCAATGTGATATAGATATTATTGGAAATGAAAGTCTTAGCGTAATTAATGATGCTGAAATATTAAGTGTTATCTATTCAACTTTTAAAGCCCTTGGATTTGATGACTTTACAATCAGGATAAATAACAGAAAGATACTTAACGGTTTTTTTGAAGCACTTCAGGTATCAGACAAAACCGAAGTTCTGCGAACTATAGACAAGCTTGAAAAAATAGGCAATGAAGCGGTTCTAAAGGAGCTTGAAGCCATAGGACTATCTAAGGAAAATTCTCAAAGAGTATTGGAATTTGTAGGTACTAAGGGCAGCTGCAGAGATATAATAAAATATCTTAAAGAAATGAATATTCAGAATGATATGTTTAATGAAGGTATAGATGAACTGGAATTGGTGGTTAACTACATAGATTCCTTCAAGGTTCCAGCTGAAAATTATACTATAGACCTTACTATTGCAAGAGGATTGGATTATTATACCGGTACGATTTACGAAACTGTTCTTAACCAGTATCCGTCTATTGGAAGTGTATGTTCAGGCGGCAGGTATGATAATCTTGCTCAAAAGTATACAACAAAGAAATTGCCGGGTGTAGGTATTTCCATAGGCCTTTCAAGACTGTTTTATCAACTGAGAGAAGCCGGAATCCTTGGAGAAATGAAAAGAGCCACTCCTTCAAAGATACTTGTAATACCAATGAATGGAACAATGGAAAATGCTTTGGAAATAGCAACAAAAATAAGGGATGAAGGCGTGTCTGCTGAAATATACTTTAATGAAGGAAAAATAGGAAAAAAGTTTTCATATGCCGATAAACTGGGTATACCTTATGTAATAGTTGTTGGTGAGGATGAGGTTAAATCGGGTATATATAAGTTAAAGGACATGGCTACAGGTGAACAGGTTAATATGACTGTTGAGCAAATAATTGAAAAATTAAAGGCACAGTATAACATATAATCAGAAAAATCTGGTGGGAGGAAATAGCAAATGGGAGAATCAATACACGGCTTGAAAAGAAGCCACAAATGTACAGAACTAAGCAGTTCAAATATAGGTGAGAAAGTAACTGTTATGGGCTGGGTTCAAAAACAAAGAAATTTAGGAAGCTTGGTTTTTATTGACTTAAGAGACAGAACAGGAATTGTACAGATTGTTTTCACTGATAAAGACGGAGAAATGTTTGACAAGGCTAAATCAATAAGAAGCGAGTTCGTAATAGCAGCTGTGGGAACTGTTGCAGCTCGTTCTCCAGAAGCAGTAAACAAAAAAATGGCCACAGGAGAAATTGAGATTATCGCCAGCGAATTAAGGATACTCAGCACTTCTGAAACACCGCCTATGTATATAGAGGAGGATTCTGAGGTTAACGAACAAACACGTCTTAAGTATAGGTTTTTGGATTTGAGAAGACCTGATATGCAAAGAAATCTTATACTTAGACACAGAGTTGCAAAAGTGGCAAGAGACTACTACGATGAAAACGGATTTCTTGAAATTGAAACTCCGATATTGATAAAGAGTACACCAGAGGGTGCAAGGGATTATCTTGTTCCCAGCAGAGTTCATCCCGGAAAGTTCTTTGCATTACCTCAGTCTCCACAGTTATACAAACAGTTACTGATGGTATCAGGATATGACAGATATTTCCAGATTGCTAAATGTTTTAGAGATGAAGATTTGAGAGCTGACAGACAGCCTGAATTCACTCAGATTGATATTGAGATGTCATTCGTAAATGTTGATGATGTTTTGGAGGTTAATGAAGGATTTGTAAAGAGAGCTTTTAAGGAAGCTTTAAATATAGACATTGAAACTCCTTTTATTAGAATGCCTTACGCAGAAGCAATGGAGAGATTCGGTTCCGATAAGCCGGATATTCGCTTCGGTATGGAACTGATAAATATGTCTGACATGGTAGCAAATTGCGGATTTAAAGTGTTTACCGATGCAATTGCCATGGGTGGTAGTGTAAGAGCAATAAATGCAAAGGGCTGCGCAAAATTCAGTAGAAAAGAAATAGATGCGTTGGTGGAAGTTGTTAAGACATACAAGGCAAAAGGAATGGCGTGGATTTCCATTAATCAGGAAAATGAGATAAAATCTTCATTTGCCAAGTTTATGTCAGAAGAGGAAATGAAAGCTATTTTGGAAAGGGCTCAGGCTGAGGCTGGAGACTTGATATGTTTTGTTGCTGATAAGAACAATGTAGTTTTTGACGCACTGGGTCAGTTGAGATTAGAAATTGCAAGAAAACTGGATATTTTAAATCTTGATGAATTCAAGTTCCTGTGGGTTACTGAATTCCCACTCTTCGAGTATGACGAGGAAGAACAGAGATGGGTTGCAAAACACCATCCTTTTACCAGTCCTATGGATGAAGACCTTGAATATTTGGATACAGACCCAGGAAAAGTACGTGCAAAGGCTTATGACATGGTTTTAAACGGTGTTGAGCTTGGTGGAGGAAGTATCAGAATTCATATACAGGAATTACAATCCAAGATGTTTGAAATGCTCGGATTTACTGAAGAAGATGCAAATAGAAAGTTTGGATTCCTACTTGAAGCATTCAAGTACGGAACTCCTCCTCACGGCGGAATGGCCTTTGGTCTTGATAGACTCATAATGCTAATGGCAAAGAGAAACAGCATTAGAGATGTAATTGCATTTCCAAAGGTACAGAATGCATCCGAACTGATGTCAAATGCACCTGACGTTGTTGATGAAAAGCAGTTGGAAGAATTGCATATAAATATAACAAATAACTAATTAATTTTAAAATTCTAGTTTGGAGAGATTAGGTCGTTAATTATGAAGAAAAAATATCATGTGGGGTTAGATGTTGGTTCAACCACAGTAAAAATGGCTGTGCTGGATAAGGATAATAGAATTGTATATTCAAAATATCAGAGACACTATTCAGATATACGTAAAACTATATTTGAATTGATGAATGAAATGTGCAATTCTTTTTACCAGGAAGAATGTACGATAATGATAACTGGATCCGGCGGATTGTTGGTTTCTCAGTGGTTGGGACTTGAATTTATTCAAGAGGTAATTGCAGGTTCAGAAGCAATTCAAACCGTCATTCCTCAAACAGATGTAGCTATAGAATTAGGTGGAGAAGATGCTAAAATAACATATTTCCGAGGAGGACTTGAACAGAGAATGAATGGTACCTGTGCGGGAGGTACAGGAGCATTTATTGATCAAATGGCTTCCTTGCTGCAGACTGACGCAGCAGGGCTCAATGAATATGCCAAAAAAAGTAGAGTTATATATCCAATTGCGGCGAGGTGTGGAGTTTTTGCTAAGACAGATATACAACCGCTGTTAAATGAAGGTGCTGCAAAGGAGGACATAGCAGCTTCAATATTTCAGTCTGTAGTAACCCAGACAATAAGCGGGCTTGCATGTGGAAAACCAATAAGCGGAAATATTGCGTTTTTGGGAGGTCCTCTTTATTTTCTCTCTGAGCTTAGAAAAAGGTTTGAGATTACACTTAATTTGAAACCGGAGCAAGTTATTTTTCCTGAAAACTCACAGCTTTTTGTAGCAATGGGTGCAGCTCTGTCTTCGAAGGAATGTAAAATAATATCCTTTAAAGAAATAAAGAATAAACTTCCGGTTTTAAACACTATATCTGTACATGAGGTTGAACGTTTAAAACCCCTATTTAATTCACAAGAAGAATTGGATGAATTCAGAAATAGACATGCCCAGCAATCAGTTTTAGTTAAACCTCTTGAGAATTACAAGGGGGATTGTTTTCTGGGGATTGATGCCGGGTCCACAACAACAAAGGCTGTTTTAATTAATAATGAGGGAGAACTTCTTTATTCCTTCTATGGCAGCAATGAAGGAAGTCCTTTGAGCTCATCTATTAAAATATTAAATGATATCTATTCCAAATTGCCTGTAGATGCAAAGATAGTTAATTCTGCTGTAACAGGTTACGGGGAAGGTCTAATTAAGGCAGGTTTAGGAGTAGACATTGGAGAGATAGAGACGATTGCACACTATAAGGCTGCGGATTTCTTTCTGCCGGGAGTAGATTTTATTCTGGATATTGGCGGTCAGGATATGAAATGCCTTAAAATAAAAGATGGTGTAATTGACAGTATTATGCTAAACGAGGCATGTTCTTCTGGGTGTGGGTCTTTTATTGAGACTTTTGCCAAGTCACTGAATTTTTCAGTTGAAGATTTTGCCGAGCAGGCATTATTGGCTGAAAAGCCTGTTGACCTTGGTTCAAGGTGTACTGTATTTATGAATTCAAGAGTTAAGCAGGCTCAAAAAGAAGGAGCTCAAGTTGGAGATATATCAGCAGGCTTATCGTATTCGGTAATAAAAAATGCACTTTTAAAGGTTATTAAAATAAGAGACCCTAAGGAAATGGGCAAGAAAATAATTGTACAGGGAGGAACATTCCTCAATGATGCTGTACTAAGAAGTTTTGAGCTCATATCAGAGAGAGAGGCTGTAAGGCCTAATATTGCTGGATTAATGGGTGCTTTCGGGGCTGCTCTTATAGCAAAAGAAAGGTATACCGGGGGAACATCAACTATTTTATCAAGGGACAATATAGGAAACTTTGTTTTTGATACAGAGCTCCAAAGATGTAAACTGTGCAGCAATAACTGTCTTCTTACTATTAATCAATTCAGTGACGGAAGTAGATTTGTATCCGGAAACAGATGCGAAAGAGGCGCGGGTATTGAAAGTACAGCACAGGATGTTCCGAATTTGTATGACTACAAATATAAAAGAATTTTCGGATACAAGCAAAACAGTGATGTTGTGCGTAGTAGGGGAACAGTAGGTATACCTCGTGTTCTGAATATGTATGAGAATTATCCGTTCTGGTTTACTTTCTTTGATGAATTAAAATTCAAGGTGGTTTTGTCACCACGTTCATCAAAGAAAATATATGAACTAGGTATTGAGACTATGCCGTCAGAATCGGTTTGTTACCCGGCTAAACTCGTACACGGTCATATTATGAGCCTTATAAACCAAAAGGTTAACTATATTTTTTACCCTTCGCTGCCATATGAGAAGGTTGAGGATGAGGAAGCCGACAATCATTATAATTGTCCGATTGTTACATCATATCCGGAAGTAATTAAAAACAATATGGATATACTTCACACTAGTGGAGTTAAATTCTTTAGTCCATTTTTACCATATGATGACAAGGAGAAACTTAAGGCACGACTTTTCCAAGTACTGGGTAAAGAATTAGGTATTTCAAAAGCTGAAATTGAACAAGCAGCAGAAAAGGCATGGGCAGAAGAAGAAAAGGCTAGGGAAGACGTCAGGAAAAAAGGTGAAGAAACCCTTAAGTACTTACAGGATACCGGTAAAAAGGGTATAGTCCTTGCAGGAAGACCTTATCATGTGGACCCTGAAATAAACCACGGGATTCCTCAGATAATTACATCCTTTGGATTTGCAGTACTTACAGAGGACTCTGTGGCTCATCTGGGAAAGACAGAAAGGCCTCTTAGAGTTGTTGACCAGTGGAAATATCATTCACGTCTGTATGCAGCGGCGACTGTAGTAAAGGAGCATCCGGAGCTTGAAATGATTCAGCTCAATTCCTTTGGATGCGGACTTGATGCTGTTACAACAGACCAAGTTCAGGAGATACTAAACTCCAGTGATGAAATCTATACTGTATTGAAAATAGACGAGGGTAACAATCTGGGAGCAGCGAAAATCAGAATCAGATCATTGGTTGCTGCCATTGAGGAAAGAGATAAGAAAACAGTTAAGCACCAGAATAAATCAGGCAGATTTGAAAGAAATGTATTTACTGAAGAAATGCGCAAGACACATACTATTCTTGCACCGCAGATGTCACCGATACATTTTCAGTTTGTTGAGGCTGCCTTCAAAAAAGCAGGATATAATATTGTTGTTCTTCAGGATGTTGATAATAGTGCAATTGAGGATGGTTTGAAGTATGTAAATAATGACGCGTGCTACCCCTCTATTATTGTTGTTGGACAGATTATACATGCACTAAAATCCGGACAGTATGATCTTGATAATACTTCTGTTTTAATTACTCAGACAGGAGGAGGCTGCCGTGCTACAAATTATATAGGCTTCCTAAAAAAAGCCCTTGTAGAAGCAGGAATGAAGCAAATACCGGTTATATCTTTAAATGCACTGGGAATGGAAAAACAGCCGGGATTTAAAATTTCTTTGAAGCTTTTAGATCTTGCTTTAAAGGCTATGGTTTATGGAGATTTGCTTATGAGGGTATTGTACAGGGTTCGACCTTATGAAAAAATACCCGGTTCTGCAAACGAACTATATAGAAAGTGGGCAGATATCTGCAAAAAGTCAATATATGAAGATAAAAAAGGTAGCTTTAAGCGGAATATAAAGGCTATTATTAAAGATTTTGACGAACTGGAAATCAGTGATGAGATAAAACCAAGAGTTGGACTGGTTGGTGAGATATTGGTTAAATTCCATCCTGATGCAAATAATGATGTAGTTGATGTTGTGGAAAAAGAGGGTGCAGAAGCGGTGATGCCTGACCTCATTGACTTTTTCCTTTACTGTGCTTATAGTCCAATCTTCAAGCGTAAGTACCTGGCAGGTACCTTAAAGAGTAAAATTGTGAGCAATGCTGTCATAAGTGGAATAGAGTGGTATAGACGTCATTTGAAGAAATATCTTCGCAAAAGCAAGAGATTTGATGCACCGCATTCAATATATCATCTTGCAAACAGTGCTTCAAAGATTCTTTCTCTGGGAAACCAGACAGGAGAGGGCTGGTTCTTGACGGCAGAAATGATTGAACTTATTAAGAGCGGAGCCGGAAATATCATATGTATGCAGCCATTTGCCTGCCTTCCTAACCATGTTACGGGAAAGGGAATGATTAAGGAGCTCAGAAGGAGATATCCTGAATCAAACATTGTTGCAGTAGATTATGACCCAGGAGCCAGTGAAGTTAACCAACTCAACAGAATAAAGCTTATGATGTCGGTTGCGTTTAAAAATATGAGAGGTGAGACTGACTTGATACAGGAGGAATATCAGGCTCCCCAGCAGGAGAAAAAGCAAGCGTAGCTTTTCAGTTTAAAAGAAATGTAAGAAGCAAAAAGGTGTAGAAGCAAAATTAGTTTTACCTTTTCTAAGCCTGTACGTTATTAAAAATTGTATCAATGGAAGCTTGGTTAAAGATATTATTGATGCAATTTTATACGGAAGTACAGGATAGAAAAGATTTATGGTTTTGCAACTACACCTTTCAACATTTTATTTTGCTTTAGGTATTACAACTGTTGCTTTAAAAAGGTCTCCATCAATATTGATTGAAAAACTTCCACCTTGAATTTCCGTAAGGCTTCTGGCTATTGAAAGGCCGAGACCAGAACCTTCACTGTTACGTGACGAATCTCCTCTTTTAAAGCGCTCCATAAGCTCATCTGGAGGGATATTCAATTCATATGCAGAAATATTTTTTATGGAAACAACTACGTTGTCATTTACATCTGACGTTTCAATATAAACTCTGGAGTTGGGCATTGCATATTTTAAAGCATTTGAAATCAGGTTTTCTATAACTCTCCAAAGAAGCCTGCCGTCAGCCATGACAAGCAGTTTGTCAGATGAAAAATTAGTCCTGAAATTTAGACCGGAAGCCTGAATTTTGTCTGATAATTCACCAAGGCCTTGATTTATTAAGGATACAATATTTATTTCTTCTGGGTTAACTGCTATACTTCCACTGGATGCTTTTGCAGCCTCAAACAAGTCTTCCGTTAATGTTTTGAGCCTTTGAGACTTTTTATCAATTATATCCAGATATTTTTGAGAGTTTTGAGAAGTAAGTTCCTCATTTTTTAACAAATCAACATAAGTTATTATAGAGGTCAAAGGAGTTTTAAGGTCATGAGAAACATTGGTAATCAACTCGGCTTTCATCCTTTCCGCTTTAACTCGACTGCTGACTGCGTGTTTTAGTCCATCAGCAATACTCTCAATGATTTCTGAGAGTTCTCTGAACTCAGGAATTTTCTGAGGTGGAATATTAGTTGACTGTTCCCCAGAGCGAATTCTTTTAGCTCCTTCCGTTATATCCTTTAAAGCCTTAAAGGCCGTCAGTACAAAATAAACTGCTGTAACATTAATACCAACCATTAGGGCCAGCCCGAAGAGTATACCAAATGATCCAGTGAACAGTAATACTACTCCAACTAATGTGACAACAGCATATATTCCGAAAATCAGAATTAATCTTATTGCAGCAGGACTGTTATCATATACAGATAGCATTTTTTCGTATAATCTCTTAAAAAAGCTGTCTTTAATCCAAATAAAAGCTTTGTAGGTAAGTGTACTCTTTATAACTTCATGCCTCTTAAGCCTTCTTACAAACATTGTAACAAAAACGATTCCGACAAGGGTTCCAAAGGATATTGCAATGCATAACAGAACAGTCAAAATGTTCATATTATAATAAGAGCTGTTTTTGAATATGATATACCCTCCATATTGGAACAATGTTGCAATACAAAGTATTATAATTCCCGCTAAAACTACCATAGCCACATCAAGATATATATCATCTATGGGTATAAGAAGGAGCCCATCTTTACGGGTGCTTCTTCCTGTGGCATAAATAATATAGGAAAGGGCAATTAGAAAGGCCACTATTCCAATACCTAAAAATCTTATTCCTGTAAGGCCTTCTCTGACATTATGGTTATAGACTGAGAGTTCAGAATCATATCTTTCCTGTGATAGTCCTATAAAGATAGTAGTATCAGAGGGGAAATTGCCTGTATAAAAAAATGTGTCTATATTATTTCCTGCTTGCTGAGTTAGTTGAAAACTTACAGGGAGTGAATTAAAGAAACCTGTAACATTACTGTTATTGGTATTAGTTAATGTTACAGTACCATTATTTACGACGGTGTAATAGATTCCTTTGATTTTATTTAGAGAATCTAGTTTCATATGGTAATCAGCCAATTGTTCTTTGATATAATCGGTTTCGATGTTAGATATCTTTGTTTTATACTCATTTTCTATTTTTTCTATTTCGCTTTTTCTTTCATCCAACAACTTCTGTATCTCAGTATTTTTTTTTAGCTGAGACTCGGTAATATCATCTAAATCATCATTAAGATTTGAAGAGTCAGCTAGTATTGAACGGTAATAATCGTTTATTCTGTTAATCTCTGTTTGCTTATCCTTAAGCAGTTGCTCTTTTCTATCATTTATATCATTTTTATCCAAACAGGTTCCTGATTTTATATTATCTTCATTTATGTAGTTAAAAGAAATATCACAAACCTGAATGTAAGTTTCGTTTAGAATGTCCCGTAGGTAAATACTTTTTTTAAAATCCTTATTCTGAATTCCTATATCAAAATAAGGGGCTTTTGTTATTCCGTACGCTGTCGTAAGCATTCCAGCAACACATACTATAACTGCCAAAGCTTTAAGCCATACGGAATAGCTATATTTTTTCAATTTTATATCCAATTCCCCACACCACCTTTAAATATTTTGGTTCTTTCGGATTGATTTCAATTTTTTCGCGAATTCTTCTTATATGGACAGCAACTGTATTTTCTGGTGAAAAGGAGGGTTCATTCCACACTTGCTCATATATTTGATCAATTGAAAACACTTTTCCGGCATTTTCACACAAAAATTTTAAAATTTTATATTCTACAGGTGTTAACCTTACCAGTTTATCGTCAACTTTTACTTCTTTTGCATCATCGTTAATAACAAGGTCTCCTGTTTTGAATACACCAGATTGTGCTACAAAACTGCCCAATGATAAATATCTTCTAAGTAGTGACTTTACTCTAGCAAGAAGTTCTAGGGGGTTAAAGGGCTTCGTTACATAATCATCCGCCCCCATGTTAAGACCTATAATTTTATCAGTGTCTTCTGATTTTGCACTTAACATTAAGACAGGAATATTATATTTTTCACGAATTTTCATTGTAGCACGGATTCCATCCATTACAGGCATCATTATATCAATAATGAGCAGATGTATTTCTGTATTATCAAAGACTGAAAGGGCTTCAGAACCGTTATATGCCTTATAAACACAATAACCTTCATTTTTAAGATAAATCTCGATGGCATCCACAATTTCCTTATCATCATCACAAACAAGAATATTCACAAAATACCTCCCAAAAAATGTTGCTAAAATTGATTTATCAATTCAATTTATTCTCAGCAAACATTATATCACATCCTTTTTTTCGATTTTGACCAATGTAAAATATAGCTATAATCTACAATACACAATATAGCAGTACAATCTTACGGAACTATTGATAATATTCTTAAGAAATTCTTAACATAAGGGATTAGTTACAAATGGAAGGAGATTCATATAAAAAATAAGTACCATTACTGTAGTTTGGTAATGGCACTCCCGTTTTGTTAGATATTCAAGTCATATTTATACAGATTATAAAATGTATCAGTACTAATGTCCTTTGATACATTTCTTCCTTCAAGTAAAAGTTTATGCCCGCAACTTTCACACCTGAAAGTAAGTCCGTTCAGCCTGCTTATTTCTTCTTCCGGAAGGTTTAATAACACACTTTCACAAATGCAGCATCTAATTGTGCAAAAATTCAAAATATCGTCCCCCATTTCAATTATATTCTATAAGGTATATTTAGAATTGACTATTTTTAGAACTTCATTCATATAAATAGTACTAAGATATATTACAATATTTCCCATAAATACGTTACAAATATTTTAAAGTATGTACAAGCCAGTAATATTTCTATTTTATATGAATATAGTTTTTATAACCCGAAATTTATGAGGATTTTACTGTTAGATATGGAGGTCAGTGCTATGAGAGATACTATTTACGATAATACCTATCTGGAAGGAAATAAGGGTAATCTGACAAAGCTACCTATAATTTTGTGTGCCGTTGGCGGTATTGTACTGGGGGGGTTAGCCTTTAGTTTGGCAAATGGAAAGGTAAAAATACCTATTGATTTAAAACAGATTAGCTCGGGAAATGTTACAACAATACAATCATCTGAAAGCATAAAAGAGTATGTTTTTAAGCTTTTTGGAATTGACATTTACAATCCTATAACAATATTAAATACAAATTATCCATATTTTAAAATGTTTTACGATGAAAAGTATCAGCCTCCTGCTTCTGAAAAAGTGCAGCAGGAGATTAAGAAAATCCAAAATGCACAGACAGAATCCATACAGCCTCAGGAAAATTTAGCACAAAAGCCTTCAGATACTTCTACAGTACAATTTAAAGAGGCATCAAGCAGTATAACCTTTGAGGGGGATGTAGAAGAAACAGATCAAAATAATAATCCTATTGTTTCAAGCGGAAAAATCAACATTAAAAACGAAACAAGCCTAAAAATTGATATAAAGAAATTGCTAAATGAGCCTTTAAAGCTTGCTCCTGATAAAAAAGGTCCCAAGATATTAATTTATCATACCCACACAACGGAGTGCTTTTTAAAGAGTGCGGACGAAATTGGTAAGAGCAATACTCCTTCAAGGACTACCAATAATAAATACAATGTTGTCAGAGTGGGAGAGGCTTTAATAAATAATCTGAAAAAATATAATATAGATGTTCTACATAATACTACAATTCATGATGCCGACTACAACAGTTCCTACATAAAGTCTCTTAATACGCTGACAGGCTATGTTGAAAAGTATTCTTCTTTAAAAATGGTCATAGACCTTCACCGTGATGCTGCAAGCGAAGGAAAGCTAAGAGCAGTGCAGAATATTAACGGCAAAAATGTAGCAGAAATAATGTTTGTTATTGGAACAGATGCCAAGCTGAACAATCCTCGGTGGAAGGAGAATTTAAAACTTGCAATTAAAGTTCAGGCTAGACTTAACGAAATTTGCCCAGGAATCGCTAAGCCAATCTACGTAAGTAAAAACAGGTACAACCAGCATTTGTTAAACGGTTCGGTTATAGTTGAAATAGGAGGGGACGGAAATGTAATAGATGAATGTGTCCGCAGTACATCGTATCTAGCACAAGCTATAAATGATGTTATATTCAAAAAGAAATAGGATTAAAATAACTTCGTATTGTTAAAAATAATACATAAGGGTTTAGATATAATAAAGACTTGAACCCGAAAACATTAAATGCGGGGTTATATATGCCAAGAAAAACAAGATTTAAGCAAAGGAGATTGTACAGATTAAAAATTACACTTGTATCAGCAGTATTTGTGTTGATTCTTATATTCGGACTTTTAGCAGTGGATTATAGTAAAAGTTTTATTTACTATGGTGAACCCAAAATGGAAATTATGCAAATATCGCCTGTTGATACTGATATATATCGAATAACCCTGTTAGGTAAATATTTTGATCTCAATTTAAAGTATTTAAAGGGTAGTGTAATGAAAATAAGAGCTTTTTTTATTGCTGACAGGTAGTGTAACCATATTGTTACCATTATATCAATAGGATGTGCTAAGCTAAATTAAGTAATAAACATAATAAAAGAAAGGGTCTGACACAATGAAAAAAGCATTATTATTCTTTATCATTATTGCAATTACACTAACTTTATTTCCAGGTGTTTCCTCTGCTGCTGCGGATTCAAAAACCTTAGCAAAAGTTGAGACTGCAAAGATTGAAAAACTTGATGGCATCTGTTCTATTAAGATTATATATCCTGTTTTAAGCGGTTTTGATTCAGCTAAAAAAATCAATGATTTACTAAACGACGAAAACCTTGATTCTATCGGATATATCAGAAGAGAACAGGTGTATTTAGAAGAATACATAAAAGATATGCCCCAAAGAGAGCAAAATCTTCCTTTGGCTTCCATAGACTCATTATATGATTATAACACAAGCGGAGATATTCTCTCTTTGGTTACAAATACATATGTATACACCGGTGGTGCACATGGTACAACTACACTTGAAGCTTACACAATGAATACCAAAACTGGTGAAATATATACCTTTAATTCTTTATTTAACCCTAACTCGAACTACAAGAAAGTTATTCAGGATAAAATAAAGAAGTCAATAGATAAAGAAAAGGATTTGTATTTTGATGATGCAAAGACTACTGTAGATGAAGCAAACAGTAATTACAAATTTTATATTGACGGAAACAACCTTGTAATATACTTTGGATTATATGAATTAAGACCATATGCAGGTGGGATAGCAAAATTCAGCATACCTGCCAAGGAACTTAAAGGATTGCTTAAAGATGATGTCTATAATCAGATGATAAATGCAAAAGCTTTGGAGAGAATTAGATTAAACGGTATAAGTATAAAAAACCAGTTTAAAACCTTTGATAAAGACTATGTATTAATGGTACCCCTTAAAGCTGCTGCTGAAATTCTTGGCTACAAAGTAGGATGGGATTCAAAAAAAGGAGCAAGCATAGCCGGCGGATATATTAAGAATAATGTTGGCACGTATTATACAGCAGATTCTAAAAAAATAAAGCTTACTCCGGCCCAAATAGTTGAGAATGTAATGTATGTACCAATAACATTTTTTTCAGAGGTTCTAAAAGAGGATGTAAGTTATGACGGGGAAGCAATAAGGTTTTTTACCAAATCAACAGTAGCCCCAAGTCAGTTTGACTTACAGAGCACTGAGTTTATGAGAGCTGACAGTGCAAAAGAATGTGCTGAGCTATATGCAAAAGCAATAGAAGAACGTAAAGGAGTACTTCAATATGGTCTTATGTCACCACAATTAAGGGCTGTTAAGAAAACTTACTTTGAAGAATTGGATTGGGTAACAGGAGTATCCAGCCCATGGATTACAACATACAATATTAAAGATAATGGAGATGGTACTTTTAAAATAACATTCCATTGGACTACATCTGCAGGAAAATCACCTGACACAATAGTAACCCTATCCATAAGTAAGGTTAAGGATCAGGATTACTTTGAGATTACTGACATTAAAGAGTAATTAATATTTAGAGCTTAGTTCAAAAGCTATAGTTACCTGCAAAAGTGGTGACTATAGCTTTGTTTTTTAAGACAATAAGTACAAAATCACTATATTGCACCTTTAAAAGTATATGGTATAATTAAATGCGCATAATTGTATTTATGTGGAATCAAAGCTTTGGAGGTAATAAATGCCTAGTGAACGACAGAAATATATAAGAAATTTTTGTATAATAGCACATATAGACCATGGTAAGTCAACTCTGGCAGACAGATTATTGGAAAAGACCGGAGTTCTGACAACCAGAGAGATGCAGGAACAGGTTCTAGACAATATGGAGCTTGAAAGAGAACGTGGGATAACCATAAAGGCCCAAGCGGTCAGAATGGTTTATAAAGCCTCTGACGGTCATGAATACATTTATAATTTAATAGATACTCCCGGACATGTTGACTTTAACTATGAGGTATCAAGAAGCCTTGCAGCGTGTGAAGGTGCAATTCTGGTTGTTGATGCAGCACAGGGTATAGAAGCTCAGACTCTGGCAAATGTTTATCTTGCACTGGAGCATAATCTAGAGATAATGCCGGTTATAAATAAAATAGATCTTCCAAGTGCCCAACCTGACGTTGTAAAGAAAGAAATAGAAGACGTAATAGGTCTTGATGCTTCGGAGGCGCCAATGGTATCAGCTAAGAATGGGCTAAACATTGAGGAGGTTCTTGAGAAGATAGTTGATATGATTCCGTGCCCTGATTCTGATGAAAATGCTCCTCTTCGAGCATTGATATTTGACTCATTCTATGACAGCTATAAGGGTGTTATAGTTTATATGAGGGTTAAGGAAGGTACTGTAAAAACAGGTGACACAATAAGAATGATGTATACTAAAAAAGAATTTGTTGTCACCGAGTTGGGATATTTAAGACCGGGAGGACTATCTCCTTCCGATGAATTAAAAGCCGGTGATGTAGGATATATAGCGGCAAGTATCAAGAATGTAAGGGATACCCGTGTTGGTGATACCATAACTCTTGCTGACAATCCTGCAAAAGAACCGCTTCCGGGATATAAAAAAGTAAATTCCATGGTTTTCTGCGGTATTTATCCTGCCGACGGCTCAAAGTACGGCGATCTTCGCGATGCTTTGGAAAAGCTTCAACTAAATGATGCGGCCCTTACTTTTGAACCTGAGTCATCGGTGGCTCTTGGTTTTGGTTTCAGATGCGGATTCCTTGGATTACTTCATATGGAAATAATTCAGGAGAGGCTTGAAAGAGAATATAATTTTGACTTGGTTACAACTGCTCCAAGTGTTATATATAAAGTTACTACCACAAATGGTGATGTCATTGAGATAGATAACCCTACAAATCTTCCGCCAGTTACTGAAATTGATATGATGGAGGAGCCTGTGGTAAAGGCAACAATTATGGTGCCCACAGAATATGTAGGTAACATTATGGAATTGTCACAGGAGAGAAGAGGGGTATACAAGGACATGTCCTATATTGATGAGGGCAGGGCTGTGCTTACTTATGAAATGCCTCTGAATGAGATAATATATGACTTTTTTGATGCGTTAAAATCAAGAACAAAGGGCTATGCATCCTTTGACTATGAGCTTATCGGTTACAGGGAATCCGACCTTGTAAAGCTTGATATAATGCTAAACGGTGAAATAGTGGATGCTTTGTCCTTTATAGTACACCGTGAAAAAGCTGTGTCAAGAGGCAGAAGAATGGCGGAAAAGCTAAAGGAATCAATACCAAGACAGATGTTTGAAATACCTATTCAGGCATGTATTGGAGGAAAAATAATAGCACGTGAAACCGTTAAGGCATTCAGAAAAGACGTATTGGCAAAATGTTACGGTGGTGACATAACCAGAAAGAGAAAACTCCTTGAAAAACAGAAGGAGGGGAAGAAACGTATGCGTCAGGTAGGCTCAGTAGAAGTTCCACAGGAAGCATTCATGAGCGTTCTGAAGCTTGATTAAAAAAATAAAAAAGCCAAAAAAGACTGTGCAGATATATTCGCACAGTCTTTTTTTAATTTTAAATCAAAATATCATTACCAAATATTCCGTAAAGCTAGATAGAATAGTTTCTATACATAAGGTAAAAATAATTTCATTATCATATTTGGAACAATTAATTATAAAAACAGTTCCATAGGCTCTCATTCAAATTTTGCAGTTTTATTGGACATACCAAAAGGTTATACAAAAACATTTTGAAAGGATGGATCTGATGAAAGCTGTGATTATGGCAGGTGGAGAGGGATCACGTCTAAGACCGCTGACCTGTAATAGGCCAAAACCTATGGTGCCAATTGCCAACAAGCCTGTGATGGAGCATATTATTGAGCTTTTGAAAAAATATGGGATTAGGGATATAGCAGTAACCTTGCAGTACATGCCAGAAAAAATAAAAGATTATTTTGGTGATGGAAGAGAGTATGGAGTTAACCTTAAATATTTTACAGAAGATGTTCCCCTTGGCACTGCTGGAAGCGTAAAAAATGCTGAGGAATTTTTGGATGAGACATTTATAGTTATAAGCGGGGATGCCCTTACCGATATTAATTTGCATGAGGCTTTTGAGTTTCACAAAAAGAACAAATCTATTGCTACACTAGTTCTAAAGAAAGTTGAGTGTCCCATAGAATACGGAGTTGTTGTAACAGATGCAGACGGAAAAATTAGAAGGTTCCTTGAAAAACCAAGCTGGGGAGAAGTTTTTAGTGATACTGTAAACACTGGTATTTATGTCTTGTCCCCTGAGGTACTTAAATATTTCCAAAAGGGAGTTGTTTTTGATTTCAGTAAGGATTTATTCCCAATCCTTTTGGAAGAAGAACAGCCAATGTATGGTTTTGTAACCAAAGACTACTGGTGTGACATTGGTGATTTAGATGCATATGTCGGGGTACATGCTGATATTCTTGATAAAAAAGTTAACATAAGTATTGATGCCCGGGAAATTAGACAAGGGGTTTGGGTTTCGGAAGGAGCAGTAATATCAAAAGAAGCTGTTATCAAGCCTCCCGTATTAATAGGTAAAAATTCTGTTATAAAGGATGATAGTGTACTGGGGCGTTATACAGTTGTAGGAGAAGAATGTCATATTGGTGAAGGCAGCACCACCAAAAGGAGTATCCTGTGGAATAATTGTATTTTGAGAAATAAAGTTGAGTTAAGAGGTAGTGTACTTTGTAATAGTGTTAAATGTAGAGAAAAAACAGCGGCTTTTGAAGGAACCGTTGTTGGTGATAATTGCATTTTAGGTGAAAATGCCTTAATTAAGCCCGGAATAAAAATTTGGCCGGAAAAACATATAGACATGGGTACGGAAGTATGTACAAACATTGTTTGGGGTTCTAGATATTCAAAAAACCTTTTTGGAAACAGAGGAATTTCAGGTGAAATCAATGTTGATATAACACCTGAATTTGCATCAAGACTGGCTGCAGCCTATGGTGCTGTATGTAAAAAAGGTTCGGGACTGGCTGTAAGCTGTGAAGAAGTTGATGCTTTAAAAATGGTGAAGAATTCATGTATCTCAGGCGTACTTTCAGCAGGTACGGAAGCCTACGATTTAGGAACATGCCTGTTGCCGGTTACAAGGTCTGCTATACGCTATTACAATTTATCCGGTGGAATTCATATCTCGGAAGGAAATAAAAAAGGCAAAATTGTAATAGATATTTTGGATAATTTGGGAAGAAACATTTCCAGAAATATAGAAAGAAAAATTGAAAACTGCTATATAAGAGAAGACTTTGCTAGATGTGAGGCAGATGAAATAAAAGCAGTTATTAATGTACCTGATCACAAAGTTTTTTATATTCGAAGTATAATAAACCATACAATGGCGGAAAAACATGATTTGAAAATTGCTTTAATAGCACCTTCTGGTGATTTGAAGAATATAGTGTCAACGATATTAAACGAGTTGAATTGCCGATATGAATTTGCTAATACAAAAGAAGTCCATGATAAAAGAAAAAGCCTTTTTTCCGATTTGAAAACTCTTTCGCAAGTTGTAAAGCACGGAGGCTTTGATGTGGGAGTTTATTTTGCAAATTCCTATGATAAAATATTCCTTATAGATACAAAAGGCAGGATAATAGCTGATGACATGTATATTGCACTTATTTCATACATTCACTTAAAATCAAAAGCCTGCAACAAGGTTATAGTGCCATTGAATGCCAGTACTGTAATTGAGAAAATGGCTGGAGAGAATAAAGAAAGGGTTATAAGAACAAAAACATCAACAACAGAGCTGATGAACAAGATATTAGATGAGGAATTTGACGAAAGTATGTTGGATTTCTTTGCAATGAATTTTGACCCTGTTGAAGCTTTTGTCAGGATAATAGACTATATGATGCTTAATGACATAAGCCTTGCAAAGATAGTGGACTCGATACCCGATTTTCATATAATAAAAAAAGAGGTGAAATGCTCCTGGTCTGCAAAGGGAAAGGTCATAAGAGCTATTATTGAGGAAAATTCAAACAGTGTTGAAACACTTGAAGGAGTTAAAGTAGTGGGTGATAAGGGCTGGGTTCTGGTATTGCCGGACGCAGAAAAACCAGTTTGTAAGGTAATAGGAGAAGGTTATACCCAAGAATTTGCACATGAATTAACAGATATTTTTGTAGACAAGGTAAAAGCAATCAGTGAGAATAAGATAACTTGAATGTTTATATTTAGTGCATCTGAATCTATAAGCTTCAGATGCATTTTTTAGTTATTTAGTATAATGAATAAGCGGCATCATATATGCTAAGATTAATAATGAAAAATAAATATTTATGATAATAATTACTAAAACATAATGGAGTAAGTTGCTATGAGAGTGTTTTTTGCCATTGAGTTAGACGAGGCCATAAAGGACTATTTATATGAAATTCAAAAGGAAGTTAAATCCCATTGCATATCCGGAAATTTTTCATTTAGAGAAAATTTCCATCTTACACTAAGATTTATAGGTGAGCAAAATATTCAGCAAGTTGAAAATCTAAAACAGGTATTAAGAGATGCAGCCAAGACTTCAGAATTTGAACTTAAGCTGGACAAATTAGGGAGTTTCAGGAAGGGAAACAGAAGTGTAATGTGGGTAGGTTTGGAAAAAAGCTTACATCTTCAACAGCTTTACAATAATTTAGAAAACATTCTGGTTAAAAATGGATATCAAATAGAGGAAAGAAGCTATAATCCTCACATAACTCTGGCAAGAGAAGTAAAAATAGAGGATTTTAATTTTTTAACAGAAAAAACTGATATTGAGAGACTTATTATTAAAGTGAAATCAATATCACTTATGGAAAGTAAACGTATTAATAATAGTCTTGCATATGTTCCAATTGAAAGAGTTGAACTTCTTTATAACATATAAATTTAACTAAAAAGGTTACAGATTAGTCTAATTGTATTCAAAAGATTATAATGATAAAATGTTACTTAAATAGCATTTTTGGATATGGTTTACAAAAGAAAACTTATATGGAGGTAAAAATGAAAAGAATCAATATTGCAAAATGCGTAGTACTCCTTTTGATTTTTGCTTTTTGCACTACGAATACCTTTGCAGCCGGAACTACCCTTAGGATAAACGGACAGGAATTCTCTAGCGGAATAAAGACAATAGAAGGCAAGCAGTATATATCCGTTGATGCATTGTCATCCTATTTGGAAGGTGTCTCAATTACTCAGGAGAACAATTCTATCGATATAAACTCCTTGAATAGAATTTCAAATGTAGTATCAAAAGTAAGTCCTTCAGTAGTTGGGATTATAGGTAAATTGAAAGAAAGTAGTTACGAATATGATGAAACTTCAGATAATATTATATTCGGAACAGGAGTCATATATCGCAGTAATGGTTACATAATAACAAATGCTCATGTGGTAAAAGACATGGAAAGTATTGTTGTAGTGCTTTCGAATAGTAAAGCATACAAGGCAAGGCTGAAAGCTATTGATGAGGACCTTGATTTGGCGGAGATAAAAATTGATAAAGGCGGGCTCCAACCTGCAACATTCGGAGATATTTCAAAAGTTGCTGTGGGTGATGAAGTTGTAGCAATAGGAACACCTTTGTCATTTGGACTGAGAAATTCTGCTACAAGGGGAATAATCAGTGGGATGAACAGGTCTGAGAATAGACAGTATAGATTTTTGCAGACCGATGCTGCCATTAATTCGGGAAACAGCGGCGGTCCGTTGGTGAATATGAAAGGTGAAGTTGTAGGTATTAATTCATGGGTTTATGCAGGAATAGGTGTACAGAGTATGGGATTTTCAATACCTATTGATACTGTTAAATATGCCATAGACCAGTTTGAAAGGTTTGGAAAAATCAGACGTCCATATCTTGGGCTTGTTTTTTCTGACAGTATAACTTCCCTGTATGGCTTACCCAATACCGCAGAAGGAGTAACTGTAAAATCTATTGAAAAAAACTCCCCTGCACAGAAATATAATATTAAAGTTGACGATAGGCTGATTTCCATAAATGGTGTTAAGATTAACTCAACTACAGACTACAACGAAGAAATGAAGAAGTACCTGCCTGGCGACATTGCTGAATTCAAATTGCAGCGTGACAACAGAGAATTTAATATTACTGTTACTTTTGGTGAAAAATAATTCTAAGAATAAGGGCGTGCAAATATGAAAATTAAGAAATATGTAAGTATTCTCATTGTTTTGGCAATTCTTTTGACAAGCATTTCAAATATGTATGCAGCTGATGATGACAAAACTGTAATAGAATTTAGGACAGGCATAAATCAGATTTGTGTAAATGGTAATTATACTAATATAACCGAAACACCTTATATTATTGACGGTACTTTTATAGTACCTCTTGAGTGCTTTGCAGATACCATTGGCGCTGAAGTAAGCAAAAACTCCGAGGATAGTGAGCGTATCAGTATAATTTACGGCGGGAATACTGTTGAAATAACTATAAGCAAAACTGAATACATAGCAAACTATCAACAAAAGACCATGTCTGTTGCTCCTTCGCAAAAAAACAACAGTACAATGGTTCCTATTGATTTTATTGCATCCAATTTTCCTGTTACGGTTAAAAGTGATGTGAGTAGTGGCATAGTAAAAATTGTTCTTGAAGACGATGGCGCATTGAGTGATTTGTCATTTCTTACAGGCGGAATAAGCACTCCTAAAATCGGTAACAGCTTTTTTGGATGGAGTCTTAGTGTACCTTCCGGTTCCAGAATTATATCCAACAGCTTCAAGTCAGACTTTATTCAGGTAACAAACGAGGGCAGAGGATTATATTTTGAAATTAAGGTTGAAGCTAAAAATAACAGAACATTGACACAGTATTTAAATACATTTAAGCTTGAGAACAGTACAGAAGAGTCTAACTTGAACTTAAAAGCCAAAGTTCCATACTTTGAGTGCTCTGGTATATCCGAATACGATGAACCCACAAGAACCAGAGTATATGATAAGGGACAGTACTTTTACTCTTTGACAATAGGATGCTATGATGGGAGTGTGTCTTCAAAACGTCTGATGTCAGAGAAGTATTATTCAGATATTGTAGACTCCTTTAACCTTGAATACAAAGGCAATGTAAAAGGAATACAGGACCTTTCAAAAGTAGTTAACGGCAAAGTTAGTTATTATAATTACATTTCATTTTCATCCCGTAATAAGTACCTTTCATGGTCTATGGATATTCCGGCTAACTGGAATGTTCTTAAGATTTCAGGAGATCAGTTAACAACTTTTCTGGGCCTTGATACAAAACACTATGTGCAGATTACTGTAAACATATTGGGAGAAAAGACTTTAGGACAATATGTAGAAAATATTAAAAAAGGTTATGATAAAAATTTTAGCCCAAAGACATATACCTTTGTCAGTACCGGAGAAAGAACTTTAGTTGGAACCATAGCTAAAAACCTAAAGTTCAAGATTAAGCAGGGTGGTAAAAGCTATGTTATTGACGAATATTATTTTCAGAAAGGGTCTTTTGTATATGAAATCTCAGTAAAGCTTCCTGAAAATGAGTATTCCAAAGCAAAAAATGAATACCTGAATACAGTTGATAAAATAATATTATTCAGTGATACAGGGGATAAGTTGGCTGACGAAATCAGTGAATTTAATGCAAAAAATGAGGATAATAGGGTCTCTTCAAGTGACAAACCTTTTAATTATGTAAATAAAACTTATAAATGGAATTTGAAGATACAAGGATACTGGATGGATTCCAGCATGTTCAACATTATACAATTCAGCAACCCTAATTCAAATGCGTTTATAATGATTGAGGCTACACCCAATAATGCTCAAACCAAAAATCTTCAGGATAAGGAAAAGTTTTATCTAAGTTCGGTTATGACTTCAACAGGTTTTAAACAAACATCAAAAAGTACGACTACGGACAAGGGGACAAAAGTCAGAAATTATACATACCGAGTTGAGGATGAAGAGCAGGATTTGTACGGGACTGCGCAAATCCACATTTTTGAAAAAGAAAGTTATTCATATTTCTTTATGAGTTTCGTACCGGACTTGACTGCAACTGATAAGGCAGTTAAGGAGGTTAATGACATATGGAAATCATTTACAATTACAAAATAAAAGGTGCAAAATGAGAGATAGAATACAACCTTTAGCGTACAGGATGTCGCCAAGGACAATTGATGAATTTGTGGGACAAAAACATATAATTGGTAAGGACAAGATGCTCTACAGAATGATAAAGGCTGACAGAATAACCTCTATTATTTTGTACGGCCCGCCGGGGACAGGAAAAACCTCTCTGGCAAGAATAATAGCAAACACAACCCAATCCAGTTTTGAAAAGCTGAATGCCGTTACTTCTGGAGTAGCAGATATAAAAAGAATAGCCGCTGATACACAAAACACCTTGCTGAATCCAAATGGAAGGACAGTATTGTTTATAGATGAAATTCACAGGTTCAACAAATCACAGCAGGATGCACTGCTTCCATTTGTTGAAGATGGCTCTATTGTACTTATTGGTGCTACTACGGAAAATCCGTTTTTTGAAGTAAATAAAGCATTAATATCAAGATCTACGGTATTTATGCTTAAACCTCTTGAAAATGATGATATAAGAGAGTTGTTAAAATATGCTCTTGAGGATAAGGAGAGAGGATTGGGAAACTACGATATTAATATATCGGATGAAGCTATGGATTACCTTTGTGAGGTTAGCTCAGGAGATGCCAGAACTGCTTTGAATTCTCTTGAGTTGGCAGTTCTTACCTCGGAGCTGGGGCAAGACGGAAAAATAGACATTGGAATTGATACCATAGAGCAATGTGTCCAAAAGAAGGCTATACGTTTTGACAAAAACGGTGAAGAACACTATGATAACATCAGTGCGTTTATAAAGTCCATGAGGGGAAGTAATCCCGATGCAGCTGTATTTTATTTGGCTAGAGCTCTTTATGCAGGTGAAGACGTTGAATTCCTTGCCAGAAGAATAATTATATGTGCTTCAGAGGATGTAGGAATGGCAAACCCTACGGCATTACAGGTGGCAGTAGCTGCAGCTCAGGCTGTTAAAATGATAGGTATGCCGGAAGCAAGAATAATACTTGCTCATGCTGCTGTAACTGTAGCTTGCAGTCCAAAGTCCAATTCGGCATATGTGGCAATTAACAAGGCATTATCAGATGTAGAATCAAAAAATACCGGAAGTGTTCCTATGCATTTAAGAAATGCGGCAGCCAAGGGCATGGAACAACTGGGATATGGTATAGGATATAAATACGCACATGACTATAAAAACAACATAGTCAAGCAAGAGTTTTTCCCTGAGGAAATGAAGGGAACAATCTACTACAATCCAACTCAAAATGGGTATGAAGCCAGAATAAAAGAATGGCTTGAAAAATGGAGGTAAAAATGGAAACTAGTACTTTTAAAAGAGTTTTGGCATGGGTATTACTTGCAGGTTTTGTACTTCTGCTGTTAAATATAACAATATTCCATGTTTTAATTGTGCCAAGTATGGCATTGTATTTAATAATAGCCGTATTTTATCTGTTTTCAGGGCCAAGGTTGGCTAGAGAAAACAAAAACTACAAAGATGCTAACGTGTATCAGGAAATAGAGGCTGATGTCGAAAAAAATAAATATAACTAAGAATAAAAATAAATCCGCAGCAAATAATATCCTGGTATAGACTATTGGATGTTTGAGGTGGATTTATATGGTTGTTGCGGTTTCTTCAAATCTTACAGATATTGCAGAAGGACTAAAAAAAAGAGGTTATACAGTTGTTGACCTGTATTCTTATAAAAAACCTGTGGATGCAGTTGTTTATCAGGGTAAAAACTTTGATTTCTCAGCAATTACCGAAGATAATGTAAGCTCAAATGATGGTACAGGCAGTACGGGTTACGGAGTATTTATAGTATGTTCAAACGGTAAGAGTATTGACGAAATTGATTATATGTTAAAGACAAGGTGTTATAGTTCGTTTATTTAATTAAAAAAAGGCAATAAAAAAATTAGCAGATGCTTGCATTAACTTTGTTAATGTGTTAACATCTGATTAAATCATAGTAATTTAATTGGAATTGAGGTGATTGGCTTAAAAAACACAGAGTTTAGTAGCCGATTGCCTAAATTATTTTTTATAAGGGGCGTGAAGGTAAGTGAAAGTATCAACAAAAGGAAGGTATGGACTTAGGGCTATTGTTGATCTTGCTGCCCATGAAAGTGAAGGACAGGTTTCTCTGAAAAGTGTTGCCGAAAGGCAAGGACTTTCAGAAAACTATCTGGAACAGTTATTTTCATCCCTGAAAAAGTCAGGTCTTGTTAAAAGCATAAGAGGGGCTCAAGGCGGCTATCTTCTAGCAAGGCCGGCTGATAAAATAACTGTTGGAGATATTTTGAGATCTCTTGAAGGAACATTATGTCCGGTAGAGTGTATTGACCCTGATGTGCCAACAAATTGTGACAGGGCTGATGAGTGCGTTACGGCAGATGTCTGGGCTAAAATACGAGATAAAATTAACGAGGTAGTTGACTCAATAACTCTGGCGGATCTTGTTTCGGAGTTGGGAAATAAGACTAATAATAATTATATTTACTACATATAAGCTGTTTTTGTTGCTTCTTGCAGGGGTATAATTAGAATAAATACAATTTAAAGATATATAAAAGGGAGTGTTAGTGATGGAGGACAGAATAGTATACTTAGATCATGCTGCAACCACATATGTGAAACCTGAAGTATTTGAAACTATGAAACCGTATTTCAGTGAGCATTTTGGAAATGCTTCGTCTATATATAGTTTGGGCCGCGACAGCAAAAAAGCTGTGGAAGATGCCAGAGAAAAGGTTGCTAAGGCAATAGGTGCAGAACCTAGAGAGATATATTTCACAGGATCAGGGAGTGAAGCAGATAACTGGGCACTTAAAGGAATAGCTGCTGCATACAAGAATAAGGGAAACCATATTATTACATCAGCTATTGAGCATCCAGCAATCATGAGTTCATGCAAATATCTTGAAAGTGAAGGTTTTGAGATAACATATGTTCCTGTAGACAGTGATGGACTTGTATCTCCCGAACAGGTAAGAAATGCAATTAAGGAAAATACAATACTTATCAGCATAATGTTTGCAAATAATGAAATAGGTACTATTCAGCCTATAAAGGAAATCGGTGCCATCGCAAAGGAAAAGGGAGTTTTATTCCACACAGATGCTGTACAGGCGGTTGGAAATGTAAAGATAGATGTTAAGGATTTGAATGTTGACCTCCTTTCTTTATCAGGTCATAAATTCTATGGTCCAAAGGGCATAGGAGCATTGTATATAAGAAAGGGTGTTAAGATTTCTTCATTTATCCACGGAGGACATCAGGAGCGTGGAAAAAGAGCCAGTACAGAAAATGTTCCGGCAATAATAGGTTTGGGGAAAGCTATTGAGCTAGCTACTGAAAACCTTGATGAATATAATAAAAAATTGATAGAACTTAGAGAAAGAACTATAGAGGGTTTGCTTGCAAAAGTTCCTTATATCAGGTTAAACGGACATAGACATAACAGACTGCCCGGTAACGTAAATATTTCATTTGAGTTTATAGAGGGAGAATCACTTCTTCTTATGCTTGACATGAAGGGAATATACGGCTCCAGCGGATCTGCCTGCTCATCGGGGTCACTTGATCCTTCTCATGTCCTATTAGCTATAGGGTTACCCCATGAAATTGCACATGGTTCACTAAGGCTTACTTTTGGAGATGAAAACACTCAGGAAGATGTTGATTATATACTCGAGGTGATACCTCAGATGGTTAGCAAACTAAGAGATATGTCACCTCTTTGGGAAGCAGTAAAAGATAAAAAGTAAAATAAATAACACATATTAATATTATTTGTATAGAAATGAGGTATGTAAAATGTATAGTGAAAAGGTTATGGATCATTTCTCAAATCCGAGAAATGTTGGAGAAATAGAAGATGCTAACGGCGTGGGCCAGGTTGGAAATCCGAAATGCGGAGATATAATGAAAATGTATCTTAAAATTGAAGACAATATAATTGTTGATGCAAAGTTCAAGACCTTCGGATGCGGAGCCGCTGTTGCTACTAGTAGTATGGCTACTGAGTTGGTTAAGGGTAAAACAGTTGAAGAAGCTATGAAAATTACTAATAAAGCGGTTGCTGAGGCTTTGGATGGGCTACCTCCTGCAAAGATGCACTGTTCAAATCTTGCAGAAGAAGCAATTGCAGCTGCTTTGTACGACTACAGAAAAAGAAACGGATTAGTTGACCCAAATGAAGATGAAGGTTGTACAGGAGAATGTTCAGCTTGTCACCATAGCCATGGACGTGAGGAAGACTTTGATGATGAAGAATAGAATTATAGCAGGAGATATATAATGGGATCAAAGAAAGTAATGCTTGGTATGAGCGGCGGCGTTGACAGTTCTGTAGCTGCCGCCATTTTATTGAGACAGGGTTATGAGGTTATAGGAGTTACTTTGCAAATATGGCAGGATATGGATGAAGAGCGGCAGAAGTCTGAAGGCGGCTGCTGTTCACTTTCTGCAGTTGATGATGCCAGAAGGGTTGCAAACAAATTAGGTATACCTTATTATGTTTTAAACTTTAAAGACATTTTTAATAAAACGGTTATTGAATATTTTAAGGAAGAGTACTTTAGAGGAAGAACACCAAACCCATGTATTGCCTGTAACAGGCATGTTAAGTGGCAGGCTATGCTAGATAAGGCTCTTTCCATGGGAATTGACTATATTGCCACAGGACATTATGCAAAAGTAATCCAAGATTCAAAAAACGGAAGATTTATTCTAAAGAAATCCGTTACTGACAGAAAAGATCAGACGTATGCACTATATAATTTGACACAGAAGCAATTAAGCCATACCCTTATGCCAGTAGGTGATTATACAAAGGATGAGATCAGAGAAATTGCAAAGGAAATAGGCCTTTCTGTGGCAACGAAACCTGACAGTCAGGAAATTTGCTTTATACATGATAATGATTATGGAAAATTTCTAAGTGAAAACTGTGACAAAAAGATTATTCCTGGAAAATTTGTAGATACAAAGGGGAATGTGTTGGGTGATCACAAAGGAATTGTTCATTACACTGTAGGACAAAGAAAAGGACTTGGCATTGCTTTTGGAAAACCAATGTTTGTAGTAGCCGTAAATCCCGAAAATAATACAGTTGTTCTTGGAGACGATAGCGAGGTGTTTTCCCAAACACTTACGGCATCTGACCTGAATTTTATTTCAATTGAGAAGCCGGTCGATGGAATGAGGGTAAATGCAAAAATCAGATATTCGGCAAAAGAAGCACCTGCAACAATAAATGTAATTGATGAAAACCGTATAAAGGTTGTATTTGATACACCTCAAAGGGCTATTACTCCAGGACAATCAGTAGTTTTCTATGACGGAGATGTAGTTGTGGGCGGCGGTACAATAGATTAAAAATTAACATTAATATAAATATACATTAAAAAATCTCCATGGAAGTTGATTATATAGCTTTCATGGAGATTTTTTCGTATTATAATAAATGGTTGAATTTCCATGAAACTACTGGAGATATATACAAAATACAGTAACAGAGGTATTCATGAAGAAAAATAAGCTTCAACTTTTATTTCTATATGACCTCCAAGATTTATATACTGGTACAGTATATAAACTGCAAAAAACGGGATATGTTAACCTTACTCTGAATAGTCTCAGCGATAATAATAATTGGATGTTTTTTGTTAACAAATACAATGTTGAAAATGGATTTTGAATCAGGTGCGATTTTTTTAGCGATGGATTATACAGGGAAAACATGTATAATTATGTTCCACGGTCAAACAGCGTAAGAACTTATTTTAAGAATCCGTCAGTTCTTCAAGTAAGAGCATGCAAATGGGTATTGGTACTTCGCTGATATACATATATAAGGACTATCCTGATAAATACGTACTCGAAAAGCTTAATAAATATATTGCTTTTTACAAAAATTATTACAAGACAAAACAGTATAAGGTTGGGAAAGCTATATTTGTACCAGATTACATGGATATCAGCGGTAAAAACAAGATTAATCCTACTTCTCTTAATCATTTTATTGCGGAAACAGAGGTAATGTTTCTTTACTATTGCTTAACTCCATTAAGCTGACCAGCAGCAAGTGGATACGTCCCAATGGTGATTTATGGTATAGGGTTACACCAAATGGGGTATTCACGACTGATTATAATGACCTTGTGTTTTTCAGACAGATTTTAAAAACCGTTGAAGGCAAAATTCCTGCTGAAATAGAAAAAATGTATCAAAGTAAAGAAAAATGGGCAAAGAATCATGGATTTTTATGATACTGCTTATTTACTAATTTATTTTATTTAAATTATTTTTTCAAAGACAGGTTTTCTATTCTTGAAATGCGCCACATGTTTAAATCCTATATTTGCAATATGTTCCAATACTTCCCTGAAACTATGTCCAAGATGCTCGGTTGAGTGAGAATCTGACCCTATGGTAATAATTTCTCCACCTAACTCAAAATAACGTTTGAAAACATCATAACCGGGTAGTGTACATCCAAGGTCGCTTCTTAAGCCGGAAGTATTTAGTTCAATACCTTTTCCCTTTGCTATAACTGCTTTTAAAATCTCGTCAATAATATCGCTGTAATCCTTGTATCTTAAAGGTTTGTCTTCAAAGTTGCCGTAGCGAGCAGCATAACCTATATGACCTATGACATCATAATTATCATAAGCATTTACTGAGCAAAGGATTTCCTCCAAATATCTTTCATAAGCCTGCTGCTGTGTCCTGCCTTTAAAGAAGGCTCCGGTATAAGGGTCCTTGTGCTCTATTATGTGCACTGAATTAATGATAAAGTCGAAGTCATAACGATTTAATATATCATTAATTTTATCAAGCACATGAGGCTGAAAACCCATTTCAACACCTATAAGTACTTCAAGTTTTGATTTCCACTTATCTTTGAGTTTATTAAAAAAAGGGAAATATTCATTATAATCTATTAAAAAGCTTTCATCAAAATCCGGATAGTCATAATCCACATGGTCAGTGAAAACTAATCCTTTAAGGCCTATTTCGACTGCTCTTTTACAGGCTTCTTCAGCGTCCATGTGTGAATCTGTAGAAAATTTTGAATGAATATGGTTATCATGCATTGTAACTTTCTCCTTTGAAAAGTATAATAAAACTAAAATTAACCATCCTATAAAGTATGATGTGTTATTGACTACTAATAATTAATATTATCTACATTTTAAACTAAAAGTCAAAAAAGAGAGGTTATCATATGAATAATGAAAAGACACAGGGTGAATTATTAAAAGAAAAACTTACCTACAAGCAAAAAAATGCTTGGGAGCATAGCGAAAAAGAGATACAACAAGCTTTTGAATTATGCGATGAGTATAAGAAGTACCTTGATGAAGGAAAAACAGAACGTGAATTTTGCTCAGTTGTAGAAAAACAGTTAGTTAAAGCGGGATATGAAAATCTTAATGAACTTATGATAAAAGGTACAAAATTGAAACAAGGTGACAAGGTGTACTACATAAACAAGGGTAAGTCTGCGATTTTTGCTGTAATCGGGCAAGAGCCGCTGACTGGAGGAATAAATATGGTAGGAGCACATATAGACTCTCCACGCCTTGATTTAAAGCCAAATCCTCTTTATGAAGGTGCGGGAATGGTTCTTCTCAAGACACACTATTATGGTGGCATAAAGAAATATCAATGGGTAACTATTCCTTATGCATTACATGGTGTAGTTATTAAGGCAGATGGCACAAAGGTTGAAATCAGTATTGGTGAGGATGACAAAGACCCTGTATTTACAATAACAGATTTACTTCCTCATTTGGCACAGGAGCAGATGCAGAAAAAAGCTACAGCTGTTATTGAAGGTGAAAGTCTTAACATATTATTTGGCTCAATGCCTTTAAAGGATGATAAGGTAAAAGATAAGATTAAGCTGAATATTTTAAAACTCTTAAACGAAAAATACGGAATGGTAGAAGAAGATTTTATATCAGCAGAACTGGAGGCAGTACCTGCATACAAAGCAAGGGATATCGGACTTGACAGGAGTATGATAGGAGCTTACGGTCAGGATGACAGGGTTTGTGCATTTACATGTGTAAAAGCAATGCTTAATCTTGTACAGCCTGAAAAAACAGCACTGTGTATTCTTACTGACAAAGAAGAAATTGGAAGTATGGGAAACACTGGAGCCCAGTCCAGTCTTCTTAAGAATTTTGTATCAAAGTTATTGTATTTATCTACAGATAACTATTCAGACATTTTAACAAATCAATGTCTGGAAAATTCAAAAATGCTTTCAGCAGATGTTAATGCAGCTGTTGATCCAACATATGAAAGTGTAAATGAAAAGTCAAACTCATCATATATGGGAAATGGTATTGTAATTCAAAAATACACGGGTTCACGAGGCAAATATGATGCAAGTGATGCTAATGCTGAATTTATGGCAGAAATAAGAAACTTGTTTAATAAAGAAGGAATTATATGGCATTCATCAGAAATGGGTAAAGTTGACTTGGGCGGTGGAGGAACTATTGCTCAATATGTTGCTAACCTTGGTGTTGATGTACTTGATTGTGGGGTGCCGATACTCTCTATGCATTCCCCAATTGAAATATCAAGTAAAATAGATGTTTACATGAGTTACAAGGGCATGAAAGTTTTCCTTGAAAGCAAATAAACGTTATTAGGAGAAAAGGACATGATAAGATTCGGACCATCCGGAAATTCAGACGGCTTTTATGAACAGGGATACAAATCGTCGGCACAAATGCCTTCATGGCTTGCTTCAATGGGCTTGAATGCTTATGAGTACTCCTGTACAAAAGGGGTAAAGATTGGAGAAGCAACTGCAAGGGAAATAGGTCAACAGGCAGAAAATAACAATATTTTTGTCAGTATCCATGCCCCGTATTATATAAACATGTCAAGTGAAGAAGAGGACAAAAGAGAAAATTCTAAGAGATACATTATGGAAACTTTGCAGGTTGCAAAGTGGATGGGCGCCAAAAGAATAGTTGTTCATACAGGCTCTACCAGTAAACTGGGCCGAGAAAAGTCTCTTGAATGGGCAATACAGATTCTTAAAGAAACTTTGCAAATGTCTGATGCTGCGGGTTTTGGCGATATAAATATATGTCCGGAGGTCTTAGGCAAGCATAACCAGTTGGGAACACTTGAAGAAATAATGGAAATGTGTAAAATTGATGAAAGGCTGATACCTACTATAGATTTTGGACATATCCATGCCAGAGGACTGGGTATACTGAATTCACAGGAAGATTTCGAAAAGGTTATAGATTTTATAGAAAATTCCATAGGTAAGGAAAGAACTAAAAGCATCCATTGTCATTTTAGCAGAATAGAGTTTACCAAAGGCGGAGAGAAAAAACACTGGAATTTTGCAGACAAGCAGTTTGGACCTGAATTCGAACACCTTGCACCTGTACTGATTAACAGGAAAATGGAACCTGTGATTATTTGTGAATCAAGAGGAATGATGGCAGAGGATGCTATAGAAATGAAAGATATTTACTATGGTATTTTGGAAAGTCAAAATTTATTCTAAAGTACTATATAAGCCTGTTTGGATAAAACACAAACAGGCTTATATATAAAATGTGGAGGTTAAAATGAAAAAAATACTTGTTATAAATGGACCTAATCTGAATATGTTAGGAATCAGGGAAAAAGCTGTTTATGGGAGTGAAACACTTCTTGATATTGCAAAGGAGGTTAATATTGTATCCCAAGAGCTTGGCCTTGAGTCAGATTTTGTACAATCAAACCATGAAGGGGAAATAATAGACAAACTCCATGCAGCACGTGGAGTATATGATGTTGTAATAATTAATGCAGGAGCATATACACATTACAGCATTGCTATAAGAGATGCAATTAAGGCAATAGAAATACCTACAATAGAGATACACCTTTCAAACATACATAGCAGAGAAGAATTTAGACATACATCCATGATAGCGCCCGTTTGTGTAGGGCAGATATGCGGATTTGGTAAGATGAGCTATATCTTGGCACTTCATGCTGCAGCGAACATGTAAAGGTTATTAGAGTATATATTAAAATAGGGATTTATGGAGGTAGTTAAATGATTGACAAGCAAATATTGTCTAATAGGCTCAATACTTTTAGAAAGGAACTGAAAAACCTTGGTCAGGATGGTGCATTGATTACAAAGAGAGAAAATTATATGTATCTATCAGGGTTTTCAGGTACTTCAGCAAACCTTATTATTACTGATAAAAAAGCATATCTGCTGACTGACTTTAGATATGTTGAGCAATCGGCAATGCAGGCACCAATGTTTGAAATAATTCAGCATAAAACAGATATAAAAGATACTATCCTTGAAATATTAAACTCTGAAGGAATTAAAAAACTTGGATTTGAAGACGAAAGCCTAACTTATGCGGAATATAAATCTTTTACAAGCAAGTTTAAGGATACTGAATTGGAAGGAATAGGCTCTGTTGTTGAAAAGTTAAGGAGTATAAAGGACTCCTATGAAATAGAAACTATAACTAAGGCTGTAGAAATTGCGGATGGCGCGTTCAAGTATGTTCTTGGTATCATAAAACCCGGAATTACAGAGCTTGATGTTGCTGCTGAACTAGAATATCAAATGAAAAAATTAGGGGCGTCAGGTGCTTCTTTTGAAACAATTGTTGCATCAGGATTGAGGTCATCCATGCCTCATGGAGTAGCATCTGAAAAGAAACTGGAAATCGGTGATACAATTACAATGGATTTCGGCGCATTATATAACCATTATTGCTCCGATATAACAAGAACGGTTTTTCTTGGACAGCCGGATAAAAAAATGATACACATTTATAATATAGTTTTAGAGGCTCAATTAAATTCAGAGAGAGGTGCCATACAGGGTAAAACAGGAAAAGAAATAGATAAAATAGCAAGAGATATTATATATGGCAAGGGATTTGAAGGTAAATTCGGTCACGGACTTGGACATGGTTTAGGACTTGAGATACATGAAAATCCACGCCTTTCCCCAAGCGGAGAAGCAGTACTAAAAAACAATATGGCAGTTACTGTAGAACCAGGTATTTATGTTGAGGGACTCGGAGGAGTGAGAATTGAGGATACTATAATAATCAGGGATGATAACCCTCTTGTTTTAACCCAATCTAAGAAGGACTTGATTATTCTATAAACTCAAAAATTAAACTTTTTCGGTGTTTTATTGACTTTTATCATTAAAATGAAAATTTTTCTTGCCTAATGGAGAAATTTAATTTAATATAAACTAGGATAGTATTAAAAATAAAATAAATTTTTATGCATTTTTATATTATGGAGGTAAGGTATGATAGTAGCTGGTGATTTTAAAAATGGTGTAACATTTGAATTGGATAATAATATATTTCAGGTAGTTGAATTCCAACATGTAAAGCCGGGAAAAGGAGCTGCGTTCGTAAGAACAAAGTTAAAGAATATAATAACAGGTGCAACAGTTGAAAGAACTTTCAATCCAACAGATAAAATGCCAAAAGCTCATATCGAAAGAAAAGATATGCAGTATTTATATAATGATGGTGATTTGTACTACTTTATGGATGTTGAATCATATGAACAACTTCCTTTAAACAAAGAAACAATTGGAAATGCTCTTGACCTTGTTAAGGAAAATGAAATCGTAAAGATTCTTTCACATAAAGGAAATGTTTTTGGTATTGAGCCTCCAACATTTGTAGAGCTTGAGGTAACAGAAACAGACCCTGGATTCAAGGGTGATACTGCTACCGGTGCAACAAAACCAGCTACAGTTGAAACTGGTTATGTTATAAAAGTGCCTCTTTTTGTTAACACTGGAGATATAATAAGAATTGATACAAGAACAAATGAATACATGGAAAGAGTTAAATAATAAAAATACCTAAGTGGTAATGAGGAGGTAAGTATGAGCTATATAAGCGAACGTGTAGCATTCATTAAAGGTTTGGCAGAGGGTATGAAAATTAATGATTCAACCGATGAAGGTAAGCTGTTAAACGCTATAATCGATGTTCTGGATGACATTTCACTTGCAATTGAAGATATTGAGGAAATTCAGGATGATCTTGGTGAGCAGGTAGACAGCATAGATGAAGACCTCGCAGAGATTGAAAAGATTATTTATGATGAGGACGGCATTGAGTTTGAAGAAATTGAGTGCCCTAACTGTGGCGAAAAAATCGAAGTTGATCTTGATATGATTGATGAAGATGCTGAAACCATTGAGTGTCCCCATTGCCACGAGAAGATTGAATTGGAATGGGATTGTGAATGTGATGATGAATGTGGCTGCGGTTGCGAGCATGATCATGATGAAGAGTAATTTAATATAATTCCTATAAAAAGCTTCCAACAAATATATTGTTGGAAGCTTTTTTAGTGGTTTACTATTGACACATTAATAATTTAACTGTATTATTGTATTAAGCGATTAATACAATAATACAGTTTAGGGAGAATAGGCCTATGACAAATAAAAAGCACATATTATTAGTAATTGTTTCAGCAATAATTTTATTATCCGGATGTACTTATGGAAGTTATACTAGTTTGAAATCTGTTGAAAGTAACACTTCAAGCATGATGTCAATGAGGTATGAGAGGTTTAACGGATACAAAGCTACCAATATTAAAGTAAAAGAAGATAATCCTATTGATGTCAATTTTGATATTGTTTCAGATAAAGGAAAACTGAACATGTCAATTACAGATGAAGAAGGAGAAAGTGTTTATGAAGGGAAGGAAGTACCTACATCCTCATTTGTAGTAAGACTGGATAAGTCTGGCAAATACAAGTTGAAAGTCCAAGGTGAAAAACATTCCGGAAGCTACAAAATTACGTGGGGAAAGGCAAGTGAAGATAATGAAAAATAACTGCAAGGAGGGATTTGATGGCTAATGATTTTTCATCTAATATTCCCATATATATTCAAATAATGAATGAAGTTAAGCTAAAAATAGTTTCAGGAGTATGGGAATCAGGGCAAAGACTTCAATCTGTCAGAGAACTAGCTGTAGAGTTTTCAGTTAATCCCAACACCATGCAAAAGGCCTTATCTGAACTTGAAAGAGAGGGATTGCTGTATACCGAAAGAACATCGGGAAGATATGTTTCACAGGACAAGGAAAAAATAAAAAAAGCACGAGATGAGATGGCTAAAGAATACACCGAGAATTATTATAATTTGATGAAGAAACTGGGTTATGCAAAAGATGAAATAGTATATGTAGTAACCAGCAGATTGACTGAAATTGAATAAGGAGGTCTTAAAAATGAGTAAAGTTATAGAAATAAATGCACTCCATAAATGTTATGGAGAAAGAAAGGTTCTGGAAAATGTCTCTCTATCCTTAGAAAGTGGAACAATAGTAGGTTTGCTGGGACCAAACGGATGCGGTAAGACATCAATAATCAAGATAATTGCAGGTATTATACAGGATTATGAAGGACAGGTGTTGATTGATGGAAGAGCGCCTGATGAATACACAAAATCCATTGTTTCTTACTTACCTGAAAAAACATATCTTGCTGATAACTTAAGAGCTAAGGACGCTCTGGACTTCTTTGAAGATTTTTACTCCGACTTTGACAAGGAGAAAGCAACGAGAATGCTTTCCCAATTCAAACTTGATCCAAATCAGAAGATTAAAAGTATGTCAAAGGGAATGCAGGAAAAGGTTCAGCTGATTCTTGTAATGTCAAGAAAAGCAAAGGTATATTTATTAGATGAGCCGCTAGGAGGACTTGACCCCTCTTCACGTAAAGCAATGCTTGACATTATACTGAACAATTATTCAGAGGATGCGGTAGTACTTCTTTCAACTCACCTGATAAATGATGTTGAAAGAATATTTGATAGGGTAATCATGATGGGAAATAATGGAATCTTGGTAGATGATACTGTTGATAATATACGTGAGAAAAATGGCAAATCTGTTGAAGAGCTTTTTGAGGAGGTGTTCAAATGTTAGGGAAATTAATCAAATATGAGGTTAAGGATACATCAAGGATAATACCTTTCTTTTATGCAATAACAGCAATACTAGCTGGTTTGTCCATGCTTGCTGGAAAACTGGAGCTGGGTTGGTTCAAGGTAACATCTTCGGTGTTGCTGTTATTAGTTGGTATTACAGTATTTATTGTTACAATGGTTGTTATATGTATGAGATTTTATAAAAACTTATACTCAAGCGAAGGATACTTGAGTTTTACACTACCCCTAAAACCTCACCTTCACCTTGTTTCAAAGGCAATTGTATCATTTATTTGGATGATATTGAGTGTTTTGATTTGTATGGGAGCTTTTTATGTTGGATTGTGTGGACTGGGAATAGATTGGATAGTATGGTCTTCGGTGATTGAGGAAATGAAAAGTTATGGTATGGAAAACTATATATATCTATTTATACCTATGGTATGTTTAGGAATTTTGTACTTAATGAGCCAAATTTACTTTTCTATAACCTTGGCAAATCGTCCAAGATTTCATAATATAGGGGCGGTAGGAGCTTCGATTCTATTGTTTCTTGCTACAAATGTATCATTAAAGATAGTAGAGACTATATTTACCATAGTATTTCCTATTTCAGTAAAAGTAAGTCTGACGGATGGCTTTGATATTTCATTAACTGCACAAAATATGGTGGGATATTTAATAAATAACATAAACAACCAAAACCCATCAAATTTGGTTGTTGGACTGGGTGGATATATATTCGATGTAATAATGGTATGTGTTCTCTTTTATATAACTGGTAGAATAATGAATAAGAAGGTTTCCTTGAGATAAAGAAATTATATGAAATTAAACAGGACACCCGATGGAGCTGTAAAACGGTTTCGTCGGGTGTTTTTTATACCTTTTTTATTTTTGTCATAATGTTGGACAAAGCCTAATATATATAAATAAATAAATTTCTTATATGATTTATTAGGCGGTTTCTTAACACGAGGGTGTTAACTAAAGAAAAGAAAGGAGTGATTAACACATGACTAACGTACAATATGAAATATTGCCTTTCCTTGTTCCCAGTATCGGGAAGATTATTCAAAAAATTAATATCAATGAGTTAGACGATTTAGAAGAAATACGGTTGCGGGCAGAAAAACCCTTAATGGTATTTTGCAGGAAAAGAGACTGGTTTGTCACTCAAAATGGGCAGTTAACACGTTCTTTAAGTGAGGCATATATAGTGAATCAGAAAGAGATAGTAAAAACACTGGAACTGATGAGTGAAAACTCTATTTATGCATATCAGGACGAAATAAAATCAGGTTATATTACTTTACGGGGAGGACATAGAGTAGGACTCAGCGGTAAGGTTATATTGCAGGAAAGTAAAATAAGAAATATAAAGGACTTTAATGGTCTAAACATACGTATAGCAAAAGAGATAAAGGGTAGTGCAAAACATATAATAAACTACATAATAAAAAACAGCTTTGATATTTATAACACACTTATCGTAGGGCCGCCTCAATGTGGAAAAACTACTATACTTAGGGATTTGTCCAGAATGTTGAGCAACGGTGAGCCGGAATACGATTTTAACGGTATTAAGGTGGGAATAGTTGATGAAAGGTCTGAAATCGCTGCATGCTGTAAAGGTGTACCTCAGAATGATGTAGGATATAGAACCGATGTATTGGATGGTTGTCCAAAAGTATTGGGAATGGAAATGTTACTGAGAAGCATGTCACCTGGGATAATAATTACAGATGAAATAGGAACTCACGGGGACAAGGATGCCATTCTTAAAGTATTAAATTCTGGAATTAAAATAATAGCTTCAGCACATGGCTATAACATAACAGAGCTAAAAATGAGAGACGAACTTCTGTCTTTGATTAAATCCGCGGCATTTGAAAGGTATATAGTACTAAGTGCCAGAAATGGACCGGGTACCCTTGAAGAAGTTGTAGACTCAGATATGACACCGATTTACAGGGTATCACAATAGGAGGAGCAGCGAAAATGATTATAAAAATTATTGGCTCGGCTCTATTAATATGTGCTACCAGTCTTATGGGTTTTTCTATGGCAGCAGACTGCTCAAAAAGGCCTAAAGTGCTAAGAGAACTTCAGGTACTGATGCAAATGTTTGAAAATGAGATAAGTTATTTGTCAAATTTATTGGCATTGTCCTTTGAACGAATATATACAAGCTCTAAAACAGATGCTTCACTACTCTTCAAGGAAGCGGCCGAAAACTTATCCTTGCCAGGTATAACTGCAGATATGGCATGGGAAAAGGCAGTGACTAACACTTATTCAAGGCTAGGTTTAAATAAGGAAGATAAGGCTATTTTGATTACCTTTGGTAAAATGCTTGGAAGTTCAGAGCTAGAAGGTCAGATTAACAATATAAATCTTGTCTCATCCCAACTAAAGCTTCAGGAAATGAAAGCGGAGCAGATGAGGCAAAAAAATGAAAAAATGTACAAAAGCCTTGGTGTACTAAGCGGATTGGCAATAGTAGTTGTATTATTTTAGGTACAAAGGAGTGTAGTTTTATGGAAGTAGATCTCATATTTAAAATTGCAGCAATAGGCATATTAGTGTCAGTATTGAATCAAGTATTAATCAGGTCAGGCAGAGAAGAACAGGCCATGATGACTACTCTTGCAGGAATAGTTGTTGTACTTTTAATGGTGTCAAAACAGATTGCAGGGCTTTTTGAGGCAGTAAAAACCATGTTTCAGTTTTAACAAAAGCATTATGGATACGAGGGTACATATGATATGGACATACTTCAGATTGTTTTTATTGGTATAGTTGCGGTAGCACTTTCATCAGTGATAAAGGCACAAAAACCGGAGCTTGCGTTGCAGGTTAGCATTATTACCGGGATTCTTATATTTATGCTTGTGGCAGTAAAGCTATCCGCAGTGATAGATTTTATAAAGACCTTTAGTCAGAAAGCTGATATAGATTCGACATATATTGCTATCTTGCTTAAAATAGTGGGAATCGCATATATAGCAGAGTTTGGAGCGGAGGTTTGCAAAGATGCAGGAGAATCCTCAATTGCCTCTAAAATAGAACTTGCCGGTAAGGTTACCATAGTAGTTCTGGCCGTACCGATAATAACATCACTCCTGGACTTGGTAATTAAACTGATGCCATAGCAGGTATCCTACATTCATCACGTTAATGGCTGCTTTCAGCCTCGGAGGATATACCAATGAAATTAAAAAAACTTGTATTTGCATTTTTATTTCTTGTAACTATTTTCTCCCCACTTTGCATACATGCAGAGACAATACAGAAAAATACAGAGAGTAGTGCCGAAAATGAAAAGATTCTAAATGATCAACTTAAGGATAACTCCGGCATAAGTGACAATGTAAGAAAGTACTACAGTGAAGATTCGCAAGAACTCTTTCCGGACTTTGACCCTGGGAAATTTGTTTCTGATGCGGCAAAAGGAGATTTGAAATTCAGTTTCACTGGAGTTATTAACAGAGTAATCAGATACTTGCTAAAAGAAGTATTTTTAAATGCGGATATATTGATAAAGATAATAGTTCTTTCTATTATTTGTGCTATATTAAAAAACCTGCAAAGTTCATTTTTAAGTGAAAGTGTGGGTGAAATGGCTTTTTTCGTGTGCTACATTGTATTGGTTTCAGTGCTGATGGTTAGTTTCAGTACGGCTATGAAAATGTGTATGGACATTATTGATAGTATGGTATCATTTATGCATTCAATAATACCGCTGCTAATAACACTTCTGGCAACATCAGGGAGTATATCTTCGGCGGGTGTTTTCCAACCTGTGTTGGTAATGCTGATTGAAATAGGTGCCACAGTAATTAAAAATTTTTTTATCCCGCTTATTTTTCTTATTACAATACTTAACATCGTAAATAATATTTCAGATAAGATTCAATTAACCAAACTTGCTGGCTTTATGAAACAAATCTGTACCTGGGGGCTAGGACTTATTCTTACAATATTTATAGCAATTGTATCAATACAGGGCTCAATGGGTGCAGTTGTAGACGGGGTGACAAGTAAAACAGCAAAGTTTGCACTGGGAACGTTTATCCCGGTAGTAGGAAAGTATCTGGCAGATGCAGCTGAAACAGTAGTAGGCTGTACATTGGTAATTAAAAATGCATCGGGACTCATTGCAATGATAGGAATCCTTTTAATATGTCTTGCGCCCCTTTTGAAGATTCTTGCAGTAGTTGTGTTGTACAAGCTGGCCTGTGCATTTGTAGAGCCTATATCAGATAAGAAGATTACAAATTGCCTTAATGATATGTCAGGCTCACTGACATATATATTAGGAGTAACGGCGGCAATAGCAGTTATGTTCCTAATAGCAATCACAATCGTAATAAGTACTACTAACATGTCTGCCGCAATAAGGTAGGGGGGAGTTAAATGCTTGAATTTTTAAAAAGCTGGATTATCAATATTGTAACAATTACTATCATTCTTATTTTATTTGAAATAATAATGCCTTCAGGAAAAATAAAAAAAGTAATAAGCCTTATAGCAGGGTTCATTTTGTTAATTGCAGTTATAAACCCTTTTTTAGCTCTTAAAAATAAGAATTTTGATCTCGGACAAAATGTAATATCAGATAGCATGTATATTGATAAAAATGAACTTGAAGCCAGCAGCAAACTGCTAAAGGACAAGCAGATGAAACAAGTATCTCAGGTATACAAGGAAAAGGTTATTAACAGTATCCAGGAGCAAGCCTTAAAGGTTGATGGAGTTTCCCAGGCAAAAGCAGATATTGAAATCAATGAGGATTACTCTTCAGATAAATTCGGAGAAATAACCAGAGTAAACCTGCAAGTAAAACGCGGTAAAAAGAAGTCGGACAGTGTAAAAATTATTTCAGTAATGCCTGTTGAAAAGGTAGATATTTCATTACCTTTTATAAAGGGAAAAAAGAATAATAAAACAGTTGAAGCTCCTGTAGATGAGGAGAGCAAAAAAATAACCGAGCAGTTAAGACAGACCATAAATAAATCCTTTGAAATAAAGAAAGACAATATTATTGTTACAGTAAATTAATTTGGGATAATCCATAAGTTTTCGGAATAAATGGTGCAGGAGGGAATATAAATGTATAAATTTGGTAAGCTTATAATGGATTTGAAAAAAAGAATAACTGCCGACGGAAGCAAAAAGATTATTCAAAATGCCGTAATAGTTGCAATTATAGGAATAATTCTACTCATTGCAGGCAGCGTATTCTTCCAAGGAACACCTGAGAAAAAAGAGCAGGTTACTCCCCAGCCAAAAAACGGGACAGAGGCTGTGGAAACATTGAACCAGAAGGAAGGTGAAACAAAGGATAAACTGGAAAAAAGTCTGGAGGCTATCCTGTCTCAAATAAAGGGAGCAGGGAAGGTTAGTGTTATGGTGACTTTTTATTCCGGTAATGAATCTGTGCCGGCATATAACACCAAAAACAGTACAAGCGACACCCAGGAGAAAGACAAGGAAGGAGGTACAAGGTCAGTTAAACAGTCAGAAAGGGAAAATAGCATTATTTTCGAGGAAAGCGATGGTGTAAAAAAACCATACATAACAAAGGAACTGCTCCCAAAAGTAAAAGGAGTTGTCATAGTTGCAGACGGGGCCGGAGATGCAGAAGTCAGGAGCAGTCTTTCAAAGGCTACAGAAGCACTTTTTGAAGTAGCTTCTCACAAAATACAGGTATTTGAGAGAAATAAAAACTAATTTTAAAAAATAGAAATAAACTTTAATATACATGAATATACATAATGTGTGAGACGAGCAAAATCCTTCAGGTGAAAAGCCAAGGAGAAACAATAAACTAAAAGATTGTTAGGAGGGTCTATGTAATGAATTTTTTAAAAAGAAAACAAATAATTGTACTTTCCCTTGTACTTATGTTGTTAGTGGCAGGATATCTGCAGTATAACTACAACAAAAGCTCACAATACAGCGAAGATGACTCCGCTCAAATTGGCGATGCAGTATATGTAGATAATCAGGATGCATCTGATAAGGAAAATATCGACACTGCTGCTGCCGGGGATGAAGAGAAAACAGCTACCGCTTCAAAGGAAGCAAACACCTTTTTTGCTCAGGCAAAAATGGATAGGGATGTTACAAGAGACAAGGACATTGAAACAATGAAAAGTATTTATCAAGATGATATGGCCAGCAAAGATGCTAAATCCAAGGCATATGAAAAAATGATGAAAATAGTTGAAACGTCTCAGAAAGAAACAAATATTGAAACCCTTATAAAAGAAAAAGGTTTTAATGACGTAGTTGCATTATTTTCTGACGACGGAAGTGTAGATGTTGTTGTTAAAGCTCCTGCAATATCCAAGGCTGACTGGGCTAAAATAGCTGATATTGTTTCAAGACAGGGAAATGTTCCTTTTGATAAGATTGTAATCAAGAATATGTTTTAATTCTTATAATTTTATATATAAATGAGCTTAAAAGGGGTTATCTTGGGAAAGATAGCCTTTTGTTTTTTAGTTACTTAGGACAAGCAGTTGCATTATTCAAAATGATTACACACCACGATTATTTAAAATACTAGTATAGATTGATAATTAAAGTTTGAAGTGATATAATTTTACAAGCTGTTATCCAGAAAAAATGGTAATATTGCCTGACTGATATAATGGAGGTATTTATGGAAGAGAATAATATAATCGACGACTATGGTTCTGTAAAAATATCTGAGGAAGTTGTTGCCATTATTGCGGGAATTGCTGCAACTGATGTTCCTGGGGTAGCGGGAATGAGTGGCGGTATAGCAGGAGGAATCGCTGAGATTCTGGGAAGAAAAAACCTTTCAAAAGGAGTAAAAGTAGAGGTTGGAGAAAAAGAGGCAGCTATAGATTTATATATAATTGTAGAATATGGTGCAAGAATACCTGAAGTGGCATGGGATATACAGGACAAGGTAAAAAACGCAGTTCAGGAAATGACTGGACTCAATGTTGTTGAGGTTAATATTCACATTCAGGGAGTTAACTTTGACAAAGAGATAAAAAAGGATCCTGAAACTAAGTAGAGTATCAATATCGGTATTATTGGAAATAATTAAATAAAGTATATGAGAATGATTATTATCCAAACATTCTCATATACGTTTGATTTTTATACATAATTGAAATATAATGAAATTAATTACGAATTTTTGGTATTGTTCGCTTGAAATAAAAAGAATAGAGGTGAAGTTAATATGAACATAATTTTACGTGTACTATTAGCTGTATATGCATTTTTCCTGACAATAGCATCTATGTTTGCAATGCTTGTTACAATCAAGTCTGACATATTGTCGGAGGCTTATACATACTTATATAACGATGTGTTGGCGCATCGGAATCCGTCCATTATAATGTTCATTGTTTCTTCAATATTTTTCTGTTTGAGTTTGACATTCCTTCTTTCTGGTTTTAAGCCTGAAGGAGATAAAAAAGCTATAATTAAATACAATAAGAACGGCGATATCAGAATTACTTTAAACTCAATAGAGAACATTGCATTGGCTACATCCAGAAAGCTTAACGGGATTCGTGATTCCAAGGCATTTGTTACAAAAGTAGGCGAAGGTGTAAGCATTACTGTGAAAGCGATTGTTCTTCCTGACATAAATATTCCGCTCCTGTCTGAAGATATGCAGCAAAAAGTAAAATCAGCGGTTGAAGATTGCACGGGAGTGCAGGTAGATAGTGTCAGAGTTTTAGTGGAGAGCATTTTCACTGGTTACAAATCTGCTAGAGTTGAGTAACAATTGGAGGTGTTACCATGGATAAACAGGTATTAACCGAATTTTACAATCAACACAAGGGCGAAATACTTGGTGCTGCAATTGGTTTTGTAATTGCAGTTGTCGTATTGATTCTTGGATTGTTAAAGGCATTATTTGTAGTGCTGTGTGTAGTATTTGGATTTTATGTTGGGAAAAAATTGTACCAGGACAAAGACTATATCAAAAATCTTTTAGACAGGATACTGCCTCCTGGTACATACAGATAGTCAGAAATAACTTAATTTAAGGAGGAATATTCAATGGGACGCCGTGCATCCAGGGAATCTGCGATGAAGCTGTTGTATCAATTGGAAATACAGAAAACTGACAGAGACGATCAAATTAACATGGCCCTGGAAGACGAAAGTTTAACTGAAAACGATAGGGAATACATCAAAGGAATCGTTTATGGGGTATACGAAAAAATACCGGTATTAGATAGTATAATAGAAAAAAAGGCTACCGGATGGAAAATAAATCGTTTATCAAAAATAGATTTATCAGTTTTAAGAATAGGAATTTACGAGATATTGTACAGGGATGATATACCATTTAGTGTCTCTGTAAATGAGGCTGTAGAATTGGCTAAAAAGTATAGCAATGAGGATGCAGGAGCGTTTGTTAATGGCCTTTTGGCTAAGGTATCAAAGAATGATATACCTCAAGAAACGCCAGTAAGTGAAAGTGATTCTGAATAATTGAAGCTTTAAAGGGTAATGTGATACATTTGACATTATCCTTTTTTGGAATATAGGAGTTTTTTGAATAATGAATAGAATTTACTCGGTATCTGACATAAATAACTATATAAAGCAGTTGATATCAAGGGATTTAATATTATCGGATGTTTCAATTAGGGGTGAAATATCTAACTTTAAGCACCATTATACAGGGCATATGTATTTTACCATTAAAGATGAAAATAGCCTGTTAAAATGCGTTATGTTCAAGTCGCAGGCTATTACACTTAAGTTTGCCCCCGAAAATGGCATGAAGGTGATAGTATCAGGCTATATCTCTGTTTTTGAAAGAGACGGGCAGTATCAGCTGTACGCAAGTAATATGCAGCCGGATGGAGTAGGTGCTCTACATATTGCATTTGAACAGTTAAAAGAGAAACTGCAGCTAGAGGGGCTATTTGACCCCGAGAAAAAGAAAAGCATACCTATGTTGCCCGGAAGTATAGGTATTGTCACATCTTCAACAGGTGCAGTTATAAGGGATATTATAAATGTAACCTATAGAAGAAATAGTAAAATGAAACTGGTTTTGTATCCTGTAGCTGTTCAGGGACCACAAGCAGCAGGGCAGATAGCTGAAGCCATAAAGCGGCTAAATGAGTATAATAAGGTTGACGTAATTATTGTAGCCAGGGGCGGAGGCTCACTAGAGGAACTGTGGGCATTCAATGAGGAAATTGTTGCAAGAAGCATATATGCATCAAATATTCCTGTTATATCTGCCGTTGGACATGAAACAGATTTTACTATATGCGATTTCGTAGCGGATATGAGGGCGCCGACTCCTTCTGCAGCCGCTGAACTTGCAGTTCCTGATATAGAAGTTCTTTTATATAAGCTGGAAAGTTACAAAATGAGAATGAAAAATGCTCTTGTAAAAAAAGTCACAACATTGCAGAATCAACTGCAAAAAATAAACTCAAGACCTTTTTTTACACAGCCCTTTGACAGAGTAAATCAGCAAAGGCAAACATTGGATAATTTAATTAAAAATCTTGTAAGAGAGAATCAATCCATTATAAAAGATAAAAAATCACAGTTTGGAATCCTAGCAGGAAAGTTGGATGCCTTGAGCCCCTTGAAAATTATGGAGCGGGGGTACAGTGTTGTTAAAAATTCTCAGGGCAATGTTGTAAATAGTGTAGGGCAGGTTAATGTTGGAGATAATGTAAAAATATTACTAAATAACGGGTTAGCAGAGTGCGACGTTAAATCGGTAAGAGAGGGAAAAATATATGAGTAAGAGTGTTAAAATTGAAAAGAGTTTTGAAGAGGCTATGGCAGAACTTGAACAAATTGTTGTGAAGCTTGAAAAGGGTGAGGCCACTTTGGAGGAATCCATCACCAGCTTTCAGCAGGGAATAGAACTGTCAAGATACTGTGCAGCAAAGCTGGATGAAGCTGAAAAGCAAATAACAATGCTGATTCAGAATGAAGAGGGTAAATTGGAAGAAAAAGAATTTAACATATAATTGGGAGGAAATATGAATTTTAAGGAAAAAAATGATATATATGTGAATATTATTGAAGAGAGGCTTCATAATATTATTCCAGAAGTTAACGGATACTGCCTTGATATAAAAGAAGCAATGTCATACAGTCTTTTAGCCGGAGGCAAGAGATTGAGACCTTTATTGGCACTTGCTGTTGCTGATTTGCTAGATAAGCCTCTTCAAGAGGTAGTTAATTTTGGCTGTGCAATTGAAATGATTCATACATACTCACTGATACACGATGATTTGCCGGCTATGGATAATGATGATTTCAGAAGGGGAAAGCCGACAAACCACAAGGTGTTTGGTGAAGCCATGGCAATACTTGCCGGAGATGGACTATTGAATATGGCTTATGAGATAATGATTAATGATGCAGTGGAGTCCAAGAGTATTGAAAAAATGCGGGCTGCCGGAATAGTTGCCAAATATGCAGGGGCATTAGGAATGGTAGGAGGTCAGGTAATTGATCTTCAATCAGAAGGAAAAACCATTGAAAGTGAAAGGCTAAAAACAATGCATAAACTAAAAACAGGTGCGTTGATAAAAGCTCCGGTGGAAGCTGCAGCAGTAATATGCGGTGCAGAGAAAAAGGAATTTGAGCTTCTGTCAGGATATGCAGCAAATTTAGGTTTAGCTTTTCAGATAAAGGACGATATACTTGACATAGAGGGAACCGTTGAAAATATGGGGAAGAATCCCGGAAAGGATTCTTCATGTAATAAATCAACTTATGTAACTATGTACGGTATTGAGGAGTCAAAAAAGCTCTTAGAAACGGTAACTCAAGAAGGCATTTCATGTTTAGAAGCATTCGGGAATAAGGCACAGTTTTTAAAAGAACTTGCATTATCACTGGTCGTAAGGGACAGATAATACAAATTTTGGGGAATAATATTCTCTTTGTTTATCAAGATTTTTATGTTATAATGATGTCTCGATGACAGTTAAGTTATTTTATTATTACTATTGACAAAAAAACAGGGTGGCGCAGTATTCTAGTCAGTACTGATGATTCTGAAGACGGGCCTAAAAATCCGTTTAAGGGCACATCGATGAAGTTCCTGGTGTCGGCTTGCTACGCCCAGTGGTGGGTTGATGCTGGGAGTTAAGGATTAGGGGCGATCCGCAATGGCATGCGGGCGTTGACCCCTTTTCCGTGGAGACCCTTACTTGTGGAAGAAAAGTCAAGCTTTTTGCTTGCCACCTCGACTACGAAAAGGGATTAAACCTGTTATGCGGTGTCTATATGATGGCTGTGAACAGTGTAGCCTGCCTTGAGTGAAATTCGGTGAATAACGGATCAGATGCTTCATGTATTGGCCGATATATAAGCATTATTGCTGTTTGAAACCCTTTTTGCAAAAGAGGCTAGGAATCATTTTGACTGTTGGGGAAAACCCCTAGACTGTTCTTATAAGTGGTTTGTTGGGGATTAAAGTGTGGACTAAGTGGTAATCAGGCCCCGTAAACGGAGACGCACGGTGATATGTTTAAAGGGAAACCACTGGTTTGGCGACATTCCAGCACATGTCAGGGAAATCCTGCCTGACCTAAGCCGCAAAATTTACTCAATAAACTGCCACCTGTTTTTCTAATAAATTTGGAGGATTGGTGTGGAAGATAATTTAAAACATCCAGCCGATGAAAAGAAAGTTAAATTCAGGGCTAATGCAGTTAGCTCTAAAAAAGAAACAAGAGTTTGGACATTATCAATAACGGTAATAACTTTTTTCATTTCAATTTTTATGTCTTTTTTTTCAAATGAAACATTAGGCAATGCTACCACAGTTGTTTCATTTCTTATTGTTTTTGTTATAATAATCATAAGTATATTATTTGACCTTATAGGTACAGCTGCAACAGCTGCGGATGAGGCACCATTTCATTCTATGGCATCAAGAAAGCTTTATGGTGCTAAACAGGCTGTTATGCTAATAAGAAATGCCGACAAGGTCTCAAATTTCTGCAACGATGTTGTTGGGGATATTTGCGGTGTAATAAGCGGTACGGCGGCTGCCTTTATTGTATACAAGTTTTCGGGAGGCGGTACGGATGCACAAAATTCTATTTTTGGACTTTCCATTACAGCAATGGTTGCATCCCTAACAGTTGGAGGAAAAGCACTGGGTAAATCCATAGCATTGCAAAACAGTAATTACATAATATACAAAGTAGCAGTAGTTATAAAATTTCTATTTGGAAAAATAAATTTTAAAAAGAAAAAGAAATGGAATAATAAAAAAAAACGCGCTAACAAAGGTACTATAAAGGAGTAATTCAAGTGGGGTATCTCAATGGTATAAACTCTCCTGAAGATGTAGCAAAATTGGAGATAGAAGAATTAAAGGTTCTTGCAGAAGAAATTAGAACGTTTCTTATAAATAAAGTTTCAAAGACTGGGGGGCATTTGGCTTCTAATCTGGGAGTTGTTGAACTGACACTTTCGATTCATAAAAACTTTAATACAAATAAGGACAAAATTGTTTGGGACGTAGGGCATCAATCTTATGTCCACAAGATATTGACAGGCCGAAAGGAAGATTTCGATACATTACGAAAATTTGGAGGCTTAGCCGGATTTCCAAAAACCTGTGAAAGTGTACACGATTGCTTTAACACTGGGCATAGCAGTACTTCTATTTCTGCAGCGCTGGGTATTGCCCGTGCAAGGGATATAAAAAAAGAAAACTACAGTGTAATGGCTATTATAGGCGATGGGGCAATGACTGGCGGAATGGCTTATGAAGCCTTAAATGATGCTGGGAGACTAACAAGTAATTTCATTGTAATACTTAATGACAATGAAATGTCTATAGCACAGAATGTTGGTGGAATGTCAAGATATTTAAGTAAACTGCGTACTGACCCAGTTTACACAAAAACTAAAGAAGATATAGATAAATTTCTTGACAAAATGCCTAATATTAGTAAAAAGGCTAGGAAGGCTGTCCGTAAATTAAAAGGTACTGTAAAATACCTGATTACGCCGGGAGTATTTTTTGAGCAATTAGGTTATAAGTATTACGGACCTGTAGATGGGCATAGCCTAGATGAGTTGAACAAATCAATTCAGGCAGCAAAGAAAATAAAAGGGCCTGTGCTGATTCATGTATGTACTCAAAAAGGGAAGGGCTATTCCTATGCGGAAGAAAGTCCTGACAGATTTCACGGAATAGCACCTTTTGAGATAGAGACAGGAGAAACGTACGGTAAGAAGCTACCGGATTATTCTGAAGTTTTTGGAGAAGCGGTTTTAGAAGCAGCTGATATAAATAACAGAGTGGTTGCCATATCAGCAGCAATGGCAAAAGGAACTGGGTTATCCAAATTCAGCGAAAAGTATCCCCAAAGGTTTTTTGACGTGGGTATAGCCGAACAGCATGCAGTTACATCAGCGGCCGGAATGGCCATTAACGGTATGGTCCCTGTTGTTGCAGTTTATTCATCATTTTTACAAAGGGCATATGATCAGCTTATACACGATGTAGCAATTCAGAAACTGCATGTAGTTTTAGGTGTTGACAGAGCTGGAATTGTAGGTGAGGATGGAGAAACTCATCAGGGAGAATTTGATATATCATTTTTGAATCACATACCTAATTTTACAATAATGGCTCCTGCCGATTATTATGAACTTAAAGCAATGGTTGATTATGCCATAAACAAACATAACGGACCTATAGCTGTCAGATATCCTAGAGGCAGAGGAAAGGATTTAATTAAACAGGAAATGCCTATAATACTAGGTAAAGGAGTAGTACTGGAAGAGGGACAGCATGTGTGTATACTCGCTGTTGGCAGTATGGTTGAGACAGCTTTACAAGTGTCTGAAAAGCTGAAAGAGCAAGGTATTAGTGCAGGAGTTGTCAACGCTAGGTTTATTAAGCCTTTGGATGTTGAATTGGTTAAGAAATGTGCAGATAAATATCAAAACCTTGTAACATTGGAGGATAATTGTGTAATGGGGGGATTCGGCAGCAGAGTACTTGATACCCTTAACACTCTTAATTATAAAACACGGTTACTAATAAAAGGTTTGCCGGAGCAGTTTATACCTCATGGTTCCAGAGAAGAACTTATGAAAAAAATCAGATTAGATACAGACTCTGTAACAAATGATATAATAGATTTGTTAAAAAATACCGCGTTATAATAAATATTTTGGAGGGTATATTTTGGAAAAGGAAAGACTTGATGTACTACTTGTAAATAAAGGCTTCTTTTCAAGCCGTGAAAAATGCAAGAGTGCAATTATGGCTGGTCTTGTGTGGATTGATGGAATCAGAGAGGACAAGCCGGGAACAAAAGTCCCTGTTGAATGTGAGGTTGAAATAAAAGAAAATATTAATCCTTACGTTAGCAGGGGAGGATTAAAGCTTGCTAAAGCCATTAGTGCTTTTAATATAAATCTTACAGATAAGACATGTCTGGATATTGGCGCATCTACAGGGGGATTTACGGATTGTATGCTTAAAAACGGTGCAACAAAGGTAGTTGCTGTAGATGTTGGGTATGGTCAGCTGGCATGGGAGTTGAGAAATGACCCCAGAGTCGTATGTATGGAACGTACCAATGTCAGATATGTTAAGCCTGAGGATATCGGATTTTTATCTGATTTTGCATCAATAGATGTTTCCTTTATATCACTTACTAAGGTGCTGCCGGCAGTTTTGGCACTTTTAAAGGACAATGCGGAGTTGGTATGTCTTATAAAACCTCAGTTTGAGGCGGGGCGTGAAAAGGTTGGCAAGCACGGTGTTGTAAGAGACAGTGCTGTTCATAAAGAAGTTATATTTAATATAATTAATTTTGCTATTGCTAGTAAATTATTTATAAAAGAGTTATCCTTTTCACCCATTAAAGGGCCTGAAGGCAATATAGAGTATTTATTATATACGACAAAAAAAGAAAATCAGGATTCAAAAGATATTAATGAACTTGTAGAAAGTGTTGTTGCTGAAGCACACAACACACTGGTAAAAAGCTAAATAATCTGTTAAAGTGTAAAAAAAGATAAACTATGTTATTGCACGGCTCATGGAGGCTGATGACTATGAAAAGAATCGGAATTATAACAAATAGAGAAAAAGACAAAGGTTTAGAATTTACAAATCAATTGGTTGAGAGCATTCAAAAATACGGTGGTCAAGCTGTATTGCCTACTTATGACGGCTCTTTTGAAATGGATGATATTGACAACCTGGTAGTTGAAATTTGTGATAATTGCGATATGATCATATGTCTCGGGGGAGACGGCACTTTTTTGAGAACAGCCAGAACTGCATATTTGTACGGACTCCCTATGTTGGGTATTAACCTTGGTTCCCTTGGGTTCTTAACTGATGTAGAAAAGGGTGAAATAGACAAAGCGGTAGAAAACATATTGAATGACAGGTATACTTTAGAAGATAGAATAATGTTATCATCAAAATTGTACAAGGATGGGAAATTGGTTGCCCAAGACGTTGCAATAAATGATGTTGTAATTTCAAGAGGAGGCATTCCCAGAATACTTCACCTTAGTACTTACATTGATGATAACCTTGTTGAAATGTATCCGGGAGATGGTATTGTTGTGGCTACCCCAACAGGATCCACGGCGTATTCCTTATCGGCAGGAGGCCCCATAGTTGAGCCTACATCGGGACTGATTATAATAACTCCCATTTGTCCGCATATTTTGTCATCAAGACCATTAATTACATCGGATATGCGAAAAATAAAAATATGTGTATCCCAGGGGTTTGAGCATAAAGCTAAGGTGACTGTGGACGGACAGAAAAATCTTGAAATAACAGGTGGAGATTATCTTGAAATAGAGAAAACAGAGAGTACAGTAAAAATAATCAGAGTAAATTCCAAGAACTTTTTTACCGTACTCAGAAGTAAAATTTACGGGAGAAAAGAGGAGTAAGATTATGAAATATAACAGACACGCAAAAATTTTGGATATTATTGAAAATAACGATATTGAAACACAGGAAGAGCTTGCAGAAAAGCTTAAGGAGCAAGGAATGGATGTAACTCAGGCTACAGTTTCTCGTGATATTAAGGAACTAAGGCTTATTAAGGTTATGACTCCTGAAGGCAAATATAAATATTCTGCCTTTGCTCAGTCTGAAAATCAGGTTTCAAACAGATTGATAACTATACTTACAGAAGCATATGTTTCCAGTGATTATGCTAATAATATCGTTGTTGTTAAGACACTCTCAGGTATGGCTCAGGCAGCGGGTTCTGCCATTGATTCCCTTAAATGGAATGAAATACTAGGAACAATAGCTGGAGACGATACATTAATAATGGTCTGTAGGGCTGAAAAAATAGCTGAGGATATAGTTAACAAATTTAATAAAATGATAAAATCATAAATTATTTATAAACAGGCAGGTGTTTTTGTATGCTGTTACAGCTGGATATCCAGAATATTGCACTTATTGATAAGATAAGTCTTGAAATTGCGCCAGGGTTAAATGTATTAACTGGTGAAACTGGTGCAGGAAAGTCCATTCTTATTGATTCAATAAATGCTGTCCTAGGAGAACGTGTAAACAGGGACATAATTAGAAATGGTAAAGAAAAGGCATTTATTGAAGCTGTGTTCGAATATGACAGTACATATATAAATGAAATTTTGGATGAACTGGGTATCGAACATGAGGATGGCAGCTTAATTCTATCAAGGGAAATAAGCTTAAGCGGAAAGAATGCATGCCGAATAAATGGAAGACTGGTGAATGTTTCTGTACTCAAACAGGTAGGACAACTTCTTTTGGATATCCACGGTCAGCACGACAATCAATCATTGCTTAAAACAGAATCACATATTGAATTGCTGGATGCTTTTGGCGGAGAAGCTATTCAAAAAGTTAAGTCTGAATATCACAGTCTCTTTGAGGAATACAAATCAATAAAATCAAAACTTAAAGGCATTGTCGGAGATAAAGGTGAAATTGAGCGCAGGATGGATATGCTTAAATTTCAGATTGATGAAATAAAAAATGCCAAACTCAAGGAAGGCGAGGACGAAGAACTATTAAAAAGAAGACAATTACTGGCTAATTCTGAGAAAATAATGAATTCTATACATAGTTCTTATGAATTGCTCAGTGATGGAGGAAACACTGGTAATTCAGCTTTATACAATATTAACAAGGCACTTTCAGAGCTTACAGCTGTTCAGAAGTACGATGAAGGGCTCATTCCTTTGTCTGAAAAACTGGAATCCGTTGTTTACCAGCTTGAGGATATTTGTGAAGAGTTGAGAGCAAGAAGGGATGAAGATGATTTTGACCCAAATGAACTGTCCGTAATAGAAGAAAGACTTGATATTATTACTAGAGTAAAGAGAAAGTATGGCTCAGGCATTTTGGAGGCCTTGGATTTTCTTAAGAAATCTCAGATTGAATATGACGAATTACTTCAAAGTGAAAGCCTTGCTGAAGATTTAAAAAAACAGCTGGTATCCATAATTAAAAAATTACAAGAAATAGCTGCTAAACTGCATTCTCAGAGGGAAAAGGCTGCTCTGGTTCTTGAAAGTAATATAACCGCTGAACTTGAAAATCTTGAAATGAAAAATGCCCGTTTTAAAGTTAATATTGTAATAGATGAAGCAAAGAATAATTTTACTAAAAATGGTTTGGATAATGTGGAATTTCTGATTTCAAGTAATGTGGGAGAACCTTTGAAACCCCTTAGCAAAATAGCTTCAGGTGGTGAAATGTCAAGAATTATGCTTGCCATAAAAACAATTCTTGCTAATGTGGATGAAATCCCAACACTTATATTTGATGAAATTGATACTGGAATCAGCGGAAAAGCAGCTCAAAAGGTTGGAGAAAAGCTGTCCTACATATCGAGAACCCACCAGGTTATATGTGTAACCCACTTGTCCCAGTTGGCTTGTATGGCTGATAATCACCTTTATATTGAAAAAAATTCAAACGGTGAAAATACATATACAACTGTAAGAATTTTGGATAAAAAAGGCCGTATACAGGAAATAGCAAGAATAATAGGTGGTTCTGACATAACATCCATTGCTTATAAGCATGCGGAAGAATTACTTCTTGCTGCTGAAAATTTTAAGAAAAAATAATTGCAGAAATCATTTCCAAATTCGAAAATCGCTAAACATGACAGATATGAGTTTTAATTACCTGTCATGTTTTTTTTTACTTGAATAATAAAAAAGCATAAAGGTTAACTTATGATTATGATTTTGAGATCACGCTTTAATGGGCGTGATTTTATTATCCGCAAGCAGCCGTAAAGATATTTTAAATATCGGGAGAGTGAAAATAAATGCACTATATCAAATCAAATAAGAAAAAGCTGTTTGTATTATTATTTGTTTGTTTTTGTGTTATTACACTCAGTTACTTGCAGGCATTTTCCGTAATTCCAGAAAAACTAATTCTTCTGGAAGGTGAGGAGTATATTTACAATTTTAAAAGCTTCTATTTTGTAAATATAAAGGCTGATAACAGAGCAGTTTTAAAACTTAATAATGCGGATATTAAAGTTCAGGGGAATTACTTGGAATTAATATCGCCCCTTTCTTTTAAAACACAAAAGAGAGGCTCGGTGAAGCTTAATTTCAAAGCTTTTGGAGTTATACCATTAAAGACTATGCAAGTAGACATAATTCCTAGCAAAAAGCTTGCTGCATGCGGAAATACTATAGGTGTAAAAATTAGAATGGATGGGATTTTAGTAATCGGTCTTAGTGAAGTTGATAAGGCTGACGGTTCTAAATCTGCACCTGCCAAGGACGGAGGGATAAAGACTGGAGATATCATTTATGAAGTAAATAACAAAAAGATGTTATGTATTAAAGATTTGATTAATCAGATTGATAACAGTAAAGGAGACAAGCTGACAATTAAATTCAAACGAGGAAATGAATTAATGACTACTACCATTAATCCAATTGAAGGCGTAAATGATAAGAAATATCATATTGGATTATGGGTAAGAGACAGCACAGCGGGTATAGGAACAATGACATTTTATGATCCTGAAACTCATGGATTTGGTGCACTGGGGCATGGAATAACAGATGCTGACACAGGAACATTAATGCCTGTTAATAGCGGAGAAGTAATGGAATCAAACATTATTTCGGTAAGAAAAGGTGAGCAGGGAACACCTGGAGAGCTTAAAGGTATATTTATGGAAAACAAGCCTCCAATGGGGAAAATATTTGCAAATGCAGAATGCGGAATATATGGACAGATGTTTGAAGATTTTCATGTTGACAAAAACCGATTATATCCAATAGGTCTGCGAGGACAAGTAAAAGTTGGACCAGCAACAA